>CADAKY010000036.1 GCA_902788575.1 uncultured bacterium | reverse complement strand
AAGAAAAATGAAAGTGCCAAATGAACAAAAAGCAATATAAAAAAGGCAACAAAGAAACACAAAGAAATACAACAAAAGAGATATTTTGATGTATTCTGCATGCTAAATAAAATAAAGATTTTTAAACTTTAAATATTAAGTTTTGTAAACATGATATCAACATGGGGTTTAGAAGTATTTCAACATGATATATAATAATGATATATAAGTATATTAAATAAGAGATATTTTATGGAAGTAACAAACACACAAGGAGCATATTCTCCTGACATCGTTTACGGACAATTAACCTACCCCTTTAAGCCGCCTGCTGTGCATATTAATGCGCATACGCCTTATGACAAAGATGAGGATAATTCGGCAGTAACTCTAAAAGATTTCAGAGGCAATGTTTCAAGTTTTAAGTATGCAAAAGAAGATGATGAAGCATACACATTCGGAATTGAGACTAATTTTAAGCCGAATTCTGTTGATTTCGGTCAGGAAAAGCCTGAGTTTCCGCCTAAGAGTGTGAAGTCATTCTCTGCCTCGGAAGTTCCTTCTAATAAGGATATTGTGCAGGGTGCAATTAAGAATGGTTATTCTTATGATCAGGCACTTTTAGTTGCAAAAACTCAAAAAGCTTATTCAACAAGCGTAGGAATTACAAATGATCCAATCGGTGCATTAAACGGTCGTACGTTTAAAACAGTGCCGGCTTAGTTAAGGTTATTAAGAACAAAAAAAGGAATCGAATTTTTCGATTCCTTCTTTTTTGTCTGAATAACTTTTTCTTACATAGATTTTCTGTCTGCGATTTCTTCCATTTTGTGGTCAGCAAGACGAGAATCACCCTTAACTCTTGAGTATGAAAGGTATCCGTTCATACGGTCAATCTTTGTAAGGTTTCTGCTGCCGCATTTCGGGCAGACATCCATATTTAATTCCTCATGACCACAGTCATCGCAGTATGAAAGTGAAAGGTTTACACCTTCATAGAAGCCCATATCCATTGCTCTTAAAACAAGTGTTTTAACTGCATCCGTATTGTAATCCAGAGGATATTTTACATATTGAATCTTACCGCCGTTCATCAAATCCCAGAAACGTTTTTCCAAATCTTGTTTCTGAATCGGTGTAATATCTTCACTTACGTGGCAGTGGAAACTGTTTGAAACGTACGGTTTATCAGATACGTGAGAAACAACACCATATTTTTTACGGAATTGTTGAACTTGTAATCCGCAAAGGTTTTCAGCCGGAGTTCCGTATAAAGCGTATAAGTTTCCGTCTTCTTCTTTGAACTGCTGAACTTTTTTGTTGATGTATTCCATAACCTCAATTGCAAATTGACCGTCTTCAACAAGTGATTTGCCGTTATGAAGTTCCTGAAGTTCGTTCAATGCTGTTATACCGAATGAAGCTGTTGCAGATTTCAAAATCGGTTTAATCTTGTCGTGAATACCTAAATGACCGCCTAAGAAACCGCCCTCGCAATATGCAAGCGGGTTTACGGAAGCTTTCATTTCTCCGAGGTAATCATAAGTTCTGATATGGAGTTGTCTGATTAATTCCAGATAATAATCAAGTACTTCGTAGAAATCTTTGCTTTCTTTTTTAGCCTTAGCATAAATCATCGGTAAGTGAAGGCTGATTGCACCAATATTGAAACGACCTACAAAAATCGGTTCATCGTTTTCATCAGCAGGATTCATTCCGCCTCTTTCATACCAAGGTGAAAGGAATGCTCTGCAGCCCATCGGTGAAACAACTTTACCGTATTTTTTGTACATAGAAGCTACATAACCTTCACCGGAAAGTGATAACCAATCTGGATACATAGCTTTTTTGGAGCATTCAATACCTGCTTCAAATACATCGTGGTTAATTTTTCCTTCACCGTGTAAGTTTTCATCGTATAAGAAAACTATCTTAGGGAACAATACAGGTTTTTTGTTGCCCTTCTTGCCTTGGCCGTTCATACGAATCTTAAGCATAGCTTTTGTCGCCATTCTTTCGTATTCTTCTGTTCCAAGACCTGCGGTTACTGTGATAAACGGATAATCACCTCTTGATGATGCTACCGTATTAAACTTGTATTCCCATCCTTGGAAACCCTGCTCAAAATCTTTTTGAACATCGGCCATTGCTGCCTCTCTTGCTTTTTCAAAGTCCAGACCTAAGCATAAATACTTCTCATTTTGTCTTTGGAAAGTTTTTTCCGCATACGGTGCGAGAATCTTATCAACTTCCGCAACCGTAAAACCGCCGTATTGCTGACTTGCTGCAGCCATTACAATATCACCGATTACGTCAAACGCAACGTCAAGAGATTTCGGCTCGTTGTACCATAGGTTACCCATTTCAAAACCGCCTTTAAGAACTGTTGCTACATCAAATAAACAGCAGTTCATTGTGTCACGTCTTGCTGACATATCGTGAATGTAAATATAGCCGTCACGGATTGCCTGAAGTTCATCTACCGTAAGGAAAAACTTTTTGTATAATTCTTTGTTAAGTTCGTTGAAAATCAAAGAACGTTTTGTTGAAACAAGTGTTGAATCAGCATTTGAGTTTTCCTTGTCACCGATGTACATAATTCTTTGAGATTCCTGATAAACTTTGTCCAGCATATGAACAAAGTCTTGTTTATAGTTTCTGTAATTTCTGTAGCTTTGTGCAACACTTGGGTTAATAGCCTCAAGAGCGCCTTCTACAAGGTTATGCATTTCAGAAATTTGAATTTCGGTTTTACCCATACGTGCAATGTTTGTATCGACAAAATTGCAAATATCATTTAATTCTTCATCAGAAAGTGTTACAAGCATTCTTGTTGCTGATTTTTTTACAGCATTAATAATTTTTTGGTTATCAAATTCTTCTTTTGTGCCGTCTTTTTTGATTACATATACATGTTCAAGTTTTTCCGGCTTAATTTGTGCAGCTTTTAATTGCGCAACTTGTGAAATAAATTCTTTGTTAGGGGCGGCAGAATTGCGCATCGTATCTGTCGCAACTCCTGATTTGTTTGCTGAAAACTCTACTATATTTCCTTCTTTGTTTAAACTGTTTTGCATTTTTCTACAAACCTCCTAAATTTTTTTTAAGGTTAGCTATTATATTCCCTAAAATATGATTTGTTGCTGACCTTCTAATAAGAGAATAACATTCCCTACCCAAAATCTAATCCACTATATATATGATAATTCAAAACATATTTCTAATCAATAAATTAATAAAAGTATACAAAGGGTCGAAAGCTAATGAAATCAATAGTTTTGTATTTTAAAAAATTGTTAAATTTGTAACAATTTTTTCATGAAAAAAACTAAATTTTCTTGACAAATTTTGTAAGGCTTATTAATTGTGAATTTTACACTTCAGTAAAAAAAACAATCATCCATGACCTGCAGCATGCTTTGAGAATTTTGTTTTGAAAATAATATTATGTCTGTTTATGCTAAAATATATTCATGCAGGAAATTACTATCGGAGAGACATATCGCCACTACAAAGGCAATTTGTATAAAGTTATTGCATTAGCAAAACATTCTGAAACAACAGAGGATATGGTTGTGTATCAATCTCTTACAACCGGTGAAGTGTGGGTGCGTCCTGCAGGAATGTGGAATCAGATTGTTGATGATAAGGGAACATTGAGATTCACAAAAATAAAACATGAGGGGATTTTGTGATAACAAGAGAGGTTAGAGAGTGGCTTGATAAAGTCAAGCATAAACAATATTCTTATGAAGATGCGATGTGTGAATTCGCACGTTTCTCTCCGTTTCTTACAAGAGAAGAGATGGAATTTATTAAGTCAAAAATTAATGAAAGTTAATTTATACGGAAGATAAAAAGTAACAGGTCAGCAAAATACATCAAAATATCTCTTTTGTTGTGAAAGGTTCAAGTGTGCATTGAAATTAGTTTTTTAATTGTTTCTTTGTTTATTTGTAGCCTTCATTTTCTTCTTCTCTTTATTTCGGAGGTAAAGAGAAGAAGAAAACGAAGCAAAAGAAGAAGAGA
>CADAKY010000035.1 GCA_902788575.1 uncultured bacterium | reverse complement strand
CGTAAGGGCATAGTGGTTAACCGTTCAATCGCGTGTTCTCTTTTTCTTTTGGTACTTTTCTTTTTCTCTGCCTCGCAAACAGAGAAAAAGAAAAGTACAACAAGATTAGACAAATGAAAAAAAAGAAAAAACAGATTTCAAGGCACACTTGAACTTTTCACAACAAAAGAGATATTTTGTTGCATTCTGCTGACCTGTTACGATAAAAATTAAATGTTAATAATTGTTACAAAAATTACTATAAAAAAGGCAATTTTTTTTATTTTAAATACTTTATAATTATGTAGCAGGTTAAAAAGCAGGTTTATTGTGTTTATTCCAAATCAGAATAATATAAATTTTCAGGCGGCTCCGACAGCAAAAGAGCAGCTGCAAAAAGGTGCTCAAATTGTAACAAAGCCTATTGATAAGGTTGAAGATATTGTTACTAATACTGTTGATACCTTTGTTCCTGTTGATACCGGAGATGAGGAAACTAAAAAATCACATAAAACCGCAATCAGGGTTTTTAGTACCGTATTAGTTTTGAGTGCTTTAATACCGTTTTTGAATCCCAAGTTTTCATCGAAAATGATTACAAAAATGAAAACTTTGTCCGCTAAATATGCCGCAAAAGGTAAAAATTCAGATTCAATTATGGGCAAAATATACAGAGGTGCAGAAAACGGACTTGAAAAGGGTGCAAAAGTTCTGAATTTTACAAATAATTGGAATACGTTTAAAGACGGTGCATACAGGTGGCTTTGTGATAAAACAAAAATACTCAAAAAGCCTAATGAATGGATTACAAAGGGGTTTGACAAAATCAGCAGACAAACCGTGTTCGGAAAATATGAAAGGGCAAAATCAAGTTTTGGGATTCTTGATAATGCAATTTTGCATTATAAGGTAAATCTTCCGAAAGAAGAAGCTGCGAAAATTGACAAGCTGCTTGAAAAAGCAATAAAACAGCAGGAATATTTTTCTGTAGCTAACGTAGAAGCACGTTTGAAGCATCAGGAAGATTTGATGTCAAATCTTGAAGAGGCAACGGTTAAGCAAATGAAAGATTTCGCAAACGGCTTCCGGCAAAAAGAAGGTAAAATGGAGCATTTGAAAAAGAATTTCCGTTTTTGGGCGGAAGATTTGATTATGCCTCAGAAAAATCAGGTTGAGAAAGACGGATTGAAATCTATTCAGGAAATTATCGGTGACGGAAAAACCGGTAAAGGGACATATAATGAAATTCTTGAGATAATTACACCTCATCTTAAAAATGATGAAAAAACAGCTCTTGAAGAAATGATGAATAATGCGGCAAAAAAACTTGCAACAGCAAATAAAACGGAATGTACGGAATATTTTGATAAAAAACGTGATTTGGTTTTGGGAAGTGCTCCGACTGATGTTTTAACAGCTTTGTTCGGCTTGGCATCAAGCGGTATTGCGATAGGGACTGCGGACACAAAAGAAGATAGGGTCTCTCGTTCCGTAACGGTAGCGTTTCCGGCTGTTGCCGGCTTGGGTGTTTCAATGGCAATGACAGCAATGCTTTATTCCGGAATAAAAGGTATGATAATCGGTGCATTATCCAGCGGTGCGTTATCTTTAACCGGAAGTTCAATTGATAAATATATTATTAGAAAGAAAAAGCCTGAGGAGGTAAAAAATGCTTAACTTAATTGTTCGACTATTTTCAGAACATTTGTTCGCAATGTTTCATAGTCCTTGTTATTGTCAAGCAGAAAATCCCAGTCCTGAATATTATCTAAATCAACTTCTGTAACATCATTTTCTGCGACAAGTTTTCCGCCTCTGGCTTCTCTGATTTCTCTTGAAGCTTCTACTCTTATTGAAATTGCGCCTGCGGCTTTAAAAACATTGTATTCATGTTTGAGTCTGACGTCAGTTACAACAATATTGCCGTTTTGGGCAATGATTTTTTGTATCCAGTAGTCAGGGCTTTGACTTCTGCCCCAATTCCCCAAATCAATAAGTCCCTGTCTGTACAAGGATTTATTTTTTTCAATTTCTTGATAACTAAGTCCGTGTTGTTTTCCGTATTCAAGCTTGATAATATCACCCATGGCGCAGCGTTTATATGATGGCATGGCTTCCATAAGAATTTTTGCCGCGGTATCTTTGCCGGAATATTGTTTCCCTGAAAAAATAATTATTCCCATATTTGTTATTTCCTTTCCGGTTCAGGTACCGGATCATACCCGCCTTCATTCAACGGATGACATTTGCATATACGTTTTATTCCGAGCCATCCGCCTTTTATAACTCCGTATTTTATTATTGCCTCGCGTGTATACTCAGAACAGGTCGGATAAAATCTGCATCTTGCCGGAGTATAGGCGGAAACTTTTTGATAACACCAGATAAGTGCAAGTATAATCTTTTTTAACATAAAATAATTCTAACATACCAAAATCGGGACATGCAAGATTTGCAGTCCCTACGACCGAACAGTTTGCGGAAAAGTCCGCAAACTTTAGTTCAACCCTCTTCTATCTCGGGCTTGTTTCGCTCTCTAATTCGTCTAGTGCTTTGCCTGTGAAGGCACCTGCTGTACCAAAAGCAGCCGCGTAAAGACCGTAACCTAATGCAGTTGCAAGTCCTCCGGATACTGCTGATAACGCAGCCAGCGCAGCGATTCCGCAAGCAGCACCTATTCCTGCACCTTTCATTGTGTTACTTTGTTTGAAAGATACAGTGTCATACTGCGGAGCGTTGATAGCACCGTGTTTAAAAGAAGATGGTTTTGTGATTTTTGGTGCAGAACAAGGTCTGCAATTTCGGATAGCATTTACTCTCATAACCAAGACCTCACTTTTTAACACACCACGGCATTATACATGAAAAGTATTACGACTTTGGTGTGTGAGAGTCAATCCCTATGCGGGATAGCATAGGGATTGACTCGAAACCGTTCCTCTGAGTTTGCGAGAAAAACGTGAGTTTTTCCGCGAACTCACATGCATAAAAAGAGGATGATATAATCATCCTCTTTTGTAATTAATATTTCTGCAGAACTTTATACAGAAGCAAGTTTTGCCTGACTTTCAAGCTGCAGTGTTACTGTTGTGATATCGCATACGGAAGACGGTCCAAAGTATTGAATAGCTCCGGGGAATAGGTATCTGTCATTTAATGCCCAGTCTTCTCTGTTTGCTTCCAATTTTTTGAACACAGGTCCGTCAAGTTCAACAAGAGCTTTCTTGATAACAGGCTTCATTTCACCGTGTCTTCTTTCCATGTTCATCATCATTGTTAATGGAACACCGCCTGCAATCCAATCATTTGCGGGTTCGGTTAGATTTCTCACTGATGATAAATAACCTGTCAAACCGAAGTTAATCAAAGCAAATGCGTTGAATCCCAATGAGTAGCAGTAGTCTGCATCAAAGTTAGACGGGAATGCACATCTGCCTTCGTAACCGAAGAAGTGTGACTGAGTTGAGAATTTGCCTGAATATTTTCCTGCTTTTTTCAATTCACTCAATTTTGCTTCTATCATAGAAATCAAAAGTTTTTCTGTTTCTATTTTTGATACCTGAACATTGCCGTGCGGGTCTCTGTCCATAAGTAATTGTGACTTAATCAGAGCCGGAAGAGATTTGAATACTGAAGAGTTTTCGCTTGAAAGTGAGTTTTCAATTATAGCGATTTTTTCAGCGTCAGAACCATTTGAGTATTTAGAATCTTTTTCCAAAGACGGCATAATGTCATTCAGGTTTGCAATCATTGATTTAAGTTCCGGAATAAATTCGATTAAGCCTTCCGGAATTACAGCGATACCAAAGTTTTTGCCCATTTCGGAACGTTTTACGATAATATCTGTCATATAATCAATGATTGAAGAAAGTGACATTTTTCTTTGTTCAACTTCTTCTGAAATCAATGTAATATTCGGTTGAGTTTGAAGAGCCGCTTCAAGAGCAACGTGAGAAGCACTTCTTCCCATTATTTTAATAAAGTGCCAGTATTTTTTAGCTGAATTTGCGTCTCTTTCAATGTTTCCGATTAATTCTCCGTAAGTTTTTGTAGCTGTATCAAAACCGAAAGAGATTTCAATTTGTTCATTTTTTAAATCGCCGTCAATTGTCTTAGGGCAGCCGATAACCTGAATACCTGCATTGTGTGCAACGAACCACTCTGCAAGAAGTGCTGCGTTTGTGTTTGAATCGTCGCCGCCTATTATTACTACAGCAGAAATGTTAAGTTTTTTGCAAACTTCCCAAGAAGATTGGAACTGTTCTTCTGTTTCCAGCTTAGTTCTGCCTGAACCGATAATATCAAAACCGCCGGTGTTTCTGTAATCGTTAATAAATTCATCATTGAATTCTACGTATTTACCATCGATAATACCGCTTGGTCCGCCTAAAAATCCATACAATTTGTTAGAAGGATTAGCTTGTTTAAGAGCGTCATACAAACCTGCGATAACATTGTGTCCGCCCGGAGCCTGACCGCCTGATAAAATAACGCCGACATTTCTTAAATCACTTGTAGTTGATTCCGTTGATGTTTGAAAAGTAACGGTTGGTTTTCCGTAAGTATTTTTGAATAAAGCTTTGATTTCATCTTGATTCGCTACAGATTGAGTAGCTTTTCCTTCAACAGAAACAAGGTGATTGATACCTGAAGCCAAAGAAAAAGGTAATTTTGGCTGGTATTTTAGTCTCTCGATTTGTAATGGTGATAAATTTGTCATAAAATTCCCCTTTCGTATTCTTATTAGCTTAATTATACATTAAAATAATTATTTTGAATAATATAATTTTGAAGGGTTATATAATAATCTCCTATATCTGTATGATGTCTTAAAACTGAAAATCTTTTATGTTACAAGAGTGCAGGGATAAGATATGACTATTGAATTAGTAAATATTGATACTGAATCTTGGACAAAAATCGAAGGCTTTTCTTCTAAAGGGTTACGTGTAAAGTCTTGGTTTGAAAGAATTTGCGACAAAGAAGTTTTTCTTTATAAAGAACCTAAAATTTATAAATATTCAGATAATATTTTTATAACCAAGGAAATATGGACAGAACTTATTGCATGTAAAATCGGAAAATTTCTTGGCCTTGATATAACAGAGGCGATTCCTGCCTGCATAGACGGTAATTTTGGTATTCTTATCAAAAATTTTTTGGAACGCGGTTCTGCAGGTATGCCGATTAGTGAATTAATTGAGGCAAAAGATTTTTTTACAAAAATAAATGCATCAAATCAACATAATTTATTATTTATAAATATGCTTCTTCAGCAATCAAAAATTGATGAAACAGCATGGAATAAATATTTGGAGATGCTGGTTTTTGACACCCTAATAGGAAACAATGACCGTCATGATGAGAATTGGGGATTTTTGTATGACAGACATAAACGTATTTTTAAACTTTCTCCGATATATGATAATGCTTCTTGTTTAACATCAGGAGAAACAGAAGAAAGGGTTAATGAATTATTATCAGATTCCAATAAATTAATTAAGTATGTCAAAAACAGCAGGCCGCCGAATTTATATATTTCATCTTTTGATTTAAAGCATTATAAACATTTTGAAATTATTGAATATTTATTGAAAAATTATGCTGAAACAAAAGATGTTATATCAAAAATGTTAAAAAATGATTATTTGGGTTATACTGAAGAGGTAATTCATGAAATACAACAGCTGGATGTACCAAATCAATATAAACTATCCGATAATAGAAAAAAATTGATTATAAAAATTTTAGATTTACGAAAAAATATTTTGAAAGGTTTAATTAATGTGCACAATTAATACCAATAAAATATATTTAACCTGGCGAAAAGATGTATATAAAAATCGTCACATCATCGGGGTGTTAGAAAAAGAAGAGAATGAATATATTTTTAAATATATTGAAAAAAATTTAAAAAAAGCAAATCAGGAGGATGAATTTACAAATTATCCGGCTTTTGATGATGTTCGCAAAACTTATTCCGATAATGTTTTAGAAGTATTTAAAAGAAGATTATTGAATCCTCAAAGAAGAGATTATGAAGATTTTCTTAATTATTGGGGTGCAATCAATTACAAAGAGGATGTTTTTAGTTTGTTGGGATTAACCGGAGCAAAACTTTTAACTGATAATTTTGAGTTTATTGCTCCGCACGAAGAAATTCCTGCTGTTTTTAATACGGATGTTTCTTGGCTGAATACAAAATCACAAAGCTTGGTTGATGAAATCAGACTGCTTTCTGACGAAGAAGTTGAAAAGTTTATTTCATTGGAGTTAGAACCGGATAATATTTATTGTAAAAAGTCTGTTAAAGTTATGTTCAAGAATGAATTATTGGGTTATATAAAAAGCATTCATTGTGACAATGTTTTTGATGCAATCAGCAATAATCATACAGTAAATACTAAAGTTGCTAATATTATAAAAAACGGAACTATTAAGGAAGTTTTGTTAAGAATTGAAATTCTGTAATTTTTTATATTTGTATGATCTCTTTTATCAAGTATAAATAGATTTGGTATATGACCTATCAACTAAATTAAGATAATAAGTACAGTCGGTAGACTGAAGTCTACCCTACTTACTTTTGTTTTTTTTTGTAAAAGAAGTAGGTTGGGTGAAACCCAACTTTTTTATTCCTTTGTAGAAGTTCCTTTGTAAAAGCAGGTTAGGGTTTCTATCCCAAAAATAACCAATACGACAATGATTCAGCCTTCGGCAAAAACAAAAAGTCAATAAAATCAACCCTTGCCAGCTCTTTTTTAACTTTTTTTCAAAAAAATCGAAAAACTAACATGCAGATTAACAAAGTGGGATTCTCTCAGGGACTGGATTTGACCCGATACCCTAACATGCAGATTAACAAACAACTAACAAACAATTA
>CADAKY010000034.1 GCA_902788575.1 uncultured bacterium | reverse complement strand
ATTTAATGATTATCGCATTTCCCACCCTACGGACTAAAACCAAATATTTATAGCATTTTCCATTATGCAATTTTAATTTTTTATTTTTATATTTTTTTTTATTTTATTTTTTTTGTTTTTTTATTTATTTTTTATTATTTTTTTTTATTTTTTTACATTTTTTTATTTTTTATCATCGGATTAACAATCCGGTCAATTCTTTACCTGACAAGGCATGCCGAAAAATGTTTTGGTAATTTTTCCGTCAGAAAAGGAATTTCTTTTTCACAGATTTCTTTTTTACAAAAATCACATCTGGGATGGAATTTACAGCCGGAAATTTTTTCCTGAATATTTGGCGGCGCTCCTTCAATGGTTTTAAGCTTCAAATACGGATTCTTTTGCGGAAGAGAGTGCAAAAGTGCTTGCGAATAAGGGTGAAGAGGATTCTTGAAAAACTCTTTTCCTGATGCTTCTTCAACAATATGTCCTGAATACATTACAGAGATTTCATCCGTATAATTGCTCACAAGAGCCAAATCGTGTGAAATCAAAAGTACAGAGGTCTGAAATTTTTTACGGAGTTCGTCAATCAAATCCATAACCTGTTTTTGGATAGTTACATCCAGAGCCGTAGTAGGTTCATCCGCAATAATCAGTTCTGCATTGGATGCAAGTGCCATGGCAATAATAATTCTTTGCTTCATTCCTCCCGAAAACTCGTGAGGGTAATAATTGAGCTTACATTCCGCGTCAGGAATTTTTACCAAATCCATAACTTCTCTTGCTTTTCGCATTGCCTGATGATGCGAAACTTTGTTATGAGTAAGAATCGACTCTATCAGCTGATTTCCGACAGTATACAAAGGATTGAGTGAAGTCATGGGGTCTTGCGGAATTAATGCAATTTTGTTTCCGCGCAGATTTCTCATTTGCTTCTCTTTGTACTTTAAAAGATTCTGACCTTTAAATATAACTTCACCGCTTGTAATCTTTGCACTTTTGGGGAGTAATCTTAATACAGACATTGCCGTTATTGATTTTCCGCATCCGGACTCTCCGACAAGTGCGCGCATCTTGCCTTTTTCAAGCGTCAAATTAACATCATACAAAGCCTGATTTTCGCCAAAAAACAGATTCAGATTTTTTATTTCAAGAATATTATCCATAAAAACATTATCCCGACTTTACTTATCAAGGTCAATAGATAAACTGTAGGATATAAGTTTGGCTTACTCTTTCTTTTCAACCTTTGCTTCAAGAAGCTTTTCAACTTCTGCCTGAAGTTCCGGTTCGTCAAGAAGTTTATCAACTTCAATCGGCGGTAAATCGTGTTTTGATAATTCAGTTTCCGCATCAAAACGATTGATAAGGTGGTCTATAAAAAGAACTCCGTTCAAATGGTCAAATTCGTGTTGAATACAGCGTGCAAGGAGTGTTCCGTCTTTTGCTTCCAGTACAAAAGAGCGTCCGTTTCTGTCCATAGCTTTAACCATTACATTTGCGTATCTTCTGACATCCGTAAACGCTTCCGGAAAACTCAAACAACCTTCGTGACTAATGCAGGCACCGGATTTTTTGATGATTTTCGGGTTAATAAATACCATCGGGTTCAGAGGTTCTTCATTTGTAGAAACATCAATAACAAAGATTCTGTAATTTTCACCCACCTGCGGTGCAGCCAGACCGACTCCGTTTTGTGCATACATTGTATCAAGCAGGTCATCAACCAGAACTTTTATCTTCTGAGAGACTTTGTGAACTTCTTTTGAAGGTTCTCTGAGCGATTTTTCACCGTATCTTAAAACTTTTCTTATTGACATAATTCCTACCTCACTGCTTTTTACATAATAGCATGAAAGTAGTATCTATTCCAAGTTTTTGGCAAAATCTTCTGATGAAAAATCTTTTCCGGTAAGCTGTTTAATCAGGTCATACTCTTCAACAGAAGCTCCGTTTGCAAAAATATTTTTGTTGATATATTCAGCGGAGTCTTTGTTTTCGGTAATATATCCGAGAGTTTTAATCAAATGGTTATAGATTTGAGCCTTCATAAGTGCTGCGCGGAAATAATTTTGATAATATCCGGGGTGTGAAAGATAGTGCGGAATTGTCGCCCATTCATTGTCAGCTTTTGTATCTCTCATCAGATATTTTTTACGTTTTTCCTGCCATAGTTTTGTCAAATCCTGCTCCGGATTTTTGTACATATCGCGTTCAAATTCAATAATCTCAAGACTTCTGGATACAAAATAAGCTTCATCCTCTTTTAATGTATCCTTAAATCGTTTGAGCAAATCTTCAGGCAAAATATCTTTTAATACGTTTTCTTTTTTGGGTAAATCCTCCATCATCATTGCGATAGCCTCAGTAAAAGCCATTGAAGCGACCTCTTTGTCAAAAAATTGTAAATCCTGAGATATTCCCAAATCGTACACAGAATGCCCCATTTCGTGGCAAAGAGTTCCAAGGCTTGTATAATTATTTCTCAAATTTGCCAGAATCCTTGAATCTTTACCATAATCTATTCCAAAACAGAAACCATGGGTATTTTTGTTTTTTCTAGGGTACAAATCAAGAGTCAGTTTGCCTTCTTTTATCATTTTATCCATGTCATAACCCATACCGGAATAAATTCTTTTTGTGATATCTTCAACGTTATAATTTTCAAGAACCTTATTTACGTCTTTTTCCGGTTCACTGTCTAAAATCAAGCCGTAATGATAATTTGTCAGTTCTTTTACATTAAAGAATTCTTTTAATTCGTCTTCCCGCTTGCCCAATAAATTTCGTATTTTTTCTTTTGAAAGAGTATAAACTTCATCAATAAGTTTGTCCAAAAATTCGGAATCTACGTTATAGCTGTCCTTTATCATGTAATCAAAATACGTTTCAAACCCTTTTGCCTTCGCGTATTCGTTTCTCATTTTTGCAAATTCTTTCAAATCTTCCGCAATCAAGTCACCGCCTTTGATTTTTGCTTCGTAAGCTTTTTTTCTGATTTCAGGGTCGGCTTCCTGTTCTGTTATTCTTGAAAGCTCAAGACGTGTAACCTCTTTGCCGTCCAGAGTCGGAACATAGGAATTATATTTTTGCGCAATTTCGTTTTCTTTGTCTCTCAGAGCTTTTTTTGCTTCACCGGTATTAAGTTCATCATCAAAAGCTTTCAGAATATCTTTGAGCTGTTTTGAGTCGTGTTTTGAAAGTTTTGTTTTGTCAATTTGAAGAAATTTGTTATATGTTTCTTCATTATGAAAAATCGCATCTATTTTATCGGAAGCTGTTTTGGATTTTTTCAAATTTTCGTCAGTTGAATTTGTGTAAAAATCCCAGTCCGCTTTTTTAGCGTCCAATGTTGCAGGCTCAAGTTTTTGAGATAACTCTTCTTTTAATTTGGTAAATTTTTTTGTTTCCATATTTCCCTCTGTTAATATTCTAGCACATCCTGCAACCATTGCGGAAGAGGAAACGATTAGTGAAGCCGTTTGCTTTGGAGTAATTTTTTTGGATTTAAATACAGGTTTATTTATTCTTATTGCGTAATTTGTTGTAATTTTCATGTGTTTTATCCTTTGTTATTTATAAAAACACGTAAAAAAATTTTTTTGCATAAGAATTTTAATTTTCAATCAAGAGATTCATAAATTCAATATCGTCATAATCTATATAAGCAGTCTGCATAAGGTTTCTGCCGGTTTTTACGGTGACTTCGTTTCTCTGATTTTTCTTAATCAGTGACGGAGGAATTTTAATTTTTTGACCGTCTCCGTTAATCTGGATTTCTGCAATTTTGTTGCCGTTAAAATAAACTTCCGGCGGGGAAGCGTAAGAATTCGGGTTTTTGTTCTGACCCATAGAACGCGCCGTAAGAGTATCTATACCTATAATTGAACCTATTACAAGATAAACGGGTTTGGAAAAATTTATATTTTTGAGTATGAATTCTTTTGTAAAAAACGGGCCTGCCGATTCGGAACGGAATTCACCTGAATTTGCGGAAAGTTCGGAAAATGTGCCGTCACCAAGGTGGTGCATATTGGAATCTATTGAAATATCAAATCCGCTCGACTTTTCAATTCCGACAACAAGCGGAGAAGAGAGAGTTTTCTTGTCTATCGTCATTGTGTAAGGTTTATAATGCTCTTTTTGGACTGACATTATACTTGTACCGTCAATCGCGGTATCTAATTCAAAATATCCGTATCTGTCCGTTTTTGTTTGATATTGCTGTTTTGGCAGTGTGATTTTTGCGCCACCGATTCCTTTTCCGGTTGCTTTATCAATAATACGGCTTCCGCTTCCGCGCTCTGAAACACCACCCTGAATTGTATTTGCATTAGCAGGAAATGTTAGTGAAAATAGTAAAAATATAATAAATAATTTCTTCATAAAAGTATTATTTAGGAAGAATATTTTTAATAAATTCCTCAATCAGGCAGTTAAGAAAAATATAAATCAATTTCCACATCGTAACAGGTCAGCAGAATACATCAAAATATCTCTTTTGTTGTGAAAAGTTCAAGTGTGCATTGAAATTAGTTTTTTTAATTGTTTCTTTGTTTATTTGTAGCCTTCATTTTCTTCTTCTCTTTATTTCGGAGGTAAAGAGAAGAAGAAAACGAAGCAAAAGAAGAAGAGA
>CADAKY010000033.1 GCA_902788575.1 uncultured bacterium | reverse complement strand
TTACTAAGCCTGGATGAAATTGTTGGAAATAGAATTTTGCAGCATTTCCTTCGATATTATCAGGGTCCCCTGCTTTCAAATTTTTCATCATTTCAAAAAGTTCCTTTGTTCCTTCAATTCCAAGAAGTGTCAAACATTTTGCCTGATTTTCAATTTTCTTTTGAATAATTTTTTCCCAAAGCTCGCCTTTTAAATTTTCGTCCATGCTTAACTGCTGTCTTGCAATTTGTGCATTTCGTACATTTGCATCATAAGGAAGAACTATACTTGCTGGCATATAATCTTTTCCAATTGTTACTAGCCCTATTTTATTTTCGCTTAAAACAGATAAAGCCATTGTTGAAAGTCTTATATTTGCACCTGTACATATAATAAGTTCCAGATCTTCCAGCGGAACCGATACTTTTCGTTTCTTTTTGGGAGCAATTTCCTGCTCTATCGTTAATTGATTTGCTGTAACATGAAGTTCACTTGGCTGTGTGATTTCTAATATTCTGAATCCATCCATAATTTGTCTTTTCTTTGGGTTCTAGGTGTCCCCCTAGCGCATACGTTAGCCTTGGCTAATGTGTATTGCGCCCTTGTAGTCTTTTCGCCTAAAACTCAAAGCCTGCAAGCAAGTTATTAATTTAATTCCTCCAGGAAGGAAACAATTGTGTCTAAAACAGTATCAACTGGATCGTCTACCCATTTTTTGTCTGTTTCGGCAAGATTTATTCTTTTTATTGTAAAGACCTAAGGTGTCAATGACTGACATCGTGATTTTTCTATATTGTTTTTCTCACATAGAAAGTCTTGTTTGACTGTCCGTGTTTTTCAATTTTGTTTTCATCACAAAGTTGTTTAAGGGCCTTTTCAATTGTCTGTCGTGCAAGTGTCGGACAGTGTTCCTGAATGTCACTTTTTGTGAATTTGCCAAGACGTTCCTTCACTACCCTTTCAACCATTTTATAGGCTGAAATTTTATCTTCTATAAGGTTCAATCTTTCTTCAAAATCCCTATATGCAGAAAGGACGATTCCCAGGATATATTTTACAAAAGCTGTGTTATCATTTGTTCCGTCCTGCCAGTTTGCAGAGCTTTCTTCCAAAACATCGTAATAAGTGTCTTTTGTTTTTTCGATTTTCTTTTCCAAACTGATGTACTTACAAACAACAAAGCCGGACCTGTAAAGCAGAAGTGTTGTAAGCAATCGTGACATTCTTCCGTTTCCATCATTAAAAGGATGAATGCACAAAAAGTCTTTTATAAAGTTGCTAATCAATAGAAGAGAATCAATTTCGCCAAGACTCATTGCTTTATTGAAGGTGTCACAAAGTTGTTCCATAGCAATAGGTGTTTCAATTGGACTGAGAGGTTCAAAAAGAACGTTTGAAGTTCCATCTGGGAGATTTGCAACAATGTAATTCTGAGTATTTTTGAACTTTCCTCCAAAATCAGGATTTGAATACTGATAAAGATATTTATGTAGTTGCAGAATGTAGCTAGGGGTGATGGGAATGTATTCAAAATTTTCGTGAATTATATTAAGAACATCACGATAGCCCATAATCTCTTTTTCATCTCTGTTTTTTGGAGCAGTTTTTTCCTGGACCAGCTGCTTGATTCGAGTGTTTGTAGTTACAATACCTTCAATTTTGTTAGAGCTTTCTGTACTTTGAATCTTTGCTATTTCAACCAGTTTTTCTAGTTTCTCTTTTTTCTGGCTGATGAAAAGCTGCTGCCTGCCTTTGTATTCATGTATTTTGGCAATGTAGCCCATGATTTCATTATCAATGATGCAGTTCAGTTTTGAATAATCAAAAGTTCGCATTCCCCTATTATTCTCCTATCTCTCCTATTATAGCATAAAAAGTAGGAGCGTGGTATTAACAATAGGAGATTTTGGAAATTATTTTCCTTAAGCAAGCGGTTATTCGGTGATTTGGCTATATTTCATTCGGTATGTTGGCAGTTTTATTTTTTACGGCAAGCTTTAGCATTTTTAGAATTAACTCTGCAGTAGAAACGGCAAGTCTCCTATTTTGTCATTGAAAATAGGAGACTGTGTTTGTATATAGGAGAGATGCTGCGGAAACTCAAAAACGGCCCAGAATCGCTTCAAAATGCATCGGTCGAGTAATTTGTCGATTTTATTTAAAAACCCCTCTTAAAAGCCCGTTATTTGCGTCTGTATTTTTGCAATAGTATTTTAATAGTAAATTACTATTAAAATACTATTAACACTATTAAAGACGATAGTAATAATATATTATAATTGCAATTAAATAAATAGTATGTTACTATTAAGATACTATTAAATTTTATTTTGTAAAAAAGGAAATTCTGAGGGTATGAAAACAATCTGCATTTACAATAACAAAGGTGGTGTTGGAAAAACATCTCTGGCAGGAGCAATTTCTGTAGAATTTGTGATCAAGGGAAAAAAAGTTTTGATGGTTGATACAGATTTTCAGGCTAACCTTACAAAGCAGTTTTTGAATAAGCGAACCATTGAAAATGAACTTGCTGATTTTTTGTATAACGATTCGATTGGCCTTGAAAATTGTATTTATAAAACAAACTACGATAACCTCTACATAATCCCATCAAAGGATAGACTTGCAAATGGCCGGTTGTTTGAGTGGAACACTTCAGGTGTTCTTGATGAAAAAAGAAATGATGTTGTGGATTATCTTGTTGAGGATGCTCAGAAATTAGGTTTTGATTATCTTGTTTTCGATACACCACCCTCACTCTCAAAAGCAACTCAAAAATATATAAAGGCATCGGATGAAGTTCTCCCGGTTCTGCAGATCGCAAAGTCATCACTTGATGGAATGGTAAACTTTTACATCGATTTAAAGGAATTGCGTGGAAGAAAAGAGACTCCTATCTGCGACAAAATTATTTTTAATCAGTATGAGAAAAGCAAAGCTGTGCAGAAAGCCTTACTGCCAGGAATCATGGCTTTGGAAAGCAAAAAATATTTGGTTCCGATGGAACAAGGTTTTAAGAAAGCTGAATTACAGTGTGTTGCCTTGCAGGAATTGGGAATGAAGCCTGAAACACAGGAAGCATTGAATCAGATAGTTGCTGATATTGAAAAATAAAGAAACGAGGTTATGTATGGCTAAAGGAACTATAAAATCAAATAAAGACGTAATGAATGAAGCTGCAACAGAAGCTTTAAAGAATACACTTACTGTTGTTCAGGACATGACTGAAGTAAAAGAAACTCAGACAAAAAAAGAACGGAATAATGAGACACAGGCCGTAAACTTCAACATGAGTAAGTCTATGTATGAAGAACTAAAAAAAGTTTTCGGTGGTGCCGGATATTCATTTGCTCAGGGTTCAAGAATGACTTTTGATTATATTCTGTCTGAAATAGCAGACGGAAATATTGAGATCAGGGAATCGGGTTTTAGAAAAACTTTGTCGGCTAGAGTAGGTCGATAAATAGGCCGTTAGAGGCCCTAGAAGGCCCTTTTTAGAGGGAATTCAGAAGAAATAGAGTAATTTACGTCTAAGACGCAGAAGCTCGTTTTAAGGGATTTTTTGAATTATGACCGGTGAAGAATTAGGAATAAAATTATTAAAAATGCTCGCGGCCGTTCAATCTGGAAAGGCAACTAAAGGAGTAAGCACCGCAGAGATTACAAGAAAAAGCAATGAACTCACAAAACCGGAATATGATGATTTTTATTATATGACACAGATTGGAAACCTTATTACAAATCTGTCAAAGCAGGCAAAAAGTTATAATTATGCTTTTTTTCGTTGGTTTCTTGGTATCGAATTGTCGCTAGAGGAAATTATCAGAGCCGAAAAAACATTAGAACGTAATAAAAATATGGATGCAACGGATCTGCTGACATTCAAGAATTTTTACAATGTCCCAGAAAATATTGAAGGGATAAAATGTAATTATGCTTTATGTCATCAGGCAGTAAGAGGTTTGATGGCTGTAAATAGTTTAATTGCTATATTGATGAAAGCCTATCATTTGCCATTTATGAAATGCTACATGTTTGATATGACAGAGCTTCAAGAAAAACTGGCTTATTTTAATAATCTTGTAGACAAACTGGAAAAATACACGGCATCCCAAAACACAATCAATTGTTTTAGAAAAATAGACTTGAACGAATGGCGGCTTGATCCTGAAATGTTGAAGCTTACTGAAAAAGTTGCAATTTTGAGTCATCTTGATTCTCTGATTTTGACCTGGTGCAGCAATTACGAAGTAATATTGAATAACCTGATGGAATTTGAATTATTTGATAATCCTGATTGGCAACTTGCTTATATGAGACCGGATGGAACTAAATACGGAAATTTCAAATATCCTGAGAGAGATGGCAAAAACAAGTGGGGGATAAATGTCAAAGAAAAATATTAGTGTAGGACAAGACGGTATTGTTATTCCTCCAACCAAAGAAGATGAGAATTATAATGCAATGCTTAACGCTAAAGGAACTAATGAGCTTGCAAAGATTCCAACATCGAGCAGGGCCATTACTGCACAGTTTACTTATCATCCAGAAGTAAACGAAGGAGAGCTTTTCACAAGTGAAGATGTAAAAGTTACCGTAAAGGAATTTGATAATTCTTCTAGCCTGGGAAAATCGATTTTATTTTTCTACAACATCCTATGTAAATACACAAAGGATATTAGCGTAAAAACTAATGTTTCAGAGATTGAAAACAAAGAGAGTAGGGAAGTTTATCTTGATCTTGATGATTTTATTTCTTCTTTCGGTGTTCCTGATCGTAAGAAGGCCGTTCAGAGATTGAAAGAGTATTACGAGACTCTTAAAAATATCACATTGGATTTTGAGGAGTTTAATCCGAAGGACCAAACTGTAAAAAAATACTCATTGGAAATATTTTCAGGAAAAGGAACTGAGCAAAGTCTTATAAAAAGATCTAAGAATTACTTCTTTATTTTGAACTATGACTTGGTTAAATATCTTGTGGAACGCAACTACATTACATATTTCCCAAACAGAGCCTTTGGAATTGATGTAATGCGTTACCCAAATGCATTATCTGTAACAAATAAACTGTCGGTAATGTATAGCGAGAATTATTGGAAATCCAATAAAGGTTTGATCAGTCTTGAAAAGCTCCTGGAATCTGTATCAGATATACCTTCTTTTGAGACTGTAAGACAGACAAACCGCCATTATTATGACCGAATTATTGAGCCATTGGAAAAAACAATGGATTACTTAAAGGACATGAAAATTCTGCAGGATTGGGAATGGTGTAATAAAAAACGAAGTCCGCTTACAGACGAGCAGATTCAGGGATATGGCTATGCAGCATTAAAGGAATGCTACATCAAATATGAAATGGCTGATTATCCTGATGATATTATGAAATTGAGAAAAGAAAAAATCGATGCAAAGAAGGAAAAAAAAGTCAAAAAAGGAGCCAACCTAATGCGCAAAAAGACCCAACCTAATGCGCAAAAAGACCCAACCTAATGCGCAAACGGACCTAACCTAATGCGCAAAAAATAAATTTACCCCTCGTAAGTCCTTGTCTTATAAGGATTTAGAATTTTCTAAAATTCCTAATACCTTTAAAACGTTTAAAACCTATTAAGCAAAACTTTTCAATTTTTTCAAAAAACTCGTTTGCTATTATGTCTGCAATGATTTTCTGCCAGGGGAATCCGTAATAGCGAAACGAGACTGACAGAAAGGCTGCAGAAAACGCTATAAGAAGCAGCTGCAAGTTTCTTATCCACATCAGACCGTCGGGGAAACGAGCTTCAGAACATCCACAGAGGGGAACAATGCGATGGGTGGTGGAATTAGCAGGGCAGGGTGGGACCTGGTCTGACAGAAATCTTAAAAGTATGTATTTGATCCTAACGACAAGGCGAGGAGTATCCCTTACGCTACCTGGATCCAATCTAGTTTCTTAACAGCGTGCGGAGAACGGCATAAAGCGCTGAGCATTGCGGCTAAACCTTAGCCGATAAAGTTATGTCTGCCAATCACGAAGGGGGGTAAGGTGATTGACGCCTGATGGCTCCATACTGTCCTAACGAGGACGTTATGAAATCCTTCTGGCATGTTCTCAACTCTCAGAACGCTTCTTAACTTGTCATTTTGAAGTTAGTACGAGGGAGCGGAATTTGCCTAATTCACCACCTGAGCCTTCAAGAACGTTATGGAAGTTTCTTTTCAAGTTTTCTAAGAAATTTAAAAATCCTAAAAATAATCATGTAGGCCAAGAGTAATGCAAAGCATCACCGCGGCAGGTGGGGTCTGGGGACACTTCCCTAGGATATATCAAACAGATTTCAAAATGACAGAAAAATACCTCATGAAAAATTTATACCATGTTCTGAAAAATCATCATAAAAACCTAAATATTTAAGTTATAAATAAAAGAGCTGCTGTTGCTGCTTTTTAAATATATTATTAGCTATATTATTGGGTCCGATTTTCGGACGGGGGTATGTCTGAATTCCGGACACCCCTTGTCTGATTTTCAGACATATTTTTATTTCTGAGAAACCTAAATATATAGATTTAATGTTTTAGATATTATTATTGGGTCCAAATTTTGAACTGTTTTAGTTCAGAATTTGGACTCTGCAGTTCATTTTTTGAACTGATCTTTATTTGTTTTTATGTTGAGAAACCTATATAAATAGGTTACAATTTTATTTATGGAATCAGTAAAACAGATGATGGACGGCCATATTGAGAATCTTGCAAAGGAAACGGATCAGCTTAGGGCCAGACTTGAGACACTTTATGATATGACGAAAGGGAAGAGCCGGATCTATGTGGATAGTGAAAAACTGGATCAGCTTTTCCATCAGGCAGAAGCTATTGCAAGAGAAATGGTATCCCTGCAGTCTGCAAATGAGATTCTTTATCAGAACAGAGGAAAAGCTTCTCCCAAAAAAGCAGTATCTTCAAAAGCAAACGGAAAATTTGGCGGCCGGCCGCCACGAGAGATTGCAGAAAAAAAACGACGCATTCAGGATCTTGATAACAAGACTTTTATTCTGCATGAAAGTTTGACTCCGGAAGAACGTAAGGAATATGACGAGCTTTCTTATGATGTAATTGCGTGGGAAACCAAAAAGAAATTTCGAATCCGTGAGGAACAAGAAAAGTTCGAGAGATAATTTTTTTTAGTTATTGGAAATTGGGAAAAGCTTTAGAAATTCTTCTAAGGCTTTTTTTGTTTCTTTGTCCTTTCTTGAAGTCAGGCCTTCAATCATTTTTACAATGCGTTGATTCATTGCCTGATTGAACTGAGAATCATTTTTTTTATCAGCGATGAGCTTATCCATGTAGGCGATTTTTGCACGGTCCAGGAGTTCCTTTTTTTCTTTTTCTCGCTGAGCTTTTAGATTTTCAAGTTCCTTTAGTTTCTGTTCGAGTTCTTCATCACTGTAATATTTAATTGCTTTCGGCATTTTTTTGATTCTCCTTTTTTGCTTGTTCTATCAGTTTATCCTGAGCTTCAATTTCTGCAGCAAATAGTTCCTTGAACTTATTGATCGCTTCCAGGTCCTGCGGCCGGAGACTTTTTGTTTTTTCAAACAACTGGAAAACTTTTTTATATCCCCAGATGCTTAAAATAATTCCACCCAAAATATATTTTATTTTGTTTTCGGCCTTTCTTTTTGCATCTTTCTGCAGCCGTTCTTTTGTATAACGACCCGCAATTTTTGGAGGGTCGTCAACCAACCGTAGGTTTCCGCGTAGTTCGTACAATTACAAAATAAATTACACTTGTCATTCTTAACTCAAACTTGTTTGTTCATATTGAACAAACAAGTTTAAAACTCTATAATTATCTACATGATAACAATTGACTGTCATTACAATCTAAAA
>CADAKY010000032.1 GCA_902788575.1 uncultured bacterium | reverse complement strand
AAGTGCCAAATGAACAAAAAAACATTAAAAAATGAAGGCTACAATGAAACAAAAAGAAGTATAAAAAGAACATAAAACCACAAAGATACAAAAATCAATTCAACAAAAGAGATACTCTGATGAATAATTACATCAATGTTAATTATTACAAAAATAATTAAATAACACCTAAATTTTCACAAGCTTTGAATGCAGCGTTTTGCTCAGCTTCTTTTTTAGATTTGCCTTCTGCCTCAGCAAGAATCTCTTCGTTCCAAACAACTTCAACCACAAAAATAGGTTTGTGTGCAGGACCTTTGACGGATACTGTATTGTATTCAGGTCTTGTCTTATCAACCCCTTGTGTATACTGCTGCAAAATATCTTTGGCATTATATTTTTCAAAATGTTTATCAATGTCTTCCGCATAAATTAAAATATAATCACGAATAAAATTCTCTATTTCATCTCTTTTTCCGCTTAAATAATAAGCTCCGAGAATCGCTTCAAGCGAACACGCAATATTAGATTCACGCTTTCTTCCGCCCTGTTTTTCTTCCGAATGTCCTAATATGATTAATTTATCTAATCCTATTTTTACCGCAACTTTTGCAAGTATCGCATCCGATACGAGTATGGAACGAATCTTAGAAAGTTCACCTTCTGGGGATTCCGGATAAGTTTCATACAGAAGTTTTGATGTAAAGAGTTTTAGAACAGAGTCACCAAAAAACTCGAGTCTTTCATAATTTTCCAAATCGCTGAAATTATTTTCTTTTGTATAAGAAGGGTGAGTAAGTGCAATTTTGATAAGCTCCTCATCACCTTTACCGAAAATTGTTTCAAGCATTACATCAAGCCTCTGACAATATCAATAAAGTTGTTTTCAACAAAGAAATAAATATAATAATACAAAACCGGTATTGATAAAACATAACTATCAGTTCTGTCTAAGAACCCGCCGTGTCCAGGAAGAATATTGCTGGAATCTTTAACGCCGGCATCTCTTTTTATCATTGATTCAGCCAAATCACCGATTTGCGCAAACATTGCAGTTAATAATCCAATAATCAATGAGTGATACCATTCAATTTGAAGAGCACTTCCAAAAAGTACACAGAATATTACACAGCTAAGTGTTCCGCCTATAGAGCCTTCTATTGTTTTGTTTGGGCTTATTACCGGCGAAAGTTTATGTTTCCCAAATTTCAACCCTGCATAATAACACATTGAATCAGTCATAATTATTGAGAGAAATAGCATTATAGCATACGCAGCTCCCATGCCGGAGGGACTGTGCTTAATCAGACCCTCAAAAACAGGATCTCCGCCAATGTCTCTTAAAAATAACAGATGCAAAGGAAACCATCCGCAATAAACAAATCCGAGTATTGTTGTTGCGACATTTGCTATATATGGTTGTTTACCTCTAAACAGCACCCACATAAATGCCATTATTGTAGAAGCTGTAAATGCAAGCGGCACAAGGTCAAATCTGTTAAAATATGCAAGCAGTGCAAAAATCAAACTGGATGCCATAATTATTTTGAAACTTGGCAAAAAACCTTTGTGCTGCAAAATTTGTGTATATTCTTTTGCCCCGAGCACTACAATGATTAATACCAATACAGCTAAAGGTATTCCGCCTGCCATAATGGCGAACAATGCCGAAAAACCAATGATTAAACCGGTTATTAATCTTGTTATACTCTTACTTATCATTATACCGTCATAACCTCTTTTTCTTTATCACTTACCAAAGAATCAATAATTCCTACATATTTATCCGTAATTTTTTGTATTTGATCCTGATTATCTTTTACTACGTCTTCAGGAAGATTTTCATCTTTTTCAATTTTCTTCAAAGAATCAACCATATCACGTCTTACGTTACGTATAGCAATTTTGGTATCTTCACCAAACTTTTTGACATCTTTTGCAGTTTCTCTTCTTCTCTCTTCCGTTAATGGAGGGAAATTCAAACGAATGCATGTTCCGTCATTATTTGGTGCAACACCGATTTCTGCTTTTATAATTGCTTTTTCAACTTCTTTTAAAATACTCTTATCAAACGGAGCAATCACCAACGTAGTACCTTCAGAAACACTAACTTGCGCCATTTGTCTGATAGGAGTCGGAGCGCCATAGTATTCAACAATAACTTTATCCAAAATACCGGGGTTTGCTCTGCCGGTACGAACAGATGCAAAATCTTTTTTTAACTGTCCGATGGCTTTTTCCATTTTTTCTTCACCGAACAAAAACATTTCATCAAGTGCTTCTGACATATTATTCTCCTTTATTAACCTCGTCTAAAATCATATAATAAATCTATAATATCACATTAATATTTTAATACAAAAATTAAATTTTAGTTTAAAGTTATTTTTCCGACAATTTTGCCGGCAATTGTTTTAATTTTGCTGTCGTATTCAACATTTCCCCAGCCGAGTCGATTTATAAATTCCAAAACGGCAATCCTTCTTGCCTCCATAGAACAGTCGTTTATTTTTATGACGAACGCATCTTTTTCTTTGAAATTAAGAACTATACAAAGTCCGCCTGCACCGACTTTAGCTATCAAATTATCCGTTTTCTGAATAATTTCGGTATCAAGCCTGTTCTCTCCGCCAAAGATATAAGGATTTTCTTTGATTGCAGAAATTATTTCAGGGTAATTTAAAAGCGAAATAAACCCTTTAAGCATGTTATAAAGAGGCATGCTTAAAATCGGTACTCCGCATCCGTCAGTTGTTACAGGATAACTCTCTTTTATACCGCACATTGTATATATTTTATCTTTTATTTCTTTTTGAAGCGGGTGATCTGGGACATCATAACTTTTTAAATCCCAGCCCATTTTTTTACATGCGGCAAGAAAACCTATATGTTTACCGGAGCAGTTGTTATGAATCGCAGAAGGCTTTTCCCCCCTCAAGAGCATTTTGTCCTGCATTGTTCTTGACAAAGGCGCATGTACTCCGCATTTTAAAAAGCTTTCATCAATCTTAAATTTGTTAAGAATACCTCTTGCTACTTTTATATGACAGTCTTCGCCTGAATGAGAACCGCAGCAAAGAGCAAGTTCTTCAGGTGTTAGATCTACATTATGGTCAATCAAAAGAGCTGCCTGCAAAGGTTTTGCGCAGGAACGTAAATAATAAGGGTAATCAGGCTGAATTTCCGGCTTTGAATACTGCACAAAAAGTCCTTCATGGAATTCTTCAATTAGTCCGTCTCTTACATAACTGATTTTCCATTTTCCGTTTTCCATTTTCAATTTTTATCAAGCTTCCTTATGTTCTTTTATATAAGTCAAAATAGCGTCCATTTTTTGTCTTAAAATATCATTTTCTTCTTTTAGACGTTCATTTTCAACCCTGATATCGTAACTTTCTTTTTCAAGCGAAAGTGTGGGCATGTCTTCAGGATTAAGTGAAAATCTTTTGCCGGCTTCTTCTTTCATAAAAATAATACTTTTTACATCAAGCTCACGCACAAAACCAAGCTGTACCATAAGTTCTGCAATAAATACGTGCTTTCCGGAAGCGTTTATTTCCTGTTGTTTGTTAAGAACTTCATCAAGCTGTTCAATTGTCATTTTTCCTGCACGAATAAAATATTCACCTGTTCGATATTTTCCTGCAATGAATCCGGCAATTGCGCTTACAAGATTGGGCACTTCACGCGAAAAAAATCCGGAAGTTTTACAAAAAGTAAACGCTTTTGCAACTTCTTCCATTGTAAAATTGTTTTCTATGGCGATTTCAATAAGAGACATGCCTTTTGAACAGCATGACATGAACGCATAAATACTGTCGTCAAATTTTGATTCTTTTGTTAAAAGTTCATTTTGACCCAAATCAGAAAGCGCCGGTTTATAAATATGGAAAAGTTCTCCCTCTGCAACATCCAAAAATTCATTACTTAAATATGTATTTAAATCATTGGATAAATTCAGAAAAATTGTCTGCTTAATCCAAAGCGGAAATGCCAGCATTTTTTCCATATAATCAAAGAAAACACTCTTACTCATAAAATAACCCTTCTTTTATATGATGTCTTTACAAAGATTATAACATAGAATAGTATTAAGTTAACATTTGTAAAGGAAGCTTCATATAATGGGCATGGACGGTTTATCAATCGCGAATACCGGTGCCATTCAAGAGCAGACGTCTGCTGAAATGGCTGCAAGGACAGAACAGGCAATAAATACTGATTCTGCAAACGTGGCACGTCAAATTCAGGGAACAAATACAAACCAAAGAGTCAGAGAAAAAGAAGAGGAAGAGGAGGGACAATCCCCCAAAAGAGACCCTCGTGAAGAAATTTTTGAAGACGGACTTGTCGAAGAAAACAAAGAAGAATCTCAAGAAGATTATGAATTTGAAGATTTTGATAACCCAAATAAAGAATTTTATGTTAAATTAAATGTAAAAGATGATATAATAGAATTATATGATAGTACAAGTGACAGATTAATAGAAACGATATCAGGTTCAGAGCTTGGTGATTTGGTGCAAAAGCTTAACATGGCATCGGGAATATTTGTCAATAAGAAGGTTTAAAATATGCCACCGGTAAATCCATACAGTAAATATATAAAACAATATCAGGCGAGTAACGTTAATACGGCAACTCCGGAAAAGCTTATGATATTGCTTTTTGATGCAGCTATTCAATTCTTGATGAAAGCAAAAACCGCAATCGAAGAACATAATTTTAAAGAACGTTCCGAAAATATTGACGGAGCAAGAAAAATCATACGTGAACTCATGCGTACAATTGATTTGGAAAACGGAAATGACGTATCCAAAATGCTTTTCAAACTTTATAACAGAATGGCTATGGATTTGATTAAAGCTAATGTTCAGCGTAATGCAGATAAAATAGATACTGTTATAGAAGATTTAACAAATATTCGCTGGGGATTCCAAAAAGCTATTGAAATTCAAAGCGGAGTTTCAAGTCTGGATGATGTATTGAAGGAGCAGGCTGCCGCAGAGACACCTCAACCTTCTGAACCTACAACCGGAGAAAACAATGCAGGATGAAAAACAGTATGAAATTCTTATTATGCAATATAAACAGCTTAAAAATGGTGCTGAAGATATTGCAAAATTGATTGATGCAGAAGATTATGACAACGCAATCACCATGCTTCAATCAAGAGAAGCCGTTTTTCTGAATTGTAAATGCATAAGAAGATATCTTGAACTTACTCCGGTACAGCAAGCCGAACTTGATAGCCTGCTTGACGAAATACGCACACTGGAATTAAAAAATATTAAAAAACTTGAAAAAGGCATGGCAGAAATCCAAACAGAACTTGCAATGTCACAAAAATCTAAAAAATTACAAAATGCGTATGAAGGAACTGAAGGTTCTAAAGGAACTATTCTTAACGTGGAAGAATAATTTTGTCAGCCAATATTATATTTTCTTTTTCTTAAATATCCTTTTGCTTATTTCCTTTAAATTATGTTTTGCATATAATTGATTATGCAAATAAGAAAGGAAAGCAAAGATGAAAAAATCAATCAAAGATTTAGGCGACATCAGGGGTAAAAGAGCTCTTGTAAGAGTTGATATCAATGTTCCTCTTGATGAAAACAAAAATGTTACAGACGATACACGTATTCAGGCTATCGTTCCTACGGTTAATTTTCTTAAAGAAAAAGGCGCAAAGATTATTCTTATGGCACACCTCGGAAGACCAAAAGGCGAAAAGAATCCTGAATTCACTCTTGAACCGGTTGCTAAATATATGGCTAAAGTTTTTGGTGAAGAAATTGTATTTATTCCGTCAGTAGAAGAAGCAGCACCGTATGTTGAAAAACTTCAAAACGGTCAAATTGCACTTTTAGAAAACATTCGTTATTACAAGGCTGAAGAAGCTAAAGATGACGATATGACTTTTGCTAATGAACTTGCAAAATTCGGTGATTTCTACGTTAATGACGCATTTGGTGCAGCCCACAGAAACCACACTTCTACCGCAAAATTGGCAAAAATTCTTAAACCTGCTGTTTCAGGTTTGTTAATGGAAAAAGAAATCAGATGCTTATCACAAGCTCTTGATAATCCTACAAGACCTTTCACAGCTATTGTCGGCGGTGCAAAAGTTTCTTCAAAAATCGGCGTTTTGGAAAACCTTTTAGACAAAGTTGATAATATGATTATCGGCGGCGGCATGGCTTACACTTTTGTTAAGGCAAACGGCGGCAAAATCGGTAACTCAATTTGCGAAGATGACCAATTAGAAGTTGCTAAGGCTATCGAAAAGAAAGCTCAAGAAAAAGGCGTTAAACTTGTTATGGCAACTGATGTTCTTGCTGCTGATGATTTTTCAGGAAACGGAACAAATAAGTTCGTTAAGATTAACGAAATACCTGACGGGTTTGAAGGTGTTGATGCCGGTGAAGAATCAAGAAAAGCTTTTGCAGATGTAATCAAATCTTCAAAAACAATCTTGATGAACGGACCGGTCGGCGCATTCGAAAATCCGAAGTTTGCAGAAGGTACAAAGGCTGTTCTAGCAGCAGTTGTTGAGGCTACAAAGAATGGTGCAACTTCTGTTATCGGTGGCGGCGACTCTGTAAGTGCTGCTAAGAAATTCTTTAAAGCAGAAGATTTCACTCATGTTTCTACAGGTGGCGGCGCTTCTTTGGAATTCATTGAAGGAAAAGTTCTTCCGGGTGTAGCAGCTTTGGATGACAAATAATTTTAAAAAATTATTAAAAAACGGCTCTGAATACTATGTTCAGAGCCGTTTAATTTTAATTATTTTACCAAAGTAGAAATAAATCTGATAGAATCATCCGCAAGTTCTTTAACAAAATCTTTTGCAATTTTTGAAAGAGGTCTGTTATCAATTTTGTCGAAAATAGCGTA
>CADAKY010000031.1 GCA_902788575.1 uncultured bacterium | reverse complement strand
AACCTCGCCCCTTGAGGGAGAGGGCGCAGTTGTAGGCGACAGAGGAGCCGTACAAATGCGGGTGAGGGGTGAAATCTTTTATTACCCCACCCCGAAATCGGAGATTTCGCCTAACCTCTCAAAAAACGATACTCAATCGTTTTTTTCGGCAGAGTCTCAAGGGGAGGGTGGAGTCTGTTGTTGAATATCGAAGATTTTGACTAACCTCTCCGATACTCAATCGTTTTTTCGGCAGAGTCTCAAGGGGAGGGTGAGGAATAATCCACACTTAGTCACTTAATCACTCAATCACCTGTTCACCTGTTCAACCCCACCCCGAAATCGAAGATTTCGACCCTCCCTCAAGGGGAGGGTAGGTTTGTTGTTTGTTATCGGAGTTTTCGCCTGACCTCTCCGATACTTAATCGTTTTTTCGGCAGAGTCTCAAGGGGAGGGTGGGGGGGGAAACAAAAAAAAGACAGACAAAAAGGTCGAGCATAAGCCCAACCTTTTCCTTGTTATTTATATTATCTGACATTATACTGCCGAAAATTATTGCTCAACTTTCTTCAATGTCGGGAATGCTATTACATCTCTGATTGTCGGAGAATTTGTAAGAAGCATTACCAAACGGTCAATACCCATTCCCATACCGCCTGTCGGGGCTAAACCGTATTCAAGAGCATTGATATAATCTTCATCAATTTCCATAGCTTCTTCATCCCCGTTAGCCTTAGCCAAAGCCTGCGCCTCAAATCTGTGACGCTGGTCAATCGGGTCTGTTAGTTCAGAAAACGCGTTTGCGATTTCCCATCCATTTACTCTTGTTTCAAAACGTTCGGTAAGTCTGTCATTATCTCTGTGAACTTTTGCAAGCGGAGAAATTTCTCTCGGATAATCTATAATGTGGATTGGCTGAATAAGAGAAGGTTCAACCTTTTCTTCAAATACAGCTTCAATAACCTGTCCCCAATTCATAGCTTCATCAACCTCTACGTGAAGTTCTTTTGCTTTATCATAAGCTTCTTTTGCGGTAAAGAATTCACCAAAATCAATTCCTGTTTTTTCTTTAATAGCACCAATCATGGTTTTTCTGTCCCACGGAGGAGTAAGGTCAATTTCGTTTTCGCCATACTGAATTTTAGTTGTTCCCAAAACTTCTTTTGCTACGTAAGCAACAAGGTTTTCAGTCAAAGCCATCATTTCATTGTAATCCACATAAGATTGATAGAGTTCAATCATTGTGAATTCAGGGTTGTGACGTGTATCAATACCTTCGTTACGGAAACATCTTGAAAGTTCAAAAATCTTTTCATTCAAACCGCCGACCATAAGTCTTTTCAAGTGTAATTCCGGCGCAATTCTTAACGTTAAATCCATATCAAGAGCATTATGGTGAGTTATAAAAGGTCTTGCATTTGCGCCTGATGCCTGTGTATGAAGCATCGGGGTTTCAACTTCTATGAACCCTTGATTGAACAAGTATTCACGAACTTTTTGTATAATCAAACTTCTTTTTCTTAAAGTGTCTCTGGTTGATTCATTAACAATCAAGTCCAAATATCTTTGACGATACTTAGTTTCTGTATCAGACATTGTATGGTGGCTTTTAATCTGTTCCAATTTTTCTTCGCTTATTTGTTTGTTCGGAAGCGGAAGAAGTGATTTTGAAAGCATTTTGAATGAAGTTGCCTTGATGGACAATTCACCTCTCGGAGTTCTTCTTATTGTACCTGTAAATCCTAAAATGTCGCCAATATCAACAAGCTTAAGCGTTTTAACCATATCAGGGTCCATATTTTCTTTGTGAGAAAATATTTGGATTTTTCCTGTAACATCCATAAGGTCAATAAACATGCCTGTATTTCTGATTGCCATAACTCTTCCGGCTACGGAATATTCATCCTCAGTTTCTTCTCCTGCCGGAAGGTCTTTATATTTTTCCTGCAAATCTGCAGCATTAGCGTTTTTGTTAAACACATAAGGATACGGATTAATGCCTTTATCTGCAAGCTCTGCAAGCTTTTGAATCCTTGTTTGTCTTATAGCCTCTTTTGCCGAATTTTGCGGCTTTGTTTGTTCTGTTGTTGTCATAATTATTTCCTCATTTAATCTTTTGACAATATTTTACCATAAACAGCTTTTTGTTGTTATTTCTGCTTAGGTAAAATCGGCAATGTTATTTTCTGAAATTAAATTATTATATAGAAAACAGCAGGAGATTTATATGAAAAAGTACCTTATTATATCAGCATTATTTGTCATTTTACCTTCTTATTCAGCGTGCGCTATTGACGGCGAATCCGTTTGCACTCTGCCGGAATTCAGACAGCAGGTCACGCCGATGTTTAAGCAATCGACAGGAATTCAACCGAATATAGATAACACTCCGGGACAGCTGCAGCCGCTAAACAGGGCTGACCCGATAAACAGCATGCGCAGCCCCAACAATGACCTGAATTACAATTCGGGGTGTCAATTCGGAGTATGCCTGCAAAACCCGAATGAATCACGCCTGCCGGACAGTGCGGAAATTAAATAAAAAAAAGGCTCAGTATAAAATATTCTGAGCCTTTTTTACAATTTATAATTTACAGCATATTTTTTCTGATTTTTTCTTTTGCTTTTTCAATTTCTTTAATTCTTCTTTCTACGGAATTAACTTGTTTTTTCAAAGCATTTCTTTCTGTTTTTACAAGTTTATATTGAGCATCAACATCTGCAAATTTTGTTTTCAGGTTCAACAACTCATTTCTGATATCAGTTTGCGCATTATCCAATTGTTGAATTGCATTTTGAATATTGCCGTTTCCTGTTGCTTCAGAAACATCAGCTACAGTATTAACAGCCGGAGGTGTTGTGCCATAAGTTGTGTCATTAAAATTTAATGGTGTGAAAGCGTTACCATCAGCCATTACAACCCCGGTGCAAGCTGCAAAAATGCATGCAGTCATTAATAATTTTTTCATAAATCTCTCTCCTTCTTATATAATATTTTTTTATTTTTCTATATTTTATTACATTTTTAAAATTTTGACTATACTACAATAAATGTATATAATAGATTCATGGATAAGTTGTTTTGCATTAAATGTGGTGAGTGTTGTCGTAAAATTCCTGTAAATTTTAATAGAAATCTCATATACAGAGACGGAATTCAGCCTTTAACGGAGGATTTTAAAGAAATACTGTCTCCCGTTGTGAAAAACGGAGAAATAACTTATTGTATTTGTAAATACCTTAGAGAAAACCTTTGCTCAAATCCAAATAAACCTGAAATATGTACCAACTACCCATCATCTCCGTTTGCATACCTTCCGGACGGATGCGTTCAGGCGGGAAATGTATTTATTGAATCGGAAAAAATTAAACAACGCGTAAGAAAGCTAAAAGAAGAAATTATTGACTATAACATACTTGTAGATACAATCTCAAATAAGTTCGAGCGTAACGGGCTTTTAAAAATTATTGACCGTCACAAAAAATTTATCGAAAAATACAGCGAATACGGTTCAAATGATTGGTAGAATTATGCATATTCTTTGTATGCAGCCGGATCAATCTGAACATCTAGGTGATCTCCTTCAACAAGAATCCAGCTGAATAAACCCGTTGCCCGAAGTTTTTCTTTAAATTGTTCCGGACTCATACCCTTAATAGCACTTGCACCGCTCGTTGTTGTATAACTTATATCAAGTTTGGGGTTCTCTGCATTGTGATGACTTGCATATCCGTTTCCGGTTTTGTGCGGGCTTCCGTTGCCGGAGCCTGCCGTACCGAGCGCAGAGCTTACATACAGTTTTATACCTGTCATATCATAAGCTTTTTGAAGAATTTTTGCAGTACCTTTCTTAGCAAAAGGAATATCTGTTTCAAACGTATTTTTCAATTGCCATCCGCTGTTATTTTTTGAGCTTAAATCTTCTAAATTACTGTCATTTTTTGCTTTTGCAAGCGCCTGACTTTTGGTAAGAGAAACATAAGAATGATCTACTCTTCCTGTAACACCTTTAGAATATAATTTTGAAGAATTTGATTTTTTAGATGAACCATGAGAAACCTTTGTGTTATTAGTTTTTGCAGCCGCTGCACTCCTTGATTTTTTTAAAGCTGTCGGAGTAAATGCATCTATATTGCCCCAATTAGAATAACTTGGTACACTCCAAAAACTTTGAGTATTAACAGGCGTAAAATTACCCCAGCCGGAAAAATTCGATGTATTCCATAAGTTTTGAGTGTTTGTAACCGCAGGCGTAAAATTACCCCGGCTATTAAAGCCGATATTTCCAAGAGGAAAATATTCAAACACACTTGAAACAAACGGGAATTGCATCATTGAGCCAAACACATTCATCTGATTCCAACCGCTAAAGATATTCCACCCCACCGGATTCCAAAATGACGGAGTAAGCCAGTTGCTCATTCCGTTAAAAAATCCAAAATTAAAAGATATGTTGTTAAATAGCGCCATAATATAATATCCTATATATATAAAGTATTTATAGGATAAATATTTGCCTTTTTTTACAACAACCGTTAAGTTTTGTAACGGTTTATACGATTTCCTTGCCGACAATCGGGGCAATTTGTTTAATCTGCTTGTAGAGTAAATCATACTGCCAAGGATAAAGTGATTGCGCACCGTCACAAACTGCTCTGTCAGGGTCGTGGTGAACTTCGATTATTAAACCGTCACATCCCGCTGCAACTGCAGCTCTTGACATTGGTTCAACCTTATCTCTCAATCCTGTTGCGTGTGATGGGTCAATGATAATCGGCAAGTGACTTAATTTCTTTATTACCGGAATTGCAGTCAGGTCAAGAGTATTTCTTGTATATTTTTCAAATGTTCTTATACCTCTTTCGCAAAGTATAACCTGATTATTTCCGCCTGCCATGATGTATTCCGCAGACATAAGCCATTCTTCATAAGTAGAAGAAAGCCCGCGCTTTAAGATAACCGGCTTATGCGCATGCCCAAGTTCTTTAAGCAGATTAAAATTCTGCATATTTCTTGCACCAACCTGAAGAATATCAACATATTTTTCAAACATAGGCAATTGAGCAACCTCCATAATTTCGGAAGTAACTGCCATTCCATGATTATCTGCGACACTTCTTATAATTTTTAAACCTTCTTCACCCAGTCCCTGAAACGCATAAGGGCTTGTACGCGGTTTAAACGCTCCGCCTCTTATAATTTTAACATTTGATTCTTGAAGCTCCTGAGCAGTTTCATCCATCTGGTCGTAAGATTCAATCGTGCAAGGTCCTGCAATAAGTCCTGTGTATTTGTCACCAAATTTCACTCCATTAACTTCCACAACGGTATCTTTTCCCTGACACGCACGCGCAGCTAGCTTGTAGTTTGTAGTCAGCCTTATAACTTCATCAACACCGTGAAGAAGTTCAAAGTCTCTCTGGTCTACTTCCTGTTTTACACCTATTGCGTGAACAACAGTTCTGGCTTCACCGTGCGAAACCCTTGCCTCAAAACCTTTTGACTCTAAAAATAACGCAACTCGCTGAATATCTTTTTCGGTTGCGTGGCTATTCATTACAACCAGCATTCGTGTAACCTCCGATTAAATCTCTTCAGAATAAATTAATTATACAACAAATATAATTAATCCCGGAATTATACATTAATTTCTATAAATTTTTTGATTATTCAAACATAAATCCGGTCAATCAAATCGACCGGATTACATTTTTCAATATTTAACTAAGATTCTCTGACAATTATACTTCTATAAAGAAATTACCGCCTTTTGCAGTATGACACATTATTGCATCACCCTCCTGTTCATCAAAATGCCACTTATTAAGATTCTGATTTGTTGTATCACAACAAGTACCGCCACTTACGTGTTTGCTTTTTGTTTTTTGTGCTGTTTCAAAATCGCCATCATCAATAGCATTTTTATCTCCGCCTAATGCCATTAAATTATTCAAGACTGAACACAATTTTTGATAAAATGATGCGGAACCTGCCTTGTACTCTTTAGCTGAAAAATTAAATAATTCTTTTTGACCGTTACCAGCGGATAAATCACAGTATTTAAGTATTTTTGAACTGTCTTTTAAATTTACATTGTAAGTTGTTTTTTGATTACCATAGCTAATTGTTAATTGTGTCATACTACTTTCTCCTTTTTTATAATATCTCGTATGTATATATAAAGTATCTACAATATAAAAAATTGACTTTTTTTTAAGAAATATTAAGAAATGTAAAATAAAGTCAATTTTTTCTTCTCTCAAAACTTTAATTATTTAAGGGATATTTGGGAGAAAAATCATGCATATTTCAAGAACTGATTCAAATACGGAACCACAAATTATTATACAGCCTAAAGAAGACGATGATGACAAAGCAACAAAATCAACGGAAACAGTTCCTATGGTTCAAGAGGAATCCGATGGTCAGCTAAAAAAACCGGATATAAATACAGCTAAAAAACCTGCCGTATTTAACACTGCAAATATCCTAAATGATATCTTTGATGATTTTCTTTTGTTGAAAACAAAAACAGATGGTGATAATGATGAAACAACTGAAGATTTAATAAAAGGAGTTGTAAAAGCACTGGAAATTTGGACTCATTCCGCTCAAGACGATGAAAACTACAATACACTAAATTTTTCTGTTCCAAAAGGCTTTCACGGAAATTTTTCAACTAATAATAAGTTTGAGCATGATACAACAGGCAACGCTTTTGGTACAACTGATAATATTGAACTAACATTCGGAACAAAAAAAACAAATACTACCGCAAGTTTTTCTTATGAAGCAGGATTCATCAAAGAAAATAACGGGAACGACAATCCGGCTGTAGCGGGTTTTAATGACATGAGAGCAATTAGTTATGCACAAAGATATAGTGACGGGACTACAGATGATACTCAGGCACCAATTCCTATACACAATATTAATATTGATCCGGAAAAAATTATGACGGAGAAATTAAGCACAACAGAATTGTGAATTATAAAGGTAAAAAATATACAATTGCTGCCGGCGGTGATATCCATATAACAGATCTTTCTACGACATTTACCTTAAGAGGAGCTGTTCAAAATGAAGACGGCATGAGGATTAGTTATGATACAACAAGGGCAATAGTAGATGGTGAATCCGAAATTAAAAATCGTATTCGTATACGGCTTATTGATAATACAAAAGATAAACCTCTGGAAGAACAATACGCCGGTACTGATACATCAACTATACCTTTCGAATTTGCAGATGTCAGAACAAAAAATAAATTCGGGCTGGAAATTATTGCCGATAATGAAATAGGAGCGAAAGCTTCGTATATTTTGTTTGATGACGGCAAACTGGATGCGTTAGGAAACTATAAACGCTCGCGCCTATATTGTGGTACAGGCTTTGTTGACGATACTTCTGAAAATAAAGATAAATTTAAATATACAAGTAATTTAAATTATATCTATGAACGGGCACGTTCAAACGGTAATTATACTATGGTACAGGCAGATGCCGGATTTGATACAACTATTGCACACGGAGTACGACCGGAACACGTTGTATTCGGGAATTTAACATTAGATGCAAAAAGAGGACGTAATACATTGCAGTCAGGAGTACATTATATCGGTACAAAGAATATGAAACTATCATTTGCCGATATAGAATACCTATATGAAGCTAACAGATGGAACTTTGGTGCAAATACAGGATTAGTAAAAGGAGAAATAATGGGGGAAAATGTTAATTATTTTTCTGCAGGACTAAAAGCGGCATACAAATTTTAATAATTTAAAAAACTCTTTTTATAGCAGTCCAAACTTTTTCTCCTTTATTACGAATATATTCTTTGATTTGTCTTGTATCTTCAGTAAAATCACGCGTCAGGAGAATATCACGCTGTGAATTTTTATCAGCAGCTTTCATTTCAACACTCTTGAGTACGTCTTTCATTTCCATACCTTTTTCTGTAGTTATAAACTCACTGCATATAGCATTCGGGATTCGTTCCGATGCAAAACTTGTAAGGCTGTAACTTCCGTTCGGCTTAATTATCATTCTGACTATTTTACCATCTTTGCCTATAAACTCAGCATATACGTTCTTATTAAATTCCATGCTATTTAAATAAGGGCTCTTCTGTGCACGATTTACAAAAGACTGCGCTATTTGGGAAAACCCTTTTATGTTTAAATGAAAATTGTATGACATAAAAAAATTCCTTCCAATTCTTTAAAAAATATAAAAGGAATTTTTTGCTATTTTTAATATTATTTGTTACAAATCTTTGCATAAAACTGACGTTGTAACAGGTCAGCAGAAAGCAACAAAATATCTCTTTTGTTGTAAAAAGTTCATTCACGACTTGAAATTAGTTTTTTGATTTTTTTTTGTTTATTTGTAGCCTTCATTTTCTTCTTCTCTTTATTTCGGAGGTAAAGAGAAGAAGAAAACGAAGCAAAAGAAGAAGAGAAAGCACCGGATTAAATTGATAAC
>CADAKY010000030.1 GCA_902788575.1 uncultured bacterium | reverse complement strand
AAGGCTCTGGACTGGCCGCTGCAACTTTCGCCAAAATGGAGATGCAATTTTCTCCAAAAACATTTTGCAACTTTCGCCAAAAAAGGCTTGCAAAAAACAACTTAGGCCATGCCCACATATACTGCACTTGTGTGTAATTAATATTTTTTGTAAGGGATTAATGGTTGTTTGAGCTTGCAAAATAGTAAAACTAAATGGATCATCCCCAAAGTAGCTGTTTAATATAGAAGTCCCAACATCATCAAACCATCGTTGCGGTGTGGCACTCAGCCCAATTCTATATCTGTAAATTGGTAGCAACGCTCTTTTCGTTACGTTTGCACCCAGCCCATGAGCTTCATCACCAACAAAACAAACTTCGTCACCCTTTAAGTGCTTTTCAATAATTTCTACGAAATCCTTTTTACTTGCAGTAGTCTGAGTTGTATAGATGATAACGTAGCGATACAGCCCAACGCTCATCTGTGTAAGCATAATTTGAAGTTCCTCTTGCTATTTCTGCTTTCACATAATCATTATATAAATCGTAATAAGGCATATGGTGTTCAACTTCGGGCGGTAACTGCGGCCCATCACCTTCCGGGAAAAATCCTGTTCCACCATATGCTTTCATATTAGGCAAATTCTTTATTTCTTCCGGCACTTTCGTAAAACTAAACACGCAACCCATATAAAGAGCCGAATACTTCGGGTCTTTAGCAGCATCAAACGATGTATATATTAACTCAACTTCATTTCCGTTATCTTTTAAGTAACCTGCTATTTTCATTAATGCTAAATTTGGATGACGCGTACCATGATCAATCAAATCTGCATCAATAATGCCAATTAAAGCCATTCTTGTTCTCCTGAAAGATTAATTTTTAACAACTTTATGTTGTTATTGTACACCGAAATTCAACAGAAAGGAAGATCTCCCTTTATTTTTTCCTATTCTCCATAAGATTTTTTTAATCACTAATATTACAATTTGTTTTAGCCTTAGAAAAAAAACTTTTATTAAGTTCAAATTGTTCCTTTATGTGATTATAGTATTCTTTTTTTATTTTACCGGAAGTAAGGTTTAAAAGAATTTTCCTTGCCTCTTCATCATTTCTAAAAAGAAATGGCATAATAAGATAATTTGTTTTCGATAATTCTATGATAATTGGTACAGAAGTTTCTAAATCTCCAAGAATCCTTAACATGGAAGAAAAATTAGTATTCTTAATTCCTTTCTGGGTTGCTAATCTTCTAAAAAACAAGTCGTCACATATATATTTTGCGTCTAACTTAGAAGAAACTATAAGCGCATCCATTTGGACAACATTCGTTTTCATATCAGCAACCATTATTTCAGCCTTTAAACAACCATCAATAATCTCAAAATTTATATGTTCATCTTCTTCAACTTTAACAATTTTAAACTTTTTACACTCCTCAACTATTCTTTCCAATATTTCAGGAACTTTTTCATCATAATTTAAAAAAGTTAAATTGTCATTATTTAAAGCTATTAAACCATGTGAATCATTTTGTTTTTTTCTTTCATCATCCAAAAGATTTTGAAAAAAGCTAATATAACTTTCTGGACATACTATTCTATCAAGAATTGGTTCAAGAATATTTAACCAATCTTTCATTGCTAATATACAAAGCGTTGATATTGAAATAACATATACTTTTTCAATTGTATCTTCACATGTTGCTTCTCCAGCATAGTAAGCTAAGTCTTCCGAATATAACAAATACATTATTGCATCAATATACCTGTCATATTGGCCATCTATAAACCAATCAATAGGGATCCCAATTGAGTTATTTTTAAAATTATATAAATTTAATAGATATTCATTCCTTTTCTTAGATTTTGATAAGATTTTCTTAATTTGATCTATAGTGTCTTCTATACTATTGCCAGTTATTGGCCAAATATATTTGTCGAATTGTTCTCGATGATCATCAATTTTCCGCATTACATAACGAAAGGCAAATACATTTCTATCAACTATTTCACAAACTTTGTAACGCTTCCCCTTAATATTTAATATTTGACCTATACTACTTGTAACCAGTTTAGAATACAATGAATCTCTTCGATTGACATGCTTAACGTCCATACTTTTATTATCATCAATATTTAAATCAGCTTCACTGTCTAAACAAATTAATAAACTATCTTTATTGTCACTATCGACCTGCATCAATGATAATACCGTATTTCCCGATGCTTGTTTTAGATTAAGATCAGTGCTTTTGCGCTCATCATTTTGAAGAAAATAGCGAAAAATCTCACCATAAATATTGTAATCATCCAGCCCATTCAAATAATATAGCGCTTTGTATGCATAATAATCAGCTTCTCCAACTTTACCAAGAACTTTCAACGCAAAAGCAGCTCTCATAAAGTGACCTGGAACATCTGAATCATAAACTGCTTTGAGATATGGTGCATAATAATCAGCATCAACTATTTTTTGTTGTAAAGAAAGCGCTATAATATTCGCCGCAACATTTGGTTCAGGTTCGATTTCAAACAATTCTTTAGAATATTTAAGCATACTATAATATTTCCGGGATTTTTCTAAACATTTAATTTTTATTACAAGGAACAGATTCTTAGCGACATTTTCTTTTATGAATCTATCGGAAATCCTTTCAATAGTTTTTATTTCTGGTTGTGTATCTAATCCATCACTCTCGTTCATTTGTTTTAACATCTCATTGAAGAAGTAAAAGATATCATAAGTAATTTCATTACTAAGAATCGACAAAGAGGCAATCTCGTCAAGTGTTTTCATTAAAAAGTTCATTTTTCTAAAGTGTAGAAACATATAAATATAACCCGAAAGTATGTAATTTTCAACGCCATTAAATGATACGCCTAAATCAAGCATTTCATTAATAGTTTTTACAATATATTCCTCAAAAGTCTCTTCGTCAAATACATAATTTGCAACATGAAATAAGTCCTCAAAACTTTTATTTACTGTTTTCAATGCATCTTGAAGTTTTTCATGATATGACGCATCATTTTTATAGTAATATGCCAACAATAAAACACCTTTATGTTGTAATGTAATTGCACTTTCTTGTAACTCATCATATTTTAAAACGATATTATTATAATCTTTCATTCTTATATAACATAATAATAATCTGATTGAAGTATTCGGATTTTTTTGCCATTCACTTGATAAATAACAACTAATTGCTTGTTCAAATTCTTCTCTTAATTCCAAGCAAAGACCAAAATAAAATTTGATTAAATCTAATTCTTTAATCTTTTGAGAAAAACCTTGAAAAATCTCTTTTATATTATCTAAATAACAAACTTTTATTCTGCCTAAATTGAAATAAGTTAAAAGCTTAAGATAGGATATTAATTCTTCGTTTACTTTAGCTAAGTCTGGATACTTGTTTTCTACTGTATCTAATTCTTGCTTTGCTTGTACAAGTTCGGTTTCATTTCTCTCATCAACGCAGTTAACATTGGCTTTCTGAACTTTAACAATATTAAAAAAGAAGTCAAATTTTTCTTCACTGGTTAGCTTTTTTAAATCTTTAAATATCTCAAAAGAGTCATTAAAACTACCAGTATTGAACATAGCCAAACCACAATAATATTTAAGTTGAGTACAAAAAATTTCAGTTAACGCAATTTTATCTTCTCCCGTTAATATGAGTCTATTATATATATCAATAATTTTTTTAAAATTACCAACACTAAATAATCTATCTATAATAAGAATTTGAATTTCTGGCAAATGCCTTATATGGTCATTAATATCAATTTCAAAAGGTCTGTCCCAATTATTTTTTAGCCACAACGCTTCATCTCTATAATTCCCAGACAAAAAATCTAAAGCAACTTGGCAGTTTTCTATTTCACTATCATGTAAAGATTGACAAAACCTTAGGAAATATATTTTTTCTTTATCGGAATCACTTAATTTTGATAAACCATAACTAAATGCAATATTAAGCTCTTGCTTGAGCTCTTGAATCTTCATTTTTAATAATAGGGTACATAAATTGTCTATATTGAAAGAAACCATTCTACTGATAAGTTTATTCCCGCCAACTTCTGTTAAGGAATTGGCGTCATTATATCCGTAATTATTCACATCACCAGATATTTGAAATATAGTTGAATTTTTAATTTCATTTGCTTCAATACTTTGTTTATTGCCAAAAAGCATACCTTTAATTACGTCTAACATGATTACCTCCACGGCAAAAATGTATCATTTATCAGTGTTTGACGAATGTATATTTACATTACCATTTGATTGTATTATTTCATTATTATGTATTTCTCGCCCATTTATACTCTGAAGTCGCAATTTTTTAATTTCTCTCTCATTATCCTTTGTTTTCAAAAATGATATAATACTTAAAACTGAAGCCGTAATACTCAAAATTTCTGATAAACTCACAATAATTACCTCCTAATTCAATGAATGTGTATTCAAACTAAATATATATAATATCACCACTCACCAAAAACATTAGTTCGTAATTATTGTAGCACGCTTTTCTTATTTTGAACAGTGAACTTTTTATAAACTGTTCTATGCTTTTTTAATCTCACATTTCTCATAGTTAGTTGGTGGATGACACTTCATTTTTCTTCATTTATTAGGGTTTTGAACGCTATTTCTTTTTGTCAGAAAACAACTCCCATGATAGTCTTGTATAATAGAAGAACTATTAAATAGACCTTTCTTCATACCATCACTATAAACATGACCGCCACTTTTTCATAACTATTCACTCGTTTTCTCTGTAAGATACTAGAGAATGTTGGAATACTCCCATCAAACTAGTAGCTCCGTTTAAAATAACGGATAGTAGTTTCCAGTCTATGTTTGACAATATACAGCTTAAAGACCGGCTCGGATTTATCATCCCATAATTTAATTATTCCCAACCCCTTGGTCGTAATTACGACCAACCTCGACTCACAAAGCCGCACAGGGAGCGGATTTTACCTATCTCAACTCTTATATTTTTAAAGGTAAAACCTTATTGGAATCACCTGATAGGGTTGATTGCCAGGCAATCATTTCAAACTGCCTGATAAGAGATGACTTTAAGGTCTGCCCCCGCAATTCCTCCCAGGCCCACATCCCCCTGCAAATAATCTGGGTTCTATCCGTGACAAAATTTACGAAGTGCGTGGCGTAAAGGTCATGTTGGATTTTGAGCTGGCGGAGATTTACGGGTATTCGACAAAAGCTTTTAATCAACAGGTTAAAAACTCTAAAGTTTTAATAAATTTTCTTTAACGCATCCAGCAAAGCCGTAAAATCATTTTTCAATGTTGCATACACAATGCTTAAGTCAACACTGCTATAATCATGTACGATTCGATTCCTCAATCCGTACACTGCCGTCCAGGGAATACAGTTATTCACATGTTATGTCCTTTGTATGTGCAACAACTTTCCCTACTTCGGGCGTTCAAACGCCCGAAACCGATTCGCAAATTCAGGCGTGGTGCGGGTTCTCGTACCTGATCTTTCTTAATTAAGGAGTCTTATGGTCATTTATCTCATATAGAGGTAATTGAAACATAGCAATTTCAAACTGCAGGAAAAGATCTGGCATAAAGTCTCTCCCTAAAATTGCCAAAAAATAGTAATACAATTGCTTCAAAACCCCGAGCTGGTTTTGAAGTAAATGTATTTATGAATTACAAAGAATTAAATGACAGTTTACTTTATTATTCAAAAAGAGTTCACAGAGTCGATTTGCAAATGGAATCAATAAATCTTTGATGTTCGAGTTGAACCTTTTCACGCATCGCTTCATGCAATGTCATCTCTTTATGATTTTCCCAATCACAAATATAACCATTTGGGATTGGCGGATCATGCAATATGCCGTTTTCAGTAAATTTTATTATTACGGGAATGCTTCTCCCATAAAGATAAAGTATACCTACCATATTGTTTTCAACCTGTAGGCAAAGAAAAATGTGATAATTTTTGCCTAGATTGTAAATTTTAGGTAAATAGTCTGATTCGTTATTATTTTTTCCTAATGTTACAAATTTCTCGACAGCTTGACCTAAATATATGCTTTTTCTAAATTCATCAAAACATGATTGTAAAACATATTTGCCGCCATAAATTTTTGTTAAACAATTAAATGCAATTTTTCCATATATTCTAAGAGCATCATTAATGGAGAATTCCATTTTTATGTCAAATTCTGTTTGAGAAGATGAACAACAAGGTTGGGATTGTTTTCCCTCTTTAAATATATTGGGTTTGGTTAACATGATACGTAGTTTTTTTACACAATCATTTAACGTAGCTTTTGAAACAGATTCATGCGCACCAATAAAAAGAGTTCCTTTCCATGCGCCAATTATAATGCAATCTTTAGAAATATTCGAGGTCTGTAAAAATTTTTGTTGTTTGCATTTTTCAATTATGTCCGTACGAAAATTCTCAATTTTCGCATCATATTGTAGTTTTATGTCGTCCACCATTTCACCAGGCTCAAGAAACATTTTAAATTGTACTTTACTCGTTTTTAAAGTACCTTTCTGATTTAAAAAACAACTTAAAGAAATGTGCAATTGATTTATAATTTTGGGAATTCCTTTCACAATATAGCCTAACTTAGTTGTACCATCCTGAACATGACAAAAAGTAACAATATCCTTTTTATCATGCTTAGGTCGTCCTAATGGTCCGTAAAACATACGTGAAATTGCTACAAGAGGATTATTTCTTGCAAAAGACCTTTCAAACGACGAGAACATTTGATTAACTTCGTCACAAACCAAGCCCTTATCAAGTGTATGAATTCCGCCAAGAAATTTTGGAAAAATATGTTCAGAAGTATTAAAGGTTGTATTTGATTCATCTTTTAAAGAATAAATGCATTTATAGACTTCGCTTTCTTCAGAACAGGCATAATGAGCCCCCACTGCTTTTTGCAAATATAAATCTTTACTTTCTTCAAAAAGCTTTAACGCGTTTTTATAATATTTTTTATATGCTGCTTCCGAAAATTCATTCTTTGCTTTTTTCAAAAGACTGAGAAACCATTCCGGATCCGAATCAAGCTTACGAAGAATTTTGTCATGAGCCGCATCCTGCACCTGATGCCCTTCATATCGGGTGATTGTTTTCTTGCCCCAAGCCAGCAGCGTACATAAATCTGACTGGCTGATAACATATTTTTTCCGGATAGCAATGATTTTATCAGAAGTAAGTAATCCCATCTTATTTCTGTAAGCATTCTTTATAGCAATGTCATTTGCTGTTATCATTTCTTCAGTTGCGTTATATTCATCGCATCTTTCACAATACTCATAAATAGCATTGTAAGTTACCTCAACACCTTTGAATATAGTTTTTTCCTTCACAAGCACTGTAGGCACTTCGTGTTCTTCCATACAGCAAAAACAATTTTTTTTCATTTTTTTAATAATCTCCATCGTCCGCGTCTCCTGTTATTTACGATAAGGAAATGTTGTATGTGTAAATGATTTTGCAGCATAATGGAATGACATAACAAAGATTGTATGATTTCCCGCAGCAGCTGCATTTAATACTTCAAGCCTTATTTTGATATAAATATCCTCCGTTCCCTGGTATGTTTTACCAAACACCCGCATCTCTGAACGGTTTGGATAATTAATATCTTTTACTGTTTCAATATATTCACGGATCGTCAACGACTTCAACTCTCTTTTTAAGGCATGAACCGGATTTTCATGCGGAAACAAGTTGCCGACTGTATATTCGTTGGTATATTTGTATTCTCTCTCTTCGTCAACTTTCCGTTTTCTCTGAAAGTTAATACTTGCGCCGTGATCAAGCGCATATTTCATTTTTGCTATGTAATCATCTATTTCTTCTTCTGTTTCAATTCTGGAATTACCTTGCAATCAAGCCACCTCTTGGTATCATTTGATACTATAATTATAGCGACTGAAAACAACTGTGTCAATAATAAAGCACAGTATGCATGTTGATTAGTATTGCAACACGCATGCCGTGCTATATTCACAACAAATTTTCATTTTTGTACTATACTTTATCATTCCTGCATTTACGCATTTACCTCAGCCAATTTGTCTCTTACAGCTTCTTCGATAAAACTGTTCAGACTTTGTTGTTGGGAAATAGCATAAATAGCAGCGCGTTTATGAAGTGCGCTGCCAAGACGAACATTCAGGCTTCCCTTGTAAGCGACTTTCGGCTCATGGCCTTCTTCTTCACAAATGGCAAGGTAATCGTCAACCGCGCCATGAAAATCAGCAATCAGTTCGGATGCGTTAGTACCTTCATAGGAAATCAGGGAACGGATGCCCTGAACCTTTCCAAAAAAAACGCCGTCGCTTTCAGAGAATTCTATGCTGCCTACATAACCTTTGTATTCCATTGTGTTTTTCATAACAAGTCCTCCATGTGTTTACTGTAACACATGCAAAGCAAAAACGCAACTGAAAATAGTTGCAAAAAAGACAGTGAAATCTTCTTCTTTTCCTTGCCTCCACCGCCAAAACGCGCTACAATTAACTTGCGGAAGATGTTGCCTCGAGTCGGAAAGCCGAGGTAAAAGTTGAAACAAATTGATTGGAACAAGTTCACCATCACCGATAACCTGTTGTTCCAGCGGGTGATGCGTGACAAAAATCTTTGTAAGTATCTGATAGAACATATCCTGAATATACGAATCAGGGACATCCAGTATCTGGAGACTGAAAAGACTCTTTCCGGGCAGCTGAGCAAAAAGGGAGTCCGTCTTGACGTATATCTGGAAGACGAGCAGGGCAGCGTTTTAAGGAAGAACGGATTAAATGAGTTTGTGCGTTTGACGAGGGCTTTTTGCGAATGGCAAGGAAATGGCTTGAAGGCGTAGCGGGGCTACGTCGAAAGACATTGACGCAGCCATTCACAAAAAGCACCGGCAAGCGTGCAGACGAATTAATTCGTGCTTCCTTAAATATTGAGATGCAGACATCAGACAATCACCGTATCATAAACGGTGTCCTGGAAACAGAAAAAGTACCGGTTCTTCCTTTGCGGATCCGGTATTATCAGAGCCTCATCAGTACGGATATGCTGCCGAAAGGTATGCAGTACTGGCAGTTGCGCAAATCCTATGTAATTTTCATCTGCACTTTCGACCCGTTTCGGCAGGGTTTGCCCATGTATCGATTCAGCTACCGGTGCAGGGAAAATCTTTCTTTGGAAATGGGCGATCTGACGGTAAATATTTTTCTGAATGCAACGACAGCAGATAAAGCGACAGACAAAGAATTAGCCGCTTTCCTGTCGTATGTCAACGGAAAAGCGGCAGAGAGTTCTTTTACAAAAAATCTGGACAACGAAGTGAAACGCATTCGGGATAGTGAGGATTGGAGGTTTCACGCTATGTATTACGAAGCAGAGACGCAGTTTCATGAATGGCTGGGAGCAACTCTTCCGCAGCATCTGCCTGAAACAGGGCAGATGCTTTTTTATTCACCAGCCCCGGTACAAAATCTCCGACGGAAGCAGGAACAGATACGGTGCCGTCACCACAGCCAGCCACAACGCAGAGGTTTTGCTCTGTCCTTCCGGCAGACCGGCGCGTTTCAGGATGTAACGATCAAACCGGTAAATGCAATACGCCGCCAGCAGGATCGCGACAACCACAATCAAAAACGCCGCCGCATTTTCAAAGGGGTTAAGGCCAAGGCCGTGACTGATCGCCTGCAGCGAATCCGGTTTATGGGAGCTTGTAATCATAAACGCAGCGAACAAAAACAGGCTGCCGATAAAATCCGCGGCAAAGCCTGCGGCGCAGATCTTCCAAGCATATGTATTGCAAAACGCTTTCCGCGGGACACTGCCCGGAAAGTATTTGCTCCGTTCCACATCGGCCGGCAAACTTTTATACAGAACAAGATAATCAATGATAAAGTTCAACGGAATCAGCAACAGCCAAAGGGGCGAAGGAATCCATACCAGCATCCAGATTGGGAAAAGTATATTGTATAATGTTACGCTCTGTTTTTTTCGCATGTAACTTCCCCTTGACTAAAAATGAATTCGCCAACTTCCACGAATATTATAGCCGCTTTCCCGTCGTACGGCAACGGAAAAGCGGCTGTAAAAGTAACGAATCTGTAGTAGCAGAAGAATAATCCTGTCATCAGTTGTAACTCTATATAATTGTTCTACTCTATTTTTCCAGTCCGTTCAGCAAAACCTTCAGAAACGTAACATGCTGGGAAACAAAATCCCGGGTTCCCCAGTCTGCGTCACGGAAAATTTCTATATGCATCCTGTTTTTGTATTCAAG
>CADAKY010000029.1 GCA_902788575.1 uncultured bacterium | reverse complement strand
ATAGCATTTTCCATTATGCAATTTTAATTTTTTATTTTTATATTTTTTTATATTTTTTTATTTTATTTTTTTTTGTTTTTTTATTTATTTTTTATTATTTTTTTTACTTTTTTTTATTTTTTATTTTTTTTATCATCGGATTAACAATCCGGACTGTTACTTATTCATTTTTTGTACTTGATTGGTTGAATGAAAATTTGTTCAACCCGTCTTGTGCTGCACACAATGAGGTTTTTATGGAAAAACTAAAATACGGGTATCTTAAACTATACCGTCAAATCGTAAACTGGCAATGGTACAAAGATTCCGAAACTTTTCGGGTATTTCTGCACTGTCTTTTGAAGGCAAACTATGTCCCCAAAAACTGGCAGGGAATAAATATACCGACCGGAAGCTTTGTAACAAGCTATCAAAATCTTGCTCATGAGCTTGGAATGTCTGTCCAAAATGTCAGAACAGCCGTAAAAAAGCTGGTAAAGACAGACAATCTGCGCATCAAAAGCAGCAACAAATACACAATTATTACAGTTAATCATTATTCTGTCTATCAAAATACTACATATCCTGCTGTCAAAAATCTACAAAATGATAACAGAACAGACGTTTTTGAAAGACTCAAAAGAGAAATGGAGACACAACAATGAACACAAGCGAATTTATAGAACAATTGAGCATCTTTTTTAAGTCATCAGAAGACTTTAATGATAAGAAATACTATACAAAAATACAAAGATACGTAAAAATTCTTCAGAAAAAAGGAGAAGAAGTCAAGGAAACAAAAAGTATTAATTACGAAAGAACTCTTGACTACATTCTAAAAAATTACAAGTACAAAGATTTTCCGAACTTTAACTACATATTGAGCAATCTTCAGTACGACAAAAAGATTGTAAAAAGCAAACCGCAGGAACCTAAAAAACACAAGGTTTACCGCTGGGGACACGAATACATCTTCGAAGTTTGTGATTCAATCAGCGGAGCACACACTTTAGATGAACTCAGGCAAACAAGTGATAGAGTTGAACCTTACAATGAAGAGGAAGAATTTGAGAAAAACAGAGAAAAAATTAATGAATTTTTAAGCAAAATGCGCAGCAAACAGTTGAACGCAAATACACCCGATTTTTTGTAATGCAGAAAAGCAGATTATGAACTTGTGAAAAACGCACGTTTTCTCGCATCTTTTTATCTTTACATTTCTTAAAATATATGATACCTTTATTGATAAATGTATAGAGGGTTTAAGAATGTTTGAAAAAAATTTGCAGTTTATTACCAATGAGGCTTTAAAAAGACGTTTATCAACACTTACGCTGGATGAAACAAGAATAGATATTTCTTTTTGTATGACACCGTCTAATGATTATCTGCTGATGAAAAATGACGTCCCGATTGATGACATAAATAACCCGAGAGAAGCGGTTAAAGAAATGTTTAAAACAACAATTAAGCAGGAAATGTCTGCAAATGATATAATAATCAATTTCGGAATCGGGCTGGGATATCTGCTGGATGAAACATTTAACACTTATCCTTCAAAAATTCTTGTGTATGAACCTGATTTAAAATTACTTCATTTTGTGCTCAATAATATTGACATATCAGACCACCTTTCAAGCGGAAGAGTTTATATTACAAACGATTTGGAAGAATTAACACAAAAACTTTCTTCTATGTATCTTACAAAAGATAAAGTCGAAGTAGTATATTTGAAAAATTACGCAATTGTTCACAACCAAGAGCTTCTTGAACTCACCCAGAATGTTTATGATACCTGCAAAAGCAAAATGGTTGATATCAATACAATTAAACGATTTACAAAGAACTGGGTTATAAATACTATAAAAAATCTGAGCCTTATTAACAGCTCAAACATATATAAATTATCCGATTTGGAAAACAAATTTGAAGGTCAAGCGGCAATGATTCTTGCTGCGGGTCCTTCGTTAGAAGATAACATTGAAAAAATCAAAGCAAAAAGAGACAAATTTGTAATTTTTGCTGTCAATAAAGTATTCAAATACCTTGTACAAAAGGGAATTACTCCGGATTTTGTTGTCGGTTTGGATGCCGAATACATGGATGTAACCTTTGACGGAACAGACGAATACATTAAAAACGTCAATTATATTACAGATTTAAGGTCAGACAGCGAAATTTTTACAAAAGGGTTTAAAAAAATATTTGTTTCTTTTGCATCAAACGACTTAATCGTAAAGAAACTTAAAGAATTTAACCCATCCATAGTGCCGTATGAAATAGGCGGCTCTGCAACAACTCTTGCTTTCGTTGCCGCTGTAAAAATGGGATTTGACAAAGTTATATTTTCAGGATTTGATTTGGCATTTAAAGACAATACGATTTATGCTACGGGAGAAAAATTATCAAGAATATCCGAAGATAAAATTATTGTAGATAATGTTGAAAAAAATGTATCTTTTGTTCCGTCAGTAACAGGTGAAAAGGTTCTGACAAGAGACGATTATGCGGCATTTATAAAACATTTTGAAGTTTTGGTTAATGATTTAAATTACTCCGAAATATACAATACAACATCCTTCGGGGCATATATAAACGGAGTAAAAAATCAGGATTTGGATACAATTTCACTTATAAGACCGGCAAATATAACTTCAATTATTCTGGGAGAAGTACAGCCTTTCAAAATTGAAACTGCTGCGTGGAGTTCTGAAGAACTTATGTTAATAAATAACGTAATCTCATTGCTTTCTCGCGGGACTTTTTCACCGGCACTTGTTTCAGCAATAGTAAAATCTCCGATTCTTTATCAATATATGCAATCGGAAGTGCTCAGCGTTCTGCAATCAAGAATGAATGACGGAATAGCGGATGAATTTATCGGACAAACAAAAAATGCTATCAAAGAAATTGTTGAATTGTTACAAAATTACAGGTTTATTTAAATATGCAAAATAAAATTGCTGCAACAGTTATCGGTTTAATATTAACAGTTTCAGCCGCACATGCTGATATACAAATGAAGGTAACTGCAATAGAGGAATTTAAAACCGATACACCTACAGAAACTCTTAATGTCAAAGTTAATAAAGATACAGCTTTGGGACAGTATAACATACACTCCGGCGACATTTTAAACTGCAAAGTTCTGCTGGTGACAGACCCAAAGCGCGGAAAACAAAATGCTAATATTTTTGTAGAGCCTGTTTCTTTCATTTCCGGCGGAAAAACTACGAATATAAATGATGAATTTGTAGGTAAATATTCAAAGACAGTTCTGTCAAAAGAAGAAATAATGAAAATGCCTAAAAGCGGATTTATAAAAAAAGCTGCATTAACCGTAGGAAGTTTTTATGTAAAAGGACTCGCCCCCGGAGTGTCACTGGTTGAAGGAATTGCGAATGATGAAACCGGTGAGCCGATAAGAGCGGGACTTAAACAAGTATACAAAGATTCTCCGCTATCTTATATTGAAAAAGGCTCGGAACTTGATTTGACCGTCGGAGAAGAGTTTTATCTCATATTTAGGCAGGAAGAAGAGGATGATAAGCCGAACTACACATATACAGAGCCTGCAGAATAAGCATTTAGTGAATTATATAAGTAGCATTACTGCCCAAAACTTTATCTTTTAAACGTTTGAACCCTTTACCGTATATGTATTTCATCTGTTCAACAAGATTTTCTTCGACATCAATTAAGTACATATCGTGAACTATAAATTCTTTGATAATAAAAGTTATGCCTCTATTTTTCGTCCAAATTATTTCTGTTCCGGAATTATCATTTTTCAAAGAAGAAATTTTTCCGATTATTCCTTCTTCATCGTCAATTGCAATAATAATCATTCTTCCGCCGAGCGACATCTCAATATCGTGTGCAAAAGCGTGTTCAAAAACCAACCCGAAGCGGGAATTCAGGTTATCATAACCTACAATTCTAAGCTCAACATTTCTGTTGTAGGCATCCAGCAAATCCTGCTCGTATAGAGCAAAATCCTGCGCCCAAATTTCAATATAAATTTCACGTTTTGCATTTTTAATAACTTCCCGTATCTTATCATGAATATTTTGATTTCCGTTAATAGTAATGATAGGTTCATTGTAGTCTTCTTTGACATCCGGAAGATGCTTATCAAGATAACTTATTGTTGAATTTATTTTTTTCTGAATCTTAGATGTCAGCTGTTTCGGCTTTATCGGAGTATACGTTACGGGTTTTGAGTTTGATGATACAACGATATTTTTATTTTCCAGTGCTTTAAGCGTATCATAAGTCCTTGACTGCGGAATATCCGAGAGCTTTGCAACTTCGTACCCTGTTGCGGGATATTTTTTTAACAAAGCTACATAAACTTTAGCTTCATAAGTATTAAATCCGATTTCTTTAAGTTTTTCAATCAAATCTGCCATAATCGGATTATACCATAATTTGCCGATATCGTATAATTTACTTCAAATCGCTGTCAAAATATCCGACAATATATTTAAATGTATTCAACGCTTTATCAATACTCATCGTCTGAGGTTTATTACCGCGTTTCTCTTTAACTGTAACGGTTCCGTTTTCCAAATCCACACTCTCAAGAACATAGACATGCCAGGTTCTGCGATTCAAAGTTTTAGCCCCGGTACCTATGAGTAAATTGTATTCTTTATCGTTTTGCATACGTTCAAACAACTTCATAACTTCGTTTCTGTAGCTTGACAAATCAATGTTCATATCCGTTTCCGCAATGTTTACGGTGGGCTCTTTTCCGGTAAATACTTTCAGAAAATGAGACGGAAGGCTGTTTTCAAACGTATAAGTTTTGAAATCATCAGTAAATCGGCAAATCCAAGGTTTTGCCTTATATCTCTTTTCATACTCACCGACAGATATATCCATACTTCGGACTATATCATTTTTTTGAGCTTTGTACAATTTTGCATAACCGTTCACAACAGCATTTGTCGGTATGGAGTATTTTAGCTTTTTTCCTTCGGGTGAATACAAATAGCAGTTGATTAAATTAGGATTTTTATCATCGTGCTCAATACTGTTTTTTAACAACTTTCTTCCGTTAGGAGTTTTTGAAAGCGTTTCCAGTGAAGTCATTATGTAACAATCACTGAAATACTGTTTAGCATCACTCAATTCATCAATTTCTTTATCCGAAACTGACGCTCTGAATGATATTAAAGACGGTAACCAGCTACATTTCATATATATAATAAAAACATTTTTTTTAAATTATTGCCTAATTGTTTCAAAAATGTTACAATTAATGTACTAAGGGAAGAGTTTTATGACAAAATTTTATATTGCGTCTGACCACGGAGGATTCAGACTTAAAAATGAAATAATAGAACATCTCAAGGAACAGGATATAGAGATTGAAGATTTGGGATGCTATACGTCAGAATCCTGTGACTATCCGGATTACGCACACAAACTTTGTTATAAAGTTCTTGAAACAAAAAGCAGAGGAATACTTGTTTGCGGAACGGGAATCGGCATGTCTATTGCAGCAAACAGACATATCGGAATCAGGGCTTCTCACTGCACTGATACATTTTCTGCAAGAATGACAAGATTGCATAATGATTCAAATGTTCTGTGTCTTGGAGAAAGAATAACCGGTGCGGGACTTGCTTTGGATATTGTTGATATCTGGATAAGAACCGAATTTGAAGGCGGAAGACATTTAAGAAGAATAGAAAAGATTTAATCGGAGAAATAATGACGGAAGAAATTACATCATACAAATTTGCGTGTGCTATAGCGAGAATTCTGGACGAAAAGATAGCAAGCAATATTTCAATATTGAATATAAGCAATGTTTCATCTTTTGCAGACTATTTCGTAATATGCTCCGCCCAGACCAGCACACAGGTAAAAGCACTGACTGAAAATTTGTCGGAAAAAATTAAATCAATATTTACAAGACTTCCGCTCGGAAGAGAAAATGACGCAAAAAACAGATGGAACCTTGTGGATTACGGTGACGTTGTTGTGCATATATTGCAGGATGAAGAGCGCAGTGCGTATGCAATTGAAAAATTTTGGAACCACGCTTACTCTGTTCCGAGAGAAACATGGTTAAAAGAGTCTGTAGAATATTCTGAATATGAAAAAACAAATAAATAAAAGGAATTAATAATGGATAAGAAAGAACTTAATAAAGCAATAGAAAAAACCGTTTTAAAAATGGCGATAGAGCCGAATAATACTGACCACTATCATGAGCTTGCAAAATATTATGCAATGGATAATCAGTATGAAAAGGTTATATCTGTTTATGAAAGCCTTTTACAGCTTGACCCCAAAGATTTGCAGACACTTTTGAATCTCGGAAGCATCTGGTTCTACACAAAAGAATACCGAAAAGCTCTTAAGTATTTTAATCAGGCGCTATTGGTAAATCCGAGCAATTATCTGGTTTATTACAACATTGCAAACACTTATGCAGAGCTTAAAAACTTCCCGAGAGCATTGCATTTTTATAACAGAACGCTGGATTTCAATTCAGAGGACCCTGAAATTTATAACGCAATAGCTCTTTTATATCACGATTTTGAAGATTATGTTGAGGCAAGAGCATATTATGAAAAAGCACTTTCACTTGACCCAAACAACCTCACCGCGCTTGTAGATTTGGGAAATGTGTGTTTCAAGCTGTTTGACTACAATAAAGCTCTGGAATACTATTACAGAGTATTCAAACTCGCTCCTAACAACAAAACCGTGGCTTTATGCATTGCAAACACTCTTGCGGTGAACAAAGACAAAGAAAAATGCTATGAATACTTTGACAAAGCACTTGAACTGGAAGGAGATAACTACAAAGCTTACATCTGCTATGCGATTGCAAAATCAGATTTCAAAGATTATGATGAAGCGATTGAACTTTATAAAAAAGCAATCGAAATTAATCCGGAAGAAGCCAATGCCTACATTTTAGCCGGCAATCTGTATTCAAACTTAAAGAATTATACGGATGCAGAAAAAATGTACAAAGAAGCTTTGAAAATAAACAAACTTGACCCGAGCATATATGTACTTGTTGCAAACGTATATTATATGAATAACGAAATTGAACGGGCTATTCAAACATACCGTGCAGCAGTAAATATGCGTCCGGAAAATGATGAATACAAATTAGTATTTATTCAGGTCTTGGAAGACTTTATATCAGAATTCAGAAAGGAAGACACAATTGCAGCGTTCTAATGATTTATACCCGATAGAAAGAATTTTGTCTGCTTTAACATACTTGACAGCAGGCATGGCAGGTTTTATATGGATGATAATAGCGGCACTTCTCAAAAAACGCGTTACTCCGTTTTTGATGTACCACATTATGCAGTCAATATTTTTATCTATTGCTTACTTTATTCTTACAAAACTTTGCAGTTTGGTTTACATAATTTTGTACAAAATACCGCTGATTAATGCAATGCCGTATATCATTAATATGCCTATTCCGATTGCATTCGGACTTTCAATAATACAAATTTTGACTACCTCCGTACTGTTATACCTTGCCATTACATCATTTATGGGAGCATACAGTTATTTTCCTTGGGTATCGGATATTATTAACCAGAATCTCGGCAGAAAATAATTAATATCAGGAAATTATCAAAACATTTTTCCAAATATTTCATGTTTATATTATAATTATTCATGAGAAATAGTATAACAAATGGAAGCATCCGGCTTTCGAGTAGCCGGAGAAAGAAGGAAAAATGACAGTACCGGAAACAAAAAGTTTTCAGTTAGAAATCGGCGGTAAGACCGTCACAGTGGAAACCGGCAAGTACGCAAAATCAACCAACGGAAGCGTTACCGTAAGATGCGGCGACACTATGTTATTTGTACATTGCTGTGTTAGTAAAGAACCAAGAGTCGGTATCGACTTCTTCCCTTTACTTATTGATTATGAAGAAAGAATGTCGTCAATCGGACGTATCCCCGGAGGTTACAACCGTTCCGAAGGTAAAGCAAGCGACAAGGCTATTCTTATCTCACGTTTGATAGACAGACCAATAAGACCTCTGTTCCCGAAAGGATACAGAAACGATATACAAATCGTAGCTCAGTTATTCAGCTATGATCAGGAAAACCAGCCTGATACATTAGCAATGCTCGGTGCTTCTTGTGCATTGATGTTATCCGGCGCGCCTTTTGAAGGTCCAATCGGCGCTGTTCGTGTTTCAAAAGACGAAAACGGCAATATGATTGCAAACCCGACACACGCTCAAGCTGATAAATCAGACTTAGATATAGTTGTAGCAGGTACACACGATTCCGTTATCATGGTTGAAGCCGGATGTAAATTCGTTACGGAAGACGATATTATGAACGCTGTTGAATTTGCACAGGTTGAAATCAGAAAACAATGCGAAGCACAGGTAGAATTTGCCAAGGCTTGCGGTGTTGTAAAAGAAGAATTCGTTAATCCTTATGACACAACAGAATTAAAGAAAATCATTGATGAAACCGCTCACGATATGATTTTCGATGCTTATCACAATTTTGACAGAGAATACAGACAAAATAAACTTGAAGAAGCTAAAAAACTTGTTAAAGAAAAAGTTGAAGCTCTTCCTGACGACCATTATATCAAAACAATCATTGAAGAAACAGGCATTGACTTTGTTGCGGAAGAATTCAAAAACGCAGAAAAGAAAATTATGCGTGCAATGATTCTTGATGAAGGCGTTCGTGCTGACGGAAGAAAACCGACCGAAGTTCGTCCTATATGGTGCGAAGTCGGTGTTATTCCGCGCGCTCACGGTTCTGCAGTATTCACAAGAGGACAAACTCAAATCCTTTCTGTTGCAACTCTTGCAGGTCCGGGTATGAAACAGGAACTTGACGGTGTTGATCCGGAAACAGAAAAAACTTATATGCACAAATACATTTTCCCTGGGTTCTCAGTTGGTGAAGTTAAACCGCTCAGAGGTCCGGGAAGACGTGAGGTTGGTCACGGTAATTTGGCTGAAAGAGCTAACGTTCCTGCATTACCTTCTCAGGAAGAATTTGGGTACACAATCCGCGTAACATCTGACGTTTTGGAATCAAACGGTTCAACTTCAATGGGTTCAACTTGCGGTTCTTCAATGGCTTTGATGAATGCAGGTGTTCCTGTTAAATGTATGATTGGCGGTGTTGCAATGGGTATGATTACAGAAGAAGGCAAAGAACCTGTTGTATTAACTGATATCCAAGGTATTGAAGACTTCTTGGGCGATATGGACTTTAAAGTTACAGGTAATGACGATGGTATCACTGCTCTTCAAATGGATATGAAGGCTAAAGGTATCGCAAATGATACATTAAGAAGAGCTTTAGCACAAGCTAAAGAAGGCAGACTTCATATCTTAGGCGAAATGAGAAAGGTTATCACAAAACCTGCTGACCACTTGTCACCTTTTGCACCTTCAATTTCTACAATGACTATTCCGGTTGAAGACATCGGAACAGTAATCGGACCCGGCGGAAAACAAATCAGAGCAATAATTGACGCATCAGGTGCTGAAATTGATATTCAGGATAACGGTGTTGTAACAATCACTTCTAACGACCAAGAAGGTGCTGCAATCGCTAAGAAAATGATTAACGATTTAACCTTCAAACCTGAAGTTGGTATGGTTATAAAGGGGAAAGTAGTAAGAATCATTCCTATCGGCGCATTTGTTGAATTAGGCGGCGGAAAAGACGGTATGGTTCACATTTCTCAAATCTGTCAGGAAAGAATCGAAACAATCGAACCTCACGTTAATATCGGTGACGAAGTTATCGTAAAGGTTATAAAGATTGATGATAAGGGCAGAATTAACCTTACAATCAAAGGTGTAACAGAAGAAGACAAAGCTAAGTTACAATAATTTTGATTTAATAATAAAAAAGGCGGTGCAAAAATATTTTGCACCGCCTTTTTTAAAATTTATCCGTTTGATTCAACAACTGCTCTAATTCATTAAATTCAAGCTTATGTTTTGTGTATATCAAATAGCATTTAATTGTAGCCTGCAATCTGTTTGCTACACCCAGTTTTTTATAAACAGACGCCAAATGAGCTTTTGTTGTATGGTCAGAAATTTCTAAATTTCTTGATATAGCTTTATTATCCCTGCCCAGCAGCAATTGATATACAACTTCAATTTCTCTTCTTGTTAAATTTTCCATAAAACCGGCATTCCTTATAAACATTATATCATTAGTTTTTTTGTACTATAATAACAAATCAATTTCTATTGGACTTTTGGCTGATTTTTTAAATATATTTACAAAAATGTAAATATAATATCAAAGAATCAAGTAACAGATTAGCAGAATACATCAAAATATCTTCTTTGTTGTATTGATTCTTTTTGCTTTTTTGTAGCCCTGATTTTATTATTTTTTTTTTGTTACTTTGTAGCCTTCATTTCTCTCTTCCTTTTTATTTGCGAGGTAAAAAGGAAGAGAGAAACGAAGCAAAGCGGATTGTTGGCGGAGTG
>CADAKY010000028.1 GCA_902788575.1 uncultured bacterium | reverse complement strand
TCTTCCTTTTTACCTCGCAAATAAAAAGGAAGAGAGAAATGAAGGCTACAAAGTAACAAAAAAAATATAATAAAATCAGGGCTACAAAAAAGCAAAAAGTATCAATACAACAAAAGAGAGATTTTGTTATATTCTGCTGACATGTTACAAACAAAAATTACAGGTCAAATAGAAAATAGAAAGTAGTAGAGTGCAACTATATACACCAATATTATTTGTCCCCTACCCGAATTTCTAAGTTTCAAGCTTGAGCTTTCAACTTGAAATTCTACCCTCCCCTTTTGAGAGGGTTTGAAATCCTTCTACAAGGGGAAGGCAGAAAATTTAGAATACCAAACAATAATTATTAATTTTTGTAAAAGTTTTGTGAATTATCCTAAAGTTTTGAAATTTTTTGCCGATAAATATACCAGATGAGGTAATTTTATGGTCAGAATCGGCGAATCACATTTTTTCTATGACGGAAATAATCCCTCTTCCGACGGACAAAAAACCGGAGACAATAATTCTCCATCAGTTTTTCTGACTCCTTCTCCGGAACCTCCGGCAACGCCCGAAACTAAAACGGCTAATGCGACTCGCGAAGCTGCACCGGCAAGTATAGGCGCCGGTTTGTTAGCTGCTGTAATTTGGGCTTATGAGAAGTTGGGCGGAAAAAGTTCGGAGGCGAAACCAAATTTATCCGCCGAACAAAAACGTTATCAGGGATACTTAGAAACCGGAGCTGTAAAAGGAACCAATGCAAAAAAAATAGAAGCGAAAATGCCGGATTTGGGAAATGGTAAAATAGACAGACCGATAAGACAAATAGCAGGGATTTGTGTACCTTGCGCAGGACTAAATTCTCTAAGTTCTACAGAGACAGGAAACAGAATACTCAAAGAACATTTATACAAAGATGAAACAAAACAAATATATGCAATACATTTAAAAGAAGCTGAAAATAACCACTTGCCCGAGCCTAAAGGTAACGGGATTTACACATTCTCGCTTCAACAGATTATGGATATTCAAAATTCCGAAACAGGAATGCTGACCGGAGAAGGTGATGCAGCAGCATATGTTTTGGCTCTTGAACAGTATCTGAAAGAATGCCACATCAAAAAAACAGGCAGTGATGTTCCGCCAAACGGAAAAAATTTCTTTTCAGAAGGAATGGAAGTAAGCCGATTCTATGAAATCATAAGCGGTACGAAATGCAGTACAAAACCTGAAAATTATTTTCAAAAAGGAGTTTCAGGAGCTAATATTAGTGTGAAGCATAGCAATGAATCTGAAGAAGAGTACAAAAAAAGAGTATCATATACCTTTGATAAAATCTTTGAAATTGCAAAAAATCAAACCGGTTCTACCACACTTGCTATAAGTATGTCAGCAAATAATGACGACTCCGGAAACATGCACGCATACAGTGTTATTGGCACATATACAAGGGAAGACGGAGAAAAGTGTATCTTAATTCAAAATTCAAATTTATCGGAAAATAAAAATTTGAAAAGATACGGAAACGATTATCCGCCTACTTACGAGATGACAAAAGATGAATACAGCAGATTCATCTGCTCGTTCACAACATACGTATTCTAGGCTATTTGCCATAGCTGTTTGCGGTCTCTTTTATAAAGTAAAAAAGAGCGGAAAGAGTTTCAAAAATTTCTTTAAAGCTCATGTACCGAATATTCATTAGCAAAATAGATTTGCCGTCTGTACAGGATTTTGGCGCTATAGTAAATTTGATTTTGCGCGCAATCTCTTTATCCAAATTTTGCCTTATTATATTCCACTCGTACTGAATAAAAGGCGTGTACATTCTGATTTCGGAGCCTGCTTCACGCACAATTGTGATTCCGCAATCGGTTGCAAGCAGTCTGATTTTAATAAGTTTTATAAGGTTTTCCACCTCATCGGGAATTCTTGAGAACCTGTCTTTCCATTCTGATACAATATAATTGAGTTCCGTCTCATTCTTAACATCAGACAATCGCTTGTATTCAATCATTTTTTGTTCTTTAGACCCTACCCACTCATCAGGAATATACGCTGTCACGTTAATATCAACAATTGCAGGCTTGCTCGCTTTAATCGTTTCACCTCTTAATTCATTAACCGTTTCCTCCAGTAATTCGCAATAAGTATCAAACCCGACGTTTATCATGTGTCCGTGTTGTTTTGTGCCCAAAATATTACCCACACCTCTGATTTCAACGTCACGCATTGCAATCCTGTATCCGCTTCCGAGTGTCGTAAATTCTTTTATCGCCTTTAGTCTCTCTGTTGCCTCCTCTGACAACTCTTTGCTTTTTTTGTAGAAACAGTAGCAATAAGCCTGTTTTTCACTTCTTCCCACACGTCCTCTCAGTTGATAAAGCTGGGCGAGTCCGAGTTTGTCGGCTTCGTGAATAATTATTGTATTAGCATTCGGAATATCAAGTCCGTTTTCAATAATAGTCGTACAAAGAAGTATGTCGCTTTCGTGGTTATCAAATCCGACAATTACGTCTTCCAATTGCTTTTCGTTCATTTGCCCGTGCCCTACGGAAATTCTGGCATGCGGTACGAGTTTTTGAAGTTCATGCTTAAATTCTTCAATAGTTTCGACCCTGTTATACAAATAGAACACCTGTCCGTCTCGGTCAAGTTCGTTTGTTATTGCGTTTTTAACCGTTTGTTCATTGTATTCGCCGACATAAGTTTTTATCGGAAGTCTGTTTTGCGGAGGGGTATTAATTACGGAAATATCCTTGATTCCGGATAGCGACATATAAAGCGTTCTCGGAATCGGAGTTGCTGACATTGAAATAATATCTATATTTTCCCTGAATTCTTTGAGTTTTTCCTTATGTCTTACACCAAATCTGTGTTCTTCATCAATAACGAGAAGTCCGAGGTCTTTGAATATAACTTTGTCCTGCAAAAGTGCGTGGGTTGCGATTACAACATCACATTTGCCTGTTGCAAGATTTTTGAGCGTTTCATTTCTTTCCTTGGTCGAACGAAAACGGCAGAGAAGTTCAACATCAATTCCAAACGGCTTGAATCTTTCTGAAACTGTCTGAAAATGCTGAAGTGCAAGAACTGTTGTCGGAACAATTACCGCCACCTGCTTTAATGAAGTAACAGCCTTAAACATTGCCCTCATTGCGACTTCTGTTTTTCCGAACCCGACATCTCCGCAAATCAACCTGTCCATAGGATTCGGGCTTTCCATATCTTCTTTAATCTGATTGATTGCTTTTAATTGGTCAGGAGTTTCAATATATTCAAACGTATCCTCCATTTCCGCCTGCAAGGGTGAATCCGGCGCAAATTCAATACCTTCCTTCATCTTTCTTCTTGCATAAAGTCTCAAAAGGTCATAAGCGATTGTCTCTACCGCTTTTTTAACCTTCTGTTTAACTCCTTCCCAATCAGAACCGCCCATTCTGGATAATCTCGGTTTAACCTGACCGGAACCCCTGTACCTGCAAAGCATGTTTATTTGCTCCGCAGGGATATGCAGTTTGTCTTTGTTTGCGTATTCTATTGTCAAATAGTCCTTAAGCTGTCCGTCAAGCTCCTGTTTGGTAAGCCCTTTATATATCCCGACACCGTGAATTGAATGAACTACGTACTCGCCTTCCTGTATATCGTTAATATTTTCAATATATTCGGCTTTTTCTTTGTACTTGCGTTTTCTGTTTGCAGGAATTTCTTTCTGTCTTTTATTAAAAAGTTCTCTATCCGTAAGCAGAAGTATTTTTGCAGAGGGTATAATGCTTCCTGATGAAGTAATATTTCTTATATAATTCACATCAAAAATTCCGAAGGATTCAAAAACTTCTTTAACTCTTTCCTGAAAATCCGTTGCAACAGTAACTTGATAACCCTTATGCTCTTTTATAAATGCGGTTGCAGAATCCATGTCCGCATCAAAAATCTGAACATTTCTTGCATCAAAATCAATAACCTCGTTGTTTTCATCCGAAAGAAAATTGTTCAAAAATATCTTCTGAAAACCTGCAAGTTGTTTATTGATTTCTTCAAAAGAAAAATGATTTTTATTCTTAATTTCATAAATCTGCTGAGTTTTAAGTCCTTCATTATACGAATTTGTAAGGTTTTCATCAATCATGCCCATTTTGGAAGAGACTTCCGCATACTCATCAAAAACTACAATATAATCTTTGAAATACTCAAAAACACTCACCATATTCGGATTAAAGTATGACTGATAAACATCAATCCCCTCAAAATATCCTTCCTCCTCAAATTGAGTTTTTAATTCAGGCGGAAAATCATTTGGCAAAGTTTCGGAAAGAATAAACTTGTGCAACGGTTTTATCGTAACCTCTCGTATTTTCTCAACAGATTTTTGGGTTTCGTTGTTAAAAAATCTTATATCAACAATCTCATCTCCCCAAAACTCTATACGCACAGGGTTTTCTTCCAGAGTATAAATATCTGCAATATCTCCCCTGATACTGAATTCACCAATATCAGAAACCATAGTAGAACGCTTATAACCCAGTTTAACAAGTTTTTCCAGTAATTCTTTTTGCGAAACAGAATCACCTGTTTTAAAGGAAAAAGAATTTTTATTTATAAATTTATAATCCGGAAATTTTTCCAAAGCCGTTTTTACAGGCATAACAACAAAATCCGGCTGATTCATTAAAACAGCCAATTGCTTTTGATAGTCATAAACGCTGTATGCTACAGTATCATAGGGAGAAGTATTTTGATAAGGAATCATTGACACTTCAATATCAAACAATCTTTCTATATCAACAGCATACTTCAAAGCAGATTGCTCGGTAGAAGTCAAGAATAGCACCTTTTTACCGGAAAGCTCTTTAATGTACTTTACCGATAAAATTCTTGCAAACGAGGTTAAACCCGTAAGGGTAAAGGATTTCCCGTGTTTTATATTTCTTACAAATTCGTCAAAAAATGACGCAAATTCTAATTTCATTTAATAATTATACCAAAAAACATCTCTGCCACATTATAATAATAGAGTATTTTTATTAAAGTATTTTTTTATTACAACATTGGTTAAGCAAGCTGTAAATAATGTTACAATTAGTACGAATATAGGCTTAAGAGATGCCAGTATATTATTATTAATATGAAAAGAAAGAATGTTCACATAATGCAGTATGTTTGCAATTAAAACGTGTAAAATGTACACCATCAAAGAAAGTTTTTCTCCGATGTAAGTTATCGGATTTGACATCTCATAATTCTCATATTTAATCGCAAAAATGAATAAAACTGCTGAATAAAAAAAGATTCCTATACAGGAAAAATCTATACTTGTCCTAAAAATAACAGGTATCAATGCAACTGTACATCCAAATGATAAATATATAAATAATATACTGTTTTTACATTTTTCAATTATTATTTGTTTTTTTAGATTTATATAATATCCCAGCAGAAACCATGATAGTGAACAAGTCAAAAAATTCATCTTTAAGCACCATGGCAGATTGTTTGAGAGTACATAGGATGTTAAGATAAAACGTAAAATGAATAATAACGGCAGAAATTTAAGTATTATACTTTCTTTTTTATTTTTTACCACATAAAACCATAACACATATGTTTCAATCATTCCAATTAAGTACCAAAGAGGGAATGCAAAATCGATAGTACAAAAAACAATACTTTTAAATAAATTTTTTAAAGTAAATAAACTCATTAACCATTCTTGATAGTTGTTATTTATTATATGCACAATCAGATAAAAAATGAAAAATAATAAAATCGCATAAATAAATATTTTCAATATTTTTATTAATCGTCTTTTTATAACATCTTTATTTGCTTGATATGCATAAAATCCTGCAATCATGTAAAAACACGGAACTGCAAATCCTGAAAGCTTTTTTATTATTTGACCAAATAAATCAGGAAAACAAATATGTATAAATACAACTCCTATACAAGCAAATCCCTTAAGTAAGTTGAGGCTTTGATTTCTGTGGTTTATAGTACTACAATTTTTCATTATTTCCTTGCTTAAAAAGCATATTTTTTATGTATTTATATTCATGACATGAATAGCATGAACTATTTTTCTATGCAAGGCATTCAATTTAAAAAACAAAAGCATTGATTATCATGAATAAAAAAGGATAATTTTATGGATGAACTTGCTTTAATAGGTAAAAAAATATCAAAAATTCGTGTTAAAAGAGGGCTTACTCAGGAGAATTTAGCTGAAATGGTGCATTATTCTGCAAATCACATTGCAAAATTAGAATCAGCAAGAACAAATCCCTCTTTTAATCTATTGGTAAATATTGCAAGAGCATTAAAAATTGAAATAAAAGACCTGTTTGATTACGAGGATTTTAATACAACAGAGTATATGAAAAAAGAATTGTTGAATACAATTAAAAATTCAAATGACGAAACCATCAAGCTTTTATACAAATTTTATAAAACGCTTAATGTGTAAATTTAGCTGTATGCACAATTATGCATTAGGGCTTTCGTATTCAATCCCCATGCTCTTCAGAGCAGAGATAAAACGTTCTGCGCAAGCGTACTGAACTTCCGGAGGAACAACCCTCAAAATCTCAACAGTCTTTGAGATAATCGGGTCTTGGTCATACCATCTTGCACCGTTTACAGGCTTTACCAAATCATAAAATCTGTCAAGTGCCTCCTTAGACACTTTTTCTTCCAACTTATCCAAAAAAACTACCGCATGCTCTCTTAATTCATCCTGATAATTTTTCAAAAGCTCTATAACTTCTAACAACTTAGGGTCGTGGTCATACCATCTTTTATATGCAGCCATTCTATATACCCCCCTTTATTCCGTTTATTATTGAAGGATTGCCTTCTGCTGAAGTTTCTTCGTTAAATCTCACTATTTTAGCACCCAGATTTTGAAGCTTATATTCAAAATCCTCATAACCCCTGTCAATATGATGCAATTTTTCTACAATAGTTTCACCGTTCGCCATAAGCCCTGCAATAACGAGTGCTGCTCCCGCTCTTAAATCACTTGCCACAACAGTTGCGCCTTCAAGCTTCTTAACCCCTTTTATGATTGCGTGGTTTCTATCCTGATGAATATCCGCACCCATTCTGCGCAAATCATTCACCTGCATAAACCTGTTTTCATACAGGCTTTCCGTAATTATTCCCACACCGTTTGCGGTTGTCAAAAGTGACATCGCAATCGCCTGCAAATCAGTCGGGAATCCCGGATAAGGTTGTGTTACAAAGTTTATTGAATTAAGCCTGTTTCTTGCACTGACTTCTATTGTTGTAGGCTCAACAAGCTTTATACTTGCACCCATCTGAATTAGTTTATCGTTGAAAAACGTTAAATGAGCAGGATAAACGTTTTTGATTATTGCTCTTCCCTTTGTTGCAACAACAGCCGCCATAAAGGTTCCGGCTTCTATTCTGTCAGGAATTGTTGTATATTCAGCCGGATGCAAGCTTTCCTGCTTAACTCCGTTTATTATAATTTCAGAAGTTCCGGCACCAACAATATCAGCTCCTAATGCGTTCAAAAAGTTTGCCAAATCTATAATTTCAGGTTCTCTTGCTGCGTTTTGAATTCTTGTTGAACCCTCTGCCGTAACGGAAGCAAGCATTAAATTTTCTGTTGCGCCAACTGACGGAATATCCAAATAAATATCCGCACCGACTAATTTTGAAGCTTTTGCGTGAACATAACCGTTTTCAATCTTAATTTTTGCCCCGAGAGTTTCCAATCCTTTTATATGAAAATCAACTCTGCGCTCACCTATAGCACACCCTCCGGGGAGAGCAACTATCGCCTCTTTACATCTTGACATTAATGCACCCAAAATAATAAACGATGCGCGCATTTTGCTCACAAGCTCATATTTTGCAGTGATTGAAGTTATTTCTGATGCATCAACCACAACAGACTTTTCGGCAGGGTCATAAATAATTTTAGCACCCAATTCGGATAACAGGCTTAAAATAATATCAACATCGGTAAGATGAGGAACATTATAAATTTTTGTAACCCCTTTTACCAATATCGTAGCAGCCAAAATCTTGAGGACAGCGTTCTTTGCGCCACCTATAGATACTTCCCCTTTTAAAGTTTCTCCGCCTGTTATTCTGAACTTTTCTGCCAAAATCTCCTCCGAATCTACAATAACAATAATACTATTAATGCATGTTCTTGTAAAGAGGGGACATATTTACTGCTCCAACAGAGTTTTTTCACCGTATGCAGTCAAACGATACTCAGAAGCCCCCACAACACCTGTCAAATCAGGAAGACACTCTATATAATCTCTGTTTATACCTTCCTGTATAACACTGTGGTCAAGTATAATTGCCAGATTCTGCATCAATTTTGCATTAAGCTGTTTCAGGGTAAATCTCGGTTTTTGCTCAAACTGAGTAAAATAATATGCAGTCAAAAGCAGATAGTCAATCTTCTTATCGACTTTTCTGTTTGACATATAATTTAAAAATGCGTTATCTTTTTTGATAGTCGGACTTGGTTTAAAGGATAACTCTGTCGCATTAATAGATTTATCCAATATACTTTCAAAATCCTTAGGAGCAGGATTATTTTCCGGTTGAGGAGGTGTATTATTCGGAGCATAAAATACGTCCAAATTCTTTTCCGTCTCTTCTCTTTTTGAAACAGGAGGCTCCTCAATAGGCTCAGGCTTCGGCTTTCTTCTTAATTGTTCATCTATGTTTTTTTGAGTGATTTCCTTTTCAGCATTAATCTGTGTTTCAACACGTTCCTTTCCCTCTCTGATTTTTTTGTTTTGAACGTACCTTGAAGCACTGTTTACCCATCTCTCAAATTCCTCAACAACAAGCTCTTTATCCGTTGTTGAAAGTGAAAGCTGATATTTTCCTTTTGTAACTGTAAAAGAATAAGTTGCCATATCCCCTAATTCCGCGATTATTTATCTTTATCCTGTAATAATTCTTCTCTCCATTTGTTGAGCTGTTCTTCAACAAATTCCAAATCGTCAGATTTAAGCTCGATTTCTATGTCGCCTTTTTTCATTTTGAATACGTAGTCGTGCATATATCCTCCTTAATAAAATAAGTTTATCCTAAAATTCACAAACTTGCAAGTAAATATGAAATAAACTCACTTATTATATTAAATTTTTGCCAAGAGTCGTAATTGTTCCTGCGCCAAGCCCAATAACAACATCACTTTGTTTTAAAGTCGGAAGGAGGTTTTTTGCAACTTGTTCTATACTGCCCCCAAAATATTCGGCACCTTTTAGTTCTGATGCAAAATTTTCTCCGGTGATACCTTCAATTGAATCTTCCGAAGCTGCATAAACATCTGTTACAATGACTCTGCCGGCATTTTCAAATGCATGTAAAAACTCATTCCATAAAGACTGCAGTCTTGTGTATCTGTGCGGCTGAAAAACTGCTACAATATTTTCTTTTCCAAACTTTTGCGCAGCGGCATCAAGCGTAGCCTTGATTTCTGTCGGATGATGTGCGTAATCATCAAAAACCTGAATTCCGTTAATTTCACACACTTTCTGGAACCGCCTTCCCATGCCGGTAAAATCATAGAAATATTTTGAGATTTTTTCCGCATCCAAACCTGATTCAACAAGAGCCGATACGACAGCAAGAGTGTTATATACATTATGGATACCGCTAAGCTGAATCTTCATTTCGATTAACAGTTTATCACCCTTAAAAATATCAAATTCTGTACCGTCTTTTGAATATTTAATATTTTTAGCTGTATAATCGGCATTATTTAAACCGTAAGTAATAAACTTTCCGCTAAGCTCTTTTATGCCGTTGTTATCAGCATTCACAATAACTTTCTTAGCCTGAGAAATCGCTTGATTAAAAGTTTTAACCAAGTCCGGCATACCGTTTTTGTAGAAATCCAAATGGTCTTCTTCCAAATTATTAATCACAAGAACATCAGGAAAATACTTGACAATCGTTCCGTCACTTTCGTCTAATTCAGCAATAAAGTGATTTCCGCCCTTATGCTGAGCGTTTGTGTTTATGTCGGGAAGAATTCCGCCATCAACAAATGACGGCTTAAGCCCCGCCTTTTCCAATACATAAGAAGCAAGCCCGCTCGTTGTGGTTTTGCCGTGAGTTCCGGAAAAACCTATAAAGATTTTCCCTGTTTTTTGTGCCTGCTCGGCAATTTCTTTAAGCATGTCCGAACGGTGATAAATTTCCAGACCCAATTCTTTGGCACGCATAAGCTCGGGGTTATTCTGACGAATAGCAGTCGAGACAACAACCTTTGCGCCATCCGGAACATTATCCGCACTATGTCCTACAAAAACTTTTGCACCAAGCTCTTTTAATTTATCAGTATATTTTGAATCTGCAATATCAGAACCCGAAACAATATGCCCGTCTTCCAGCAAATACTTTGCCAGCCCGCTCATTCCTATTCCGCCTATTGCTATAAAATGATATTTACCCATAATCTTCTCCGGTCAATAATCAAATTATATTATAAACAAATGTAAAAAACAGTTTTTTATAGTTAATACATTAGGCTCGTTTTAAGATAAGTCTGGCGGATAAAGCAGAAAGCAAAAAATCAAAAATATAAAATTATTTAAATAATCGCAGGGTGAGAAATGCGATAATCATTAAATTATTCAATAATTGAATATTCATTCCCACCAAATATTTATAGTCGTAAATTGGGTAATTAACACAAAAAGGACGTAGTTATCCCTGTACCCTTGGGAGATTCTTCCTACGCAGCTTTCGCATTGTTTCCGAATCAGGTACATTATCATTATAGCATTTTTTAAAATCTGCA
>CADAKY010000027.1 GCA_902788575.1 uncultured bacterium | reverse complement strand
CACTTTGTTAATCTGCATGTTAGTTTTTTAAAATTTTTGAAAAAAAGTTGAAAAAGAGCTGGCAAGGGTTGATTTTATTGACTTTTTATTTTTGCCGAAATTCGTAAATTGGACAAAGCCCAACAATAACAAGCCCGTAAGTCTGTTTTACCGAACCGACAATAATTATTTATTCACCCCTTTTGTTGGCATGGTAATACCAACCTGCTGACCCAAATTAATTTTCTGCCTTCCCCCACCCCAAATGTTGACTTTACAAAAAACATCCTTATAAACATGGTGAACTAAACTAAACGGATGATTTTATAAATATTTACTAAAGTAGATAAATGAATTATCCGATAAAACTATAAAAAGAGGTAATACTATGCAAATCAACGGCGGTGTAAGATTTTGTGAACCAGGAATGAGAGCGTCCATAAGAGCGATGCACGTTCAGACTGAAATCTTAGGAATGATTAACGAAAACATAGAAGGTTTTGACAAGGTAGGATACCAGAGAAAAGAGCCTGTAGTATCGACCATGACGGAATATATCGGGATTCACGGGCTTTCAAACACTGTAGATGACCAGCTCGGGCGTATAATGGTGTCGCACAATCCTTTAGACATAGCACTTGCTAACAAAGGTTATTTCCAAATCCAAACTCCAAACGGTGTAAAGCTTACCCGTGACGGCAGATTTAAGCTTGATAAAGAAGGAAATCTTTTGAGTCTGGAAGATTTTCCGGTTCTTTCGGATTCCGGAATGCCGATAAAACTTCCGGTTGTGCCTGATAACATTGACAAGGTTGTCGTAGATACAAAAGGTAAAGTCAGTGTGTACGACAAGGCAACAAACTCTCTTGCGGAAGCTGGGGTTTTAGGTGTGGTAGACGCAAACGGAATGGCAGTCCTTAATCCGGACGTTAAGCAAGGATACAATGAGTATTCAAACGTAAGTTTACAAAACGAATTTTTGCAGGTCAAGCCGGTTGTAAGAAATTTTGAAGCAAACCGTCAGATTTTTCTGATTCAGAGCAGTAATTTACAAAAAGTAATAAGCCAATTAGGCTCAGCATCATAGGAGGTAATCTATGTATAATTTGCAGGCAGTAATAAGAAGAAACATAAATAACGCAACAATGCAGTTTGAGAAATTGGGTTATGTATCCAATAACCTGACCAACTACAATACGACTGCATACAAGTCTGCAAGCTTTGAACAGCTTATGCGCGAAGACGGATACCTTGACGGTGCAATCAGAAGAAATACTCTTCAGGGTTCAATAAGAACAAGCAAAAACCCGTTTGATATAGCAATTGAAGGCAACGGATATATTCCTGTTGTATCCGCAGACGGTGAAATTCAATACACAAGAGACGGTTCGCTTAAAATAGGCTCAAAAGGATATCTGGTTACGGTTGATGACTGGATGGTCGGTGACGGAATTAAAATTCCCGCAAACTCTTACAGAATAGAGATAAAACCTAACGGTGATGTGATGAACTATGATCAGGCAGGTTCACTTCCCGAAAAAATAGGTACTATTCCGATTGTACAGTTTGATAATCCGGAAGCAATGGAGCAGGGTCATAACAACAAGCTTGTTTACACAGAAGAATCCGGAGAGCCAAAAATTGTTAAAAACGAAGATTCTAAAATTAAGCAATACGCAATAGAAGCTTCAAACGTAAACATTTATGACGAAATTAACGACCTTATGAGGCTGAATACTTCTATGATTGCAAGTATTAACCTTATGAAGGTTGCAGATGATATGTATAACAAAGCTATTAATATCAGAGAGTAAGGTGATATAAAATGAGTTACACAAGCGTAGATGCGTTCGGAAATGCAAGTTTAATGATGGATTTGGTGGCACAAAGACAGCGTGCTTTGGGTTCAAACGTTGCAAACGTTGATACTCCGGGGTACGTAAGACGCGATATTGATTTTTCGCAATATCTTGGAAGCATGAATAGTCCTTTAGAGACAAAGCTTTCAACAAAGCTCGGGCCATCAGGTATTCTTGAAGAAAGAGAGAAAGAAGAAATTGATATTGCGGAAGAACTTGCGGAAATGCAGAAAAACTCGCTTCTGTATACGATGGCAACAAGAAGAATGTCGAATGTTATTAACCAGATGAAAACAGTTATAAATGTCGGCAAATAGGGGGGGGGTAAATGGTAAATAGGGGTAAATAGAGAAATGCAGAACCCCAATCCCAAAAAATTCAAGTAAAATGAAAGGCAGGCAAATATGAGTATAATGGAATCACTAAACATAGGTCAAAATGCACTAAAGGCGCATGGCTTAAGATTAGATATTCACGCAAAAAACATTGCAAACGTAGATACTCCGAACTATGTCCGCCGGATTCCGGTATTAAACGCAAGTGAAGATATTTCGTTTCACGGTGTTATGAATGCTATGAAAGAGGATGTTTTTGGGGTAGGAACGCTTCCTTATTTGCAGGGTGGTGTAGTATTTAACGGATGTGTGGAAGACCCGACTGTCGGTGAAAGAATTTATTCTCCGGGGCATCCCGATGCTGACGCAAACGGTTATATCAGAGCTTCTAACGTAAACGCAATGGTTGATATGGCAGATGCAATAATGGCTCAAAGGGCTTATGAAGCAAACCTTGCACTTGTAAATATATCTCGTTCAATGGCAGCAAAAGCCGTCGAAATCGGCAGATAGATTTTATTTTTTTACATTAAAATATTTATTTTGGTGTATTGGGTTCACTACATCCTTGAATAACTCTAAAAAAGCCGGAGTGTACTTAGCCTAATATTCTAATCAAAAGATTTTATAATTTTATAAATAATCTCTATTTTTTCCCTGTCTTTAATTTTTTTAACAGTCTCTATAATTTCATCAACAAGTTTTTCCTGAGGTTGAAGATAATTAATCATAAATAAATCCTGAGGCGTAACATTAAGGGATTCCAAAATTTTTTCTAATGTATCTGCAGTAAAAAAATTTTTTCCTATTTCAATACCACACAGAGTTCTCGGAGCTATGCCAAGAATTTCCGCGAACTGTTCCTGAGAATATCCGCGCTCTTGCCTTAATTTTTTTATCCTTGTTCCTAATTGTTTTTTGATATTTAATCTCATAATTGTATACTTATTTTATATTTAAGCGTAAGTATTAAACACGATATTTTATATAAATAAATATGACAATATTGATATCAAATTACAATTCTCTTTCTGTTTTATTAAGTTTTGTAAACCTCTATGAGTATTATAATTACTTGTTTTTGGCAATTTTTGATATTTATTATCAATAAAAGAGCAATTTTTGAAAGTAAAAATACTTTATATAGATACAAGGCACGGGGAATCGATTCTAACACGGAGAAATGCGAGGATATTAAAAAAGAGCGCAAAAGAAAAGTAAGTAAAACTCAACAATAATAAGGGAAAAAGGAGGAATTAATTATGGTAAACATTTCACAAATCACATCATTCGTACGTAATCTCAAGGGTACAAGCGGTACATTCACAATGGGGGAAGATGCAATCAGAACACTGGTTTGTAAAGGAGGAAAAAAGGCGAACAAAATCTATTCATTATTCAGCGGTGTAGCTTCTCCGGCAGTCGATGTAGCATACGGAACTTCTAAACATGGTTATCAAGTTGCAAGATTGGCTTTCCGTGATGGAGAAAAAGCTCTCGGGAATATGTTTATTTCCGCAAAAGACATTGATACAGTTGCTGCACAACTAAAAGTAAGATTATCTCTTGGGGAAAACGGAAGTGCACTGCAAGCAATTACAGGTTTTGATTCAACAAAAGCAACAAGTCTTAATGATTTTGCTATGAGCTTGTTACGCAGAAACGGTGTTATAAAAGCAAGCAACACTGCCGGTAGAAAATCGGGGCATGCTGTTACTATTAATGAAGCAAAGCTTACAGAATTTTTGACAGGTATTTTTGGTGCAAAAGGAGAAAAAGTTGCAAAAGGAATGACTGCGGGTATTTCTGAGGCAGAAGGCAATTTGTCTAAAGTAAACAACTGGCTAACCGATTTACTTGCAGGTAAAGATGCTGTAAGACCGGCTGAATTATTTGGAGCAAAACCTTCACATCCTATTCCAAAAGTTTTAACCCCTGCCCCTATGCCGGATAAAGCGGCAGAAATTGCAAAAGCGGCAGAAAAAGTTAAAGATACAGCTTCTATTGATACAGTTGCTAAAAAAGCTAAAACCTTTGATGCGGAGGCTTTTAAAAATAAAATTGGTTCGACAGCAACAAAAGAAGCAAATTTACCAAAAGATATAAAAATAACAAGTTTCATTAAAAAGCCGGAAGAAACAAAGATTTTAAAAGAAACAAATCTGGAAAATTACATTAAAAAGCCAGAGGCATAAATAATAAAAAATAAAAAGGATGAGAACAAAATCTCATCCTTTTTTTATTTATGTTATTTATTAATTCCATGTTGTTTTGTCAATGAATGTTTTAACCGCTTCTGATAAATCAGAAGGAGTATCCAGTGATGTATCCTCTTCTGAAGATACGTTATTATTTACGGTTAAAACTCCGTCTCTGAATTTGTTATACAAAGTCAAACCAAAATAAATAAAAAATGATGACGCACCCACCCCAAGCATTGCAAGCAAGAATTTTTTTGCAACTTTGCGTTTACTCACAGGCTGTTTTAATTGAGTCTTCATAGCCTCAGGCATTTCTTCCTGAATCAGGTCCTCATCATCTGTTTGAACAACAGCAGGTTGTGACGTATTTTCCGGCAAACCTGTAACATCCTCTGCGTACAAAGGAAGCGCAAGTGCCAATGCCATTATTAATATACATAATCTATTCTTCATCATTCTTTTTTGCTGTCTTTCTTGGTTTGCGTGCAGAATTTCTGTTTGGTCTGCGTGAACGTTTTACAGGTTTTACATCTTCTTTTGCTTCTGCCGGTTCGCTTTGTTCTTTCGGTTGTTCATCAACTTTAGCTGCTTCTTCCGGTACTACAGGTTTAATTTCTGCACCCTCCGGAGGCAAAACGACGTTCGCAATGTTTTCGGCTTTTACATCACCCTCTTTAACTTTCTTTCTTCCGCCTCGAGTGCTGCGGGTTTTCTTAGCAGTCTTTTCTTCCTGAATCTCTTTTACTTCAGTCTGTGCCGCAACAGCCGGATTTTCTGTCTGTTCGATTTCAGCAACCTGCGGTTGTTCTTTTATTTCTTCAACCTCATTATTTTGCTTTTGGTTTTTATTATTGAATTTATTATTAGAAAATTTCTTTCTGTCGTTCATAGGAAGTTTGATTTTAGCCGCTTTTGCTCTGTATTCACCTTCACTTGTAGCAGAAGCAAATTTCAAATCCTCCATAATATATCCGTTACCTTGGCAATGAGGACATCTCTTTGCAAAAATTTCGCTCAAAGCTTGTCCTTGTCTGTGTCTTGTCATTTCTACCAGCCCTAAATCAGACAACTGACCAACCTGAGGCTTAGCTTTATCGGCTTCAACCGCCATTTCCAATTCTTCCATCATTGTTAATTTATCGATACGGTTAGTCATATCAATAAAGTCTATGATAATCATACCGCCAATGTTCCTTAGTCTTAGCTGGCGCGCAATCTCGTGAACAGCTTCGATATTCGTTTTTAAAATCGTTTCATCCTGTGTAGCGGAATTTGTAAATTTACCGCTGTTTACGTCAATAACCGTTAAAGCTTCCGTTGTCTGAATGAACAAATATCCGCCTGACGGAAGATTTACCTTCATTTGCAACGCTGCTTTGATTTCTTTATGAATATCCATTGCAACCAATAAAGGTTCAGAGCCTTTATATAGTGTTACATTGATATTTTTGTTCATGTGCCAGTTTTGAAGAAGGTTCTGGACTCTGTTTAATGCAAAAGCCGTATCTACAACAATTTCTTCTGTTTCTTCATTACAAGCTTCTCTTATTACTCTGTACAACAAATCCTGATCTCTGTACAAAAGGCTCGGAGGGGTAAGGCTTTCTGCTGAGGTTATAATATTATTCCATTTTTCCAAAAGGATTTCCAAATCCTCCTGAATATCAGCCTCTGTCTGACCTTCAGCCTCTGTTCTTACGATAATACCCACACCTACCGGTTTAAGAAGATTAACAAGAGATTTTAGCCTTGCTCTTTCTTTTGCGGAAGTAATTTTTTTACTTACGTTTATACCCGCCTCATTCGGCATAAGAACAAGAAATCTTCCGGGGAGTGAAATTTCTGTTGTTACACGCGGACCTTTATGTCCTACCGGTTCTTTCACAACCTGAACAACAAGTTTCTGCTTTGGTTTAATCTTATCCTGCAAAGCTCCTTTTCCTGTAATATCCTGAGCGTGCAAAAAGCCCATTTTATCGGAACCTACGTTTACAAAAGCAGCCTCAATTGACGGAAGAATATTTTCAACCTGTGCCAAATATACATCACCTAAAATTATATCGCCTCTGTGTACATAAAATTCTGCGACTTTGCCGTTTTCCATAACCGCAGCAATATTGTCGCGCTCGGCTATAATAATCTTGTTTGCGCTTGTTTCTTTCATTTCTAAAATCCTTCTTACCTAACTACATTTCGTTTAATTTTTCGTCAAGGAATTTTATTCTTGTAATATCAAATATCTGATTTGGGTTCACAAGTTTCATCAAATCATCCGCACGCAATGCAGGAATCTCTGAGCCCTGACCGGTTTTGAGGTGTATGAACAGACTATCTTCTTCAAATCTATATGTCCCTATAGATTTCTTAAAATCTGTTGTTTTTTCAATACCTTTTTTGTTTTTCTTCGTGATTAAAACACTATCCGAAGACAAAACTCTTTCTACATCATACCTAAATTTTTCAAAATTGTAAAGGGGGTAAGTGTAGGTGTAAATATCGGTTAAGTCATTATTTGCTTGTACTTTATGTATATTTTTGTCATTCGGTTTTTTAATATAAGGCGTTATTTTATATTCTGCCCACTGAGCGGAAATATCAACCGCACTCTCTGAATGTTCAATTTGTTTTACATCTGTAATTTTTGCACCTTCAGGAAGTTTCGGATTTATTATATCCGCCAAATCTTTTCCCGAAATATTATCATAAAGTTCTATATCAACAAGTTCACCTTCACTTTGGGCAAACAGAGGGAGCGCAATTCCCATTGAAACTTTCATTGTGGGGTTAAACCCCAGTGAATATACCACATTCAACCCTGTTCTTTGCAGGCATTTGTGGAATGTATTCTGCCAATCCAGATGAGAAAAATACCTCAACAATCCTTTTTTTGTAATTTTTAATCTGTATTTGTAAATTGGAACATTCGGGTCGCGGTTTGCTCTTGTCGGGTCTTGATGAACGACATTAATACATTTTTGCGCCTCTTCAGATGCCCTGAAAGGCTTTGCTAATACTTTTTTGGTTTTTAAACTTGAACAAACTCCGCAATTTACACACTTATGCTCGCAAGTCGGCTGAAGATTAAATTCACACCCTTGCGCAAAAGCTTCTTTGTACTCATTTTGTAACCATTCTTTTGAAAGTCCGACATTTATAAAATCCCATGGCAATATTTCATCCGGAGAATATTCCTTTTTTGCTTTTTCCTCAAGCGTAAATCCGCACTCCTTCGCCGTTTCAGCCCAAACCTCTTTATCAAAATATTCACCCCAAGCATCAAGGTAACACCCTTTTTTATAAAGAGAATAAATATAATCACACAAGGATGAATCTCCGCGTGTTAAAACAGCTTCGATTTGTGAAACAGCGCTTTCATGATAGTTTATTTTCAATCCTTTTATGTGTTTAGTTTTCTCTTTCAAATAATTTATATGCTCAGAAACTTCTTTTAAATCCATTTGCGGACACCACTGAAACGGTGTAAACGGTTTCGGCACAAAGATTGAAAGCGTACAGGTTATATCAAATCCGTGGTTTAAACCCTTTTCACGCTTAATCTGTTTTGCTCTGTATTTAATTTTGTTTAATAATTCAGCCATCTCATCCATATCTTCTATAGTTTCTGTCGGAAGTCCGGCTATAAAATAGAATTTGAGTTTTGACCATCCGTTTTCGTAGAGCGTAAGCGCCGCATTTATAATCTGCTCTTCGGAAATATTTTTCTTTATAACGTTTCTCAGTCTTTGACTGCCTGCCTCGGGCGCAAGAGTCATGCCGGCTTTTCTCACAGATTGCATTAAGTTTGCAAGTTCTAGGCTGAATCCGTCAATTCTCTGACTCGGAAGAGATACGTTAATCTTTCGCTTGTTAAAATCAACCGAAAGTTCTTTTATAACTTCGGCAATATTTGAATAATCATTAGATGAAAGCGAAAGCAGAGAATACTCTTCATACCCCGTATTATTTACTAAATCTTTCGTAATCTTAATAATATCTTCGGCTTCCCGTTCCCGAATCGGCAAAGTAACATGCCCCGGCTGACAAAAACGGCACATTCTGCCGCAACCACGTCTTATTTCAACAACAGCTCTGTCGTGAACTGAGCTTGAAAAAGGAATCGGATACGCTGTCGAAGCGTTTTCTAATGTTAAAGATGATATTCGCTTATTAACTATATTTTGTCCTTTACTCCAGCATCCCTCAATTTTGCACAGCTCTTCTATACGTTCTTTTCTTGGTTTGCCTTTTGTGCGTTCAAGAATCTCGCACACTTCAACCATCATATCTTCACCGTCACCAATACAAAAAACATCAATAAAATCACTCAAAGGAAGCGGATTAAAAGCACAGGGACCTCCGGCAAAGACAATTGGCTCATTTTCTTTCCGCTCTTTATTCTTTACCCCGACTCCTGACATCTCAAGCATTTTCAAAACCGTCGGATAAGAAAGCTCATATTGCAGAGAAAAACCGATACCGTCAAAATCTTTAAGCGGACGTTTGCTTTCTACACCGTACAAAAACTCCGGTTGAAAATCCGGCTCCGGTGCATAGGCTCTGTCTGCCATCATACCATCAACTTTATTAACCCTGTCGTATATGATTCTTACACCGAGATTGCTTATTCCGATTTCATATTTATCCGGAAAAACAAATGCAAACCTGACGGAGGCGGAATCAAAATCTTTGTTGTATGATAAAAATTCACCGCCCACGTATTGATAGGGTTTTGTTGCATTATATAAGGCTTCATGCTGATTTCTGAAAAAACAAGTCATAAGTCTATAATACAACAAAAAGTTTACTTTTAAAAAGTATCATTAGCCGCTAAAAGTGCGGAAAGTTTTCTCAATATCTGTATCTATTATTTTTTTTGCAGCCTCAATTTCTGCTTGTATTGCTTGACGTTCGGCTTCCAGTGACGCATCCTTCACATCAAGAGACTTATCTGTTGTTTTATTTTCATCATCGCTGTCTGATACTGCCGAGTTATTTATTTTTTGGGCATATAGTTCATTCACTTGATTAGTTAATGTTGCTTTTTCTTTCACAGCAAGGTCTGATTCAACAAGATGATTCATAACAAATTCGGTAATGAATTTTTGCTTGCTTTCTTCTGAAAGTCTGCTATGAGGTGAAATATAATCCCTTGAGTGTAATTCTCTTAAGAATGACTCAACTTCACTACACTGTATTCCATTTTTTTCCATATATCTTTGGATTTGTTCATAAAGTATATGACCAGTACCACCAACAACTTTATACGCACCGTGTATTCCAACAGGAACAACTCCCGTAGCGTTGGACAATATTTTATACATTTCTTTAACATTTTCAACCGTTAAATTAGTAACGTGCTTTTTAGGAGGTTCTTTTTCAGTAGTTTGATGTGTCTTGGCAAAATTATTAAGTGTCATTAATCTCATTTGCTGACCTGATATCATTCCCCCGTTTTTTCCTAAATCAAATGCTTTTTCAAAAACTTCATAAAGCTCATCAATATCAGCATTAATATTATTCTTTACAAGATATAATTCTATATTTTGGCGGTCATAACTAACAGCACCATCCGGAGTTGTTTTTGATGACAAGAATAATTCATACATCTTCTGCATATGATTAAAAGTTAAATTAGTCGGATATGTGGGAAGTTTTGTCTCTTCCTCACCAAAAGTCCAATTTTCAATAATTGTTTTATCTATTGTTTGTTTTATGGCATCTATTTCTGCCTGTACAACCTTACGGTCATTGTCTATTTGTGCAGCCTTATGGTTAATTTCTGTTTGCGCAGTTTGTTCATTTTTTGATTTTTCAGAAACATTTTCATAAACTAATGCATAATTCTTATGATTAAAATTAAATCTAACCTTTTGATTATCTACTGTATATTTTATTTTTAATCCATCCAAAACAGAAAGAATTTCTTCTTTTGTACATCCTTTTGATAAGTATTTATCCAATAATTTTGAAAGTTTTGCCGGTACGGTGTTGCTTCCCGATGCAGAAGAAGCACCGGAGACTCCGCTTGCACCGGAAGCATAGTTCGCACCGGAACAATTGCTTGCTCCTGAAGCTTGGTTCGCACCAGAGCTGCTGCTTGCTCCGGAAGCTGATAAGTTTTGTCCTAAATTATTTTTTGAACTTTGAAGTTGATATCTGATAAGTCCGAGTCCCATAAATGTTCCTTTCTATTTTTGAGATACTACTAATCGTAAGATATTGATTATAAATATTATGTAAAAGACATAAAAATTTTCTGTAAATATTGCATTACAAAGAAAGGAATTGTTCAAAATTAATATAAAAATAAATATATTGAGGTTATAAATCAATAACAACAACAAAAAAATAGTTTACATAATATTTATTATCTTCACCTCAATATTAAGTAAACTATTTATATAATTTATCGGCATGTTTTTAAAAAACTTTAATACTTTTTATTAAATTGTTACAAAAATTTACATAATTTCTTAAAACCTTTTCGGACAGCACGTTATTTATAAAACTTACCAATTTATCCTATTGCGCAAAAAATAATATTATGGTAAAATTTTCATCAGAAAGGGGTGACTATGTTAGTTTCTGCGATTTCCATGTGTGAAAATATCGAATGTATAAAAAATGAGACACAACCTTTCAGATACAATAAACAAACCGACTTTACCGCAGATACTTCTTTTAACTCTTTAGCCCCTTCAAAAAAAATATCAACTTTTGAAAAAAATGAACAAATGTACAACAACATCAACGAATGGCAAAATTTTTGCCATGACAGAATTTTAGGTAAAAAACTTAATATCATAGCTTAGAAATCATGGGTGTAAATTTAATTTTAGGTTTTTTTGACGGGGTACATTTGGGGCATCAGGAAGTTATAAAATCAGCTCTTGATGATTCGGAAAGTATTTTGGTTACTCTGAATGAATCGCCTGCTAAGTTTTTTGGAAATGATGTAAAATATATACTTTCAAGAAAAAATTCTGTTAATAAAATTATAAAGGCAGGTGTTAGTAAAGTTGTATTAGAAGATTTTGAAACAATACATAATTATACGGCAAAAGATTATTTAGCTTATTTAATTGCTCAATACAGTCCCAAAAGTATTGTTACAGGATTTAATTACACATTCGGCAAAAATAAATCCGGGAATTCTGAGTTTTTAAAAAATAATCAGCAAAAGTTCGGGTATAAATATATATGCACTTCTCCGTTTTCAATGAATGGAGAAGTCGTTAGCTCTACGCTTATTAAAAAATATTTAAAAGAAGGAAACTTACACAAAGCAAATAAACTTTTGGGAAGCAATTTTATACTGGAAGGAAATGTTATCTCCGGTGCACAATTAGGCAGAACATTAGGTTTTCCGACTGCAAATCTTGAATATCCGAAGGAGATTGTTGAAATTCCATACGGGGCTTATGCTGTAAAAGCAGGGGACAAGTTAGGAATTATGAATTACGGAATAAAACCCACTGTAAACCAAAGTTATGAACCAATTATAGAAGTTCATATTTTAAATTTTGAAGGGAATTTGTACGGTAAAAATCTAAAAATTGAAGTTATAGAAAGAATAAGAGAAGAAAAAAAATTTGATAGTACTGAAACGCTTAAAGAGCAATTATTAAAGGATAAGGAAGTATGCTTAAAGTTGTTATCATAGGATACGGAGAAATGTTTACCAATCTGATTGCAGGTGCACTTGATGCAAACTGTGAAATTGTCGGTGTTTTCAGAAAAGAAAGAATACAATATAATTCTTTTGTAAGAAAAATAAAAGACATTCTTAATCCGTCTCTTGATTATAATTACATAAAAAGTTATAACCTTCCTGAAATTGATGCAAAAAGCGTTAACTCTCCTCAGTTTAAGAAAAAACTATTAAAATTGAATCCGGATATAATTCTTGTAGGTTCTTGGGGGGAGAAATTTTCAAAAGAGATTTATTCACTGCCAAAAATTGCAGCAATAAATGCTCATCCGTCACTTTTACCAAAGTACAGAGGCCCGAACCCTTATTTTTGGACAATACGGAATCAAGAGCAATCAAGCGGTATAACATTTCATTTGATAGATGATGATTATGATACAGGTGCAATTCTTGCACAGGAGGAAATAAAAATTTATCCGTCCGACACGGGCAAGTCTTTAAAAGAAAGAACAGTTTTAACCGCAAGAGGTGTCGTATGCGAACTTCTTAAGGATTTGAGCGAGGATATAATAATTCCGCTGACTCAAATTGAAGAAAAATCGAGTTACTATTCTTATCCCTCAGAATTAGAGCTTGATTTCTCAAAATCGGCAGAAGAAAATTCCGCATCAATAAGAGCAATCTATCCTTGGGGAAATGCTTATTTTTATAATGGCATAACCTGTCTGATTGCAGAACCGCACGGTATAGAAATAAAAGAAAATTTTACAGATTATAAAACTTCCGGTACTGTTATAAATTGTGAACCAAAAGCACAAACACTCAGCATTTTGTGCGGAGATAATAAAATACTGACATTCAGAGTTAATCATCTGAAAAAATTTGACAGACCGTTTATAAAAAATTATTTAAAAAATGATATAAAAACAGGAGAAGTTATAATATAAAATCCTTGGTCTTTAATGACATAATTCTCTTTATTTCGTTTTCATTTGTTGTAGAGCCAAAAATAACTGCAAATAAAGGATTTTCAGAAAAATTAATCCTTCTTAGTTCAAGAATATTTGAATAATTTTTCAAAAATTTCCCATAGTCAAAACCTTCAACCTTTTTTATATCGGAAGGAACTTCTGCCATAGAAAAATAAAATATATCAGAACCGGCTTCCGAGAATATTTTGTTCCAATCCGGACGTTTTTGGAAATAAAAATATTCATATACATTTATCTTCCAGGCATACTTTGCAACATCCGTTGTACACCATCCCGCAAACCTCATCGGATTTATTTCTATTGGAATAACTTGACCTTCTTCAGTCACCCGAACTTCCATATGCAGAGGGAAATTTCTTATATCAGCCAAATCTCCGATTTGTTTCAAAAGTATACCGAATTTTGCCATGTGTTTTAACATTATAGAAGCTGACGTAATATAGATTCTGTCACTCACATCATTTTTGTCGTAAAAAGGATGCTGAAATATATTCAAAATTACAGGTTCGCCATTTCTGTCATAATAAGCATCTATTGCAAACTCTTCACCTTGTATTAATTCTTCTATAATATATTGAGAATCACTTACAACAGTTTTTGGATACATAAAAGTAGCTTTATCCATTTCTGTTTCGAGAGATGTTATTACTTTCTGCCACTCGTTTGCATCATATACAGTGTGTACTCCTACACTCAAGAAACCCACAGCAGGCTTTATTACAACAGGATACTTTATTTCCTCCGGCTGTAATTGTCTTGCATTTTCCAAATCTATCGGTAAATAATAATAATCCGGATATATTTTTTTTAGCAAATTTCTGAATTCAATTTTGTTTTTAAAAAGATTTATATAAGATGCTAATTTTGAATCGGGAAGATTTTCCACAACCCAGCTTATTGCATTTTCCGAATTTGAATATATAAGAGGATATTCCTGCTTTTGATAATAACTTTTTGCAACATCAGAAGAAACTAATTTCATTTCCCCTTCTTCTATTCCGGCACTTCTGATAACTTCATTATCCAAAACTATCCAATCATGCTTTAAAATTGTATCAATCAATAATTCAGATGCAAAAGGTTTTTCTACAATAAACATTTCTTTCCCCTCACTAATGATTTAATTATATCTCAAATATAGAAAAGAATATTTTGCAAACTAAAAGCGAGACCAAATTTGGTCTCGCTTTTTTACATCTTAGATTTTCTATTTACCGACCGCGAATGCTCTTACGACTGTGACTGATCCGTCTACGTTCTTTCTGACAGGTTGTCCGTTGTCATCATCATCCAAGTCTGCTGCGAACGCT
>CADAKY010000026.1 GCA_902788575.1 uncultured bacterium | reverse complement strand
GAATCCCACTTTGTTAATCTGCATGTTAGTTTTTTAAAATTTTTGAAAAAAAGTTGAAAAAGAGCTGGCAAGGGTTGATTTTATTGACTTTTTATTTTTACAGAAGGCTGAATCATTGTCATATTGGTTATTGTTGGAGTAGAAACCCTAACCTGCTTTTACAAAAAAACAAAAGTGCCAAATTTACAAAATTATTTTAATATTACGGTGGGAATGAATATTCAATCATTGAATAATTTGATAATTGTCGCATTTCCCACCCTACGACTAAAAAGTTATTGTTGGGCAAGTATGCCCAACCTACCGACTATGTTAGATTTACACTTTTTTAAATAGCAACTTGTAACCAATTTAATTTATCAAAAGGGCTTATAGAAATATTTTCTAATGTATTCCAAGGATTTGTTCGACTTAATCCCCTAATATCGCCACCATTGTAGAAATGTTGTGAATATAATCCATAATCTGGTAAACAGGAAGATGAATTGATTATATTTATATTAGTTTTAATGCGTTCTTGTAATATATTCTTTAATTGAGGATTTGTATTTAATATACCTGCGGCATAATCAGTCATTTCATAATTTCCTAAATTTTTTAAATGTTTAGCTATAGTTTTTTCACCTGCAGAAAAACTAAAATATCTTATTATATCTTCTACTTTTGTTACTGTTGTTGTACCATGTTCAGCAAGGTATGCATTTTTTGCATAAGTATATTCTATCATTCGGTGTCCAAGACTACCATTTACATTGTATCCATCAATATTTAACATTGATAAATCATCAAAATTAAATTCTACCGGTGCATTTTTATAACCTGGAATTGTACATTTGACTCCATTTTCTGTTTGTTCAAACATTTTATAAAACTTAATTCTTCCATTAGGATTTTTTGTTATTGCATCCAAGGTGGATATTAAATGGCAATTTCCAAGAGGCCCCTGAGCCATAGCATATCTTTGTATCGGGGGGAATAGCCTTTCATATGTTTGTGCATCAATATTTAATTTTTCATATCCTTCTGCAGTTTTTACAAACATTTCTTTCCCAACAGAAAAAGCTTCGCCGACACCTAATTTTGATACCAATGATTCTGATAGACTTTCTAACTGCGGATAATAATTTTCACCTATCAGAAGCTTCTGTATATCACTCTTTGGTAATTCATGAAATGTGCTTTTGGGGAAAAGTGTTTTTAACAGATAATCTGGTGCTTTACCTTGTCTGTTTAAATCAAATAAATCCATAATTTCTTTATAACGTTCAGGATTTGTGTATTTGGCATCCAATATGGCTTTCTTTGAATATATGCCAATAACATTATCGCTGAAAAATTTTGTGCCCTCTTTGGTTGTCATTTTTTCGAGATTTTCAAGCTCATTCAGGAATTCCTGTAAAAATTTTTCTTTATTATTAAAACCAGAGTGATTGATATCTCTCAATAGTATAAGCATTTCCTGCAATTTAGTATTTGATTTGTTAGTCGCAGATTTTGGGAATTTTTTAAGAAGTTCTTCTATAAAAATCAAATTATTATCAGATAAAATACTTTCTTCAAAATCATCAGCCAGTCCACCATAACTACCATTTTTTAAATGGAAACGTCCTTTACTACAAAGACCATTTTCTTTTAATATAATTTGAATACGTTCGCTAGATGGACGCAAAAATTTATTTTTTATTTGTATAACATCACCTGTCAGTTGTTCCATTTTCAAACCAAGTGATTCTAATGTTCGCACTTCCATTTTTGGTGCAACATAGGCTTTTTTAGCAACTGTTTTAATTAATGGATTTAGAACTTTTAATCCCATCAAAGAATCCTCTTTAATTCCCGTATATTTATATAAAGTATTTTTTTGTTTAAAATTTGCTAAAATATTAAGAAGATGTTACAAATAAAAATCCGAAATAATCAAACTAACTGATTAAAATAATCAAACTAACTGTTTATTTACATTTACATTGAGAATCTGAAATTCAAACAACTAAAAAGCGGGCAGGTTTAACCTGCCCGCTTTAATGTTTTTATTATTTCAAGGCTTATATACCTTGTTTATTGTATCTTTCTTCGTCATAAGCAATGATTTCAGACATAGATTGCCAGTTGTCATAAATCTCTTCCGGCTTAAAGTAAATATTAATTTCTCTTTCGGCGCTATTAAGAGAATCAGATGCGTGAACAATATTATATTCCATAATCTGACCGAAATCAGCACGGATAGTTCCTACATCCGCATTTAAAGGATTTGTGGCACCTACTGTGTGACGAACGCTTTCAACTGCGTTATAACCCTCAACAACCATAGCAATAATCGGGCCGCTTGTAATGTAATAAATTAATCTGTTGTAGAAGGATTTGCCCTTGTGTTCTTCATAGTGTTTTGCAGCCATTTCAGGTGTTACTTGTAAAAGCTTCATACCGACAATTTTAAACCCTTTGTCCTCGAATCTTTCAATAACTCTTCCTATCAAACCTCTTTTTACACCGTCAGGCTTGATTGCCACAAAGGTTCTTTCTTCTGATGCCATAATCTCCTCCTCTATATTCCTAATCAACTTTATTAGAGCATAAATAGGGGCAAATGTAAATAGACATATATCATAAATAATGAAAATTAAATTGAAATTGTTAAAAAAATTGAAATTTTTGTTATAATTAATTCAACAGGAGAATATTATGGAAAAATTAAAAATCGGTATAATTGGTCTCGGAACAGTAGGCAGCGGTGTTTATAAAACTCTGCAGAATATAGATATGGTAGAAGTTGTAAAAGTTGCAGTAAGAAACTTAAATAAACCGAGAAGCGTTGAAGTTCCGAAAGAACTGCTTACCGATAATCCGTATGAAATTATTAATAATCCTGAAATAGAAGTTGTGGTTGAACTAATAGGCGGAATTGAGCCTGCTTGGGAATATATTTCAAATTCTATTAAAAACGGAAAACATATCGTTACGGCAAACAAAGAATTGCTTGCAAAAAAAGGTGAGGAGCTTTTTAATCTGGCAGAAGAATATAACAGAGTTTGTCTCTATGAAGCGGCGATTGCGGGCGGAATCCCGATTATAATGCCGATTAAAACTATTTTGGCAGGGAATAAAATTACGAATATCAAAGCTATTTTAAACGGCACGACAAACTACATTCTTACAAAAATGGATGTAGACGGTGCGTCTTACGAAGATGTTTTAAAAGAGGCTCAGGCTTTGGGGTATGCAGAAACAGACCCGACAGGGGATGTGGAAGGATTTGATGCTGCATATAAGATTACAACACTTGCAACAATTGCGTTTAAGAAACGTGTAAAAATAGAAAACGTATACAGGGAAGGTATTACAAAAGTTCGTAAAGAGGATATGGCTCAGGCAAATGAATTTGGATATAAGATTAAGCTTATTGCAAATGCATCCATAGATGAAGAAGGAAATGCAGATGTAAGGGTTCATCCGATGCTTGTGAAGCAGGACAGTATGCTTGCTCATATTGATTACGTAACGAATGCCGTTCAGATGACCGGACATCCGATAGGAAGTATTGTTCTTTCGGGTCCGGGGGCAGGAGAATTCCCGACTGCAAGTTCTGTTGTGGGGGATATTTTGGCAATACAAGCAGAAAAAGGAACAACAGATTATATGCTTCCGATGATGAGATGTCATCACGATTCTAAAGCAAATCCGGTTCACATAGATGATACTGTTAATAAATATTATATTTCTATTACCGCACCAAACGCTATCGGTGTGATTGCTAAAATAGGAACAATTTGTGCAAATAAAAATATCAGTCTTGAAAGTATTTTGCAAAGGGAAGTTTCAGAAAACAACACCGCAGACATTATCGTAATCACTGAAAAATGCAAAGAAAAACTTATTAAAGAAGTTGTTCAGGAGCTTGATAACTGTACGGTGAACAGTCTTATAAGAGTTGCAGAATAACAGTAAGCCATGGTACAATATTCTTATGTTTACAGGTATTGTAGAAGAAATCGGGAAAATCCTTTTTGTCACAAAAAATAGAATAACGGTTGAGGCGAAGACTGTTACAGAGGATGCAAAAATCGGTGACAGTATTGCAGTAAACGGAGTTTGCTTAACTGTGACCGCGATTAATTCAAACGGGTTTGACGCTGATGTTTCGCCGGAAACATTCAGAGTGACAACTTTGGGTAAGCTCAAAAACGGAAGTCTTGTAAATCTTGAACGCGCAATGCCTATGAACGGAAGATTTGGCGGTCATATTGTATCCGGTCATGTCGATGGTATCGGCAAAATTTGTCTTCTGCAAAAAGATAATGAGTTTTACAATCTTGTAATAGAGCTTGATGAAAAAGAATCAAAATATGTTGTAAAAAAAGGCTCAATTACTATTAACGGAATAAGCCTTACCGTTGCGGAAATTGACGGAAATATTGTCAGGGTTGCAATTATTCCGCACACTTTTGAAAATACCTCGCTAAAAACCTTGAAAACAGGTGATTATGTAAACATTGAAACTGATATTATTTCAAAATATGTTGAAAAATTTTTATCAACGAGGGATAATAGTACAGGAATTAGTATGGAATTCCTTCGGGAAAACGGATTCTAAAATATGCCAAACACAAATCAATTCAACACAATAGAAGAAGCATTGGAAGACTTTAAACTCGGAAAGCCTTTGATTGTTGCTGATGATGAAGATAGAGAAAATGAAGGGGATTTGATTTGTTCGGCTCAGTTTGTGACGCCGGAGCTTGTTAATTTTATTACCCGTGAATGCCGCGGAATTCTTTGTCTTGCAATATCAGATGAAATTGCGCATCAGCTTGATTTACCGCAAATGGTTCAGCGTAATACAGAAAGTATGCAGACAGCTTTCTCTTTAAGCATTGATGCAAGCCCTAAATACGGCGTAACAACTGGTGTATCAGCTTTTGACAGAGCAAAAACGGTCGAGGTTGCGATTGCGCCTGATGCAGTTCCTTCTGATTTAAGACGTCCGGGGCACATGTTCCCTTGTGTTGCAAGACGCGGCGGGGTTTTGAAAAGATGCGGGCATACTGAGGCTGTCGTTGATTTGGCAAGGTTATCCGGACACAGAAATGCCGGAATTATGTGCGAAATTATGAATCCGGATGGTTCTATGGCAAGAAGAGATGATTTGTTTGAGTTTGCTAAAAAACATGGTTTTAAAATTATTACTGTTGCGGATTTAATTTCATACAGGCTAAAAAGTGAAAGATTTGTAAAACGTGAAGTTGAAGTATTTTTGCCGTCAAAATTCGGTGATTTTAATATTGTAGGATACACCGACACTATAACGGGTTGCGAACACGTTGCAATGGTTAAGGATGACGGTTCGGATAAGATTCCTCTGATAAGAGTTCACAGCGAATGTCTGACCGGAGATGTTTTTCATAGCTTAAAATGTGACTGCAACTGGCAGCTTCATCAGGCATTAAAAATGATTTCCGAATACGGAAAAGGTGCTGTTATATATATTAGAGACCACGAAGGCAGAGGAATAGGTTTAATCAATAAACTTAAAGCGTATAAACTTCAGGAGCAGGGACAGGATACGGTTGAAGCAAATGTTTCTCTGGGGTTTGCTCCGGATTTGCGAAATTATGGTGTCGGAGCGCAGATTATACTTGATTTAGGGTTCAATAATTTTAACCTTATTACAAACAACCCAAAAAAAATTATCGGATTAAAAGGGTACGGCTTGACTATTCATGATAATATAAATATAAAATCCGAGGTCACAAAATATAATGCACGTTATATGGAAACAAAACGTGAAAAAATGCATCACATAATGTAAAAAAGAAAATGGAAAAACGAAAAATGGCAGAAATAGTATACGAAATAGAAATGTTAAATAAAGGTTTGTACAAGATTTTTGCAGGGGTTTACAACGATTTTAAGGCAAAAGCAATAAGTGAGTACAAGTTTGAGCTTGACCCGTTGGAATATAATGAGTTTATTGATGCAATCGAAAAGGGGTACATGACTTGTATTGTACTTAAAGAAAATGATATTCCGACAGCTTTTCTTGTTTACACAACTTCAATTTCAGAATCTATTGAGCTGAATATAATACATTGTCTTGGTACGGAAGATGAGATTACAAAAATTAAACTTCTTATTGAAAAGTTTCTTGCATTAACCGAGACTGAAAGAATGTCGAAAGTTGTTTCTTATCCGATGATAGGTCATCAGTCGGTATTTACGGCAGATATTGCAAAATTTGGGTTTAAATTTGTAGGACTTGCCGTTTTGAGATTTATTATGGGGAATGCTTCTTCAGAAAGAATCTTAGAAAATATGAAACTTTCGGACATTCCTGACGGGTACAAAATTGTCGGATATCAGGATGAATACAGAAATGAGGCAATAAGAATTATCCATGAATCTTTTGCGGATACACAAGACGCGCTCTATGATACAAGATTTAAATCAATTGAAGGTACAACTGATGTTATAAACAAGGTTGTGGATGATGTATATGGGGAATTTCTGCCTGATGTAACATCAGTTCTTTTGTATAAAGATGCTCCGGTCGGATTTGCATTTGCAAATATTACGGGCGGAAAAATCGCAAATATTCCGCTTGTTGCGATAGAAAGAACACACAGAGGCAAAGGTTTTTCGGAACATCTTTTGAATCGTTCAATTAAGACAATTGTGGATTGGACAAAAATAGGAAAAAGAACGTTTACGGAAGTTAACGTTACAACAGAAACTAATAATTACAAAGCTTTAAAACTATACAGACGCATAGGATTTAAGGAAGATTTCTGTTATCCGCAAGCTTATCTGGTTCAGAAAAAATAAAATAATATTTAATAATATTGTGCTTTTTTATCATTTTTGTTTTATAATAAAATGATAAAGTAAAAACATGTTTACAAAACGTAATACTTTGTAGTAAAATAAGAGAGGAAATTATACGAAAGGAGAAGTATGAGACTATCTAAAGAAATTTTAGCAACATTAAGTGTTGTATGTTTAACTTCAGGTGTTGCATTTGCTGCAGATTGTAATACAACTGCCGATGTACAAGCTTATGCACATCCTACACTATTCAGCGCACAAGGTCACTCACTTTTAACAGGTAATGTAGACCAAGTTACTACAGGTGCAAAAATTTACAAACCATGTAATGCAAAAACAATTTCAGGCAAACAAAACGTTGTTATTGGCCGTGAAGCTAAGAAACAACTTGCTGATATGAAATCTAAAATGGATACAGCAAGAGCAAACGCTTACGATCCTAAGATGGCTGTTTTGCGTTCAGAAATCGCTTACATTATTTCAACAGGTTTGAATTTAACTCAAGAAGCTCCAAACAAATATCCTGACGTTGCTTCAACTTACTGGGCAAAATCAGAAATCGATAAGGCTTTGGCAGCAGACGTTATGATCGGTTATCCGGATAACACATTCAAGCCGGATCAAGCTATCACTAAAGCAGAAGTTTTTGCAACTTTCGCTAAGATGATGGTTGTAGATCACGATGCAGCAGCAACTCCTGTATTCAACGGTCAAGAAGTTAAGTATATTCCTAACTGGGCTGTTGGCTGCACAAACGAAGTTCTTGCTTCAGGTATTTTAAATGCAGTTCCTGACAAAGATAAAATTGTTAATGACGAATATCTTTCAAAAGAACAAGTAGCTTACATGTTAAACGCTATGAAGGCTGCATTCACTATCAACACTTCAAACGGTGCTGAAGGATGCGCTACTAAGTATACACCTACAACAGTTAAGATTAAATTGAGCGAAAGATTAAGCGCAAGAACTACAACTGTTGGTGATACATTCACAGCTAAAACAACTTGCGATACAACAGTAAACGGACAAACTTTCCCGGCTGGTTCTACAGTTAAGGGTGTTGTAACAGGTGTTGCAAGACCTGGCGTTGGAAACCCCGGTTACATCGAAGTTAAGTTCCAAGAAATTAAGAGCGGAAGCTGCAAGGCTGAATTCCCATGTGAAGCAGCTTGTGCATCAGTTGATGTTCAAAAGAATCCTAACATCATCTCAAGAGTTTTGAGTGCTCCTGTTGAAGTTGTTGCAAGAACAGCAGGTGTTTCAGGAAGAACAGTTGCAGCAACAGCAAATGTTGTTTCTAACGGAACAGAAGAAATCGTTGATAACGTAGCAGATGCTTTATCTGATACAGCATCTCTTCACCCGTTGAAAGGTGTTAAAGACTTGTCAAGCGGCGTTGTTGCAGTTGGCAAGGGTACAACTAACATCGTTAAGACTGTTACAACAGGCGTATTCGGTCTTGGTTATGAATTGGTTGATGAAGTTAAGTACCTCATCGTTCCAAGCACAACTAACGATTCAAGCTTGAACCCTGATGAAGAATTAACTATTGTATTTTAATAGTTGTTTCTTTGAATGATTTAATAAGGGCGGGAAATTTATTTCCCGCCCTTATTTTTGTTTTAGCGTTTACAGTCTTATTTTGTGAATCCAAAAAATTAAGAATTTATATTTCGCCAGTCGTCTTCTGTTCTGTTGTGAAAGCTTTCTTCTGCCAGTTTTGCACCCTGTTCGGTGTAATCATATCCGGAAAGGCTTATCATAATCTTACCCTTTGATTCTTCCATAAGTCTTTGTTTAATCTGGTACGGATACAGTTCATGACCGCACATTCTGCCCTTATGGATTCCGTCTATAACTTCGTTTATGTATTGTTGAGTATATTTGGGGATTTTGGGGAATCTATGCACGTATTTATCAAGGGGCATGTTTTCTCTGTATCTGTTCCCGTTTGCGGTTGTAAGCATGAAATTGCCGATTTCGTTTTTACCGCCTTCCGAGTTTGGTGTTACGTGTTCTATTGTTTCAGTCGAGGCTATAAAAATACGTCTGGCAGATTCTTTTTGGGTTCTGCGGGAATATTTTACAACAAATGCGTTTCTGCTGCTTCCTGAAGTCGGAAGAAATATTGCTCTGTCCTTTATTCTTTCAAAAATATCAATTTCGTTTTCTTTCGGGCAAATTTCGGATAATGAGTTCAGAAACGTTTTGCGCTTGAAAGTATCGTCTTTGTTGTCTGCGAGTATAATTTCTCTGCACCTTGTAGTTTTTTCCCTTAGTTTTAGTGCTGTTTCAGGCGAAAGTTTTCTGGATAAAATATCAACATCGTCCAGTACAAAGAATTCTTCCAGCTTTAGTTTTGTGAGACATCCTCTAAACAGGTAATTCAGACAATCCTGTAAATTTCCTTTGGGGTTTTCTTCCGCGAAGGCTCTGAATATTGAAAACACTGATTTTTCTGTCGGCTGCATATTTTTAACAAACCCCGAAAGAAGATTTATGTAATCTGATGCAAAATCACATCCGAGCAGTCTTTTTTCAAAAGGATTGACTTTATCTCCGGGGATTCCTTTTATCCCTGTATAAGGGCAAGTCAGACTCCCGAGCTTTCTCAGCGGTTTACCTGCGGAAGTGCCTTTCAGCATAATTGCCGGCAGCGCATAATTCGGAACAGCCTCTTTTTTCTTCATTGGCTTACTCCTGTTAAACTTAAACCCCGTGACTGCAAAAACATGCAAATATTCATACCTCTTTTGACATATAATATCAGATTTTGAGGAGGAATGCAATTAATTTATTTTTTGTTTGCCGCAAGCTCACTGTCCATTCTTAAAAATACCGGTTTGATATTTTCCTTATCTATTAAGTGTCCTGCTTTTAGGTTTGCGCAAGTTAAATCATCAAGTTTTATGCTCATATCAAAGCTTAACTGTTCTGACATCATTCGCGCAATATTCGGACAATAAGGGTAAATAAGCGAGGTTATAACGCACATAATTTCAAGAACGTTTGTTAATACAACACCGCATCTTTCCATATTGCCTTCTTTTGCAAGAGTCCAAGGTGCATTATCCGTTACATATTTGTTTGTAATATCAACAAGTTCAATAATTTTCTGTGCAGCTTCCGATATTTCAAAATAATCAAAATGATGTTTTACCGATTTAATTGTCTCCATTGCTTGTTCAGAAAGTTCATTTTTACCGAGAAATTCCGGTTTAATATCTCCTTCAAAATATTTTACAAGCATTGAAAGAGTTCTGTTCAGAAGATTGCCCATTGAGTTTGCAAGATGTGCATTAACTTTTTCTTTAAAGTCTTCATCGGAATAGTTGCCGTCTTTTCCGCAAGGCGCAGAAGATGCCATATAATATCTGAGCGGGTCAGGAATTTCAAGGTTAAACGCTTCCAAAATTCCCGTCGGAGAAATTACGTTGCCTAAAGATTTTGACATTTTTGTCTGGTCAATTGTAATCCAGCCGTGCGCGAAAATATGTTTAGGCAGCGGAAGTTCTAATGCCATAAGTATTCCAATCCAGTATATGCTGTGGAATTTTAGGATGTCTTTTCCGATAACGTGGACATCAACCGGCCAAAGTTCTTTGAATTGTTCACTTGAACCGTCAGGGTCATATCCGATTGCCGTAATATAGTTTGAAAGTGCATCTATCCAAACATAAATACCCTGTTCTTCATCGCCCAAAACCGGTATATTCCAGCTTACGTTTGATTTTGCACGAGAAACGGAAATGTCTTCAATGTTTTCAAGCTGGTTAAGAACTTCGTTTGCTCTGAATGACGGAATTATAAAATCCGGATTTGTCTTGATATGCTTGATTATGGCATCTTTATATTTTGTTAGTTTGAAGAAATAGTTTTCTTCGCTCACAACCTCCGGTTTTTTCTGGTGGTCGGGACAAAGTCCGTCTTCGGTTAAATCTTTTTCGCTCAAAAAGGCTTCACATCCCGAACAATAAAGTCCGGTGTATTTGTGTTTATAAATATCGCCTTTTTCAAGAAGTTTTTGGAAAATCTTTTGTACAACTTTTTCATGCTCAGCGTCAGTTGTTCTGATAAATTTGGAATAGTTTATATCAAGAGCTTTCCACGCATCTTTAAATTTTTGCGCGTTCATATCGCAGAATTCTTTTTCGCTCATACCTTGTTCTTTGGATGTTTTTTGAATCTTTATCCCGTGTTCGTCCGTTCCCGTAAGGAAAAACGTATTGTCGCATCTTTGGGTGAAATGTCTGTATATTACGTCCGTAAGAATTTTTTCATAAGCGTGTCCGATATGCGGTGCGCCGTTTACGTAGTCAATAGCTGTCGTTGTATAAAATCTTTCCATAATTAACCTCTCTTAAGAAAATTATAACATAAACAGCCGGTTTGCCGGTTTTTATTAAAATGGAATTGTAACAATATGTTTCTTCGCCCTCTTGCTAATTTAAAAGGTTTAGGGTAAACTTTAATTACACTAGAATAGAAAGAAGGAATAGAATTATGGCAAAAACTTGTGAAATATGCGGAAAAGGCGATTTGAAAGCTGCAAAATTAACATTCTCACATAAGCAAATTGTAAAAAGACAATCACCAAATCTTCAAGAAATCAGAGTTCTTGATAAGAATGGCCACACTGTTAGAAAAACTGTATGCACATCTTGCTTGAGAGCAGGCAAAGTTCAAAAAGCTGTTTAATACAAACATAAGATATTTTTAATGAATGGGCGCGGTGAAACCGCGCCCGTTCATTTTTTAATCTGCATTCTCAACATTTAATTTGTTAAATTTCTTTTTTCCAGCGGTAGTAAAAATAAAATGCAAGTATAAAATAAACACCCCACATTATTACTGTTGAATAAACCTTTACACCGCTCAGTGCTATTGAAAGCCACATTATAAGAGAAAGTCCGTTTACTATCATCCATACAATCCATTGGTCAATTGCACGTCTTACGGTTAAATACATTCCTAAAATTGAAAAAACTGTTGTGATACTGTCTATAAAAGGTTTTGTGTCGCCAAAATGTGCAAGAATACATCCTACAAGGGCAGATAATACTGATGATGCAATAAAATAAATTATTCTTTCTTTGTTAGTAAGTTTTGTTTTAATAATTTCATTTTTGCCGTCTTTTAAATTTTTATTCCACTGAAAAAATCCTGTAATCTGCATCGGAACATAATAAAGCATATACAGAATAAGATTTCCCCAAAGGGCGCTTTTTAAAGAAAGGTATGAATAAAATATTGAACCAATAACGCCAATGAGGTAACAGACAGGGAAACCTTTACCTGCAAGAATAGTGTAGCTTATTCCGCAAAATGCCGACACAAGTGCTATCCAACTATCGTGCGTGATAAAAGCATTTGAAAAAAGAATTATATAAACCAATATAAAACCTAAAATTTCATATTTGTTTTCTTTTTCAACTTTATCAATCTTCATATTTATGTTATCTAATAAAAATAGATGAAAGTAAATTACCAAAGGGATATCTCATTCAAAAGTATTTATACAAATAAAGTCCTGAAAAAAAGTCTTGAATTTGCGGCTGACAACGGGGCGCTTTTTGGTGCTGCAGCAACGGTAGGATTTTCAGCGGTTCGTCCGCTCGTAATTATGAATACTCCTAAAACAGAAAAAGAAAATCGTGAAATTGCATCTGCAAAATCAATAGCTTCCAGTATAATTGGTTTTTTATTAATGTTTGCAATTTCAACACCGCTTGCTAAATCAATAGAAAAAATTGATAAAAATCCGCGCAGATTTTTAAATTCTGATACAATAAAAGCTTTCGGGCTGGAATATCAATCTCCGGAGAAATCAAAAGAATATACCTTTGCGACTCAGTTGTTTAAGCTCGGAATCGGTACTGTCGCGGCTGTTCCCAAAGCTATTATGGTAGCTTCCGGCATGCCATATATAATGAGATTGTTTGAAAAAGATAATTCCGAAAAGCAAGGCAAAAATCCGGTATTCAGGGCAAGACCGACAGAAAAAATTGCTGAGAAAATAGGAAAAACTATAAGTAAAAAAGGATTTCAGAATTTTATCCAAAAGTTTAAAAATACAAACTTCCCGATGCATATTACTGCACTTTCGGATATTCTTGCAACGGCAATTTTTATTAATCAGACAAAACACAGTCAAAAAATTAAAGAAGAAAGAAAAGAGCCTCTAATTTTTAATTCTGCAATTTCCACAGCGCTGAGCGTAGCAGGTAGTTATGGTATAGACAGGATTTTGGCAAAGCCGACAGAAAAGTTTATTAAAAAATACAGAGTTGCAAATGCAGGACAAAAGAATCTTGAGAAACAAATTCAGGGTATAAGAATTGCTAAGCCTATTTTGATATTAGGTACAATTTATTATATTTTTATTCCTCTAATATCAACATTTTTGGCAGAAAAAGCGGAAAATATTAAAGGAAATAAACAATTATAATTAAAATCAGAATAATCCTTCGCAAAGAACGAATCTTCCTAAAGGAATTACTTCACAGTATTGTTTCAGAGAACTTGTGAAACATTCATTTTCGCAAAACCCTCCGGAAAGATAGATTTTTTTGGGGCGTTTAGCAAAACTCCATGCATTGAATGCGATTCCGTGTACAAATTTTGAAATTGCCTGTGACGGCTTTTCCCCTGCAGAAATAGCATCCATAATTTTTTCCATTCCAAAAATTCCGCAGGTTACGGCAAACTTTTCTTCTTCAAAGCTTAGATTTTCTGCTTTTACATCATAAAATTTCATAAGCATTTCAACTGTAGCGCCGGTAGAGCTTGCGCAGGAAGTGTTCCAGTCCATATCATGAAACTTGCCATTTTTGAAATTTATCCATTTTGCATCGCGGCTGCCCAAATCCAATACGGTTGAGTCTGAATCTATTTTCTGCTTTTTTGCACCGTTAGCAAGAGCGATAATTTCGTTTTCATTAGCGTTTGCCATGTGACCGCAGCATGCTGCAGGCGTAATATTTTTTGATTTTATTATTTTAGAAGGCAAAATGTAGTAGTATTGCGCGTTTTTTTCATATTTTAAATATTCAGGTTCAAAAAGTTTTGAGTCTGAAATTATTTTTGAATAAGTTGTACCGGCATCTAAATAAATTGTCATAAATAGATTTTATCAAAAAGTAAAAAACTTTAAAATAATTATCAAAATGTGTACTTATTTTAATTAAAAGGCAATTTTTGGCAAGAAAAAAACTTTATATAAATATGAGGATATTTATATGAGTTTACCTAAAATAAATATAATGATGACGAAAAATATTTCAATCTCAGAAACCTTGAAAACACTAAAAGGCGATGACGGTGTGATTAATACGAAAAAAGAAGCTAAAGCCATTCATGATTTTTATTTATCCTGTCTGAACAAAAATTTAAATTCGACTGATTCAGAGCGTCTTGTTCTTGCAAACAGAAGCGCGGAAGAATTTTTGCAGTACGGAAGAAATGAAAACTTCTGGACACTGCTTTCTGACGCATATTCGGGCGCAAAACGACTATATGCGAAATATTTTTCAGAATCAAATACCAAGAAACTGGCTTAAAATGATTAAAAATTAGAACTTCATAAAGTTCATATTGTGTTTTTCAAGGTATGCTTTTAAATCACGTTTGATTTCCGGAGCAAGTATGTATAAAACGATTACGTTTGGAATACATAGTGCAATCATCATAGCGTCAGTGATATCAATTACGGATTGAACATTCATAACCGAGCCGATTACAATGAATGCGCAATATATCAGGTTAAAAGTAAGTACACGTTTTTTACCTTCCCCCAAAAGGAATGTCCAAGCTTTTTGTCCGTAATATGCCCACGAAATCAAGGTAGACATTGCAAACAACACTGCAATAATTGAAAGAATTACAGGGAAGAACGGAATAACTGATTGGAAAGCGTTTGAGGCAAGTTCTATTCCTGAAATCTTTCCGACTTGAGTATTTGCAAGTACTCCTGAAAATACAATTGCAAAAGAAGTGAACAAGCAAAGTACACCTGTTAAAAAAGTTTCCAGAAGCGCTACAAACCCTTGAGATACTGCTTCTTTTGTCTGAGCTGTTGCATAAACAATAGCGGCAGCACCTGTTCCTGCTTCATTTGATTGTACGGAACGTCTTAAACCGATTATAATTGTTCCGAAAACGCCGCCCGCTACTGCTGTCGGGTGGAACGCTTCCTTTATTATTAAAGCGATTGCGCTTGGTATATTAGCAAAATTAGCGCAAATAACGATTAAACCTGAAATAATATATAAAACACACATTGTAGGTGTAAGAATTGTTGTAACTTTTGCTATACTTTTGATACCGCCTACCACAACCATGCCGATGAGGATAGCGGCAATAAGTCCGATTACCCAGTTGTATCCGTTAAGAAAACTGTTTGCACCGCCGGTTATAAATACGATTTGGTGTGCAGTTTGGTTAATTTGAATCATGTTTCCGCCTGTTATACCGCCTCCGATACACAGGATTGCAAATATAACAGAAAGCGGTTGTCCCAGCCAGCGCATTTTTCTTCTTGTAAGTCCGTGCGCGATATAGTGCATAGGACCGCCTGAAACTGAACCGTCAAGGTTAAAACGTCTGTATTTTACAGCCAGAGTTGCTTCCACAAATTTTATTGACATACCCAAAAGTGCGCCGACAAAAATCCAAAATGCTGCTCCGGGGCCTCCGATTGAAATAGAGATTGCAACACCTGCAATGCTTCCGATTCCTATTGTTCCGGAAAGAGCTGTTGCAAGAGCCTGAAATGATGATACTTCACCGCATCCGTCTTTACCGCCGGCAGGCTTTGAGACAACATCAATAGCGTGTTTGAATCCCCATACGGCAATACCTTTAAAATATATAGTGAAAAATATTCCGGCAATAAGTATCCAGAATATAATAAGCGGAACTTTGCTGCCCATAATTGTTATAGGGAAAAATATAATACTTGCAACAAAATCTGACACAGGAGCAATATGTTTATCCATAAAAGCATCAATATTCATTGCCTGAGCTGTTGTTAAACTCATTAAAAAAGTGAATATCAATAGTAATAGTCTTGTCATCTTTTCTTTTTTCCCTTCGCTCGTGTAAAACCACTCCATGTATTATATCAAAAACATGTCAAATTTTTTAAAAATCTTTACAATTGTGATACAAGAAAACTCTCATAAATCACATTTTTGCTTTTTTGTAGCCCTGATTTTATTATATTTTTTTTGTTACTTTGTAGCCTTCATTTTTATATTTATTTCTGCTTCTTAATTGCCTTTATTTTCTTATATTTCTTTTTGTTCATTTGGCACTTTCATTTTTCTTTCTCTCTTTGTTTCGGAGGCAAAGAGAGAAAGAAAAACGAAACAAAAAGAAAGAGAGAAAACACCGG
>CADAKY010000025.1 GCA_902788575.1 uncultured bacterium | reverse complement strand
TAATACACAAAGCGTGCAGGCTATGCCTGCAACAGCCATTCAATCCCTCAGCCGTAAGGCTGATATGGTTATCAATTCAATCCGGTGTTTCCTCTTTCTGCTTGGTTGTTGGCGTTAAACGTGTCTGCGTTCTCTGCTTACGCAGAAGAACTTCGCACTCTGCCAACAATCCGCTTTTGGTACTTTTCTTTCTCCTTACCTCCGAAATAAGGAGAAAGAAAAGTACCAAATTAACAAAATTATTTTAGTTAAAAATGGGGGTGTCGGGTTGAAACCCGACCTATAAGCTATTTTGACGTGTTTAAAATATACATTTTCCCTTCTCCTCAAAAAATAAATATCATGCTTGTAATTATAATTTGTTTATAGTATTATTTTTATGTCAGAAAACAACCCACATTTGAATATATACACTAATGCCGAATTTCGGTCATTTATTGTTGTTATAATTTGTATTCAAATGTAAGTATAACATAAGATAGCGGTGTCTATCAAAATTAAAATGATAGGTTGGGCTTTTAGCCCGACAAAACTTAGAAAGGTACAAAATGACAGAAGAAAATTTAAACATTGAAGAAACTAAAGCAGAAGAAACTGTTACAGAAGAAAGCGCTGCTGAAGTTTCTGAATCAGTTGAAACTGAAGAAGATGTTACAGATGAAGTTGTAACAAAACTTCCTGCTAAAAAATCTCGCGGAAGAAAGAAAAATGTTGAAACTCAGGAAGCTAAACCTGAATCTGAATGGAAAGAACAAGTTGTTCAAATCAGCCGTGTAACAAAGGTTGTAAAAGGCGGTAAGAAATTAAGCTTCCGTGCCGTTGTTATCGTAGGTAACAAAAAAGGACAAGTAGGTGTAGGCTGCGCTAAGGCTGCTGAAGTTATTATTGCTATTCAAAAAGCAATTGCAGACGGAAGAAAGAACCTCATTAATGTTCCTATTTTCAAAACAACTATTCCTCACCCGATTGTTGGACGTTCAGGTGCAGGTAAGGTTATGTTAAGACCTGCTTCTCAAGGTACAGGTATTATTGCCGGCGGTGCAGTTCGTCCGGTTTTGGAACTTGCAGGTATCGAAAATATTTTGACAAAATCTCAAGGTTCAAAATCACCATTGAACGCAGCTTATGCAACAATTGACGCTCTTAAATCATTAAGAATGTTCTCTGACGTTGCTAAAAAACGCGGCTTAACTATGGCTGAATTATTAAACTAGTTGGCTATTTTGAATAAGTAATAAAATAATATAATAATAAGGAAAATAAAAATGGCAAAAACAGCAAAGAAAACAGATAAAACAATAAAAATTAAACTTGTAAAAAGTTTAATCGGGTGCTCTGAAGCTCAATGCAAAGTTGCAAAAGCTTTAGGTTTTACAAAAAAAGATCAGGTCGTAGAACATTCTTCTTCACCTGTAATCTTAGGTATGATTAACAAAATTTCACACTTATTAGAAGTTAGTGAAGCGTAAGTTAAATTAGATAAGGAATAAAAAAATGGCAGATAAAATTAGAATAGAAGATTTAAGACCTGCAGAAGGTGCAACAAAGAAAACTGTTAGAGTTGGTCGCGGTCGTTCATCTGGATGCGGTAAAACATCAAGCAGAGGTGCAAACGGTGAAGGACAAAGATCAGGAAGAACTTCAAAAAGAGGTTTTGAAGGCGGTCAGATGCCGGCATACAGAAGACTTCCGAAATTGAAAGGCTTTGAAATCATCAATCAGCGTAATTATGCTGAAATTAACGTAGGCAGATTAGAAGCTTTAGGACTTAAGGAAATTTCTTTGGCATCTTTAAAAGAAATCAAAAAAGCTCATCCTTCATGCGATGGTTTAAGAATCTTAGGTAACGGCGAAATTAAAAAGGCTATTACTGTAAAAGCTGATTATGTAACTCCTTCTGCAAAAGAAAAAATTGAAGCTGCAGGCGGAAAAGTTGAATTAGTATAAATGTAAATAAGGCATTAAAGAACTAAACTTATGTCTAGTTAAAATATTAACTTTAATGCCTTATTATCTTAATTATAAGAGGGAATCAAATATGACAGGAATGAGAATGCCTACTACGGCAGATTTGATGTCAATGTGGAATGCATCAGGACTAAAAGAGAAGCTTATTTTCACTTTTGGTATGCTTGTTTTGTTCCGTTTTGGTATTCATTTGCCGGTATATGGTATTAATAATACTGCTTTTGCAAACTTGGCAGCGCAGAATAACCTTTTGGGCTTCTTGGATTTGTTTACGGGCGGTGCTTTGGGTAAGGTATCTATTTTTGCTTTAGGTATCGGACCTTATATTACGTCATCAATTATTATTCAATTGATGGCTGTTATTATTCCGGCTTTGGAAAAATTACAAAAAGAAGACGGTGAAGCGGGAAGACGAAAATTGTCACAGTATACAAGACTGTTTACAGTTGTTCTTGCTGTTTTTCAGGCTGTAATTTTTATGGGCTATATGGCTCACCTTCCGAATTCAATTAATGCCGGTGTTAATCACACAATGTTTTATATTTCATCAATTGTTTCACTTACAGCAGGTTCTGTTCTTGTAATGTGGATGTCTGAACTTATTACAGAAAAGGGAATCGGAAACGGCGGTTCTTTAATAATCTTTGTCGGTATTATTTCAGGTATTCCGATTTATTCATCAAGAACTGCAGCTTTAATTTCTCAGGAATCTTCTCTTATGTGGGGATTACTGCTTCTTCTTGCGATATTCTTTGTAACTATGGTTTTCATCGTAATTATGCAGGAAGCTGTAAGAAAGGTTATTATTGTAAATCCGAAAAGACAAGTCGGGAACAAGGTATATGGCGGAGTTAATACATTTATTCCGTTCAAGCTTAACCCCGGCGGTGTTATGCCGATTATCTTTGCGATTGCAATCTTGCTTTTCCCGTCTACAATTTTGGGATTATTCGGTCAAATGCAGTTGAGCGGAACGGCTGAAACTATCGTTGTATGGTTAAATAAATTGTTCAATCCGAGCGGTTTAGTTTATTATGCAATTTATTTCTTAATGATTGTAGCGCTGACATTCTTCTATGCATCAATTATGCCGAATATGCAGCCTAAAGAAATTGCAGACAATCTTAAAAAGTATGGTTCATCAATCCCAGGCGTTAAACCAGGAAAGCCGACTGCTGAAGCATTGGACAAGATTTTAACAAAAACAACATTTATCGGTGCTATGGGGCTTGGCTTGATTGCATTGGTTCCTGCTTTTGCAAGTTATGCAACAAAGATTACAACTTTTCAAGGAATTGGAGCTACATCTCTAATCATCATGGTCGGTGTTGCGTTAGATTTGATTAATCAAATCAGAACACACTTGCTTGCAAGAAATTATGAAACATTCTTGAAGGAATAATTGATAATGTATTAACAAAATGGCGGGCAAAAATTTTGCCCGCCATTTTTTATTTGAATAGCAAAAAATATTTTTACGCGTTTTTTATATATTATCATCAATCGAAAGGGGTAAAATATGGAAATATCAAAAATCAGCAGTCATCCTTCATTTCAGGCGAAATTTGTAAATAACAAAGCTTTTAAAGATGTTGTAAATTATGCAGAAAAATCTGGACAGTTAAACAAGCTTGACACAGCACTTTATCAGTTATCAAAAGCGGACAGGGGTAATATAATAATTTTGCAGGGAAAAATTGAAAATGCTATAGTGCCGTTTTATTCTAATTTTACTTTATATAAGGATGGTTTTAAAGGGTACAGAGACAGAAATGCAGTGCAGAATCTTATAAACGGCGCCTCATCACCGGAGGAAGCATCTTTTAAATCTATATTGGAGCTTGCTGAGTTTGGTAAAAAATATAAAAAATTGTTTAATGTAAAAGAACCCAAAATATATGGAACGGCTGATGATATTTTTGAAAAGTATACAGTTTCAAAAAATGTTTAAATTATCAAAAAAAAAGAAGGCAAATGCCTTCTTTTTTTGTTTTTAAGTAATTTTACACTATTGATATAAAGGTGCAAGTTTCTTTTCCTGTTGAGGAATAACACCTTCTTCAATTGACTGATATACTCTGTAGTCAATTACAGAGAAGCAGTTATCAATTGATTCAATTTCTTTTAGTTTATTATCGTCAATCGAACCATTTTCAATCATATCTGCAATTAAGCTGAATCTATCAACGTGTTCGTTGAATCTGTCTGTTGCATAATCTTTAGCCTGCCATGTTGTAATCAGGAACGGCCAGTCAGAAGATTGCAATAACAAGTTTTCTCTTGCAAGCTGATTTAAAGCTCTGTGTAACAGCTTGTCTTCCGGAATGTTCGGATATTTATCAGCTATTGCACTCATACGTTTTTCGCAGGAGTGAATAATAGGCCACATCCATTCAGTTAAGTGGTTCATCCAAACGTAGAAGTGACCGCCCTGTCCCCAAGAAGATTCAGGAATTTGAATAGCTTCTTTAGGTGGATATTTTGTTACATATTCGCCTGCTGTCATTCTTTCAACTTCCGGAAGATATGTGCTGAATTTTTTAACAACCTGTTTAATAAATTCAACACCTTCAAACCACCAGTGTCCGAATAATTCTGTATCAAATGATACCATTACAAGACCTTCTTTGTTATTCGCAAGTTTGTAATCGTTCAACAAATGATAAATCAGTGTTGTATAGTGGTCAGAGTTTTCATTAACCTTGTTCATTGCAAGAACAGGGTCGTAGAGCATTTTATCCCCTAAATCAGTTGTCGGAGAAGTTATTCTCCAATAGTGCATACCTGATTTATCGTCTTTTTTATGAAATTCTCTAAAACATCCGTCCCCAGGGTAGCCGTCAGCTGCAGACCAAACTTGGTATCCTGCTCTGTCATTACGTCCCATTACCGCTACCTGCGCATCAGGTAACCAATATGCTGAATATGTATCGTATCCTGTTTTTGGTCTGTCAGGAAGCGGAATATATTCAATGTTACCATACATACCGATTACACGCCTGTTACCGATTGAATTTCCGCCTTCAATAACGTGAGATTCAGTAAAGAAATAGTGAATATCGTTATTTTGAAGTGTTACTTCAATAGCCGGTCTCCAGTGCTTTTTACCGTCTTTGCCTACAAACTCATAACCTTGACGGTATGCGCATTCAGGAAGCCAAGCACCCATTGCTTTTTTGCCAAACAATCTTTTTGTTGTATCCTGACCGACTTTGAATTGTGCATTTAGGTTGCTGTCTGTAGCTAACAGAGGTGAAAAACCGTGTGTAGCTCCTGATGTTGTTATTTCAATACAACCTAAATCTTGATATTTTTTGAAGTATTTTATAAGATTCATTTCGTATTTATTAACAAAATCATTTCTTAATTTTGTCCACCAATCAAAATAATATTTTGCCAAATATTTCAGGTGCTGTGAGTGTGCAACCTTAGGGTCGGGATATCTTTCCAAATCCTTTGAAACAGAAGCAATTCTTGAATCAATATATTTTACAAAACCATTTTGTAAATGTTCATCATTTAACTGTTCTGCAAGTATTGGTGTAATACCTACTGTTAATTTTGCTTTAATACCTTCTTCATATAATTCAGATATTGCGTTTAATAGAGGTACATAAGTTTCTGCCATACATTCGTAAAGGTTTTCTTCACCGAATGGCCACATTCCTGCTTTTCTGTAGTATGGCAGGTGGCTGTGTAGCATAAATACGAATTGTCCTACTGACATATTTGCCTCCGTTCGTTTTTTGGTATGATTCTAACTAACCTATTATATACATTTACATTATTATTTATAACATAATTTTACAAAAAAAGTAACTCTTTAGTATTAATTCAGCGGAATAATGTTACAAATGTTAACCATATTACAGACATAAAGTCAGGAAAGTACCTTTATATATGGTATATATAAGCAATTTTATCCAATCATAAATACAGGATTCTGATTAGCGGAACATGATATACAAAAATCAGTTTCCGCATTAGTTGTTTTTGAATAATTTTTAAATGAACATCCGCATCTTCCTCTGTAATCATTAGCTAAAAACGGACAGGAGTAGATTCCGTTTTGGGATAAGACACGTCCGTACATACAATCTGTTTTTCTTGATATTGAAATGTTTTCAGTATCAACGGGATATGATACATTAATCTGGATATCAGCATTTATAATATCTTGTTTAGTAAAAATTTCTTTAAAATTTTGAATAATTTCTTTTTTATCAAGATTGTAATAATTCTGGACTGATACAACTGATGTAAAATTATATCGCGATAAATTTTTAAGAGCGCTGATTACCTGTCTATAGTTTCCTCTGTATCTTACCGTATCGTTTTCGTATTCATTATAATGTGCAAGTGTAAGTTTAAAAAATATCTGCGTATTATTTTCATCTTCAACTTTTTTTAAAAATCTTATCTTCTTTTCGTTTAAAAAACTTCCGTTGGTACAAATGCATACGTTACATCTTTTCAGACACATTCTGAGTATTGTATTAAAATCCGGATGTGTCATAGGTTCAGCACCTGATAAATATATGCAGTGAAGTTCTTCGTCTCTCGTATCTGTAAGCCCTTCTTTAATTTTATCTGTTGAAATAAAATCTTTAATATTTTTGTTTACAGGAAAATCAATATAACAAGAACTGCATCTCTGGTTACAATTTTTGGATGTCATTTCTATAAAGATATTATTCAGTTTTTTTAATTCGTATGTAATACCGGCACAAATACTCATAAAATCCTCCTTAAGTTATCAGTATAATTTTATGCTGTAATAAATAATAAAAAAATTATCTTATTGGGGATATTTATATCAATGAAGGAATAACAAATATTGACTTTGTATTTTCATATAAGTATAATTCCCATATACGGAGAAAAAGATGAAAGTTAGTGTAAAAGTGCCGGCTACCTCAGCAAATTTAGGCCCCGGATTTGATTGCTTAGGATTGGCGCTTCCAATATATAATACAGTTACAATAGAAGAAACAGTTTTACCGGGAACAGGGATTGAAATCAATATGATATCGGAGGAAGAGGAAACTCCGATAGATGAAATGATTTTTGACAATATTCCGAAGGATGAGAACAATATAGTTTATAAAGCTGTAGAAATGTTGTATAATTCTATCGGTCAGGAGCCGGCGGAGCTTAAAATTAATATCCAGTCACAGATTCCTATAACAAGAGGGCTGGGAAGTTCTGCCGCTGTTATCGTAGGCGGTCTTATGGCAGCAAATAAGCTGCTAGGTTCACCGGCTGATGAAACAGCATTGTTATCTATTGCAACAGAGGTTGAAGGTCATCCGGATAATGTTGCTCCGGCAATTTTGGGCGGATTTGTATTAGCTTCTCAGGAAGAAGACGGAACAATAACATATAAAAAACTTAATTGGCCGTCAGAGTGGGATATAACTGTTTGTATTCCGGACTTTGAACTATCAACAAATATTGCTCGCTCTGTACTTCCGGAAACAGTTCCGATAAAAGATGCTGTTTATAATGCAAAACACTTGGCTATGCTTATAGCCGCAGTTGAAACTAAAGATGAAAAATTAATGAAGTCAGCTCTTCATGATAAACTTCATCAGCCTTACAGAGCAAAACTCGTTCCCGGCATGGAAGAAATTATGGAAGCATTTAAACACGAAGAAGGAATTTTGGGAACAGTTCTTTCCGGTGCAGGCCCTTCAATGCTGGTGATTTCACACAACTATGATTTGGATAATATCAAATCAAAAGTTCGGGAAATTTGGGAAGGTCAAAGCATTAAAACCGATATACGAACATTAAAAGTTGAACCAAACGGTGCGGAATTTGTGTAGATATTATATTTATTTTTAATAAATTTCCCCAAAACTCACAAATTGTTATTAGGGAATTGTAAATGAATCGTCGGTTTGAGAAGTTTAAATATTGAAATGAAAATTATTTTGGTGCATGTAGACGCAACATATAAACTATTGAAGCTATTGAATCTTAGATTGTAACAATTACTTAATATTTTTATTTTTTTTGTCAAATTTTAGGTGGAAATTTTTTTTTATATATATAGCCGAGGGAAATATGACAGATTATATTTATTATATAAAACATTCCGATACAGATGATAAATATAAAGATGCTGTAAAGAATCGAGTTACAGCTTTTAAAAATGAAATAAAAAAAAATAAAAATTTTTTAAATAATTTCACTTTTCATATATGTGATTCATATAAAACTTTAGGTAATAAATCAGAATTGACAAAATACGTCAGTGAAAATAGTGAACAATTTTTATATACAGGAGGAATGACTGCATCATTCAAAGAAGGAACTCGTGAAATTATTATAAAGACGTCAAAACATTCAGTATTTAATATAAGTATGAATAAAAAAATTTCAGATGTTACGCAGGCAACAATGCATGAAATCGGACATCAATTTGATGATCAATTCGGGTACTGCGACCCAAATTTATTAAGTGAAGTTAAAAAACTTCCATTATGGAGTGATGATGAAGGAACAATAGAACAACAAAAATTATATGATACTTTTTTGAAAAATAAAGATTTGAGTGATAGTAGTGAATTTAAAAAAGCTTGGAAACAGGATGCACAAAATTTAGGGAAAAGTAGTTTTAGCAATTTTTTATTCAAACAGCGTTATATTGATTATTATGTGTTTGATGTAGATATAACAGATGGAGTTACTGACGAAGAAGTTGAGGAAGCTGATAGTCACAGAGGTGAAATATTTGCTCAATTGTTTTCGTACGCAATGGGTGAAGACGATGGTCAGAAAGAGGCAATCGTAAAAAAATATAGTAATTGTTATAAAATTGTAAAATTATATATCAAAAAATATTTGGGAATTGATGTGAAAAACAATTAAGGGTATTGGTTTGTCGTTTATATAACTTTGAGTGCAATTAATTTTTGCAAAAAAGTTTAAAACCGATATACAAACATTAAAAATCGAACCAAACGGTGCGGAATTTGTGTAAGCTATCTTCTTTTTAAAGGCAGCATATCTATTCCGAAGTCAGCTTCTTCTTTCGTGATTTTACCCTTTGCACTTAATCTTTCCAATATGCCCATTATATTTTCGGAAAGTATATTATAATTGCCTTTAAGGTTTTTTGCGCCGAGAATTTTACCGCTCTTTACAACTGCAAATATTGCTTTTTTCCATGAATCATGTATCAGAATTTTTAGGCTTGCGCTCTTTTCCCCCAAAACGGTTCCGTTAAGTCTTACTCCCGATATACTGTATCCGGTTTCTGTTGCATATTCACGCAGGTTAAAATTTGCTTTCCTTGATGCGTTAATAAGTCTTTCTGCCGATGATAATTTTCCGATTACAGTCATTTTTATTCCTTTCTATATTAATACACATTCATAATAAAGCACGTAAATAAATATTTTTGTTTAACAAAGAAAAAATTTTTACAAATATTTACAATACATCTTTAAAAAAAGACAATGCAGAGTAAATCACCCTGCATTATCTTTCAAAATTTATCTATCTGTTTATTTATTGATATCTTTTACAGACAAAGCGATTCTGTGTTCTTTCGGAGTGAATTTCTTAATCAAAACATCAACTTCGTCACCAACTTTGAATAAGTTGAACGGATTAACGTTTTCATCAGACATTTCAGAAACAGGAAGAAGAGCTTCTACTCCGGGGAATATATTAATAAATGCACCGAATGTTGTTACTTTATTAACAGTTCCTTTTACAACCTGACCTTCTTCAAATTGTCCTTCAATTTGCTGCCAAGGATTTTCACCCATTCTCTTCAAGCTTAAAGAAATTCTCTTCAATTCGTGGTCGATTTTGATAATCTTAACTTCAATCGTATCGCCAAGAGTTATAACATCTGACGGGTGTTTAATTCTCTGCCAAGAAATTTCAGAAATCGGAAGAAGTCCGTCAATACCGTTGATATCAACGAAAGCACCGAAATCAGTGATTCTTACTACGTTACCTGAAACAACCTGACCTTCTTCAAGAGAAGAAAGAACGTTATCAACAACTTGATCTCTTTGTTCTGCAACAGCTTGTCTTTGAGAAAGGATAAGTTTGTTTTTCTTAGGATCAGCTTCAAGAACCTTAACTTCAATCTTTGTATCAACAAGACCTTCAAACGGAGTTCCTGTTCTGAGTTGTGATGACGGAATAAATCCTTTGAGATCAGCGATATCAACAAGAACACCGCCTTTAACAGTTGAAACAACCTTAGCAAGAATTGTATCGCCTTGGATTTTTGCATCATTGAGTTGTGCCCAAGCTTGAGCATAAGCAATTCTCTTTAATGATAATTGCATAGCTTCTTCATTGTTTTCTTCTTTAAGTACGTAGAATTCTCTGACGTCACCGACTTCCAATGCTTCTACGTCACTTGAAAGTTCACGTTCCGGAAGGAATGCTTCCATTTTTGCGCCTTTAACGCTAACCAGATAACCTTCTGGTTCTTTTTTAATAACTGTACCTTCTACGATATCAGCCACTGTGTTGGATTTAGCAAAGCTTTCTTCCAACAATTGTTCAAATTCATCAAGAACTTGTGTTGTCATAATTTAGTCCTCCTTTTTTATATAATTTATTACATTGTCTATAATTGTCTGCGGAGTAGACGCTCCTGCCGTTATGCCTACATTTTCGGCATTTTTTATAATTTCTTCGTACTGAGAAAGTTCGTTATCGTTTTCAATGTGAATAGTTTTTGTGCAATTTCTCAATATTTCTGCCAGATGAGTTGTGTTAGCACTTTTTTTAGAACCCACAACCACCATTAAATCGCTTTCCGCCGCAAGTTCTCCTGCTTCTTTTTGGCGCATTGCGGTTGATTGGCAGATTGTGTTATGGATAAGAACTTCTTTCGATATTGTATTTAAGTAATTCACAATTTCATTAAGTGTAGAAACCATTTGTGTTGTCTGAACAACGACTCCGACTCTTTTATGAGTTTTAATTTTATCCGCCAATGGTTTTAATTCTTCGACACTCGCCGCTACTGTGACATTATTTGAATATTGCTGTGCGTTTGCCTTTATTGCAACTACTTCCGGATGATTTGATTTCCCGACAATAACAACAAAATAATCAGATTTTGCAAGCTCTATCGCCCTTTGCTGAACTTTTTTTACATCGGGACAAGTTAAATCAACAAGTTCAAATCCGGCATTTTTAATTTTTTCAAAAACCTCGGGAGCTTCGCCGTGACTTCTTACAATGCAGATCCCGTCACCTTTAGCGGGAATTTCGTATATTGTTTGGATGCCAAGAGAGGCTAATTCATTAATTACATCAGTATTGTGAATTAATTCGCCCAAGATATAAACATTTTTATCAGGATTTTCGCTTTTTAATTTTTTTGCTGTTTCAACAGCTCTTTTCACACCGTAACAGAATCCTGCAAATTTTGCTAATTTTATATTTTGATTACTCAAATATTTATATTTCGCTTTCTTAAGAACTAGAGATTGAATATAAGTCAATCTCAGTATTAATATTAATAATACAAACACAGTTAAATGTAAAGCAAAGAAAAAACCGCTTTTGATTAGCAAAGCGGCACGAGAAATCAGGGAAAAGGGAAATCTACATAAAATTCTTAGCTGAAGATACCGAACGTTCTTTTAATGTTATCTTCTTTTACTTTTTTTATTGCTTCCATTTCTGTATTTAATGCATTTCTTTCTGTTTCAAGTTTACTTAATTCTTTATCAAATTTTTTGTCTTTAGCGTTAACTAAACCGAGTTCATATTCGTACTCAGCTTCAGCCTTCTTCAAATCAGCTTCATCAGAAACTTCCTGCAAGTAATTGTTTGTAGAACAGGTTGCAACACTTGTCTCTGTCCAGCCGTTTTTGTTATCAACCCACATATCAATCAGCATTCTTCCGGATGTGACCATTGAATTAAACCATTCATTATTGGTTTCACCGCCGCCGGCTATTTCATCTACGCTGACACATCCGCCGGCATTTGAAATTTCTTCAAATAAACGCGTATAATAATTAAATTCATTTTCTACGTCTGCCCAGTCTTTGCCCTTAAAATCATTATTTACGACACCGTTAATGTCAGTATTGTTAGGGTCTGATTTATCAAGTATCATGTACTGATAAATTTCTTTGCCGTATTGAGAATACAATTGACTTCTGAAATTATGAAAGGCATCATACTTATCAATTTTATTTTCGCCTTTGTCTGCTTCTAAAAATTTTTCATAGTATCCGTAAAGAGGGTCGCCTTCTTTTACGTTTTCATCAAAAACTTTCTTTTCAACATCTGTCATTAAAAGACTGGCTGTTGTGTTTTGTTCTGCATTCCAGTTTGATTCGTCAGTGTTAATCCCGAGTGCTTCTCCTTGTCTGCCTCCGTATCCTTCACCTGTTTTCCAGCTAAATCCTTCATTTAATCCGAGCATCGCCCACGCAAATGCATACTTATCGGTATTAAAACCTTGTTCTTTAAATATTTCATATACTTTTTGTTCAACGATAACTTTTCCTGTATCAGCCATCCTTAGAGCGTATTGCTGCTGTCTTGAGGGGTCATAAGTTGCAACATTACCGAATGTAGCATCTACATAGCTTCTCTGCAGACCGTTCATACCGTAAGCTACTTGAATTTTTTTAGCATCCAATTTGTCGCAATAATCCTGATACAACTCGTCTTTTTGAGTTGCAAGCTCTATCTTAGAACTTTCGATATTTTGTGCTTTGTACTCAATATCGTGCATTCTTGAGGTAATTGATAGAAGATTTGCTTGTGATGCTGCCATTCCCATGATATTGCGGAGTCCTTATATAGTTTTCCCTGTTAATAATATTTACGGCAGATTTCATTAAAAACTTTAATGTTTTGCTGAAAATTGTTACAAAAATTTACAATTGATTAATCGATAAGCATTAAATTATAGCATGCAATAAAAAACACTGAATCTGGTAAACAATTCAGTGTTTTTTATTAAAGATATTTTGTTATATTTATACAGAAACTTTCATTGTATTTGCAATGATTTCATTAAAGCTTTCTGCTTTTAAGCTTGCACCGCCTACTAAAGCACCGTCAATATCAGATTGTGACATTTGTTCTTCAATAGTATTCGGTTTTACTGAACCGCCGTAAAGAATTCTGATAGAATCAGCTGCAGAAGATGATGAAACTTCTTTTACAACGTTTCTTATCATAGCGATTACTCTGTTTGCTTCTACACTGTCACAAGTTTTGCCTGTTCCGATTGCCCAGATAGGCTCATAAGCGATAACAGATTTTGCAACTTCTTCTTCAGATAAACCGTTCAATGCTGCTCTGATTTGAGTTGCAATGTGCTGGTCTGTAACACCGGCTTCTCTTTGTTCAAGAGTTTCTCCGCAGCAAATAATCGGAATTAAACCGCCAGCCAAGATAGCTTTTGCTTTTTTGTTAATCATTTCATCGGTTTCAGAAAAATATTGTCTTCTTTCTGAGTGACCGATAATAATATGTGAGCAGCCTGCATCTTTAAGCATTTCTACTGAAACTTCACCGGTATAAGCACCTGAATTTTCCCAGTGGCAGTTTTGTGCAGCAATTGCAATCTTAGTACCTCCGCAGCCGCAGTCGCATTTAACGCTGTTTACTACGTGTAATGATGTAAATACCGGTGCAATAACAATTTCCGGTAGCTGAGGAGCTGTAAAATCTTTAGTAAAATTCTTTATTCCTTCAAATAATGCTTTTGCATCGTCCTGAAGTAAATTCATTTTCCAGTTTCCTGCAATAATAGGTTTTCTTGACATAATTTTTCTCCCTTTACTAATTTATACATTTGAATAATAGAACAAATAAGGTGAAATAACAATAGCGATTTAATAGATTAATGAGTTAATAAGTTGTAAAAGTATCTGTTATTGTTGGGTTTTGTTCAATCTGCGAATTTCGGCAAAAACAAAAAGAAGTAGGTTGGGTGAAACCCAACTTCTTTTATTCCTTTGTAAAAGTTCCTTTGTAAAAGCAGGTTAGGGTTTCTACCCCAATAATAACCAATATGACAATGATTCAGCCTTCGGCAAAAACAAAAAGTCAATAAAATCAACCCTTGCCAGCTTTTTTTTTAACTTTTTCCAAAAATTTCAAAAAACTAACATGCAGATTAACAAAGTGGAATTCTCTCAGGGACCGGATTTGACCCGATACCCTAACATGCAGATTAACAAACAACTAACAACAACTAAAGAAGATAAAGAAAGGGATTCAAAAAAAATTTTACAGTCAGGTGATTGAGTGATTAAGTGATTGAGTTTGTTCCCCACCCTCCCCTTGCGACTCTGCCGACAAAACGATTAAGTATCGGAGAGGTCAGTCGAAATCTTCGATAATAAACAACAAACCCACCCTCCCCTTGAGACTCTGCCGAAAAAACGATTAAGTATCGTTTTTGAGAGGTTAGTCGAAATCTTCGATTTCGGGGTGGGGTTGAATAGGTGAACAGGTGATTAAGTGAGCAGGTGAAAAAGTGAATTATATAATTAATTTACCCCTCACCCGCATTTATATGGCTCCTTTGTCGCCTACAACTGCGACCTCTTCCTCAAGGGGTGCGGTGTTTGCGAGCTTGCAGGTCACGCACTGCTGAATTGAAAATAAAGTCAATCACTCAATCACGTGCTTACTTGTTCAGCCCAATCCGAATCTGTAATTCGCTCAAACGGCTTCCTCCTTGGAGAAGGGTGCGAAAGCCCAATTTTAGTGCTTATTTTGAATTGTTATTGCTGAAAATTGCTGTATTAAATTCAAATTTTTTGAAATTAATTTTATCAGCATCCATACTCTTAACTCTGTCTGCTTTATCATTTAATGTTTCATTTTGCTGCGGTTGATTAGTTGATTCAGCATTTTTATTATAATTATCAAAATCACTCATATACTGTTGTGTATATGACTGCAATTCAGCATTTCCTTCTGTATATGCACTTAAAGAGCCGACAGATGTAATTACAGAATTTGCAAGAGTATCATATTCTCCAACAACTGCAGTTGCACCTTCAGCAAATTGATTTATACCGTCTATAAATCCTGCGCAATTTTGAACATAGCTTCTGATTTTTCCGTCAGCTTGTGCAAGAGAAGCAAAGTTTGTAACAGCACCCTGCATCAGTGTAGCACCTGCTACAAGTTTATCATTCCCGCTGATAATATATTTTGTACCGCTGGCTCCGCCTATAATTGTAGATTCCATTGCCGTTCCGATTGCAACCTGATGAGCTCCGGCAGCATCCTCTGTAGCGCTTTCAGCTGTTAAAGCTGTATTATTTACTGTTAGTTGTTGATTTTTAAGTGCATTATCCGTAAGTTCATTAATACCTTCATTTAATATTTCAGTAGCACCTGTTTGCAAATCTGCAATATTTTGAGCATTTTCTTCAACGATAGCATTTTGTTGTTCCAAAGCTGTTTTTATATCACCGATTTGAGAAACAAGTTCATTAATTACAGATGCTGCACCCAAAATTGCGGCTAAAGCTTCTTTTCTTTTTTCCGGATCTGAGTTTTCGCTGTTTAAAATCTCTTTATTAGTATCAATTATTTTTACTTGTTCTTTTAATTTTTCGTTCAATTCAGTGATTAAACCTTGATTGCCTCCGAGTTTTTCTATTTCAGCTAAAGCATTTTGAATTGAAATAACGCCCTGAGCGCATTGTTCCATAATATCTTGGAGTTTTGAATCAAGAGTTTGATTAATATTTTCGGCTTTTTCTTCGTTTTCTTTAATTTTATTATCTTCTGCTTGAACTTTTTTATTAGCTTTAGCATTTTCATTAGTCCCCAAAGAACCTAATAAATCAGTTAATTTTGAAATTATACTTTGAATAGCAGCACCTTTTTGGTCTGCATTTCCATCAACAAATGCACTTCCGTCCTGTATAAGTGTATAAATAGAATTTACGTAAGTATTAGTATTAGCACCGCCTGTCAGGCTCAACAATTGTGACACTTGACCTTGTGCCTGTGACAGAATCGCTTTATAATTTGTGCTTGTTAAACCGTTTGCCATCTTACGTCTTCCTATAATACCATCTTATATATATATTAAGTATTTATATTTTATCTAATTTCAGAAGGCTAAATAATTGTTACAAAACTTAATAATTGATTGATTCTGTAACAGATTAGCAGAATACAACAAAATATCTTCTTTGTTGTGTAAAGCTCAAGCGTGGCTTGAAATTAGTTTTTTCTGTTTTTTGCTTACTTGCAAGTTATTATTTTCCTATTTTGTCTAATCATGCTGTACTTTTCTTTTTCTCTGTTTGCGAGGCAGAGAAAAAGAAA
>CADAKY010000024.1 GCA_902788575.1 uncultured bacterium | reverse complement strand
ACCGCCCAAGTTTTGTCCCAAACCGGTGTCGATAGATGCTGCCACAGAAATTTGCATTGTTGCAAATACTGTGCTTAATACTAATGCTGTTACTTTTTTAAAATTTCTCATACTACACTTCCTTTATTGGAATCTATACTATATCTATCATACTATCAAAAAAAATTGTAAAAAAAATATTTGCCATTTTTTAGCAAATATTTCATAAATTGTTACATTTTGTAATATATATTTTATATTTTTATCCTACGATACTCTTATATATGAGAGCGGATGCTTTAACAATAAAATCCTTACCCTGAGGTGCATTATAAGGTCTGTTAGCAAGTATAACTATTATATATTTTTTTCCGTTTGGAGCATAAACAATTCCTGCATCTCCAAGCATGCTGCCTATATCACCTGTTTTATGAACAAACATGGCACCGGTGCCGAGTCCTGCCGCAATAAGTTTATTATTCTTAACATGACTCATGTAATCTATAATATATTCTCTTGAATTAATATTTAAAAATCCGGGATTATCAAGATTGTATAAAATTTTTGCCATGTCTTGTGCTGTTGTTTTGTTAGTACCGTTCATATCAGGAAGCCAAGTTCTTACATACGTTTTTGAAATTCCCCAATCGCGCAAACCGATATTTACATCATCCATGCCGCCCAATTTTGACATTATCATATTTGTTGCGGAATTGTCCGAATCCTGAATCATGGTTTTAGCCAAAGAATCGAGAGAATACTTTCCTCCGGTTCTCATGTATTGTAAATTTCCCGAACCGGGTGCCTTATAATAATCAGTCAGAATCATTTCATCATATATGGTCATTTGTTTTGCTTCTATTGATTTAAACATTCTGACTAACACCGGAAGTTTTATAATACTTGCAGCAGAATATAATTTATCTGAGTTTATATCAACATATCTACCCTGTTCGTATTCCCAAACATAAATTGCAGGTTTGATTGCAGGATAAGAAGCCATTAATCCCTGCAGTTGTTTTTTTAATGCCGTCATTTCAGAAGTTTGATACATTGTCGTAACTTCACTATGCGTCTTTTGAATTGTTTTTGTAAGCATTAATCTGTTCAGGAACAAATCATTATTAATATAATTGACGGTCGGATTTAAAATTGAATAAACATCCGGAACAGAAATCTTTGTTAAATCTTTTTGTGCCGGAACTCCATCATGCATTGCCGGAGCATTTATACCTTCTATTTTGTTTGGCATGAATATTTGTGCAACAAGATTATTAAACGATATCGGAAAAACTGCATATACAAACAAAGAAAAGACGGATAAAAGCAAAGACAAATTAAATAAATAAAGAAAAGGATTAAGCTTTTTTACCTTTTTCTTTTGTTTTGCCTTTACCGGACGAACCACAGGTTTGACAACATGCAGTCTTCTTTCCGTTATTTTTTGAGTCTGTTGATATGCGTACAACTAAAAACCTCCCTCATCCCGCAACATTATAATAACATTTTTGCATTTATGGCAAATCCTTCGAACGTAGGAATTTAGTTTTAACACAGCTCACAGAGACGTCAGCATGTTTCTTTACATTTATATCTGTTTTTGATATATTTTGGGTGTGTGATGTATTGAGAATTTCTCTATTACAAAATGTTACATTTTGTTAAGAAAATACAAAGCCGATAGCAAAAATATTTTTTAGACTATTTTATATATGTGTATGTGTACCGTATGGGGTTCGTATGATAACAGCAGTCAAACTATCAGACAATAGAATTAATTTTCAGAAAAAATTTGACAAACGCTCAGAAGATGTCGAAAATGAGATTCTTCCAAATACACTCTGGTCTAGAATTACTCAAAAAATTGACAAAACGGAAGGAGCTGTAACAGAATACCCAATAAAAGGTTTAAGAGGAGATGTAAATTCCGATTTTTATGAATTTTTATCAATGGGAATTGTTCCTTATTTAATCGGAAGCGCAATGTTTATAACACTTTTTAACATGACACGCGGACTTATGCCTCATTCAAAAATGATGGCAAAAATTAACGGTCAGAAAATGGGACTCGGGGTTATATTATACGGACTGGGGAAAACTCTGGGAAACGATTTGGTAACAAGACCGATAGCTGCTGCAACAGGAGTTGATATTGAACTTCCGTACAGATACGTTTATTATCCGCTCCCGACAAAACCTGGCGAAGCTGCGGATATTTATCCTCAAATACAACAGAGAAAAGTTTATGACAGTAAAGAATTTTTCAGAAAAGATTTAATTGCAAAAGACCCTAAATACGGCGTCAAATATTATGACAATATAGCTAAGAAAATCGGCTTGGGAGAAGACTTAAACGATTCTGTAACAGAAACAACTCCAATTATTCAGAGTTTGGTTTCTACAACAAAAACCGCAAAATCCCTTGCTTCTTATTGCTGGGCAGCAGTCGGCGTAGGACTTGCGGTACAAAACTCATGGTCAAATTTCTTTGACTCCTTTGCGAACAGAGTTAAATATTATCCGAAAGAAGGGGATACTTTAGGAACTAAAATCAGTACACATTTTAAAAACTTCGGTACAAACTGCCGTAATATTTCAGCAGAATTTTGCAGCTCTTTTGGACAAGCATGCAAAACTCTTTGGACAGGACCTAAAGGTAAAGAAGGTTATATGAAGCATGCCGGCAAAGGACTTATTTCACTGGCAGCATTAACTACAATATTCGGCGTTACAAATGCTATATACAGAGCAAGACACATGGGCAAATTAGCTAATAAAGATTTGATAGACAGAACCCAAGAAAGTACGGTGATATAATATGGCAATCAATCCTGTACAACAAAATATCAACACCCTTAACTTTAAAGAACAAAAAAAGGCAATTAAAACGGAAAACAACGTAAAACCGCTGCCTCCCGAAGGTCATCTTGTCCATGACACATTGCTTTCGATTCCGAAATTTTGGATTCAGGATATTGCTTATGATTTAAGAGCCGTCAAAGAAGGTTTTCAAGGAAAAACAAACGACCACCAGCAAGGAAGACTAAATGATGTCGGACTTAAAGTCGGAGGTATAGGAATCGCCGCATATTTAGCATCAAGAACAACAGACCCTAAATTAAGACTTATGGAATATGTAGGTTTGGGTTCTTTCTTGGCTGCAATGTCTTTATATCCTAAAATTGCTATAAATGCTCCGTCAAGAGTCGTTCATGGATTTGATATCGGTAAAGAATATATTGATGATCAGGGAAGAAAAAAATCGGTATTTCAAGACTCAAACTACATACCGTTTGATATGTACAAAGGAGAATATCCCGGTGAAGACCTTGATATAATCGGTGACAGAATGGGCATTCCGAGAGACATAAAGAATCGTCATGATTTAATCAGGGAGCAGATGAGAAAAATCGCAACACAAAATAATACTTTGTGGATGCTTACAGCAGGGTTTGCAACTCCGGTTATGGCGGCACTTATGTGTGTAGGTCTGGAAAAATTCCTTCTGACTGCAATGGAAAAAATAAGAAATGCAAGTACAAATTCAAAAATTGCGTACATATTAAAAGCAAGCGAAAATATGGATGAACTTAAGCCTAATTACGAAAGTAATAAGGTTGAGGATATCTTAAAAAAATACGAAGGAAAAGAACTGCCGAAGGAAGAATTTGACAAAGTTGTATCAATTCTTTCCGACAAAACGGATTCTAAAATATCAGACGGAATAAAGGAAGATTTGACAAAACTCTTAAAATCAGAACCTAAGTTCAAAACAAATGCGAAAGAGATTTTGAATATTATCAAAAAAAATATTCCGATAGCAAACAGAGAAAAATTGTCAAGAATATTTATTGTATCACCGGAAGAAATTGAAACAATAATAAATAATATTTCAGGCGGTTCCAAAGAATTAACGGAAGAACAAATAAGAGCTTTAAAATCTGAGTTAAAACAGCTTTTTGCATCAAAACCTGAAGCGAACAAACCTTTTTATAGTATTTTTGGAACTAATTTAACAAATAAAATTTCTGAATCAATCAAGCAAAAACCTGTAAATACAATTAATTCAAAGCAAATTTCTCAAGCTGTCGATTTTGCAAAAATAATCGGAGATTTTAAAGCAAAAGAAAAACTTGCGGATAAATATTTATCATTTAAGTTTGAAGAAGCTCCGGAGACTATGCTTGCACGTTCTTATGCAAAATTTGAAAACACTTTGTTTGATGTTCTCGATATAAGATTCAAAGATATGAAAAAAATCAAAGAATCACCTGAATTGGCACAGAGAATTCTTGATGAAAAAATAAAAGCTCTTGCAAGTAATGATGCAAAATATCAAAAAGCAATCAAAAAACTTGCTGCAGTTATGGAAGAAATGGACATCAAACTTAACGGTTCAGGTGAAAACGCAAATAATATACTTAACTTAATTCACGCAACCGAAAACATATACAATAATACGGCAAAAAGGTTAAACGGCCTGAGTGAAACAGCATTTACAAGAACAATAAATCAACTGATAAAAGAAGATGTGAAAGGTGATTTAAAACATATTATTTCAACCAGAGAAGAACTGATAGGTTTACTTGACGGCACATTAGCTCCTGATACAAGTGTTAAAGACTGGACACTTGAATACGCAGTTAAAAATTCAAAGGGCGTTGGTTCTTCTAAAATGGATGCTATATCAAGAGTTCTTGACAGATATCAAGGTGTAAGAAACTCATTCAACAGAATCTTGCTTACTCTTGATGTATATAAAAGAGAGATTCCTAAAGGAGAATATGAGCAGTCTGTTTATAACATGGGGAGAGAATTTATTTTGAAAGCAAATTCTTCACAGTTTAACCAGAAATTCAAACTTGATAACAATCCGGAATTGTACAGAGATATTATGCTTGAAATCTGGGGTGACAACAAGCTCAATACCGCAACGGAAGATTCTATAAAATCTGCCGGCGGAGACAGGCTTCTGTCAAGATTCCGTGAATATATCAAACGCGTTAAACTTGTATTGGGTAATAACACGATTGATTTCACAAAACCGCATCATCTTGTAAACGGTGAAGATGTAAATGCTATATATGAACAAAGAGCTTTAACCAGACGTTCAATTTTCGATCTAGTTGCACAAGATCCGGTTAGCATGGTAAAAGGCGGTGCGGCACGAAAATACGGAAGTCTGGATTGGCTCAGAAAAGCATCCGTAATCGGAGCTTCTGTTTTAGGCGTTGCTGTAATTGCGCAATTCTTATTCGGAAGAATTAAAAATCCGCAAAACATACAAAAGCAGGTGAATGATGATGAGAATAAATAGTATTAATTTAATCAGCTTTGCTGCAGCAAAAAAACAGCCTGAAAAAACATATCAGACTCCTGTCTCTGAAAAGACTGCAAATTCTCAGGTAAATCAAAAGTATCTGGATAATCTTGCAAGAATAAACGCTCCTGCGGTTAAAAAAGTCGAAAAAAATAACAAACCGGAATTTGTATACAAAAATAATCTTCGAACAATGATTCAAAATAATGAATCCGTAATGATGGCAATCGTTATGAGAACTTTTACGGCAAATGATATAAACGGAGATGATAAAATTTCATTTAAAGACGGTGAAAAAAACGGAACCTTCTTAAGCGCAATTTCCCGTTTAGATGAACTTAAAAAAGATGGTATTAACACAATTCACATACTTCCGATTCACCCTGCAGGAAAGAAAAATGCAATGGGAACGGCAGGTTCTATTTATGCGCCGGCAAAATTTCTGGAAAAAGACGGACATTTTGCTTATGATCCGCTGTTGATAGATAAAAACGACCCAAGGACACCGGATGAACAATTTAAAGCTTTCATTGACGAATGCCACAAACGTAATATCAAAGTCATGCTTGATATTCCGAGCTGTGCTTCGGTAGACTGGTTTGAAGCAGAGCCGGAGCTTATGGCATTTGGCAGAAACGGAGAAGACAAAACTCCTCAGGGGTGGGCTGATATCAGAATGTTTGAACCATGGGCAGATGAAACAAAGAGAACTTTGAATCCGGCTTTATATGAATTACATAAAAAATATGTTGATAATGCTATTGAACTTGGTTTAGACGGAATCCGCGCCGATGTTGCAAGAGCGAAACCGACTGAATTTTGGGATAAATTGATTACATATTCACACACAAAAGACCCTGAATTTGCATGGCTTGGAGAAAGCTATACTTATGAATGCGCTTCTCCGCAGGTAAATATGCCTTATGACAGACCGGAAGATTTGTTAAGAGCAGGTTTTGATGATTATTACGGGCAATATCATATTTTCCATGACTGGAAAGGGGCAACGGAGTTTAATGATTACATAAAATTAAATCTTGATATGTCTCACAGACTTCCGGCAGGAAAGAGTGTAATAGGTTCATTTTTAACCCACGACGACAGTTCTTCTATGATTCATGGCGGAGAAAATTTCTGTAAAATGACAACTGTTCTGCAAACAACAATACCTATGTGCAATCCGTATTTCATTGACGGATTCCAGACCGGAGATTATTACGATTACAAATACAGAGACTCCGTTAATGATGAATCTCTTGTTGAAAACAAAGTTATGGAAGAACACAGATACAGACTTGCTATATTCAACCTTGCCCGTAAACCCGGCGGAGACCATCCTGATATTGAAAGAGTTATGAAAGGTTGCTTAAAAATGCGCTCCGAAAATCTGGACGTTTTGGCAGACAGAAACAGCAGTTTTATTGAATTAGACAAGCGCGAAGATTTGAATGACCAGATTATTACTTATGCAAGACATAATAACGGCAGAACAATACTTGTTGTTGCAAACAAAAATCCAAACAGAAATGTAACCGGTATAATTGAAATCCCCGGATTGAAAAAAGAACAAAAACTTAATAATATGGTTCCAGAATACGGCGACACAAGCGAATTTCAGGTTGCAGAAAATGAATTAAAGGTTAATCTTGCACCAGCGGATGCTTATGTGTTTGAAATAGATACTCCTAATCTTGAACAAGATAGAAAAGGACACGCATTCAGACAAAAAGTTTAATTGGCATAATAAAAACGGTCGAAATAATTTCGACCGTTTTTATTGTGTTGAATATTGTTTTAAGAATTACAAGCACCCGTTCCATATGGATTTGTTTTTGCTGCATAAAAAGCACTATTAGCTGCCAGTGCTGCATCTAGATTAGTTTTCTTGGGTATTTTCCTCTGCGGCGGGAAACCAAATTGATTATAACTTTCACCAACTTTTGGATGAGAAACTTTACCTGTAGAACTCATAAAAGTCTCCTTTCTGTTAACATAATTCACTCGTATACATATATAAAGTTTTTAACGTGTTAAAAATTTCACTTTTTCGATAATTTGTTACAAAACTTTACATACGAGGGAATGCATGCATAGAAAGATTCTTAGCGCATTCTGCTTCCGAAAATATTTTTCAAAAATGATAAAATTCCTTCACCGCTTCCGCCGCCGTTTTGAAGTCGTTCGTAATTCTTTGAAACGTATTCATTTCTTGGATCAACGGTTTTTAGTTTTTCCATATAATCCAACGCTCCTCCGATATCACCTATGGATTCTCTGAATTCAGCGAGCTTTTGGAGTGCATTAGAATTTTTCGGGTCAATATCCGCAAGTTTTTCATAAAATTCGCTTGCTTTTGTTTTATCACCGTCAGCTTCCAATAGTGCTGCAATTGTTTCAATCAAATCAATATCTTTGTTATTAAAACGATAAGCCGTCATATATTCATTTAGTGCAACATCTTTGTCACCGCGTACAATATTAAATTTTCCCCAATTTAGGTGTTCATTGAAAGAATCACCCTGTTTTTCATAAATCAAGGCGCGCATTTGATAAATAAGAGCAGAATTAGGTTCAATTTTTGCATACTCATCAATCTCAGCAAATGCCTCCGTGAACATATCTTTCTGGAAATAATATTGAGCAAGAAGAGAGTGGAAAAGCTTTTCTTTTCCGTACTGAGCCTTAATATTCATTAAAACTTCATACCCTTTTTCGTTTTCATTCAAATCAAAGAGGGCTCTTGCTTTTGTAAGTTCATTTTTCGTAATAGCTAAAGCCTTATCCGGCTGTGAATTTCTGATATAATATCCGGCAAGAACTTCATCCAAATCATTAAAACCGTAGTCTCTTTTTGCTCTTTCCAATATTTGAATTGCAGAAATTATACCCTCTGTTTTTTCATACAGTTCCGCAAGCTTCATAAAAATTGCGGGATTCTTTTCTTCATAATCAATAATTCTTAAGTATTCATCAATAGCTTCCTGATATTTTTCCTGTCCTTCCGCAATACCTGCGTACAAAAATCTCGCAGGAATCGCTTCTTTCGGGTCTTTTGCGTGATTAATAGCTTTTTTAAAATCGCTTTTTGCATAACTTAATTGCTGTTGTAGAGCATGAAGATTCCCTCTCAGTAAGTAATATTTGAATTTATCTTCATTGACATAAATATCCAAAAGTTGTTCGTGAGCAAGAATATTTGCGGGATCAAGCTCTAATATGGTTGAATAATATGCTTTTGCTTCACTTTTTTTACCTAAAATTGATGCCAAATGTGCAAGGCGTGTAAGCACTTCCACACTGCCCTGATTTGAAGCAAGCATTTTTTTATATTCTGCATAAGCTTCTTCATATTTTTCGCTTTGTTCCAGTTGTTCTGCAATATTCATATTATTCACTCCTAATTAAATTTATTTTGTGCCGTCTGCATTCCTTCCGTAAAATAACATGCAATTCCGTCTTTTGCTCTTGATAAAGTTGTTTTCAATGTATCAAGCTCATCCTGTGAGAAATTCTGTAACACATAAACTTCCGAAGGAATACTCGGCTGAGGTCCTATTCCGATTTTTAATCTTGCAACATCTTTTGTCCCCAGATGCTGAATAACTGATTTTATACCGTTATGCCCGCCATCCGAACCGTTCGGACGAAACCTGATTTTGCCGATATCCAGAGTTATGTCATCAAACACAATCAAAATATCATTCACTGCAATTTTATAATAATCAGAAACTGCTCTGACCGCCTCCCCCGAGAGGTTCATAAATGTGGTAGGTTTAATGAGTAAATATTCTTCTCCGTTATTTACAAATTTGGTCATTAAACATTTTAATTTAGAATTATCTCTGAAAGTTAGTCCCGCATTAATCGCAATGGAATCTACAAGCATAAAACCTGCATTATGCCTTGTAAATGTGTACTTATTCCCTACATTTCCCAATCCTGCGATTAATTTCATTTTTATTTAAACCGCCTCATATTTTTCATCATTTGGTGCATAGAAAGTTTTCCGCCCATTTCCTGTCCGAATTTTCCTGCCATTTTACCCATATTCTTTTTGACGTCCGAAAATCCCTTCATCATTTTTCGCATTTGCTCAAATTGAGCGATAAACTGGTTTACATCATGTAACGGTATACCGGAGCCCTCAGAAATCCTTCTTTTGCGGGAAGTATTCATCAATTCCGGATGTTCTCTTTCCTCAGGTGTCATGCTCTGTATAAAGACTTCTATTCTCTTAAACTGTTTTTCTCCTTCGTGAGAAATCTTCTGCCTGTCATCTCTCGATAACCCAAGCCCCGGAATCATGCCCAAAAGGTTATCCATTGAACCGAACATTTTCATCTGAGATTGCATTTTCAAAAAGTCATTGAATGAAAACTCGGCTTTTGCCATCTTAGCTTCCATTTCTTTCGCGCTTTTTTCGTCAAAAACTTCTTGTGCGCGCTCTACCAGAGATACAATATCTCCCATTCCGAGAATTCTCGTTGCCATTCTTTCCGGATAAAAATCCTCAAGCGCATTAAGTTTTTCACCTGTTCCTGTGAGCTTAATGGTTTTTTGTGTACAATATACAACACTCAAAGCAGCACCGCCCCTTGAATCTCCGTCAAGCTTTGTAAGCACAAGCCCCGTAACACCAAGCTGTGCATCAAAGTTTTCGGCAACATTTACAGCCTCCTGACCAGTCATAGAATCTATAACAAGGAGTTTTTCCGCCGGATGAAAAATTCTGTCAATAAGCATAAGTTCTGCCATCATATCAATGTCAATCTGTAAACGGCCTGCAGTATCCAGAATTAAGGTATTAAATCCGTTTTCCTTTGCATAATTAATTGCATTGTTTATAATTCCCTGTACATCTTTTGATTCTTCAAAATAGACCTCTGTACCAATTTGTTCGCCCAAAGTCTTTAACTGCGTAACAGCAGCGGGGCGATACACGTCACAGGCAACAAGAAGAGGATTTCTTCCTTCTTTTTTTAATTTGACCGCAAGCTTAGCGGAAGAAGTTGTTTTACCGCTTCCCTGAAGCCCCAGCATCATAATTAAATTCGGATGACCTGAAAAATCAAGCGGTTTTAGTTCTTTACCCAGTAATGCAATCAATTCGTCATGAACAATTTTGACAAGCTGTTGAGAAGGATTAACTCCCGTAAGCACACTTTCACCTTCGGCTCTGTCTTTGATATTGGAAATAAAAGCTTTTACAACTCTTAAATTTACATCAGCCTCCAGCAAAGCACGACGAATTTCTCTCAGAGCATCCTGCATGTTTTCCTGCGTAAGTTCACTTTCACCCGCAGTTTTTCTTATAATATCCTGTAATCTATCCGATAATGAATCAAACATTCTTGTAATATCCCTCAATTATTCAAGTTTAGGATATCACAAAGATATTATTATGTGAATATACTAAAGGTTCGTTCTACATTCTTGTTTCTGACCTGCTCAACACCTTGTATCATTTGTTTTATTGCACTTTGTTCTGTTTCAAGATTTCTCATTCTTTCATCAACTCTGGATTCTTTTGCGCTAATGATACTCTTTTGGTATTCATAATCGGTCAAGGCTTCCTGACGAATATATTCATCATTTACCGCAAAAATTTTGTCAGTGTTTGACCACAAATCAGTATTGTATACGTATTTATTAACATTACTTTTTCTTTCGCCGTTTGCATTCATTGTTTCTTCATTTTCATTTTTAGCCATGGTAGTTATATAATATTCATTGTTTTGAAGCATTTGGTTCAAATATTCCGAATCATTTGATACCATATTGTCATCAATCCAACCGTTTTCTACTACAGCAGTAAACAATTGATCATAAAAATTTATCAAACTTTCCTGATCTGCAGTCATAATCTGATTATCAACATCAACTTTTGTTTTATATTCTTCTAATGCATCATTTGCAGTATTGATTGATTCCAGATATTTGTTGTATGAATCGGAATTAATACCGTCTTTTGCGATAGAATAACGAACATTTCCCTTGCTGTCTGTATCGTAGCTTCCGCCTTGATTCATATAGTTTTTCATAACACCTTCAATAAAATCTTCAATATCAAGAGAAAATTTATTGCCACTGCATCTTATTGGCAGAGAATTGCTTTCAACACTCTTTTTAGTGTCGTTAGAAGCACCGTTTCCATAGTTATTTATAATAGATTCATAAGTGTCATAAAAATCATCACAAGCAGCTTTGAATTTTTCAGCATCACCTTCCGGCAAATATTTCTCCATATTCATAGCTATTGTTTGTAAATTATTTTTCAAATTTGCAGTTGCAACGAGTTTATTACCAAGGTTAATTGAACCTGATGTAGACTTAAAGTCATGTCCGCCCACCGTTCCCCAGTTTCTTGCAAAAGCCTGAGCAGAAACATGTGAAATTGCTTTACTGCCGATTTTATCACGCTCATTAGCCGCAGAATCATGAACATTATAACTGTCATAAACAGCTTGCTCAGTCTCTGCATATTTATCAATTGTGCTTTCAGGAATTCCCGTAAGTTCTGATAATATCTTTGTTCTGTTTGACGCCCAATCGCCCCCGATTTTTCCTTCCGGAGAAATCATTTCTGCATATTTTTTGTATTTTTGGTCAATTATAATCTTTCCGGAGCTGTTTGTAAGAAGAACCGGCTTATTTGAGTTTGCGGAATTCGGTCTCATTAATGTAGAATAACTTAAATCCACATAATCTACACCGGCATTATTAGACCATTTTAAAACTTTCCCCTGCAAAGCCTGATTGTAATTTTTAGAAATTTTTTGCATTTCACGGGTAAGTGACTGCTTTTCAAGCGAGTAATGCTGAAGCTGCCTGCCGATTTCGTGCTGTCGGCTGGTTAGAGCTAATAATCGTACTTGTGATGCGCCCATTCCCATGTTCTGCTTTTCCTTATTTTGTTGTCCCTTTTACATGTTTATCGGCACTTTAAGGGCAAAACTTTAATTTTTTAGAAAAATTGTTACAAAACTTAATATTTATTGTAATATTTCTTAATGTTTTGCTTTTTAAACTTAGCAAATTACATCAGATTATCTCTTCTGATGTATTCTATTGACATGTTACACATAAAAAATGCGGAAATATCGGCAAAATTAACAATATTATTCTTAACCCTTTACTGCACCGTCCATAGGATTATTAATCAAATATTTTTTCCCCAGAATAAAAACTGTAATTACAGGTATTGAACAAATACAAGAACAAGCCATTAACTCACCCCACATAGTAATTTCTCTGAAACTTCCCTTGAATATTGTCAAACCTACAGAAAGAGTTCTCATGCTTTCTGTATTTGTAACAATTAATGGCCACATAAAACTGTTCCATGTGGTTACAAACGTAAATATACCAAGTGTTATAACCGCAGGCAATGCACACGGAAGAGCCACTCTGAAAAAAGTCTGAAAAACTCCGCAGCCATCAAGCTTTGCCGCATTTTCCAAATCTTTCTCAAAACCGAGAAAATACTGCCGCATCATAAATACTCCAAACCCGCCAAACAATCCCGGAACAATGAGTGCCTGATATGTATTTATCCATCCGAGCCTGCTCATCAAATGAAAAAGCGGAACAATATTAACCTGAGACGGAACCATCATTGTTAAAACTATTATAAAAAACAATACTTCTTTCCCTCGAAAGTTCAACCGTGCAAATCCATACCCCGCAAGAGATGCAATTATAACCTGTCCAATAGTTGTAGCAAGAGCAACAATTATACTGTTTAAAAAATACCTTGCTACCGGTATGGAAGCAAAAACATTTTTATACGCACAAAAAGACAAATTTATATTTTTATAATCCGTGAAAATATTTTCGTTTCCCGTTAAAGAAATCAAAAACATCATCAGAAACGGAATTATCATTGATAATGCAAGAATAATCAGCACTGAATATAAAAAAAGCTTTTTCATAAAAATATTATACAGGAAAATCGTGCTTTATTTTCTTATATTACATAAAACCGATTGATTTTCTTGAATTCTTGGTTTCATAAAGTTTTGAATCAACTTTTTTATTCTTAAATTCATCAGTTGCCATAATTTTCAAAACATCATTCAATTCAATATCTCTTTCACCGTTACTGTCATCACAAACAGCCGTCAGAGCTTCTTTCATTGTTTTTATTATTGTATCATTAGAATATCCGTCGAATTTTTGAGCAAGAAGGTTTATCGCGTCTCTGTCTTTACGCAGCACCTCACCTCTTTTGCTGTCAAGAGTTTTATCTACAAGAGCTATTCTTGTTTCCAAATCCGCCAGCGGGATAGAAACATGAAGACTTAATCTTCGCTTAACAGCTTCGTCCATAATATCAAATCGGTTTGTTGTACCGACTGTTATAACATTATGCTTAGATGCATCATCTATTACGTCTAAAAGAGTATTAAGTTCTTCTGTTTCAAATCTTTCCATTCTGTTTGAACGTGCCGCAAAAACAGAATCGCAATCATCAAACAACATCAGAACCGGCTTTTCCGGAGTTGCAATACTTTTTGCGTAATCATAAGATTTTATAATATTATTTGATGTTCCATGATAATATGCAGTTCCGAATTTTCCGGCTTTCATCATAAACAAAGGTACATCCGCTTCTACGGAAAGACGTTTTGCAATTGTTGTTTTACCGCATCCGGGAGGACCATATAAAAGCATGCCTGTCGGAAGGAGTTTTATACCATAGTCTTTTTCCTTTTGTTTTGCTTTTTCTGTATCCCTGAGCGGTTCAACAACTCTTTTCATAAGAGTTTTCTTCAAAGCATCCATTTTAACAAGCCCTGCAAATCCGCTTTTTTCATCTTCGCTTGGAACATATTTTTCTATAAGATCAGAAATCTTTTTAACTTCTTCTTCATCATCATTTGATTCTTCAACATTGGAAGCTTCCGCTTTTATCTTTTCCTGTATTTCTGTAATATATTGCTGTATCTCTTCCGGAAGTTCCTCCATAGTCATTTCTTTCAAGAAATTTCCTTCTTCATCTACAAGAATCATATTTCCTTCAGTATCAACCCTCAAAGTCGTCGGACCCTGCTGTTTTGTTGGCATGGCTTCTTCTGCCTTTTCTGTCAATATGTTCATAATATTGAATAACCATGACCCCTGATCTTTTACACGATTTTCCGTAATCTCTTTAGCATAGGTAACTGCTTCTACGGAAGAATAATTTAATTTAGGGAAGAAACGCTCTACACAAGATGCAAAATATGATTTTGTCATAACAAAAACGTCTTCTAATTTATTCAGAAGGGCTTTATTTTTGTTTGAAACCGCCTGTCTCATAAGCATTTCTGTTTCATTATTTATATCATTTATTTTTAAAAGCGTATCAAAAAACGGTCTGCTGTGTTTTACGGATGATAGTCTGTCTACAACCTGTTTGTTTAATTGAGCATTATACCCAAAATTAGGATGTCCTTGTGTTCTTTGTATATTCATTATTTTTCCTCATTTACATTTTATTTATAAACATCTAAAAACTTTTTTTGCTACTTTAAGTAAAAATGTTTACAAAGATTTACATTTAATATTCAATATTACCTCACTTATCAATTTAATATTTTTAATAACAGTTGTAATCTGTGTTATGATAAAAAAAGGAGTGATTTTATGAACAAAAATTTAGTTTGGATTTTACTTATTTTTCTGATTCCGCTCGGTGCATACTGGGGACTTACAAGGGAATCTCTTACAACACCGCCGTCCGTTGCATCAGAGGGAGATGTTATTATAAAATTTTCTTCTCCGATGTGTTATGAATGTCAGGAATTGGAAAAAGTTTTTGACGAAGTTTTTCCGAAATACAACAAAGATATTACATTGAAAAAAATTGATGTTACCAAGCGTGACAAAAATTGCGAAATGCTGATTAAGGAATACAACGTCCAATTGGTTCCTACAACTGTATTCAAAAACCAAGACGGACGCATAACAAGAAGAATTGAAGGCTCTATGCAGCCTGCAATATTGGAAAATTATTTGAAAGAGTTAATCAATGGATAATCTTATACAAATCTTTTCATCCGGAAATGCAAGCGGTTTAACATGGCTTTTACTATTTGCAACGGCTTTTGCAGGAGGTGTCATTGCATCAATTTCACCCTGCTCGCTTGCTATGCTTCCGTTGATGATAGGCTATGTTGGAGGTTGCAGTAAAGAAACTCCGTTTAGAACGTTTATACAGCTAAGTTGTTTTATTCTGGGAACAGCAGTCGTCTTTACAATAATAGGTATAATTTGCGCTATAACAGGAAGTGTATTTGCCTCTGTTTTTGGCGGATATTTTACTCTGTTAATGGCTTCACTTTTATTGATTGTGGGACTAAAAATTATCGGAATACTCGATTTTGAAATCCCTGTAATAATAAAATCCATGCCTGTAAACAACACGAGTTCCTTATTTATATATCCGTTTTTGCTTGGTATTGCATTCGCGCTTGCCGGAACTCCTTGCTCTACACCAATATTAGCCGGCATAATGGTGTTTGCAGCTATGGGAAAAAGTCTGGCTGCTGCAACAATTATGTTATTCCTGTTTGCAATCGGTCAGGGTTTAATCCTTATTATTGCCGGCATGTTTACTTCCGGATTGAAAAATATTAAACGTTTTTCAAATTGCACAGATATACTAATGAAAGTGAGCGGATGGCTCTTAATACTGGTTGCGATATACTTGTTCTACAAGGTTTTCGCACCGATTATTTAAAAATGAACAAAATATTTTTTATATTCGTTTACTCTGTGTGAATCAAAAAAGGAGAGTAATTATGTCAGACGAAATTAAAGTAACAGAAGAAAAAAAAGAAGAATGCAAATGTTTTTGCAGAAGCGAAGGGGTTAAAAAATTTGTTATAGTTGCACTGGGAAGCTTTGTAGGTGTTTTTTGCGCACTAAGCCTTTTTGCAGCATTGCATAAACCGCCAATGATGAGACACCATCACTTTGGTCCTCAAGGCGGATGTCCGGTACAAGTAATTCAGTATCGTCAATTCAAAGCCGACAGACACGGTGATTTTCACAAAAATCCTCCAAGAGAAGTTGGACGAAAAGCTCCGTTTGAAACTCAAAAACCACAAGCAGATGATTAATTTTATTAACTCCCTCTTTAAATTATAAAGAGGGAGTTTTTTGTTTGGCTTGAATTTTTAAAATGTTTGTGTGAGAATTGTTTTGTTGCGGTAAAGTTATTTTGAACAACGTTCGAGGCAACTGAGCCGAACGACAATTGAATATTTTAAACTTATGGCAAGGTAGCTCCCCGAGTGAACGTGAGTGAACGTATATAAAAACGTGAGAGCAGCGCTCGAAGCAACTGAGCCGGACGATAATTTAATATTAAAACTTATGGCAAGGTAGCTCAGTTGGTGAGAGCGCGCGGCTCATACCCGCGAGGTCGAGAGTTCGAATCTCTCCCTTGCTATTTTGTTATTTTCGCGGGTTTTCCCCGTGCGCAGTTGTTATATTTTAACAGGACATTTTATTTGAATATATTTTAACAGGACATTTTATTTGAACGAATAAAATGATTATTCGGCAAAGTTTAGTGTGTGTTTAGGTTTGGGCGGTCGGAAAAAATCTTTTTATGCGTTCGCAAATGTTCCTAAATGTCACTTTTTCTGCTCCAAAAGTCCGGCAAAAATCCGGAAAAGAAATTTTTCTTCAATAATCATAGCCTGTGTTTCCCCAATTTTACTAAATTGTACGGATAAAACGATTATTTGACATTTGATGGACATTTGGTTACATTTCCAATTTATTTACAGAAAACTTTACCTTTCAGCCATAGGATAAAGGTCGGTAATTTTTGTTCAAAGGTAGGATGCGGAAAAAATAAATTCAAAGACACAAAACAACATAAAGCTCGGAAATGGTGTTCCAATGTGGTTTGAAACGAGTTAATCTGTGTGTACGATGAATGAAACATATATTGATATCAAACGCATAGCAGAAATAAAGGGA
>CADAKY010000023.1 GCA_902788575.1 uncultured bacterium | reverse complement strand
GTAGAAGAAAGATTCTCTCATAACTTGCTGAAGATTTCTTCTTCTTACAACTTTGTTGCCGATTTTAGTGTTAGCGATATCTTCAACAGACTTAGCGTAACAGCCTGTAACAAGAGATGAAACATATTTAGAAGCGGTTGATTGTTCTTTTGCTTCTTCAGGAGTTACAGTTTCAACTTCTTTTTCAAATTGTTCGAAAAAGTTATTGATTGAATTAAGTTCGTCGTTTGAAATTGTAGAAGTTGTGAATAACATTTTGTTTCTCTCTCTTTAAATATCTCTTACATATATATAAAGTATTTATCTTTTAAAAAATTGCCTTTTTTGATGTTAATTGTTAAGAAATGTAACATTGAATTTAAAAAAATGGAAAATTCGCAATAAAACTTCATTTTTGCTCATTAGGATATTTATTCTGATGAACGCAAGTATAACCTAATTAACAAATAGAATTACCTCACAAATTTACAAAATAACAGAAAGGAGTATTATGCAAAAAACTACATTAATATGCAACAATTTTTCTGGAATAAACCGCACAAATGCTGTTTATTCTTCACCGGTTATTACTGCTTCCGATATGCAAAATGTTGAATTGTATTCAACAGAAGTTAATTCCGGTGTAGGAATAAGAACCGCAAAAGGAAATATTTCCGTTTGTAATTTGATTCCTGCAGGAGAAAAAGTTGTAAACATTTTTGAAAGTGTGCAAAAAGGACAAACCTATTTTTTTGTACACACAGAAAACACTTTAGAAGGGAAAATCTATCTGTTTTCACCTTCTTCAAAAACACTTGAAGAAAAAGTTTCCGGATTATCCGTTACCGGAAAATCTTCTGCCTGCGACGTTTCACAGGGATGGTCCGATTTGTTCGTGTTTTCAAATTCAGAAGAGATTTTGAATATAGAACTCGGACACTATAATTCAAATAATGAACTTGAAGAAGTTACAATGATGAATTTAACCGATTCAGATAACAGAACTGTTAAAGGACTCGGGGTGGTTGTATTTGCAGGAAGGCTTTGGATTTTTAACGGCCAAGTGTTGTGGTATTCCGTTCAGGAAGATATTTATGATTTTTCAACCTCTTCTGCAGGAATTACAACATCGGCAGGATATATAGAATTTGTAAAAGAAATTACTGCGATTCATCCTTATCTGGGAACATTAGCAGTGTTTCATAAGAATTCATCCTGTCTTATAACAGAATCTTCGGGAGAATTTTCTAAAACTTTGGAATCCCCCGGAGGATGCGCAGGGTATGATGCTCTTGTTTTTCACGGTACAGAATTATATTTTTATGACGATACAAAAAAAGGAATTTTTTGTTTCAGGCAAATTATTAACGGCGATACCACATTAGGTGAAAATATTGCGGTAGATATTCAGCCTGAACTTTTTGAAATTCCGCTTTCTAAAACAGCGGATATAAAAACTCTTTCTGTTTTAACGTCAGACAGAAACGAAGTTTGGTTTGTTATTCCAAGCGAAAACAGTGATTATTCCACAATTATGATTTATGACTACTTAAGAAAAACATGGATTAAGAGGAAGTCACAAAAAATAAATTGTGCAGCAATAATAGGCGGCACGCTGTATTCAGGCGGAGAAAAAATTTACGAAGAATACGTTTCAAGTATGTTTGACGGTGAGTTTATAGAAGCATTTTATAAATGCGCGCCATTTAATCTCGGAAGGGAAAATACCGTGAAAGCGCTTAGATATCCGCCGAAATTAACTCTGGATATGTATTATACAAACAGCTTTTATGTTGAATATACAAAAAACTATGATGTCGGAACTTACAAAAGAAGATATGTAAAGTTAAACACACTAAAAGATTTTTTGTATTTTGATATCGGGCATTGGGATAATTCTTATTTCCCGATTAAGGATGTAAATTCTTCAAAAAAACTTCCGGTATCACTATTCAAGACTCTTCAAATCACGTTTTCGACTAAAAATATCGGAGACGATTTTTGTATAAAAAACATAGAATTTGAAAGATTAAAAATAAAAGCAATTTAAAAAGAAAGGAATAAAAATGGGTAAACAATCAACAAAAACATCTAAAACAACATACGGAAATACTACTACATCAAACCCGTATGCAACAGCAAAAACCGATAACTCTGGCACAGTTGCAAATTTTCAGCCTGGGAGTGCATTAGAATCAATCTACAATTTTGTAAACAGTAATATGAATTCTTTACTGGATGAATACCTGAATCCGAATTTAACTAGCACCGCCAATCAGGCGAAACTGAAAGCTTATTCAAATACGCTTGAGAATACATCAAGGAACAATTTGGAAAATAGTATAATAAATTCTTTATCCAAAAGAAATATGATTCGCTCTTCTCAGGCATCAGATTTGTATAAAAATTTAGCTTCGCAAAACGCAGTATCGCTTGATAATTATATTACAGATCTCTTGAGTACAGCTCAAGACCAATCCGCAAGTATGATTAATAATCTTCTTCAAATGTATATGAAAGGGTATGACGTACTTTCAAATATGTCCGATAAATCTCTTAATACAAGCAGCGGAAACGCAACAAAAACTATATCAGGGAATGATGATCCTTTGCTGGAAGCTTTAAGGTCTTTGGCTAATAAGAGGGGATTTTAAACTATGGATAAGGATTTTATACAAAAATATGCACCTGTTCTTTTAGTCGGAATTGCTCTTATTTTTCAATATAACCTTTTTGTAACCCCCGAAAAACTTGAACACACTCATAGAGAAATTTTGGCGGAAATTTCTAAGGGATATATAACAAAATCTGAGTTCGGGAACGTAAAAGAACAGCTTGCAGATATTAATAAAAAAATTGACAAAATATATGACACATTAATTAAAGAAAGGAGCACAGATGGCTTTAACCAGAATTGAATACGGTTCACTAGCCTCATCCGAGGTTATGAACAATAACTTTGAATACTTAGATAACAGAATCTCTGCAGTAAATACAAATATGGGTACAAATAATGCCGGTATATCATCAACTCTTGCGAGCATAAATTCACTTATATCAACGCAAGGATACCAAACCAGACCAATCGGTCAGCCGATAATAAGATTGGATGATACATTATTGGAAGATGAAATAAGACTTGAAGGTGCCGAAGTTTCAAGAACAACTTATGCTTCACTTTTTGAAATATATTCCGTTACTTATGGTTCTGGTGACGGTGTTACGACATTTAACCTTCCGGATTTTAGAGGAAGAGTTTTTTGGGGCGGTGAAGATTCGGGATATTTGGATGCGGAACTTCCGAATATTAAAGGAAGTATTAATGATTTGGTTACGTATTCGGATAATTCCAATTGGAGCGGAGTATTCAGTTCGACGTGGACTGATACGTGGAGAAAATCAGGAACAGATCAGACATTGAGACAATCACACATGAAATTTAATGCTTCCGGTTCTTCCGACATATACAAAGATAACGGAACGGTAAGACCGCCGGCAGTTCAAATCAGAGTAGTTACAAGATACAGATAGGAGAAATTATTATGAAAATATATTTATATGATAAATACACACTTGAATTTTTAAAAGAAGCGGAAGCGGATGCAGATCCTGAAGAAACAAAAATCAGAGGAGTATTTGTTCCTTTGCTTCCTGCAAATGCTACATTAATTGAGCCTCCTCAGATACAGGAAAATGAAACCGCAGTTTTCGCAGGAAACTCTTGGATTGTGTATCCGGATTACAGAGGAAAATCTTGCAAAGTTAATGCTGATTTAACAGTGGAAGATATTACAACAATTGGTATTTCTGAGGATGCAATTATTGTTTCAAAAGAAATCGGTGAAGAAATAAAAAATCATCCCGAAATGTTTAAAATTGAAGAAAATGAAGTCGTAAGAAAGAGCGAAGAAGAAAGGAATGCCGAAATTGTTGCAGAACGTCAAAAACGTTTTGAATCGGCATTTTTTCAAACCTCTTTAGGATGGATAAGAAGAAAAGTTACGATGCAGGACGGTTCAATCAAAGATTTTCTTTCTGACTTAATTTTACCGATAAAAGCAGGTATAGAAATGGGTGAAGATGTGAAAATTATTATTTACAAAAAGCCTGATTTTACTGAGGAAGATACTTTAGAATATATGGAATCTCTTCAGGAAAGAAAAACTGCGGATTTAAATTTTGTAAAAGAATGCCTTTTGCAAACTGTCAGAGATTTTGGAATTTAGGAGGTATTTATGGCATTTAAAATAGATAAAAACGGAGACATTACACTTATTCAGGGTGATAGCGGAACAATAACAGTGAACGGTATAAAGACAGATAAGTCTTATACCGTTCATTTTGGAATACAGGACAGAAAAAGAAGACCTGTCGGAAACGAAATAGTTGTAAATTCTAACGGAATGAGCACTGTTGTGTTTGAACTTACCGGAAATTATACAGATTTACTTACAGTTGATAAAAATAAAAATTTTGAAATTTATTTTTATGGAGTAAAAATTTGCGACGAAGCAAGCAATTATGAAAATACGCTTATTTTCGGTAATGGAGGAATCGGCAGTCTTAATACAATTACGGTTTTTCCTAAAAAAGTTGAGGGGATACAAGTATGACACAATCTTTTGATGAAAATGAATTTGCTTCCATAACTCCGAATGATGAAACCATTAACGGAGTTATGGAAGGTGAAAGTGAAAACTCGGGAGAATTAAATGAAAACTCTCTTGAGCGTAATAAAAGTATATCCGGAAATTATGAAGAATTTATAGGTCTGCTTAAAACGGTAACTGAAAATTCATCTTTGCCTCAAAACTTCAATGTCGGGGATAAATATATGGAATTTTTTATTCCGGATGGCAAGTCCGGAAGGGTTTTGGTTGATTTAAATGAACTTAAGGATATATATACTGCAGGAAACGGCATTAGTATTTTGAATAATGTTATTTCTAATACAAAAACCGTAAACTGGGGGGAAATTAAAGGTTTATTAAGTAATCAACAAGATTTACAAAACGCCTTAAACGCTATATCTGAGGATATGGATTATTCAAATTATGTTCCGAAGACTCAAATTGCAACTGTTTCCCAAAACGGTATTGTGAATATTGATACAATTAATCAATCTAAAGGGCTGGAAACCGGCATGGTTTCTGACGACAAAGACGTTCTTGCAGATATAAAAAAATATGCGCATTCGACCTTTGATATTTCCAAGTTTACGCTGGTAGGTAATCCTAGTGTTACAGAAGATGGTATTGCGGGTGAATTTAGTACGTCAAAATATATTAAGCTGCCGACAATTGATATCAACGGTCAGGATTTTGAGTTTTGCATAAAACTTAAAACACCGTCTGCAAGTTTTACACAGGATATTTTTGGAAGTAGTACTCTCAATCATCGTTTTGTTTTGGGTTGGTCGTCTCAAAAGAAATTTTATGTTTCTGTGAATGGCGATTTTGGTTTTCCGATTTTATATACTGCTGCAAATGTCGAATATGATACAGAGTATTACGTCAAAACAGGTGTAAAAGGTAATAAATACTTTTTGAGTTATTCATTAGACGGTATAAATTGGAAATACATTGAACGGACAGTAACCAATCAATTTACTAATTTAACAAATATGGTTATAGGTAACAGAAATACCAACAATCCATTTTATGGTGAAGTTGATTTAAAATATTTTTCAATATCTGTTAATAATGTAGAAGTATTTAGTGGTAATAAAACGGGAACAGATACTTATATAGTTAATGGTGAAAATCTGATAATTCCGTATTCTTGGTCTAAAACAGGATCCAAAATTGTAGATAGTCAGTATCGTGACCGAGTTAATGATATGTATGAGCAGTTTGGTTATGCACCGTATTATACGTTGTCTGATAATGATTTTACTCTTCCTATGGGTGAAATATACGGTATGATTAATCAAAATTCAGAAAAACTTCAAGAACTTGGTTCGGATGTTAGTACATTAGAATCGAACTTTGGGATTTTTGAATCAAATGCAAACGCATCAGAAGAACAAAAAATAGGAGTTCCTGTTTTTACACTTTCTGATACATTATTATCAGATGAAATTTGGCTTGAGGGTGCAGAAGTCTCCAAAACAACATACAATAAGCTGTTTGCCATATACGGAAATGATTACGGAATACCTGAAAATAGTGCAAATTTTGTTTTGCCGGATTTTCGTGACAGGGTTATTCAAGGTATTGCAAGCGATGCATCATTCGGTTATATAGAAGCAGGTCTTCCAAATATTACGGCAAGTACTCAATTTAATTTAATAAGCAACGGAAATATTGGTAATTATACTAATGGTGCACTTTCAGAAAAGCTTACAGCGGGAAATATTCAATGGAGAGATTCCGGATTTTGTTTAGATAGCTTGCATTTCAATGCATCCAATTCTTCACAAATTTATGGCAATTCAACAACTGTGCAACCGCCTGCAATTAAAGTAAGAGTAAAAACAAAATATAAATAAGGAGAAAATTATGGAATGGTATTCTAATAAAGATGTCGGAATATTTTTTGACGATGTTCCGCATGTCGGAATCAGATACACACTTCCTACAATGACAAAAGAAGAAAAAAGGGGTATTGAAAAATACCCCTTTATTTGTAAAAAGGAATTGTGTGTTGAATTAAAAGATTATAAAAAAAATAATATATATAAATTTACGGTACCAAAAGGATACTGTTATGACGGGGCTTCAATACCCCGTATTTTCTGGAGGGTAGTGGGTTCAAATACCGATAACAGATTTTTGATACCCGCACTTATTCATGATGTACTTTGTGAGCATCACGATTACATAAACAACGATAGAAGTTTTTCTACAAAAGTTTTTAATGCGCTTTTGGAGGCTTCCGGAGTTTGTTCGTTTAAAAGATTTTTTATGAAAAATTCTGTTGATTGCTTTCAGGCAATGTTCTGCCATTGGAAGAAAAGGAGTACAAATGGTTAGATACAGGCTTTTAGATAAACAAAAAGAATTTATGGAGATTCCGCATTCAAATCAGTTGGATGTTGCAATGTATCAAGGCGGATACGGAAGCGGAAAAACTTGGTGCGGGTCACTTCTTGGGATACTTTTGGCGTACAAGTATCCTGGAAGCCGAGGAATGGTAGGTGCTAAAGAATATGAGCTTGTCAGAAAAACAACGCTGGTTTCATATTTAGAGCATCTGAGTAATCTGGGATATGTGTCGGAGAAAGATTATAATTATAATAAAATAGATAAAATCATAAAGTTTTCCAATGGTTCGGAAATTCTTTTTACGGCGCTTGATGACCCTGAAAAATTCAAATCCTTAAACTTACACTGGGCGGAAATTGAAGAAGCTTCGCAGATTACGGATTCTTCTTTTAAACAGATAATCGGTCGTCTGAGAAATACTTATAGGGGTAAAGATTGGAAAAATTTTCGGTACAGACTGTTTGGACACACTAACCCTCAAAGTGATAAAGGGTGGATTTGGAAGCGTTTTGTTGAAAATAAAAAGGAAAATTACCGTCTGATTATTGCTCCTACGACAAATAATACTTATTTACCTCCGCACTTTATTCAGTCAATGAAAGATAGTTTTGATGAAGAATATTACCGCATTAACGTTCTTGGTGAATTTGGAGATTATTCGTCAGGGCTTGTAGTTAAAGGATTCGGAGAAGAAAATAAGCTAAAGTTGAAATATAATCCGAATTTACCACTGCACATAACGTGCGATTTTAACGTAGATCCTATGTGTTGGGCTTTAGCGCACAAAGATGAAGATAACGTTTATTTTTTTGATGAAATAGTGATAGAAAACACTTCTACACAACAGTGTATAGAAGAATTTTTAAGACGGTATCCGAATCACAAATCAGAGATTATTGTAAATGGTGATGCTTCGGGTGACAATCGTTCTACGCAGAGCGAATACACAAATTATACAATAATAAAAAGAGCACTGAAAGAATACGGATATGATGTAAAATTTAAGCTCAGGAACTATAATCCTCCTGTATTATCCAGAATTGCCGTTTTTAACTCACGGGTTAAAAATTCCAGAGGTGAAAGACATCTGTTTATAGATGCGGAGAAATGTAAATGGATAATATATAATATAGAAAATCTTTCTTTTAAGGAGGGAACAAGAGTTGTGGATGTTCCCACACATACTCAGATAAAATCTAACAGAGAGTTTAAATTTTTGGAGCATCCGTTCGATGCCGTAAGTTATCTGGTTGAATATTACTGGGGGAAATAGATTTCCGGTATGAAAAGGGCGGATAAAATTCATTCTGCTGGACTTAATTTCAGTAAGTGTCTATAATGAAGTTATGAAAAAACTTTTTATTACACTATTTTTGATTTTTATAGGTTCTTCTGTTTTTGCAGGGTCGATTGATCCTGCGGTTTATCACACGGTGCAAAGACAAATGTACCGCAATAATTACAACAGACAGGTGAATAACCGCCCTATGCCATACTGGCAGGCACAGTCCAATTATATGACAAGAAACAGAATGTACTCTGATTACAAAAGTTATAATAATAATTCAAATATGCTAAGGCAGTATAATTCTCATCTTTACAGGGGCAGATTTTAATGATAAACATTGATTTTCTGACCTTGAAAGCGTTTTTTATAGAAAATGCGGATTTCATAATCAATTCCAGAATTCAAAAAATACAACAGCCGACAAGACGTGATTTTATTTTTTCACTCAGAAATAACGGTGAAGGACGAAAGTTGTATGTGAATATTAATCCGCAAATTTACCATATTGCATTCATGTCGCCGGAAAATGAATCTAAACGCGGTTTGAAGATTCCTGCCAAGCCTCCTATGTTTTGTATGCTTTTAAGAAAATATCTTGAAGGCGCAAGAATTTGTGATGCTAAAGTTATTGATAATGAGAGGATTTTGGAATTATATTTTGAAACTTATGATGAAATTGGCGAAAAACGGTTTTTGACTCTGGCAATTGAACTTATGGGCAAACATTCTAATATTATTCTTTATGACAAAAAAGATTCTGTTATAATCGGGTGTGCGCATAATGTTGGGGCTGAAAAAAGCCGATACAGAGAACTTCAGGGAGGTTTAAAATATATTTATCCTCCGGTGACGGAAGTAAAATTGTCAAATGAATTACAATCACAGTTTAAAAATCTTTCTGAAAATCAAATTTTAGAATATTTGCAGACAGAGGATTTTCGTCCGGCTCTTTTTGAAGGTAAATATACACTTTTTTCAGAGCTGGCAGAAAATACAGTCCCTCAAGCAACAGTTAATGAAATGCTTGATAATTATTATTCAAACATACAAAGTGATATCAATTTAAAAAATGAAAAAGCTAAATTGCTTGAAATCTCAAATTCAAAATTAAAGAAAACAAAAAATGCAATTTCTAAAATAAAATCGCTTTTAAATAAGCGCGATAATACTGATAAATATAAACAATATGGAGATTTGCTGACGGCGAATGTTTATAGAAAAGAAGATTATAAAAATTCTATAGAATTGTATGATTATATAAATGATAAAAATATTGTTATAGAGCTTGATTCAACTAAAACCCTGAGTGAAAATGCTCAAAGGTATTATAAACTTTATACAAAATCAAAAACTACAAAAGAAAAATCTAAAGAAATTCTTGATTCATTAAAGCTGGAAGAAGAATATATAGAAAATATTATTTATAGTATAAATTCCGCACACAATATAAGCGAACTTGATGATATAAAAAATGAACTCGGAATAGAAGAAAATATAAAAAAACAGGAAAAAAATAAACGACCTGATATAATGAAGTTCGATATTAAAGGGTTTGAAGTTTATGTCGGTAAAAATAATAAACAAAATGACTATATAGTCTCAAAACTTGCCAAAGATTCTGATATTTGGTTTCATACAAGAACCTGTGCCGGCTCGCATGTGCTTTTGAAAGTAAATGAAAAGGAACCGGATGAAGAAGTTTTATTTGAATGTTGTAAACTTGCACGTCAGTATTCATCAGCATCTCAGCCGTCAAAAGTGGGAGTAATTTATACAAAGGCTGTAAATCTCAAAAAACCGCCCGCTTCACCGTTGGGGTATGTTACGTACAAAAATGAAAAAGAAGTATTAGTATAAAATAGTTTTTATTTGCTTTTTAATTTTTGAAAATCATCAACGCCATATTCCCAGCTATTTTTATATTCAAAATCTCTGGAAGCTATTTCTTCCGGAAGCGGGTAGGGTGGGAAATGTGACAATCATTGAATTTTACGATGATTGAATATTCATTCCCACCGAAACTTATTCATCCCCCTTCCGAAAATCTAATTTTCGCCTGACGGCTTAAATTGATTTTCTGCCTTCCCCCTCGGAGAAGGTGTCCGCTCCCGCAAGGGGCGAGGAGTTCGGTACTACAATATTTTCTACTTTCCATTTTCCACTTTCAACTTTCCACTTTTAATTTTCCCTCTCTCTTCACAAAAACAAAAAACAATTGATGAGTTACAAAATTTAGAAAAACGTATTAAAAAATTGGAAAAAAAGAATAAACAATAATAGCCTCTCACGGGCTAATAAAGGGCAGAGCACTCCATTCTGCCCTTTTTCTTTACATGAAAAATAAAAAACTTGACAAAGTGTTAGGTTTGCCTTACAATTAAATCAAGAATTTAATATGAAAGAAAAAAGTTTAACAGCAGGATTAGAAGATTATATTGAAGCAATATATGTTGCAGAGATAGAAAAAAGACCTCTAAAAGGTGCGGAGCTTGCAAGAACGCTCAATATCTCCCGGGCATCAGTTTCGGAAGCTCTCGCTAAGCTTGTATCAAAGGGACTTATTACATACGAGAGCTACGGAACAGTTACGCTCACTCCTAAAGGAAAATCCGAAGCTATAAAAGTATATAATACACACAACATACTAAAAAACTTTTTTGAAGCAGTTCTCGGTATAAGTCCCGAAGAAGCAAGCGAAAATGCCTGCAGGATAGAACATATAATTTCCCCTAATATTCTAAAAAGAATAGGAGATTTTACTTCTTTTTGGCAAAATCATTCTGAAACATCTTTTGAACAAAAATAAACAGTTTTTAACCACCAAGTTCACAAGCTTTTTTCGTTGTTTCTTTAATTACATCAGAAAAAACTTTTTCTGTATTATATTCATTCATGCAATCTACACCAACAGCAGTGCATCCGCCTTTTGTCGCAACGTTTGCAATAAGTTGTTCCATTGAAATATCTCTATGTAATGCCATTTTCGCGGAGCCGATTGCCGTTTGAATACTTAAAAGCAGTGCTTTCTCATAATCCATGCCGAGTTTTTCGCCGGCGCGTGCAATGTCATTTATAACTTTATAGTAAAAAGCAGGTCCTGAGCCGGAAATTGCTGTTACAATATCCATTTGTTTTTCTGTATCAACGACTATACATTTTCCTATAGTCGAAAGCAGATTTTTAACAAATTCTATATCTTCCTTTGTTGCGGAATTCCCGCCTGTCATTCCGCTCATACCTTCTCCGACAAGAGCGGGAGTGTTAGGCATAACTCTTATTATACGAACTCCTTGAGGTAAGTTGCTTTCCAATTTTTTTATTGTAACGCCTGCTGCAATAGAGACAACGAGTTTTTCGGATACAAAAGGAGAAATCTCTTCCAAAACGCCAAGCACCTGATTGGGTTTTGTAGCGATAAAGATTACATCTGCCCATTCGGCAAGTTCTTTATTATCAAGTATAATTTTTATTCCCAAAGCTTTTGATTTCTCTTCAATTCCGCTTTGTTCCGCTTGTGTTGCCATCATGTGTTCAGGTGTTGAAAACCCTGTTTTTAAAAGACCCTTAATTATAGCTCCTGCCATTTTTCCTGAGCCTATAAATCCTATTTTATGCATAAATCTCTCCTTTTTGCTGCTTCTTCTTTAACCGTTCACGTGTTTATTTATTCACCGGCTCTTTACATTCCTTAAACATGCATTTGACTAAAATACATGTTTTATATAGTATAAAACTATTATAAGTAAAATTAGCTGAAAAGGAAATAGAATTATGAAACGTACACTAGAAGGAACAAAGTTGAAAAGGCAACACGTTAGCGGCTTTAGAGCAAGAATGGCAACTCCGGGCGGACAAGAAGTTTTGAACAGACGCCGTGCAAAAGGTCGTCATCAAATCTCTGTAACAGGCAGCAAGCGTGCATAAATAGCTAAAACCATTTTTGAAGGCGGAACGCAATTTTATTGCGTTCCGCCTTTTTTATAAGAATCTTTTATTGTTCGGCTATTGCATTAATATATTGTTTGTTATACAGTCATATATAATAATTGATATAAAAGGGGTGTGTATGAGAATTCAAAGGACAGAAAATCTTTCTTTTGGCCGTAAGTTTAACAGTGCGGAAATGAAGGTTTATTCGGAATCAGTCAATAAAGGTTTGAAGCTTTTAGATAAACAGGTGGATATTATTATACATAACGTTTCTGCACCGTCTGTTCCGGCGGAAGATGTCGGAATCGGTTCTCTTTTTTCAAGAACTACAGCAGAAAAACTTATTCCATTCTTGAAACAGCACGCTGTTAAAGGAATTCAAATGGAGCCTATAAATATGAGAAAGTTAGGCGATCAGTCTCCTTACGCACCGGAATCATCGGCAAAAAATATACTTATGATTCCTTTGGAAAAACTTGCATCCGATGAATATAAAAATCTTCTTTCTCAAAAAACTTTTCAGCAGATAGTTGCAAACCGCCCGAAAGGAAATAAAACAGATTATAAATATGTTAATAAACAGTTTGAAATTGCATTAAAAGAAGCTTATGAAAATTTTAAGAAAGGTGATTTTTTAAAGAAAGAGTTTGCGGATTTTAAGAAAGAAAAAGGCGAATATCTAGAAAAAGCTGCAATTTTCAGACTTTTGGATCAACAATATAAAAAAGATTGGACAAAGTGGAAAGGAATAGATAAAAATTTATACGCTCCTAAAAATGCAAAACAAGCAGAAGTTGCAGCTGAAAGAATAAAAGAATTAAAAAGTGAATATTCTGATGAAATTGATTTTTTCTTGTTTAATCAAATGATTCTTGAAAGAGAAAACAAAGCTTCTAATAAACTTGCTCACAAAACCGGAATTAAAATGATAGGTGATTCTCCGGTAGCTTCGCCTTCTGCGGATGAGTGGATTAACCAGAATTTATTCTTAAAAGGTAAAGCTCTTGGGTGCGGGCCGGATGCATTCTCAAAAGACGGTCAGAGGTGGGGATTCAGGTACTTTGATCCGCATAAGATATTCAATGCCGACGGTACTCTGGGAGAAGCGGGAGAGGTGCTTAAGAAAAAATATGAAGAATATTTTGCAAGTTTCCCCGGCGGATTAAGAATTGATCACATAATAGGTCTTGTAGATCCCTTTATTTATACGGTCGGAGAAAAAATGATGTCTCACAATTCAGGCAGGCTGTATTCTCAGGCTAAATACAAAAAAAGTGAAGACCAATATGACTGGCTGCTTACAAAGATTGTTTTTCCTGCTGCGGAAAAATTTGGAATAACAAAAAAAGATATAATTTGTGAAGACCTCGGCGAACCAAATTTCCCGACTCAGAAGGTTATGAAAGATTTGGATTTGAGCGGAATTGCTGTTACTCAGTTTGATTACAGAGGAGCGGATACGCCGAAGAAAAATCTTATAATGCTTGGTTCACACGATAATATTTCATTTTTGGAATATGTAAAGAATCTGTTTGCAAACAAGGATACAAAACATTTTCTTCATAAAACAGGGCTTTTGGGACATGATATTGCACCAAAAGATGCAAGTCATGAACAAAGAACGGAAATTATTAACAGTCTTAGAGAAGATCCCGTAAAATTTATTGCTGCAAGCTTTGCAGAGCTTTTTACAAGCCCTGCAAGACGTATTCAAATCTTTTTCGCGGATTTCTTCGGAATGGCTGAAACATATAATAAACCGGGAACAACCAAAGGCAACTGGGCTTTGAGAATAAGTGAAAATTTTGAAGATGATTATTATAAAGCAGTAGCGGAAGGTAAAGCTCCTAATTTTGCAGCAAGTATTGCAACAGCTCTCAGACAGAGAGGTCTTGATAAGGAAAATGCTGAGTTAATTAAGGATTTGGATAATTCTGCAAAAATTTTGGCAGAATAAAAGGTTTTTTCAAATTCGTTATCTTACAAGCCCGATAGCGTTAGAATCATTGAATGCCTGTAAAGACGGATTAATTTCTATTGCAGTTGCGTAATCTTTTCTGAATCCTTCTGTATCACCAAGCTCTTTGCGAATAGCTGCGCGGTAAAAATACGCGTCTGCATATTTTCCGTTGTTTGCAATTGCTTTATCCAAATCTGCGACAGCACCCTGTAAATCTCTGAGGACACACTTCTGGAGTCCTCTGATATAATAGCTTTCCGCAAGTTTAATATTTGTTGTCGGAGTTTTTGTAACTGTTGTAGTTCTGATATCAGGAACTTCTATTGCTTTAACAGTTCCTATCCCCGCATTGAGAACCGGAGTAGAGCTTTTTGGTGCTGAAACATAAGATGTATTTTGAGTTTTTGCAGGTTGTTTTGTTATGCTTGTTCCTGCAAGTGCAATCTTTTCGCCGTCTTTTGGTTTATGTTTTGTTTGAACCGGTTTAATATCAGTTTTCTGAGCAACCTGAACAGATTTTGGAGCCGGTTTTTCAACCAGTTTTTCTGTCGGTTCTATTTTTACAAGCTTTGGATTATCTTCCGTAATCCCGTTTACAACAGGAATTGCTGCAATATATCTTTCATTAGATACAAGCGGTTTGACATTTTTTATAAAAGTTTGGGTTTCTGCTAAAGCAACTGCCTGATTTAAATCTATTGCAGCACCTTCATTATCAAAATATAATTTTTTTAGCCTTCCGCGGTTTGCCAGAGCAATGCTGTCTTTCGGATTAAGTGCGATTGCCTGAGAATAATCGGAAAGAGCGCCTACATTATAATCCAGTCTTTTCTTTACAACACCTCTGTTGTTATAAGCTTCTGAATCTTTTGGATTGAGTTGAATTGCTTTATCATAGTCCGCGAGAGCACCTTTATTGTCGGAAATCATATATTTAAGATTTCCTCTGTTGTAATAAACATCAGAGTATTTGGGATTTAAGCTTACAGCTTTTTCATAATCATCCATTGCACCTTGAATATCACCCATGGCAGCTTTCAGAACTCCTCTGTTATTGTAGGCAAATGCATAATTCGGATTTATTTTTATTGCTGTATCATAGTCTGTCATTGCTCCGCTTTTATCATTAATAACATGTTTTAAATATCCGCGGTTTAAGTACAAAGCCTGATTGTTAGGTTCTAAAGAAATAGCCGTATCCAAGTCAGAGATTGCACCTTGAATATCATTTTTCATAAATTTATTAGAGGCGCGTGACATATAACTTCCGGCAGATTCTGATGTTTGCATGGTTGTCTGAATATTTTTATTTTCTTTGGCAGCAGAAGATGGACTGTAAAATACACATGAGCCTATAATAGCTGCAACAGCAACTGCTGACAATACTTTTTTCACGATATGTACTCCTTAATCAAGCTGGATTTTTACAAGTAAATATTATCATGCAAAATTTTAACTTACAAGTAGACAGTTTATTTATCAAAAAATTAAGCATAAAAAATACGTGTTGCGAAATTTCACAACACGCATTTCTGTTTTTGTATTTATTTTATCCTTCCAGCGGAGTCGGTTCTTCTTGTCTTTGACCTTCTTTTCTTTCAAAAACCAATTTTTCTTTGCCTTCACCTTCAGAAGTATCAAGTTTCAGAAGAATTGTATCTCCCGGTTGATATGCGTTTGTAAGGATTTCTTCTGCAAGCTGGTCTTCAATTTTCTTTTGAATAAGTCTGCGAAGAGGTCTTGCGCCGTATGCTTCATTATAGCCGTCTTTTGCAAGATAATCCTTGACTTCATCGGTAACCTCAATTGAAAGTTCACGTTCTGAAAGTCTCTTAAACAAATCTTTCATCATTAAATCAACAATCTGACGAATTTCTTCCTTGCTTAGGTGTGAGAATACGATGATATCATCAATACGGTTTAAGAACTCAGGACGGAATGCCTTTTTAAGTTCTTCATTAACTGTATCTTTGAGTTTTTCGTATTTATCTTTTTTAGCGTCTTCAACAGATGCAGAGAAGCCGAGTTTTCCCTGAGTTGTAATCATACTTGCACCTACGTTTGAGGTCATAATTATGATTGTATTTTTAAAGTTGATATGTTTACCCTTAGCATCTGTCAAACGTCCGTCATCGAGAATTTGCAGTAAGATGTTGAATACATCCGGATGCGCTTTTTCGATTTCGTCAAACAGAATAACCGAATAAGGTTTTTTACGTACCAATTCAGACATATGTCCGCCGTCGTCGTATCCTACGTATCCCGGAGGAGAACCGATAAGTTTTGCGGTAGAGTGTTTTTCCATAAATTCTGACATATCGACACGAATCATATTGTCTTCGCTGCCAAATACCGCTTCCGCAAGAGCTTTTGCAAGCTCAGTTTTACCGACACCGGTAGGACCGCAGAAAATGAAACTTCCGATTGGTCTGTTTGGTGATTTTAAACCGACTCTTGCACGTCTTATTGCTTTTGAAATTGCAATAACAGCATCAGATTGTCCGATAACTCTTGCGTGAAGTGTGTCTTCAAGTCTTAATAATCTTTCTGACTCTCCTTCAGTGAGTTTTGTAACAGGAACGCCAGTCATAGTCGCAACAACCTGTGCAACATCTTCTTCTGTTACGGTAGGTTTATTTGCGTCATTTTGTCGTCTCCATTCTTCCGAAACTTCACGAATTTTGTCTTTCATGTTTGCTTCGTCATCGCGGAGGGATGAAGCTCTTTCAAATTCTTGATTTCTGATTGCTTCTTCTTTTTCTCTGATAATTTCTTTAAGTTCTTTGTCGAGTTCTTTGCCTTCCGGACATAGAGTGCAAACCTTCAAACGAACTTTGGAAGAAGCTTCATCTATTACGTCAATAGCTTTGTCCGGCAAAAATCTGTCATTTATATATTTGCTTGAAAGTTTTGTTGCCGCAATAATTGCATCATCCGAGATTATAAGATTGTGGTGTTCTTCGTATTTTGATTTTAAACCTCTGATTATTTCAATTGTTTCGTCAATTGAAGGTTCTTCAATTATTACAGGCTGGAATCTTCTTTCAAGTGCGGAATCTTTTTCTACATATTTTCTGTACTCGTCAGAAGTTGTTGCACCGATTACCTGTAATTCTCCTCTTGAAAGTGCCGGCTTAAGAATGTTAGCGGCATCAATTGCACCTTCTGCGGCACCTGCACCAATCAGAGTATGCATTTCATCAATTACAAGAATAATGTTTCCGGCTTGTCTGATTTCGTCCATAATCTTTTTAAGACGTTCTTCAAATTCACCTCTGTATTTTGTACCAGCAATAAGTAATCCCATATCAAGCTGAATGATTTTTTTATCGCCCAGAATGTCAGGTACTTCATTATTAACAATTCTGATTGCAAGACCTTCGGCAACGGCTGTTTTACCGACTCCCGGTTCACCCAGAAGTACGGGGTTGTTTTTTGTTCTTCTTGCAAGAATTTGTATAACACGTTCAATTTCTTTTTCTCTGCCTACAACAGGGTCAAGTCTCATTTCTGACGCAGCAAGTGTCAAATCAGTACCAAACTCGTCCAGACTTGGTGTTTTAACTTTGCTCGCGGAAGATGAACTTGAAGATGAACCGATGGAACTTCCTGCACCGGCTCCTGCAGTCGGTTTTGAGTCCCCGAGCATTTTAACAACGTTGCTTCTGACTTTGTTTAAATCAACGCCGAGATTTTCCAGAACTCTGGCTGCAACGCCTTCTCCTTCGCGGATTAAACCCAAAAGCAAGTGTTCTGTGCCTATATAATTGTGACCGAGTTGTCTTGCTTCATCCCAAGATAACTCTAAAACTCTTTTTGCACGCGGAGTAAACGGTATTTCTACAGCGACAAAACCGGAGCCTCTTCCGATAATTTTTTCAACTTCAACTCTTGCATCTTTGAGGTTAACTCCCATTGATTTAAGAGTTTTTGCTGCGATACCGGTGCCTTCACCAATCAGACCCAAAAGAACCTGCTCTGTGCCGACAAAGTTATGACCGAGGCGCCTTGCTTCTTCCTGAGCAAGCATAATAACTTTTATCGCTTTCTCTGTAAAACGTTCGAACATTATATTTTCCTCTTCTTAAAATACGTATTTCTACCGTAATTTTACACAAAATAGGTAAAAAATTCAAGTGCTTTCGTGTATTTGGAGTATCAATTCTCCAAAAATTAAATTTAAAAAAATATATTAAGAAATGTAACAATTTATATAAAAACCCTAAAGTTTTGCCTCAAAAGTGCCGATAACCATGTAGAAGAAACCGAAACGAGTTTTATCCCC
>CADAKY010000022.1 GCA_902788575.1 uncultured bacterium | reverse complement strand
CCCGTTCCCATCCCGAACACGGTCGTAAAGACCTACAGAGGCGAAAATACTTGGGGGGCCACCCCCTGGGAAGATAGCACGCTGCCAAGATCTATTTTAGAGAAAAGAAGAATTGATTGGATAGTCAGTTCTTCTTTTTTTTATATGTTGTCTTGGATTATTTGTAGTTCACAACCTTTACACTCCGTTTATGTTTTTCTCACGAAAAACAGCACTCTATCAGGTTGTTCACGGGGACGAGTTTCGCTTACGTTTCACTCTTGCAAAAATCCGCAAACCACCCTCCCTCTTACAAAACGATTTATTTTTTTAGTCGAATAGTTGTTTTATTGTTGTAATTAATATTTGAAACTCCTATTAAAGTACTACCTTTTTTATATTATATTCATACATATTAAGTAGTATTAATGTTTGAAATCTTTTTTCATACTTGACTAATGTTTAGAATAAATAGTAGCTTAGTTTTCCGGTTTTTATAGACCGAATGGTCTATATCTTTTTATCTAGCCCAAATGCAGTAAAATTAATCATTTTGTTGATGAAAATATCCTCTGCCTGAATGTAATATAAATAATGTAGAGAAGAAAATTTTTAATTGGGGGAGAAGAGAGAGTATGAGACATGAGTTTAAGAAAAAATCAAGAGTTTTACTTATTGATGACAATTATGATCATTTATCAGGCATCAGAGAGCTTTTGACTTTGGAAGGAACTTTTGACGTTGTTGGTATCGCAACAAACGTTACTGTAGGTTTAAATTTGATTAAAAAGTATCAGCCGGACATTGTTTTATTAGACATGAATATGCCGGACAGAGACGGTTTGCAGGGAATTATTGAAATTTCCAAACTTGGTCTTGATACTAAAGTTTTGGCATTATCCGGTTATGATGATGCTGATTTAATTTTTAGAGCAATGAAGGTTGGTGCAAGGGGATATGTATTAAAAACTATGGCATCTGCTCAACTTATTTATGCTATAGAAGAAGTTTTGAACGGTAAAATTTACTTACCGCTAGCTTTGTCATCAAGATTTTTTGAGTATTTCCAAAAAACATTCAGAGAAGAAACTGAACGCAAGGCTGGAGATTATGAAGAAGAAAATTTATTGAATGCTTTAACTCAAAGAGAAGAAGAAGTTTTGGAATTATTAACACAAGGTATCACTTATAAAGGTGTTGCAAGTAAATTGTTTATTTCTGAAACAACAGTAAAAACACACGTAAACAATATATTCCAAAAACTTCAGGTTAATGACAGAACACAAGCTGTTTTGTACGCTATTAACAACGGATTCTTGACAAAGAAAGTTAAAATTGTTGCTTAAAGCAATTCGGTAACTTGCTCATAAACATTAAAAAAGGGCGAAAATGAAAAAAATCGTAAGACAGCAAAACTATTTAAAAGAACTAATCGAATCACAGGAAAATCAGCCTTTGTCAAAAATGGCTCTTCGCTCAATAATTCGCGGCGTTCTTGAGCCACTGCTTGATGAACCCGAAGAAGGAGTTGTACTTCATCGTATAATCAATCGTTCCGGTGTTTTGGGTTTGCTGAAACGTCTTGAATTCTCTACAGTTCAGGGTTACGATTTTTCTGATGATTCCGGAAATTTAAAGGAAAAAGTTTGGGCAAATACAGAATTTTTATGTGTTTTGACTCACAGATTCGGAATAATTCTTTTGTGGGATAACAAAACTGATTCTCCAAATTATGTAAGATATTATTCGATTTTAAACTCAAAACTTCAAAATGAAGCACTGGATATCATAGGACGTAATACAAGTATTGATATCAAATCTTTTCAGGAGAGTTTTAAGCCGGACAGACGCGACAACATACTTCTCAATACTTCCGTAAGACGTCTGGTTGCAAACTTGGATGAAGCTTCAAAAGATGCGGTGTTGGGTTTTGCTCAGACACAGTATGAAAATGAAGAAAAAGAGATTGATAATAATACAAGAGCAATTGCGCATGAGATAAGGAATCAGCTTTCAATATGTGATTTGTACACTGAAATTATAAAAAAATATTGTGCTAAAAACGGAATAAAGGAAGAAACAATCTCAAATGCACTATCAACAATGGCACGTGCGATAAAGCTGGCAGGAAATTCTCTTGTGGCATTAAAATCTACAGAGAAAAACATAATTAAACCATACAAGTTAAAAGAATTGATAAATTCTGCGGTCGATTTAACTAAGGTATATTTGGAAGGAAAAGACATAGAGTATATAACGGAAAATAATGCGGATGTAAAGATTCCTGTTGATGAAAATAAGATTTTGGCAGTATTGGTAAATTTGGTAAAAAATGCAGCAGAAGCCTTTGAAATGGTAAGTAGTGATAATAAGTACATAAAAATTAAAACAGAGGAAGAGGATGAATTTGTAATTATAAAGGTTTCGAATAATGCAGGGAAGATAGAAGAACCGTCGAAAATTTTTGAGGAAGGATTTACAACAAAGGAGAAGGGCTCAGGACTTGGGTTAAATATTTGTAAAAAATCTATTGAAAGTATGTATGGAAAACTTTCACTGGAACACACGGGCGAGGATTATACGGAATTCGCCATCCGCATAGCAAAAGTGGGTTAGGGATAAATTAGTAATCAATTAAAGAGGTATAACGCACGGAATGGACTTAATTACATCACGTACAATGGAAATAACAAAGCTCGGTATGGACGGGCTAATGGACAGACAGCACGCAATTGCGAGTAATATAGCTAACGTAATGACTCCCGGCTATCAGAGGAAAGAAGTTGCGTTTGAAAGTCAGCTTGCGGAAATTCGTGAACGAGAAGATTTGAAGGATTACATCAAAGGGCAGAACAGTATAGAATATAAGCCTCCTGTTATGGATGTTTTTACCGGTGAGGTGCATAAATACAGAACACCGACTTTGCAGGAGAAGGCGTACTTGAAATCTAATGTATATGATCAATTTAAACCTCAACTGGTAACAGATATATTCAGCGGTTCGGATTCTAAGGGCAATAACGTAGAACTTGAACGAGAAATGATGGATTTGTCAAAAACCGGTACAAAGTATCTTGTACTTTCAAATCTGGAGAGAAGAAATTTTTCCGGACTTTCTGATGTAATAAGAGGACAGTAAGGAACCAAGAGGAACGGTAGTCTGGGTGAAACCTAACAATAATTAAAGTTTGGGAAAAGGAGGCAAAAATGAGCTTCAATATATTTGATATAGCAGGTTCCGGTATGACGGCACAAAGGGTTAAAATGGATACGATTGCAAGTAATATTGCAAACGTTAATACAACGCGCCGTCCGGATGGTTCAAAGGGTGTTTATATTAAAAAAGATGTTGCGTTTAGAACAATTTATGAGGATACATTAAACAGAGGTTTTTCAAATTTTTCAAGCAACAGTCCTGATGCTCAGTTTGATCCGAGAACGGGGAATATGCTTATAAATGCAAATATTGCTTTAAATAACGGATTGAATACCGGCGGTGTTGAGGTTGATGAAATTTATGAATCCGATAACGGAGTAAAGACTATTTATGACCCTTCTCATCCGGATGCTGATGAAGAAGGATATGTTGATGTCCCGAATATTAATATTGTGGAAGAAATGGTAGGTATGATTTCCGCTTCAAAGGCATATCAGGCAAACGCAACTGTTGCAGAGAACGTTAAGACAATGATGCAAAGTGCTATGAATATTTAGAAATCGGAAATTTAAAATCAGAAAGTCAGGTAATTAAAAATGGAATTTTCAACAAGTATAAGTCAATTTGATACAAGTTATAATTTTAATGCGATAAATGAATATAATAAATTTTTGAAAGATAATTCGTCTTTCAAGTTTGACGAAACAACACCTACTGACTTTGAATTGGCTCTTGAAAATGCTTCAAAAAGTTTTCCTGTAAGAGATAAGCATGATCCTGTGGGGATTGGTAATTTTGCTGATAAAATGGGAAATTCTTTAATAAGCGGATTGAATTCTGTTAATAATATGAAAATAGAGGCAGACAGAATGCAGGAAGATATCGCAATGGGCGGCCCTACAAGCATACATGATGCTATGATTGCAGCAGAAAAAGCATCTTTAAGTATGCAAATGGCAACGCAAATAAGAAACAGACTTATTTCAGCATATACAGATATTACCGGAATGGCAATTTAATAATGCTGCATGTTAAAATACATGATACAAATTTTTGCGCTGAATTTTATGTGTTTTACCAACCAGCCTTTTGTAAAAAGTTCAAAAGATCTGATACAGCTTCTTTGTTGTCTAAATTTGTTACGGAGTTCCATAGTTGCCGCATTTTTTCTGGAGTACCTGATACTCTTTGATATTCTGTAAGCGGATTTCTTGAAAAGATATATGTAAATAATCCTCCATTCGGTGTGGATTCTTTTATAACTTCTCTCAAACCCCATTTGCTGCAAGCTTTACTATTTGTGGTATATTTTATCCATTTTGTATTATCACCAGCATCTATTATTAAAGTCCCCAATTTTGTTATGATTGTCATAAATCCTCCGTTATTTTTTATTTCCCCTATTATATATAAAGATTTTTTATGTTAAAAAATTGCTATTTTGTAATAAAAATTTACAATTAGAACTTGCGGAAAAAATATTGATTTAGTTTAAGAGATTCTTCACCCCCAAATTAATATTGGGTTTAGAATGATGTGTTTACTGTGTTTAACTTTCTTATCATTCTGAGGCAATAGTGATTTTTACAGAAGAATCTTTTTTAATTTTTGGTAAATTTATTAAAGACTGAGAATTAAAAGTTATGAGTTTTGGGGCAGAATTTAATATGTAAGAAATTTTAAATTCAATTATTTTATACGATACATGGTTTGGGAAAGAGGTAAATATGTTTAAATTTTGACTTTCCAGTTATCTGTTTGTTTATTAACTTATCCCCATAATATCTTCAAGTGAAGTAACTGCATTGTCAACAGTATCGTTTACAATTTGGAAATCATATTGTTTTGAATTTTTCATTTCTGTTTTAATTGCGCTCAATCTTCTTTGAATTGCGTCTTCCGATTCTGTACCGCGGCCTCTTAAGCGAGCCTCCAATTCTTTTATTGAAGGCGGTGCAACAAAAATAAGCTTTGCCTGCGGGATTAATTTTTTTATTTTTAATGCTCCTTTTGTATCAAGTTTCAGGATTACATTGTTTGTTTTTTTGAGTATATTGTTTATTGTTTCTTTTTTTGTACCGTACTTATTTCCTGAAAAATCTGCCCATTCAAGAAATTCACCATTTTCTATTCCGTGATAAAATTCTTCTTCATTAACAAAATAATAATCAACGCCGTCTTTTTCATTCGGGCGTTGTTTTCTTGTTGTATGTGATACCGACAACTTAAATTCCGGATGTTTTGCCAAAAAAGCTCTCAGAATAGTATCTTTTCCGACTCCGGATGAGCCTGAAAGTATATAAATATTGCTGTTCGGAGTGATTTTAAGCCCCTGTATTTTTGCCATATCCTGTGCAGCCTGTATTTCTGCGGCAGTTGATCTCCCCCAAATACCAAAATCTTTATCATATGTCGTTTTTTGCGTGTTTTTTTTGGAGGAATGTGTTGTACTTACAGCAGCGGCTGCTGTTGTTACAGCAATCGTACTTTTGGCTAATGTTTGTCTGTTTACGTTATTTAGCGCAGCAATTTTCACAAATTACCCTTTCAGTTGTCTTTCTAATTTATACAAAACGTGTAAAAAAATTTTTTGCTATTTATGTAAAAAAAGTTTACAACATTATTTTTTCCAGTTGTTGAATTGCATTTTCAACAGTATCATTTATAACCTTTCGGTCAAAATATTGAGAATTTTCTATTTCGAGTTTAATAGATGCCAGACGCTTTTGTATAGCCTCTTCTGTTTCTGTGTGGCGGCCTCTCAGCCTTGCTTCAAGTTCTTCAAATGATGGCGGTGCAATAAAAATCAAAATTGCTTCCGGCATAATCTTTTTTACGTTCAAAGCACCTTTTGTATCTATTTCAAGTATTAGATTTTCACCTTTTGAAAGGCATTTTTGAACGTATTCTTTTTTTGTTCCGTATCTGTTTCCGGAAAACTCTGCCCATTCAAGAAATTCATCGTTTTTTATGCAGTTTTCGAATTCCTCCTGAGATAAGAAAAAGTAATTAACTCCGTTTTCTTCTCCCATTCTTTTGGTACGAGTTGTGCAGGATATAGAAAGTTTAAAATCCGGATGTTTTTCCAAAAAACCTTTTATAACCGTTCCTTTCCCAACACCGGAGGAACCTGATATAACAAAAAGTTTTGTCATTCTTCCTCCTTTATACCCTGATGTACGACTGTTTCATAGCTAAATGTGCCAAGAGAAAAATCACTTTTTACTTCTTTTGGGGGCTGAGTAATTTTTGCCGGCTCAATCTTGTTTTTTGCTGCATTTAGGAATTGTTTTGTTATTTCAGGAGAATCTGTTTTATCTGCAGCAATTTCTATATAGCACATTTTGTTCATGATTTGAGTAACTTTCAGTGCCTTATCAAAATCATCTTCTGTTTCAACTCTTGTTGCCCAGATATCTCCGTCAAAAGCTCTTGCGAATTTAGAATAATTCATGCCGGCAATATTGTGATATTCTGCATTGAAATCGTTACTAATCATTCTTTCTGTTGTGTATCCGTTGTTATTAATAAGCAGTATGACAGGTTTTAATCCTAATCTTAGAATTGAGCCGATTTCCATTGCTGACATCTGGTGAGCACCTTCTCCTGTCAGTAATATAACTCTTGAATTCGGTTTTGCAAGACATGCCCCCATTGTTGCCGGAGTTGCCCAGCCTATTGAGCCCCAAAGCATTTGACATTCAATATCAACATTGTGAGGGAATTTTATTTGCGAAACTGCATAAGGAATTGTCCCTGTTTCAGCAATTACAATATCATTTTCTTTAATAAATTCCTGAATTCTCGGATATATATATTCACTTGTTACAGGGTTATTATAAACCGGTTTATGTTCGTATTCCCAAATCGGCTTGTTAATTTTTATATTTTTTGGTTCAATAATTTCTGTCAAACTTTCAAGAACTTCTGACATTTTAACATTGTTGTACAATTTACCATCTACATAAGTATACGTTCCGTATATTGCAATTTGTTCATTTAGTTTTTTGGGCAGATGTAAACCGTAGGAATTCAAATCACTGTATATACAACCTATAGAAATTAGGCAATCGGATTCGTCTATGTAGTTTTTTGCCTTAAGGTTGCCGTATTCGTATGCGTATCCGCCCAAATACTGTTCATTGTCAAAATCAACTATATTAGTACCCATTATAAAATTTGTAACCGGAATTTGTGATTTTGAAATAAACTCTTTGAACTCAATTTTAGCGTCAAATCTTTTTATTAAACTGTCTGCAATAATTACCGGCTTATTTGAATCGTTAATTTTATCTGCAATTTTTTGCACAACTTTTTCAAGGGCATCTCTGTCGCTTGTCCAATTAAAATCGGTATATCTGTCTGATATTTCCATCGTTGCAATGTCAGAAGGCAATGCAATATATACAGGTTTTCTTTCTTTTACAAGTGCCTTGAAAATTCGGTCTATTTCCAGTTTTGCGTTGTCTCTTGTAATAAAAGCCGTTGCCGCAGTAATATTCTCATAGGCTTTCAAAAAAGCTTTGTAATCTGTATCTTGTGTATTGTGATGTATTAAAGCTTTATTCTCAATGTTTTTAGAAGACGGAAGTCCAACAATATGTACAACCGGAATATTTTCAGCATAACTTCCGGCGATAGCATTTATTGCGGATAGTTCACCGACTCCGTATGTTGTAACCAGTGCACCATAGCCTCTTATTCTGGCATAACCGTCAGAAGCATATCCTGCATTTAATTCATTTGTACATCCTATCCATTTTATATTTTCATTATTCTGAATTGAATCTAATATGTTAAAATTGTAATCTCCCGGTACTCCAAAAATTTCGTTTATTCCAAGCTCTTCAAGATTTTTTATTATATAATCGGCTGTATTCATAATTTACTATCCTTCAAGTATTTTATACATAATATCACGCAAACGGACAAATGTACAGATAGTTTGGTCAAGATTTGAGGCAATATTTTAATTGGTATTTTCGTTAAGTTTGTAAAAATTATTCTGAAAACTAATGACAAAAAATTTTTGTTCATATATGATAGACATATAGAAACAAGGGAAAAAGGAGTTTGGGCTTGTGGCTGATAAGAAGATAGAAACGGTTTATCCTATACAGAGTATGTTTTCGAGTGACGATGATACATTCACGGCGCTTTCTACATCTGCACTTCTAGCCAGAAGTGCTGTTCCGTATTCTCACAGGAGAATCGCTGACAACTATGTTATTATAAAACGTGTGTACCGTTTTCAAGCAGTTCAGAGCCGTATTACAAACGCAGAAATACAACTCCTGAAGAAATATGATTTTAATACATTAGAATATTCTACAATTAAACAAGTTAATGAGGAACTTTCTTATCTCAAAAAATGGGCATCTTCAGGTAATGCACTTTTAAGACAGGATGCGGATGCATTGCTGCAAATTAGATGTAAAGAGCTTAAGTATATTGTAGCAAGCAGATATTCTACTGTTACAAATGAAATTTATAATGGTTATAAGGCTCTTGAAAGATATTTTGAAGAAATTTCAAAATTTTACACACCAATTTGTTAAGATTTTGTAACAAACAGGCAAATTTTCACCTTGTTCGGTTTTATACTAATCGGAAGGTAGTTTTGTATGAGTATCCAATCAATAAACCCGAATATATCAAATCAACCCAGCTTTCAACATAATAATCCATGGGCAGATAGTCCGTATAAACTTTCTGACAGATTAATAATTGCAGGAACTACCGCGCTTGGGGTTGCCGGCAGCATGGCAATTTTGGCAAAACATAAAGGATATTCGCTTTCTCCTAAAAAAATTTTTGGAGATTCTTTGAATCCTAAAAAAATATATTCAAATCTTAAAAATACATGGTGGAATAAAGTTGAGTTTGATGAAGCACCGATTATAGCAATAGGTGCCGGCTCCTGTTTGGGCGGTCTTGCCGGTGGCTGTATTGTTGACAAAGATACTGAGAACAGAAAAGCAAAACTCAGAGAAACTCTTCTTCAAATAGCAAATATCTCTATTCCGATAATTTTTGTAGTTCAGGCTGCAAAACTTGGTAAAAAGCTCGGGAAAAAGTTTTTTGAAAAAGGAGCGGAAGAAACAATAAGAACAAAAATTCCAAAGGCAATTTTGGGAATTGCAGGATTATTTGCAGGCGTATTTTCTGCTAATATCATCGCAAATAAAATTAATGAATATATTTTCCATAGAGGTAAAGGACGCTCTGTTCAGGCAAGCGACTTTTCCGCTCACCTTGATGATTTTTGTGCTTCAGCGCAACAAATTTATGAAGGCGGAATTGTTCATGCGATATCGAGATTTGTCCCAATTGCATTGATGGTTGCAGGAAACGAAGTCGGTAACACTTGCACGCAGAATGTAGATTCATAATAAAAATATTTAATCAGGCAAAAAGGCGAATTGCAAAGCAATTCGCCTTTTTAAGTTAAATCTTATTTTTCCCAAATCTACACACACAACTAAGTACGGGGTAACAAAACCATACGCACTCCCTGTCTGATAAACGCTGAGGTAAACAACAAAATCTTATGCTAAGCCCAATGCTTTTTTATACCAAGAAAATGACTCAACTTCTGAACCGTTGAATGTTGTTTTCACTTGTTGTTTTCTCAAGTAGTTTTCGAATTCATCATTAAATGCAGATTTAACTGTTTTTGCATCTTTAGAAACTAATTTCATTTCTTTTTCTCCTTTTTGTTGGATCACACTTTGTTACATTATATATTGATTATCAGTTATTTCTACACTTTATGCGTCTATTCTAGCATAAAAAAAGGGTTCTCGCAATTGAATGTAAAGAATTGTAATGAATTTTGACAAAAATCATTCTTAAGAATAATAAAACAATTGATTAAATTTAATTATTAAGAATTATATAATTTTTCTTGTAAAGACACTTTGTTTCGTGTACGCTTTTGTTGTACGGGATTTTAAGGAGCGTAAGTATGTATAATGTAGCAATAATCGGTGCAGGACCTGCCGGAATCTTTTCAGCGCTTGAAATTGTAAAGTTGAAGCCTGAATGGAAAGTAGTTTTAATAGAAAAAGGACAAAAAATAGAAAAACGTAAATGCCCGATTAGAGAAGGTTCTCCGAAATGTGTAAATTGCAAACGCTGCGGTCTTCTTTGCGGATGGGGCGGCGCAGGTGCCTTTTCTGACGGTAAACTTACTTTGACTCCTGATGTTGGCGGACACCTTGTTGATTATATGTCCAGAGAAAAAGTTGAAGAATTAATCAAATACGCTGACGATATGTACTTGGAACATGGTGCAACTGATGAAGTTTTTGGTACAAACATGGAAATTTTTCGAGAAATTGAACGGCAAGCTGTTCTTGCAGAACTTAAACTTGTGCATTCTCCCGTAAGACACCTTGGAACAGAGAGAAGTCTTGATGTATTAAAGCACATGCAGGATTATTTGGATGAAAGAATTACAATTCTGAATAATGTTTCCGCTCAGAGCCTTATTGTTGAATGCGAACAGGTTAAAGGTATTGTACTTGATAACGGTGAAACAATAAGAGCTGAATACACAATTATTGCTCCGGGAAGAGAAGGGGCTGATTGGCTTACGCATGAATTTGCAAAGAATAAAATAGGCATGGTAAATAACGCAGTCGATGTAGGTGTTCGTGTTGAACTTCCGGCGCCTGTATTTGCACCATTAACAGATAAATTGTATGAATCAAAACTTATCTATCATTCACCGACTTTCGGTGATGAGGTTCGTACTTTTTGTATGAATCCGAATGGTGAAGTTGTTCAGGAAAATTACAACGGAATAGCAACTGTAAACGGTCACAGTTATGCTAACATTAAAACTCCGAATACAAACTTTGCTCTTCTTGTAAGCAAAAAGTTCACCGAACCTTTTAAAGAGCCTATAGCTTACGGGCAACACATTGCAAGTCTTGCAAACATGCTTGCCGGCGGAATTTTGGTTCAAAGATTCGGCGACCTTCTTGACGGAAGACGTTCAACTCCTGACAGAATTAAATCAAGCGTAATAACTCCGACACTTACTTGTGCAACACCCGGAGATTTGAGCTTGGTAATTCCTTACCGCCAGATGAAGAGTATTATAGAAATGTTGTTTGCACTGGATAAGATTGCCCCGGGAACGGCTTCAAGATATACATTGTTGTATGGTATAGAGGTCAAGTTCTATTCAGCAAGAGTAAAATTAACAAACGAACTTGAAACAGAAGGTGTTAAGAACTTGTTTACAATTGGTGACGGCGCCGGTGTAACAAGAGGACTCATTCAGGCTTCCGCTTCAGGAGTCTATGTTGCCCAAACAATTTGTGCAAGAGGTTAAGAATCTTTTAATACAATTAAAAAAGCGGATTTCTTTAAGAAATCCGCTTTTTATTAAATCAGAACAAAAGAAACTATTTTACAAGTTCTTTGAATGATTTACCAGCTGACCATGCAGGTACAGTCTTAGCAGCAATCTTCAATTCTTTACCAGTTTGAGGGTTTCTGCCGATTCTAGCTGCACGTTTGCGAGCTTCCCAAGTACCAAAACCAACCAAAGTTACTTTTTTGCCTTTAGCAACTGTTTTTTGGATGATTTCTAATGTAGCTGATAATACATCTGAAGACATTTTTTGTGAAAGTTTAGTCTTCTTAGAAATTTCTTTTACCAATTCTTCTTTGTTCATGATAAATCTCCTATACACTTTTCTACTCTCTTGGGCTTAAAATCTTTTCTAAAACCTCCCCGACATGCTATCGGTATTGTGTTTATTGGGATTCAACCACCCATGGTCTCTATTATACACATGTTTCTGTTTTTTGCAAGCATTTTTGGTAAAATTTACAATACTTAATGAAAATTTGTTGATATTTGTTCTGATGACAACAGATTCTGATATCAATAGATTGACATGTGAATTAAAATCAACTTATAATATGTAATATGTTAAATATTGATAAAGAGCACTATATTGATACAATAATATATTCGATTGACAATATTATGCGCGAGGTTAAGAACGAACTGCGTAATAAAATAGAGTCTTTAAATATAGGGGTTACAAGTGAACAATTTGTTGTGCTTGATACAATTTCCTGTTTTGATGACATGTATCAGCAAAAACTTTCTGAAATAATAATGAAGGATAAATCAAATACAAACAGAATTTTAAAAGTTCTTGAACAAAAAGGTTTTATAAAAAAAGAATTTGGAAAAGTAAATAACAGATTAGTATATTTTTTAAAAATTACTCCGCAAGGGCAGAAAATTGTTGATAAAACGATTCCGAAAATGAAACAGTTTATTACTGATATCTTTACAAATATTAATAACAATGAAATAGAAATTCTACACAATTTGAGTGACAAATTTCAGTCTGATTTAATAAAAAATTCCGGATTAGCAAATTTAGATAAAATATAAATTATATTGTCGGAATTTTCTTTTTCATTTGGATTGCGAGGTAAATTTGTTCACCTAAAGCTTTTGCTCCTGTCGCCGATTCTGGATTTATGAACTGAGCATTTTCTTCTTTCTTTTCGGTTTTTGACAGAATTTTTTCCTGCTCCGCTCTTGAAACTGTTAAAAATTTTGAAGAAACTGAATTTTCTTTTTTTACCTCAGCGACTTCAAGTTCATGCAATTTTGCTCTGTCCGTACTTTTGTTGAGCGTGCCTTTGACTCCGTAGTGTGCCAGTCTGCGCAAAATTTCTTCTTCTTCTTTGTCAATTCTTTTGCAGTTTATTCCTGCCGAAAAATTAAAACTTCCGATTTTATCAATATTCATATGTCCGTCCTGCCTTTATCCGATAATATATTTATCGGCAAAATTAATGAAAACTTTAATTTTTTATATAAAATTGTTACAATTTTTTACAAAAACAAAAGCAATTGTAATATAATATTGATATGAAGAGATTTATACTGATTTTAATATGTTTATTTTTGCAAAATATTTCTTTTGCCGCCGGTGAATTGTCAAAACAGGCAACCGCCTTTTATAGTGACAATAACAGAGCGAGAACAATGGATTTGATTCTTCAGATTAATGAAAATGAGCGAACTGCGCAGGATTGGCTTCTTTTGGGGAATGTTATGGAAGATTCCGGAGAAATTGAAAATGCGGTTTATATGTATAATAAAGCATTGGAAAAAGATAAGAATTGTTACAGAGCATATTATAATCTCGGTAATTACTTTGTTTCGGTAGGTCAGTTTGATAATGCAGTAAAAAATTATAAAAAAGCTATAAAGATAAAATATGATAATCCTTATATATATTATAATTTAGGATGTACATACATAAAGATGAAAGAGTACGCAAAAGCAAGGGCAAGTTTTAATAAAGCCATTATGTATAAATCAGATGTTCCGGAATTTCATTACAATTTGGCATACGTATATAAACAACTCGGTAACAAAAAAATGATGAATCAGTATGCATATAATTATGAAAAACTTGTAGAAGAGGATTAGACAAGCTTAAATCTGTTTTCTTTTGAAAAATGTTCTTCTCTCAGTTCATTAATTCGATTTCTTGCAAAAATGGCATCTTCGGAGAATTTCTTCAATTCGAGGAATTTTTTATAATATCTTACGGCATCTTTATATTTTGCCATTTTATCAAAACTCATTGCAATGCCAAGGTATGCTTTGTAGTAGTCGGGATTACGCTTAATTAATTGGAAGAAGGTTCTGCTGGCTTCCATGTAATCCCCCATGCCCATAAGCATTGCGGCTTTGTTATAATATGCTTTCAAAAAGTCAGGGTTTGTTTCTATCAGTTTGTTATAAATCATTAGAGACAAATCCTCTTCTTCGACAAGTTCATGTGCAATTGCAAGCTGAATTTGAGCTTCAAGGTGTTCTCTGTTAATCAAAATGGCTTTAATAAGATATTTTATCGCTTCACATGGCTGACCGTCAGACAGATAGCAAACTCCGAGTTCGAAAAAATATTCGTCTTTTGAATCGTCAATTTTTATAAGTTTTAGAAGTATATTGATAGCTTTTTTGTATTCTTTCAGGTATTTATAAGCGGAAGCAAGCCCAAGGTAAGCTTTGACTTCATTTCTGTCAAACATTAATGCCTGAAGATATGTCTGAACGGCATCCTGATACATCTTAGCAAATCTGAGAGCATCTGCTTTTACACACAACGAGTATGAACGTGAACGTTCAGGAAGTGTAACTCCGGCCGAAGCCTTTTTAAGATTTTTATCATCCCTAACTTGAATTTGCATACTTCTCTCCCTACATAATGGTACAAAATTTAGTACTATTATGTAACGACCGAAGGATTTACAAGTTATAGACCATTAGATTAATCTTTTTTAATTAATGGCAAGCTGCGTACTGATTGTATTTTGCACTCTTTGAGACAATCCCGTAGCAGACTCCGGTGAGTCGATTGTTAAGAGCAAGCATTGTTCTGTATGTTTCGGAAGAAGCATTCATTGCATACATCATATCATCTGCATTAACCTTTGAAACAAGTGCTTTTTCATCATGGTTATCAACTTTTTCTTCCGCATATTTTTCAACTAAAAGTTTGTCAATAAATTCTCTTGCTCCGATAGCCATAATAAATACTCCTTATAATCTTTGTGTAACTCTCTTTTTTATTTAAGATATAGAAACTTAACCTTTTAGAAGCTTGCGCTTTAAGGTTGTTTTGGGGTTATCTCTCTCTTAAATATCTCTTATGTATATATAAAGTATTCAACTTTTAAAAAATTGCCTTTTTTAATGTTAATTGTTAAGAAATTGTTACAAATTAATCAGCAAATAATATCAAAAGTAAGAAAGGTGAGTTCATTCTACGTGCGGAAAATTCTGTGGAAAATCGGGATATGTATTTATCAAAATCTATGATTATATTATTAGTCGAATATATATGTCATTACTTGTTTTACTGATTCTTCGTCAATATTTTCCTTACTTTTTATCAGAAGTTCTTGCAACTGAGGGTCCAATGTATCTATATTTTTTTCCATGTTTTCTTGAGCTTCTCTTAAATTCTTTAAGTAGCAGTATTTATTGTTACCGCTTGTTATTGCATTTAATTGTTGTGTTATCATATCTTGTGCGGTTAATGCTTCAACTTCTCGTATATCATTTAAATACATACCGAGGTCAGCGCTTCCGTCTTGTTTCCAATATTGTAATTCGGATGTTGTTACGTCAATCATTTTTGATGCTCTTTCGCCCTCAACAGTTTCTTTTTTTAGTATTCCCATTTTATCTATAATACTTTTTCTGAAATCAGTAAATATAGGAATGTATTTTTGATATATTTCATCTTCTATTCGGGCTAAATATTGTTCGTATTCTGCTGTTTTATTATTTTTCAACAAGTCTTTTAGTATTGTAATATCTTTCATTCCTTCTTCATCAAATATTTGTTTTAATTGTTCAGTATCAAGAGTTTTTACGTATTTGTCAACATTTATATGAACGCTCTTTGCGCTCATTTTTGCATATAGATCTATAAGCTTTTCGCCTTCTGTTTCATGTCTGAACATAGCCATATTTTGTGCGCAATGCTGCATTTCATGTCTTAAAACTGATAAAAATGTTGTTTTATCAGCAAGCTGTTCTGTAAAATTCGGATTTATGTATATTTTATTCATTAAATAGTCATAATACATTCGTGCTTGTATTTCTGCACCATAAAGTAAGTCCGGTTTTAAGCTCTGAGGAACATTCATTTTTTTACATAAAAATTCAAAAGATTTAACTTTAAATTCTTCACCTTCATGCGCGAATAGTTCTTTTATTTCTTGTTGTGTAATTTTTAAATCTAATTTTTTCCCCAATATATATTGTCTAAAATTATATTTATCCGCTGTAGTTATTGGTCTTGGCGGTTTTGGAGTCGTTCTTACAAATTCATCAAGGGGTAAATCATCAAGGGGTAAATCAACAAGGGGTAAATCATTCGAAACAGTAATATTTTTACTTTCGGCAAAAAGTTTGGGAGTTTTTGTGCGCATGCATTTACCCTTAACTCCTTTCCAAATTGTAGAAAATCCTGTTTTTAAAACTTGTAATGTCCCCATAAAATTTCCCTGATAATCTCGCTTATATTTATATAAAGTATTTTCCTGGTCAAAAATTGCTTGTTTATACACTTATATTAAGAAAATTTACAGTTTAAATGCACAAAAACTTTTTGATTAAGTTTATGAATTTAATCAACCGGCATGTAATATGCATTCCCCAGATTCAACGGATTAGAAAGTTCTTTTGCTAAATTTGACGATACTATCCAGTTGATGCTGCCATCGGGGTAGTTGATATAATGATTGGCAGAACACATCGTAGATACATAGCAGGCATCTATTGCGTTCATAAATGAAATATTTACACTCAAATTTTCACAGTGAACTTTATTAATATAAGAATTAATATATTCCACAGCTTTTTGGGGAGAGTGTGTATTTGGTACTAATACATTGGTTTGGGGTAATAAGTTTTGCATTAAATTTTCCTTAACAATAAAAGTATCGGCATATTTTTCCGATACTTTTATCAAATTGTTAATAAATCATACAAAAAGATGATTATTGTAAATGCTTTTTAACCCACCCTTCAACAACTTTTAAAGGTGCTCTTGTTATAGCAAGCGCCCACGCTTGAATTGGTTTGGTAATACAACTCAGAGCGCCTACATTCGCGCCTTCGCTAATTGTTACAGGCGCAACAAGAACAGAATTTGAACCGATTTTTACGTTGTCTTCTATTATTGTTTTGCTTTTTTCTTTTGTCAGCGGGTTATAGTTTGCTGTAATTGTTCCGGCACCTATGTTTACATCGGAACCGATTTCACAGTCTCCAAGGTAAGTAAGGTGGCAGGCATTAGTATGTGATTTTATAAATGCTTTTTTTACTTCTACAAAGTTGCCGATTTTAACGTAGTCTTCCAAAATAACATCGCCTCTTAGGTGTGCGAAAGGACCTATTTTGCAGTTTTTCCCTATTGTATTTTTACCTTCAATATATGTTGAAGGGTAAATTGTTGTATCGGAACCGATTGTTGTATCAGGGGAAATCCAAGTTGTATCAGGGTCTATTATCGTAACACCGTTTGTCAGATGTTTTTCAATAATTTTTTTGTTAAGCATTTTTGCAGCCTGACTGAGGTTGAGTTTTGAATTAATACCGAAAATTTCCTGATTATCTTTTAGAACATAAGCATTAACAGCCAAACCTTTTTCATTTCCCCATTTTATAATATCTGTAAGATAGTATTCTCCTTGAGCGTTATTTGTTTTTAAATCAGAAAATGCACCCTTTACTTTTGCCCAGTTTAAGCAGTATATTCCGGCATTAATTTCTTTTATTGCTTTTTGTTCTGTTGTTGCATCTTTTTCTTCGACAATAGAATCAACCGAGCCGTTTGATTTTCTGACGATTCTTCCGTAGTTTGTCGGATTTTCAAATATTGCGCTCATTACGGTTAAATCAGAATTTTTCTTCTTGTGTTCTTCTACAAATTCTTTTATTGTTTCCGGTGTAACAAGTGGTGTATCTCCGCACAGAATAACAACTTCACCGTCAAAATCCTGCAAATAAGGAAGCACCATGCTTACGGCATGCCCCGTTCCTAATTGTGGGGATTGCAAGACCGTTCTTGCATTTTTATAATTATTTTTTATATATTCTTCAACTCTTTCTGCCTGATGCCCGACTATAACAAAGTTTTCATCAGCCAATCCTGTATTATTAACAGCTTCTATTACATAACCTAACAGTGTTTTATTAAATATTTCATGCAGCACTTTTGGGGTTTCGGATTTCATTCGTGTTCCTTTACCTGCTGCCAAGATTATTGATTTTAGCATACTCTGTCCCCCTTATGATTGTATGATACCATAAATATTAGTAACAAATCATTTTATACTCGCAGTTGCATTCATTTATTTTTGAAAAACTTTCTGCAGACGTAATTTTTTTTACGGTATCATTTAGCTTGATTTTATATTCTTTTTTTAATTCGTCAGTCAATTTTATGCAGATGTTTTCTTTGTTTTTTAAATCTATATATACAAAACAGACATTTTCTGTTTTAAAAAATTCACTAACCGCAAGCAGATATATTATTGTCTGAAAATCGTATTTTGCACCCTTTGGGGCAGAACCGGTTTTATAATCCAAAATAAAATATTCATCCTCTTTTTTTAAAAGTGCATCAAGTCTTCCTCCAAAAAAGTATTTCCCTTCTTTAAAAGAAAGATTGTATTCTGTATTGATTACATCATAACTAAAATATTCCGAGCTTTTTAAGTATTGCCAGACGTTATTCTCTTTATCGGAAAGTGATTTTTCGAGATTATCAGTAAACTCACCCCTTAAATAATAAGATGCAAGTGCGTGAATATTCTTACCGAATTCAAAAATTTCGTCATTTACCGGCATGGAAATGTTTTTTATATAACGGTAATAGAATTTTCTTGGGCATAGTTCAAAAGTTTTTAGCATATTTGGAGAAAATATTGAAAAATCTTTCATAATTTAGCATTCCAAATATGTATAATCTTTTGCATATTTAAGTTTTTCTTCAATTTGTTCGAATGTTAGCAATCCTTCAGTTGCACCGAATTCGGAGATTACGCCCGCAGAATTTACGGATGCATACATTAAGGATTTTCCTACATCATAGTTTGTTCTCTGCATTGCGGCACAGAAAGTTGAAGCAAAAGCATCTCCTGCGCCAAGAGTTGATACAACTTCCGAATCAAATGTCGGGCAATAATAATATTTACGACCGTCATAAGCGTATGCACCTTTGCCGCCGTCAGTTATTACTATAATCTGATATTCCTGAACTTTTAGTGTTTGCAGCATTTTCTTTATATCCGGATGCACAAGTTCATGAGAGAATTTTTCTGTCTTAGTATCAGGTCTAACCTGTATTCCTGTTGCCATAACCGCTTCTTCTCTATTCATAACAACAACATGAGCATTATCTAAGATTCTTTTAATATGTTTAAAACCGCGTTTCAAACTTGTTGAGCCTGCATTAAAACAAATATATGTATCATGTTTTCTTGCGTATTCTACAATAGGCTCAAGTATCTGATTAGATTCCCCGTTTAACGGGGCAACATACATAAAATCAGCCTCTTTTATTGCATCAAAATTGATTTCGCTTTCTTTTATTTCCGCATTCGCTCCTCTGTGAGCAAGTACGGTTCTGTCACCTTGGAAGCTTACCAATATTATAGAAAAACCTGTAGAGGTGTCTTCTCTTTGAATGATATTATCTAATTTTACACTTTTCTTTTTGAATGAATCAAGAATCCCGTCTGCATATATATCTTTACCGATTTTAAATATTGCGGAAGTATCAAATCCGAGATTGGCAAAATTGCAGGCAGTATTAACTCCGCCTCCTCCTACATTTGACGAAAAAGTTGATATATCAATTTTTGAACCGTACGGATAGCTCATAAAATCCGAGTTTTTATTTTTTGCACACACTGAAACTATATTAGCTTCGTCACACTCTACAAAAACATCCATAGTTGCACTGCCTATTGTAATAATCTTAGTCATATTTAAACCTCCATTGTTTCATTATACAATATTAAATATAGCTTGTACACAAAATAAGTATTTCAATTATTAAACGGGTACTTTTTTAAACTTTTGTTGTATATAAACTTGAAGCAAAATTTACTTGTAACAGCAAAATATCTCTTTTGTTGTATTGATTCTTTTTGCTTTTTTGTAGCCCTGATTTTATTATATTTTTTTTGTTACTTTGTAGCCTTCATTTCTCTCTTCC
>CADAKY010000021.1 GCA_902788575.1 uncultured bacterium | reverse complement strand
AGGAAGAGAGAAATGAAGGCTACAAAGTAACAAAAAAATATAATAAAATCAGGGCTACAAAAAAGCAAAAAGAATCAATACAACAAAAGAGATATTTTGTTGCTTTCTGCTGACCTGTTACCTGACGTTTTTGCTGTGAATTGTTAAACATTTTCCGGATTTACGGAATTTGCAACAAAATGCGCAAATACGTAAACAAGATAAGAACCCAGTACACACGTTAATGCTGTTCCGCATACTGTTCCGATAATTGTATTACCGGCAATTGAGGAGATTAGAGAAACAACAACCGAATTTAATATACCGATTACTACTATCAAAAGCACTCTTGACCAATATTGCCATTTACTGTTAGCAATCATTTTGAATGCTGTTTTAAACTTTAAGAACGATATCCACGAATCTGTTACTGAGAAAATATAAGTAAGAGCTGTTCCGACACAAGCAATAAATATTACAAAAGCTATTATATATAAATTGATTATCAAAGGTGAAAATACCGCACTTAAGAATGCAAACGGAATCATCATAAGAGTAAATACCGCAATCATAAGCATTATAGATACACCAAATTTGAAGCCGGTAAACATATTTCGCCAAAAATTAATAAAAGGCAAAACGACATTTTCCCGTTGTTCTATTATAGCTCTGTTACAAGCTATGCTGTATCCGGTTGTTACAAGCCCGACAAGCAGTCCGGCAACAATCAGAGCAATAATTTTTGCATCAGGCGCACCGTTTATATCTTTAGTAAAAAGTTGTGCTATGTTTGAAAAAACATTTGAAATAAAAGCAATACAAAAATACAGAGCCATTTTTTCCTTAATTTTGTTGTCTCTGAACATATAGCAAAAAGCATCTTTCATATCATACCTCTCTTCTTTTTAAACGCATTACAGGACAATTATTTTAAAGATTCAATTAAATCTATGATAACTTTTTCCTGACCTTCGATTTCTTCTATTCTTGCATTAGTTTGTTCAACGAGTTCTTTAGGAGCATTCGCAACAAATTTCTCGTTTTTCATTCTGCCGAGTAAAGAATTTTTCTCATTTGTCAGTTTTTCCAGTTTCTTTTCCTGTCTTTTTATTTCCGCATCCAAATCAATCAAATCTGCAAGCGGAACTATTAATTTAGAGGTTCCGACAACTGCAGTTGCACTCTTTGGAGGAACCGGAGCATCTGGTGATGCATAAGTTATATTATTAACTTTTGCAAGTCTGTGAACATAAGATTCTATTGAATTAAAGATTTCTTTTTCTCTTCCCTCCGCTCTGATTTCCACATCAACAGTTGCTGACGTTGAAATATTAAAGCTTTGTCTTACGTTTCTGAGTGAAGTAATAGTATTGAATACCTGATTCATTTCCTCCGCCTCTTTAGGGAAGCTCAAATCATCTTTAAACGTAGGATACTCAGCTATAATCAGAGCGCTTGGTTCTTTTTCGCCTTCCTCAAGTCCCAAACCGTTTATACTTTTTACACCCTGCCAAACTTGTTCCGTTATATGAGGCATAATCGGGTGAAGCAGTCTCAATGACATATCAAGAACGTATCTCAAAACTCTCTGAGTATTTAGTTTTAGTTCAGAATCCTGAAGCTGAATTTTTGCAATCTCAACGTACCAGTCACAGTATTCACTGCGGAAGAAATCATACAGAGTATGCGCAATTTCACCGATTCTGTATTCTTTCATGTTTTCATTAACAATTTTTGCGGTTTCGTTCAACTGATTCAAAATCCATTTATCAACAAGAGTTAATTTATCCTTATCAATCGGCTTATCATCAACTCCCTTAAGGTTCATTAATACGAATCTTGAAGCGTTCCACAGCTTGTTCGCAAAATTTCTTCCGTATTCAAATCTTTCGTCAGAAACCTTGATATCCTGTCCGCCGTAAGTGCAAAGTGATGTCATTGTGAAACGAAGTGCGTCACATCCGTATTTGTCAATGATTTCGACAGGGTCAATTGTGTTGCCCTTCGATTTTGACATTTTTTGACCTTTTTCGTCTCTTATAAGCCCGTGGATATAAACATCCTTAAACGGAGCTTTGCCGGTAAATTCCAGCCCCATCGTAATCATTCTTGCAACCCAGAAGAATATAATATCAAACCCTGTAACAAGAACCGTTGTCGGGTAGAATTTTTTGAAATCTTCTGTTTCACTGTTCGGGAATCCCATTGTTGAGAACGGCCACAAACCTGATGAGAACCAAGTATCAAGGCAATCGGATTCCTGAACGTAATTATTCGGGTCAGGATTTTCTTTTGCTACAACCATTTCACCGGTTTGTTTATGATAATAAGCCGGAATTTGATGTCCCCACCATATTTGACGGGAAATACACCAGTCGCGGATATTTTCCATCCAGCCTAAATAATTTTTCGTCCATCTTTCCGGAATAAAGTTAATTCTTCCGTCTTTAACGGCTGCAATCGCTTCTTTTGCGAGCGGTGCCATTTTTACAAACCATTGTTCCGAAAGAAGCGGTTCGATTGTTGTATTACATCTTTGGCATTTGCCGACATTGTGTTCGTGGTCTTTTACTCTTAGCAAGAAATTGTTGTATGAAAGCATTTCAACGACTTTCTTTCTTGCCTCATATCTGTCGAGACCTTGGTATTCCGGCGGAACTTCCGCACAAGATTTCATTTTTCCTTCTTCATCTATTACCCAAATCGGTTTAAAGTTGTGACGTTTTCCGACTTCAAAGTCATTCGGGTCGTGAGCCGGAGTAATTTTTACAGCACCTGTACCGAATGATTTATCAACATATTCATCCGCAATAATCGGAATAACTCTGTTTGTCAAAGGTACAAGCACGTTTTTGCCTATAAGTTCGGAATACTTTTTGTCATCAGGGTGAACAGCAATTGCAACATCACCAAACATTGTTTCCGGACGGGTTGTATCAACAACAATTGCACCGGGTTCATTAACAAGCGGGTACGAAATTTCCCACAAATGTCCCTGTTCTGTTTCGTATTCTGTTTCAATATCGGAAATCGCAGACTGACATCTCGGACACCAGTTTACGATGTATGCGCCTTTATAAATTAATCCTTTATTATAAAGGGTGACAAATACTTCTTTAACGGCTTCCGAACAGCCTTCATCAAAAGTAAATCTTTCTCTTGAACGGTCAAATGATGCACCCAGTCGTTTCATCTGGTCTAAAATTCTGCCCTTATGTGCATTTGTCCATTCCCAGGTTTTTTCCAAGAATTTTTCTCTGCCCAAATCGTGACGTGTAAGCCCTTCTTTTGCAAGCTGTTTTTCTACAACGTTTTGAGTCGCCAGTCCCGCGTGGTCAGTTCCCGGAATCCAAAGCGCTTCGTACCCGCTCATTCTGTGATAACGGGTTAATATATCCTGCAAAGTTTCGTCCAAAGCGTGTCCCATGTGCAAAACACCGGTAACATTCGGAGGCGGAATAACAATTGTAAAAGGCGGCTTATTTGATTTTGCATCAGCTTTAAAATATCCGCCGTCCTCCCAAAACTTGTACATTTTTTCTTCTGTAGCTTTAGGATCGTAAACCGTCGGTAAATCGTCTATATTAATCCCTTTTTCAATTGTTTCAGTCATATATACCCTCACTTATTAAATTAATACCCTAAGACTAGCACAAACACAGCTTGCCGTAAACAATAATTTTTATAGTAAAAAGTAGATTGGGTGAAACCAAAGTCGTAGGGTGGGAAATGCGACAATCATTAAATTTTACAATGATTGAATATTCATTCCCGCCAAAGGTGTAGGTTGGGTGAAACCCAACAAAACCTTAGTACGAGGTTGGGTAAAACTCAACAAAAACCGTTGCCGTAGACAAAACGGTTATTTTGGTCTGTACATTCCGCTGATTATATCCTTGAGAGGAATCGGCTTGGCGGGCAAAAACTCCCTTTCTCGCTCGGCTTGTATCTTTTCACGCAAAAAATCCATCATTTTGTCGTACGTCTCAAGCCCATAACTTACGGCAATTTCGTACAACTCAGGCGGAAGTTTCTCAAATGAATCATAATAAGGCGAAAACACTTTATACGCTGATTCTTTGTCGTGAATGGACGCAATCTCTTCTTCAATTGTCTTTTTAGGTGGTGATTTGGTTTTATTGAGAGAAATTCTCTCTTCTTCCAGAATCCTCTTGTGGTCTCCATTTGAGATAATTTTTCTCACATAAGCAGATACGTTTTTTTTCGCAAGCTTTTTCCTCCGGACGTAATTTTCCAAAATCTCAACATCCTCAGAAGAAACACCGGAACTCTCCTCAATCCTATCGGAAGAAAATTCTCGTCTCAAATTATTCAAATCAGTTTCATCCTGAGAGAGAGAAAGAGGAATTGAAGAAAAATGAGAGAGAGAAACATTATCATTAAGATTTTCATTTTCATTTTCATTGACATTTTCATTTTCATTTACATTATCATTATAGGTTTTTAAAAAAACCGTACGGTTTTCTGAAAAACCTTTAGGTTTTTTTTCATTCAATTCTTCATTTTCTTCAAAAATTTTTTCTTCTTCAAAATTGTCTTCTGAAAAAATTTCATCTGCAGAATTTTCATACACAGAATTTTCTTCAACAGAATTTTCTTCTACAGGGCATTTTGTTTCTTTTCTGGGTCTTCCCCCTCTGCGTCCGATTTCGCGCATTCGTTCAACCTTTTCATTATACAACTCGTTATTTCTGTCCAAATCCATACGAATCGCTTTAAAAACCATTTTCGTCACAGGGTCAAGATTGATTTCCCGACTGTCGGACTGTATATAATGAAAAATGTTTTTAATGAGTTTTCCTGCCTGTTCATCGGACAAGTCTTCAAAAAATTCGTTGTATTCGTTATAAAGAATAAAACTCTTCTTATATTTCATATATTCTCCTAAGATTTGCTGCTGGAATTGGTGTACATTTGTGTGTTACATAAATATTTATGTTGTACATTATTATCATACACCATTTTACAATTTGATACAGGATTGTTAAGAAAAATTTACAAAACATTTGCAGAATAAATTGCGGAGAAAATAGGTTTTTGTTGGGTTGCACCCAACCTACTGACTTTTATTCAAGAAATTCAAAAAATAAATCTCGAAAATTTGCGAAAAACTTATTCAATTTTAGCAGCATAATTTTAAGTTATAATAAAAGAAAATTGAACTTTAAAAATTAAATAACACAGGGTAAAAGAATTCTTTTTCAACGAACTTCAACACAACATTTAATACTTCAATCTCGGTTGATAGTTCCGAAGAAAGGAGGCAATTATGACTGAATTCAATTTGAGTTTATTATTAATTCTATTGATTTTATACATAATAAAAAGTAGCACCCACCAAAAACGGTAAAGTGCTACTTCAATCTCTAAGGGAATTCCGATAGTCTGGTAAACTATCACCCTGTGTTTTTATTATAAACTATTCTAAAAAAATTACAACCCTTTTATTAAGATTATTGCAGTTCGAGACGAACAATAAAGATATAAAAAACTCGAACTTTTTATTCAATAAAAAAAAGAGCCTTTCAGCTCTTTTATTTATATGGTGGGCGTTACAAGACTCGAACTTGTGACCCTCTGAATGTCGTTCAGATGCGCTACCAACTGCGCCAAACGCCCATATTAAATTTTCACATTTAGAGTTTAGCAGTTGGTGCGCAGGTTAGCTCCCGCTAACGCGCTACCGCACCTCTCGCAAAATCCTCAATGGTTCGGATTTCGCTCGGCAGAGTGCCAAACGCCCTTACCCAATTTATACCACAAAATCTGTTAAATACCAAGATTTATTTCTGAATCTACATAAAAGCAGTCCAGCATTCGCTTAATAGTTTGCTCAAAAAATTTATTCGATACGACCCAAGTTTCATCAGGATTCTTTAATTTTGCAATTCCGCATTCATAATCATTATAAGCATAATTATTTCTTAAAAAATCTAAGAAATTCTTTTTTGACTCAAAATTATTTTTTGTTACAAATGGCTGATGCACTTTCACATATATGCCCTGCCGACTCAAAAGCTGCTCTACATATTTTGCATGCTGCAAATTTGAATTTGCAAGCTTTATTCCTGAAAAATTTATATTATTATTTATACCTGATATCTTCATATCTTTTCAAAAAACCGTAAAAATATTTTTTGCTACTTTACAATAGGTTCGTTTTTCAATTCTTCCAGTTTATTTTTATTATCAGATTCAAAATAAATTCTTAAAAGCGGTTCTGTTCCGCTGGGACGCACAAGAATCTTTGTTTCATCCCCCAGCATTAACTTTACACCATCCTTTGTATCAACATCTGTTATTTCATAAGAAGCTATCATTTTTAATTTTTTTACATCATCAAGTATTGGTTTAATTTCATCCTGACTATCCAGCTTCAAGTCGATTCTGTCTGTATAAAATTTTGTCCCCGCAAACTTATATATTTCTTCCTGCAGCTCTACCAGCGATTTTCCGTATTTTCCCATCGCCTCTAATATAAGCAAATTGGCAATCAAACCGTCTTTTTCCGGAATATGTCCAAACACGCTCAGTCCGCCGGATTCTTCTCCTCCGATTATAACCCTGTGACTGCGCATAGCTTCTCCGACATGTTTAAATCCAACCGCCGTTTCTATAAGCTCTACGCCGAGTTTTTTTGCAACAATATCTATCAAAAGACTTGAACCAACTGTTTTTACAACAGCACCCTTGTAACCCTTTTCTGTAAGGTATTTAAGCAATATTGCAATAATCTCATTCGGAGAAACATACTCACCTTTTTCGTTTATAACTCCAAATCTGTCAGCATCACCGTCATTTGCCAAACCGATTGAATTTTTAGTATTTTTTATCTTGTCCATCAAATCTTTTAAAAATCTTGGTTTCGGGTCCGGCATTCCTCCGCCGAAATCATAATCATGGTACATATGCAAAGTTTGAAAATCTATTTTATTAGTTTTTAATATTTCATCAAAATACCCTATTGAAGCAGAATACAGACCATCAAAAATAATATGCGATTTTACATTCTTTATCAAATTAAAATCAACAAGCTTTGCAATATGCTCATAATATTTAGGAGCAAAGTCAATTTTATGCAAAACTCCGGACTTTTCAGAGTTATCAAATTTCTTATCAAGGTTGTCTAAAATTGCATCCGTTATTTCTGATGTAGCAGGACCCGCATAATCCGGAATGAACTTCATACCCAAATACTCCGGCGGATTATGAGAAGCCGTAAACATAATTGCACACGCATTTCTTAACTGCGCATTATAAGCCAAAACAGGCGTAGGAACAATTCGCGAAGACAAATATACACTAAAGCCTTTATCCTTCAATATATCCGAAGTAATTGCCGCAAACTCTTCCGCCATTCTTCTCGGGTCATACCCTATCAAAATCGGTTTATCATATCCAAATTTATCTTTAACATATTTACCTATGGCAAGTGTAACCCTTTGAACATTTTCTATTGTAAAGTCTTCTCCCAGAATGGCTCTCCATCCGTCTGTCCCGAATTTTATACTCACTTTTTATCTCCTGATTTTTTCTTATTGTAACACAAAGGCGGCGCAAATTGCGCCGCCTTTATTGATAAATTTTATTTTTACTATTTTTTACCAACAGTCTTCCATTTGATATTCATATAATCAAGCGCAAAAGATTCTGTTCCGTCAGCATTCTTTGTGAATTCAATCGGCAATCTGCCAACTCTTTCACATGCTCTCAACGTCCAGATTTCTTCCCATTTATTATCTTTGAGAGGCTTAGAAACTTCTGTATTCTTAATTTCTACAGTGAAACAATCTTTTGTAGCTATTCTTAATCCATAAGCACCAACAGAGAATAATGTATCCTGCTGCAATTGAGGAGATGCTTTTGTTCCGCCCGGAAGAGGTACTTCTCCGATAAAGTTATAATAAGCAAATGCGCTTGTTGATGTTAATAATGCCAATGATAAAATCAAAGCCTTAACCTTAGACATGTATGTCTCCTTTCATATTCCTAACCAATCTTAAAAATATAATATCATAAAAGCTTTTTTTTGAAAATAGTTTACGAAAAATTAACATAAAAAAACCGGATTTATATCCGGTTCTTTTGTTTACTTATTAGAATCAAGCATCTGCTTAATTCCGTCTACGGAACTTAATATTCCTGTTGCTTCATAAGGCATATAAACAACCTTGTTATCTTTTCCGCTTGTTATAGTCTTCATTGTTTCTAAGTATTTCATAGCTATCAAATATTTATCAGGCTGACCTTTATCCGCAAGAGCGTTTATAATTCTTTGAATAGCTTCTTTTTCACCATCAGCCTCCAAAATTCTTGCCTGTGCAACACCTTCCGCTCTTAAAATATTTGCCTGTTTTTCGCCTTCAGCACGGTTAATTGCAGCTTCCTTTTCACCTTCCGCTTTTAATACGGCAGACTTCTTTAAACCTTCCGCCTCAAGAATAGCCGCACGTCTGTCACGTTCTGCTTTCATTTGTTTTTCCATTGCAGACTGAATATCATTCGGAGGAATAATATCCTGAAGCTCTACTCTATTAACCTTTACACCCCACTTGTTTGTAGCCTCATCCAAAATTGCACGAAGCTCGTGGTTAATTTTGTCACGAGAAACCAAACTTTCATCCAAATCAAGCTGACCGACAAGGTTACGCAGGTTTGTCTGAGTAAGTTTTTCGATTGCTTCCGGTAAATTTTGAATTTCATAAACCGCAGACTTAGGGTCTACAATCTGGAAATACAAAAGTGCATTGATACTTATTGAAACGTTATCCTTTGTAATAACATTTTGTCTTGGGAAATCATAAACGGCTTCTCTTAAGTCGATTCTGGATTTCTTTTCTATATAAGCATAAGAAGTGCCGTCAAAACCTCTTTTTGTTGTTTTCCAGTCAATTGCACGGGGAGCTTCCAAAACCGGAATAATAAAATTAAAGCCGGATTGCAAAATTCTGTCAAATTTTCCCAAACGCTCTATAATTACAACTTCTGCCTGCTGTACTATTACAATACCTTTTGAAATAAAAAGAATTGCCAATACAATTAAAAATACCGATAATCCAAACATATAAAATCTCCTTCTTATATTTTTTCTACGAACATTATTAAACTTTCATTTCTGATTATTCTTACATTTGCGCCCTGTTCAATATATTCGCTGCTTCTGGCTTCCCATCTTTCTCCGTATATAGAAATTACACCTCTGTCAGAAGTAATCTCTTCTTCCGCTTTTGCGGTATTCCCTATATATTTATCATTCACACCGGTTTCTGTTTCTTTTGAAATTTTCTTTAACAAAAGCGGTCTTAAAAAAACAAACGATAAAAACGACATGACAAAAAATACAAGCACCAGCGTAATAAGTTTAGATGTGAACAATGCCGCAATCGCAGTAATAAAGGCGGCAGCAGCAAAATTCAGAAAAAACATTCCGGGTGTGAACAACTCCAGAATAACAAACCCTATACCGCAAATCACTAAAAATTCCCACAAAGCCATGCAAAATCTCCTCTTATTAATATATGCAGAGAGAATTATCACAAATTCCCTCTGCATTAATTCATTTTTAAGCACCAATTAGTTCATTAATTTCCGCAACCATTTGGTCAGCATCAAAACCATGAACTCTTGCACCGGCTTCTAAGTTTTCAAAATGAGCCGCAGCACAACCTATACAGCCCATACCGTATTTTTGAAATACTGCAACTGCTTCCGGATGAGCCTGAACGATATCCATAATACCCATTTCTTTTGTAACTTTTTCCATTTTTTACTCCTTGACTAATCAATTATTTTCATTAATACAACAATGTGATTATAGCATACAAATGAAAGGAATAAAATATGCAATTTATCAAAGATTTTTTCAAACATGATTCAATTATCGGACTAACAGGACTTAAAAGAAAAACTGAATACGCTTACATAGAAATTCCGAAAGAACTCAAAAAAACTTATATTCAAAACACTGAAAGAAACTATTTGCTGTTTTAATAATTTTTATCAGAAAGCAAAAAAGGTGCGCCTGCAAGCTTAGCTTGCGGAATCTTGATTATCTCTCTCATAAAACAATTTTCCGTCTGTATCAATACTTTTTTTCATACCTTCGTGTGTAAGAGCTTTATAATCAGTTACATCAAACATATAAGGGGTAGGCAGAGCATCCAATTCCCAACGAATTGCAGTAAATTTGTCATGAGCATCTGTCCAAATAGCAAAATCTATGTCTGAACCGGTTCTATAAGTTCCCTTTGCACGGGAACCATATATACACACCTTTTCTATATAAGGCTTTGTCTTAAAATATTCTAATAATTCGTTGACTGTTCTTTCCGGTAATCCAAAATCATGCATGTTATATTGCCTCTGTATTAACCCATAAATAAAATTTATTCATTACATCATAGTATATAGTATCAATCTTTTCAATAATTTCATCAAACTTTTTTATATTGTATTCATGAGAACTAAAATTTCTATCTTTAGTCATATCAATCCAAATTTGGGCATTTGGTAAATTTTCTGTTGCAAACATTGATTTAAAAGTTTCATTAGGAGTTGTTGGTTCGTCTATTCCCTTAATTTTTAAGTAGTCTTTCATTAATTTCCAACTGATTTCAAAAACAATCTCAAAACACTGAGCCATTGCTAATCTATATGCTTCATCATCTCTATTATTAATGTGCATATTGTACATTCGCTTATATAACTCAAATGCTCTGTTAAAATTTTCTATACGTTCTTCTAATCTTGACATAAAATCTACCCTCTGAACTATAATACCACATTTTCAGAATTGAAATTGTAACAAAATATAACAAATTGTTAAGCAAAAATATTAAATATTATGGATGAGGTATTATAGCGATAATAGTTATAATTCCACTTTCGGGACCATAATACCAAAAAATTCTATAAGCTGACGGAGTATGGTTTTCAACATACGACTGAAATACATCTTCTCCGCTTTTTGTTTGAAATGATTGATATTTATGAGTATGCAACCCCGTATGTCTTGGATTTTGCTGTATTTTATCCAGAGCTTCCTTTATTTTTTTGAGTTTTGCAATATCACCTTTCTTTTTTAAATCTCTTAGATTTTTCTCAGCTTCTTTTGTGTACTCAATTTTATACATATTAATCCTCTATGCCACTCCAGAAATCGTCTTCAATATTTCCTATATTACCCGATTCAGCATCATCTAATCCTTGTTTTACAGATTCAAGAGCAGATTTATTTTGAAATAGCCAAAGTTCCTCAGCAGGAATTTCAACTTTCGGATATAGTATTATTACACCATTTTCTTTTACTTCCACGTCATAAGAAGTAACATTTTTATCGGCAATTTTTCCGAGTGTAATTCTTTTTTTGTTATCAAGTTTTAAATTTTTGGCTAAACTCATAATTTTATCTCCTTTATTTTCATTATAACATATTGTGGGCTTTATACAAGTGGGATATTAATCTGTTCCCACTTAATGTATTAATAAATATTAATATTGTTAAGCAAAAAAAACCTTTACAATTGAGTCAAAGTCAATAGTAATGACTAATAGAATAGGATAATCTCACTCTATAAATGAACATAAAAAGGCGGTTTGGACAGATTGTCCAAACCGCCTGATTTCTTTATTTATCTAAAACTTTTTCATTTATCTGTCAGTCCCGTCTTGAGGCGGACAAACAAGCCTTGAAATTATCTTGTAGAGCCGTTCAAGAGCCGACCATATATGAAAAGTCTTTTGGTTCTTTTCTACAGAAAAGAACACCATTTCTTACGCATTTACCAATGTCTTGCGAGGGCAAGCAATTGCAGCCTGTGCTGCTGCAAGCTTAGCTTGCGGAATACGGAATGGTGAGCAAGATACGTAGTTAAGTCCGATTTTGTGAGCGTACTTAACAGAATCAGGATCTCCGCCGTGTTCGCCGCAAATACCGCCGACAAGTGAAGAATTAACTTCTTTGCCTTCATTGATAGACATTTCGATAAGTCTTCCGACACCTGATTGGTCAAGTGTAATGAACGGGTTAGAAGGAAGAATTTTTTGTTCTACATAGTTCTTCAAGAACTTACCTTCAGCATCGTCACGAGAGTAACCGAATGTCATCTGAGTAAGGTCATTTGTACCATAAGAGAAGAATTCAGCTTCTGTTGCAATTTCTTTTGCAGTCAATGCCGCACGAGGAATTTCAATCATTGTACCGAATTTATATTCTACTCTTATACCTTTTTCGTTCATAACTTGTTCAGCAACGGCAACTAATGTAGCTTTTGCGGTCTTAAGTTCGTTGATGTGACCGATAAGCGGAATCATAATCCAAGGTTGAATTTTATGACCTTCCTTAGCCAAATCACAGCAAGCTTCAAAGATTGCTCTTACTTGCATTTCATTGATTTCAGGATAAGTTAAGCCTAAACGGCATCCTCTCAAGCCCATCATCGGGTTAGATTCTGACAAGTTTTCAACGATTTCCAACATTTTTTCATCTTCAGAGTAGTCTTGATTCAAAGCACGTTTTGTAGCAACTTTTTCAATCAATTCTATCTTAGAAGGTAAGAATTCGTGTAACGGCGGGTCTAACAAACGTACTGTAAGAGGTTTGTCTCCAAGAGCCTTGAACATTGAGTAGAAATCCGAATACTGCATCGGAAGAAGATGAGAAAGAGCTTCTTTTCTTGCTTCTGTTGTTCCTGCAATAATCATTTTTTGTACCCAAGGAAGTCTGTCCGGATCCATGAACATGTGTTCTGTTCTGCATAATCCAACACCTTCAGCGCCGAATTTCTTAGCGTTTTCAATATCTTTAGGTGTATCAGCGTTAGCTTCTACGTGAAGTTCTTTGATATCATCAACCCAAGAGAAGAATGTTTCAAAATCTTCATCCAAACCAGCCTGAACAAGTTCAATAGCGCCTTCCATAACTTCACCCGTACCGCCGTCAAGAGAAATAATATCGTCTTTGTGGAATACTGTTCCGTCAGCGCAAGTGATTGTTTCTTTAGCAAGGTCGATAATCAAGTCTTCGCAGCCTGAAACGCAAGGTTTACCCATACCTTTTGCAACAACTGCTGCGTGAGAAGTAGCACCGCCTCTGAGTGTAAGAACACCCTGAGAAACAGCCATACCGTGAATATCGTCAGGACAAGTTTCGATTCTTACCAAGATAACTTTTTCGCCTGCTTCACCGCGACGAGCAGCTTCTTCGGTATCAAATACAATCTTACCTACAGCAGCACCCGGAGAAGCATTTACACCCTTAGAAACTTTATGTGAGTGTTTAACTTTATCAGGGTTAAAGCAAGGTAACAATACTTGATAAACTGAATACGGATCAACCTGATTGATTGCTTCTTCTTTAGTGATAATGCCTTCATTGTACATATCAACGGCAATCTTGATAGCAGCCTTAGCTGTTCTCTTACCGTTACGGGTTTGAAGAATCCAGAGTTTTCCGCGTTCAACGGTGAATTCCATATCCTGAACATCGTGATATCCTTTTTCAAGTTGTTTAGCGATATCAACGTATTGACGGTAAATGTCAGGCATATCTGTTTCCAATTCAGCAATTTGTTTTGGAGTTCTGATACCTGCAACAACGTCTTCACCTTGAGCGTTTACAAGATATTCACCGTAGAATTTGTTTTCGCCTGTAGCAGGGTTACGAGTGAATGAAACACCTGTAGCACAGTCGTTACCCATATTACCGAATACCATTGTTTGTACGTTTACTGCTGTACCAAAGTTGTGGTCAATTTTATTCATGTTTCTGTAAGCTACTGCACGAGGAATATTCCAAGAACGGAATACGGCTTCAATAGCTTCTTGAAGTTGTACATAAGGATCTTGCGGGAATTCTTTTCCTGTAACTTCTTTGATTTTTGCTTTATAGATAGGAATCAATGATTTCCAGCCTTCTGCAGAAATTTCCGTATCAGAAGTTACGCCTTCTCTGGCCTTAACTTTTTCTACTTCTGATTCAAAGTAAAGTTGTCTGTCCATTTCCCAAGCAACAGAACCGAACATTGTTAAAAATCTTCTGTATGAATCGTAGCAGAAGCGAGGGTTATTTGTTAATTTAACCATAGCTTCAACTGTTTCATCATTCAAACCTAAGTTTAATATTGTTTCCATCATACCGGGCATAGAAACTCTTGCGCCGGAACGAACAGAAACCAAAAGCGGGTTATTTAAGTCGCCAAACTTTTTACCTGCTTGTTCTTCTACTGTTTTAAGTGCAAACTTAACTTCATCCATCAAACCTTCAGGCATTTTGTTGCCGTGATTGATGTAATCCATACAAGTTTCAGTTGTGATAGTAAGTCCCGGAGGAACAGGAAGACCAAGGTTAGTCATTTCTGCAAGGTTAGCACCTTTTCCGCCGAGGAGTGCACGCATATCAGCGTTACCTTCTTTGAATAGCCATACTCTTTTTTCAGCCATTTGCTTTCTCCTTTTTATTTTGTCGGGATTTCCCAACCTACATTTTCGCTTTATAACAAAAAGGTAACACAAAAATACACTAATTTACAGCGTTTTGGAATATATTTGTAAATTTTTGTAACAGTTTTTTAAAGCTGTGAAATTTCGCATTTCGTAAATACTTTATATAAGTACGAAACACGAAACACACAACTTTTCATACAACCTACACACTAACCTTCTACACATGAGGAATTATTAAAAAAATTCCAAAACCTTTCTTCTCGGAAAGGTTTTTTTTTATCTTAAATATTTAGATGCGTGATTAATCAATCCGTCGATTACGGTATTAACTTCTTCTGCTTTAGCATTTTGAGAAAATATTGCTGTTTTTGTTCCGAAGTTTGCCAAAACGGATTTACCTTTCTGAGCAAATCTGAATGGTATATTATACACTTTGGCGATATATTCCATTCTGCTGTATTGAGATGATATTTTGTTATAAATATCGTCTTCAAAAGAATAAGGAATATCTACCATCGTTTTTTCTGCCTTCTTTGCCAAGGGTTTATTTGCATAATACAAACTTTTTACAAATTTAATTGGTTGAATAGACATATATTTCTCCTTTTTTTCATGTTTAAAACACGTAAAAATATTTTTTGCTACTTATTTATTAAATTCTTCAAAAGTATTTTTTATGACTTCATATCCCTTTAAAAGAGTCTTATAATCAACCTTTTCGGAAGCCGAGTGCATATTATAAACATCTGCTAACCCCAAAAGCATCGGCATAAAAGTTTCACCTTTAGAGTTTTTGTGCTGACAATAGATATGAGTTTCGGCTCCTGCGTGGAATGACGAAATATCATTTTCTATACCCGCACGCTTACAAGCTTCTGTATGAATGTTTTCTATTCTGTCATCATCAGCCTTTTCAAACGGAGGCAAATGCGGCTCAAATTCTATTATCGCTTCTGCAAGCCCTTCATATTTATGATTAAATTTTTCAACAATAGAAGACATTAAAGTCTTTAATTCTTCTTCTTTAGCAACTGACGCACTTCTTATTGAATAAGATGCCATACCGAGAACGTTAATTATATTTGTAGAAGTTTTTTTCATAATTTCTGTTATATAATCATTTGTTTTTATTCCTTTTTCCACAATAGATGCAACAGAATTCTGAATTCCGCCGGCAACGATTGCACCAAGGTTACATGAAGTTATTACACCTGTTTCATCCTTATAAAACACACCCTGCGGAAATTCTGCGAGCAATTCCGCAATTAACTTTGCTGCATTAAGTCTTGTTTCATCACCTATATCTATCCCTGAATGACCGCCTTTCAAACCCTTTACAATAATTTTAGCGTTTGTATAACTTGCACCTGAAATTTGCAGCTGACCAAGTTTATCAGCATCACAAACAAGAACATATTTTGATAAAATTTTATCAAATTCAACATGTTCAACCCCGCTCATGCCGGTTTCTTCGTCTCTCGTAAACGTAATTTCAAGTCCGCCGTGAGGGTAAACAGAGTTAATTTTAAGTTCTTTTGCCAGCATCAAAGCACAGGCAACACCGACTTTATCATCAGCGCCTAACGTTCTTCCTTTAGCGTGAATAAACCCTTCTTCATCAAGATAAATTTCAACGGGACTGTCATCACCTACGACATCCATGTGAGAAGAAAGCATTATAGGCTCTTTTGTACTGTCTGTTGCAGGAACATGTATATATACGTTTCCGTAATTATCAAGTTTTGCATTTATTCCGTTTTTTGCACAAAAATCAAGAATCCACGCAGACACCTTTTCTTCTTTCAAAGAAGGTGACGGAATTGTTACCAAATTGCAAAAAATATCCAATACTTCATTTTCTTTTCTTAAATCTTCTAAATTAATAGACATACAATCTCCTTTTTACAATTGTCTGATAAACTTGAGCAGAATACCACTTTACCCATTTACCCCTTTACCCCCCGCGGAAGAATCTTCTGTTAGTACCTTCTCCGCCGATTCTTACATGAACGGGGCGTAAGCATTTCGGGCATCTTCCTACATAAGCATCGCCTGCCTGATTCTTATACAATCTGCCATACGTATGACAACATTCAAACCAAATTCCCAAAAAATTACGCTTACTTTTGTTATCTTCTTCCGCCACGGCGATAACTCCTGTCTTTTATCGGTTTAAATACACTTTCCGTTAATGCTTCTATATAACTGTCTTTTAAGTGTGCATAATCAAATATTATTAAACCGTTCAGACAATACTGTCTTGCTGCATGAATTTGTTTGATTAAATCGGAATTAGAACCGTTCATAAATGTAACAAATAAACCTCCGTATAATTTTGTTTTAGAAGTTTTGTTGCGAATAACATTTCCCATCAAATTCATAGCCGTTTGTTTATCGCAGGTCAAAAACAGCGGTGTAAATCCATCAACAAGGTCTGTCATAGACCATGTTTTCCAATCCTGCATTTTTGTATCCATTGCCATTTCTCGATTTGGGAAAATGACTGCCGTTAATGTTATATTGTTTTCACGACAAATTGAGTTCACCTGTTGAACAAATTGGGTAATTTTTCCCATACGGTAATTTTTCCACTGATACCACATCGGATCATTGTATTCAATATCAATCGGGTCTACGCTGTATTTTCTTAAGAATTCCGCTCTTGCAGCCTTTGTATATCCCCAGTTTGACTGAACATAATTAGAATAGTTAGGTGCCAAGGACTGCGGATAACGTATATAATCAAGATTTATTCCGTCCGGTCTGTATTTGAGAATTATTTCCTCAAGCAAATTACACAGAAATTCCTGTACTTCGGCATTTGCCGGATCAAGAAAATATCCGTTATGTTCAGAAACTGAATATGGAATAGTTTCCGAATCAACATTTCTTCTCTGATAGTTTGACCATTGCGGCTTCACAGCAAGAATGTACTGCGGATTACTTTCCGGAGGCTTATTTCCTACATAAAAAGATTCAAACCAAATATGAACATGAATTCCGCGTCTGTGAGCTTCGGTAATCCATATTTTCAGCGGGTCAAAGCTTGCAAATTCGGGATTTTGTTTTATAAAACCGTACTGCTCCATTGTTTTAGACGGGAATATTGTTTGCCCGTGATAATATGTTTCTATAAAAATATTATTTATTCCGGCATCTGCAAGCCTATCCAGAACATCTTTAATCTCATCCGCATCATGGTACGTAGGACGAATCCAAACACCTTTGAGTTCATAAGGATTAAAAGGAATAACAGCCGCTATTGCAGAATCTGCATATTCTATAGCTTTTGATGCGTATTTCTGAGCATTTTCACTGTCTCTTTCTGCTTTTGCGATACAATCATTTGCCTTGGAAAGATACTGTTCTGTTTTTCTTGAATTATATCCCTGAACATTCTGAGCATAATATGACATCATTTCCCGAACTTCTCTGACTTTTGCTCTTGCACCGTATAAAAAGGTATCGGAAGTTATGTATGATGTTATTATATTGTTTTCTTTGTCTATATATATTTTTGAACCTACAAGAACGTTTTCATTAATCCATTTTTTTGCTCTTCCGTGACCGCTGATAACCAGTCCTTCTGACGGAATCAAAGAATCCGCACCGCTAAGAGAAGAAACCGTATCACCCGTAACTACCGCTTCTGTTCCGAATTCATTTGTATTAGTTCTGAATCCGAATTCAGGAGTGTAAATTACAAGTTGATTTGCACCTCTTAGACCCGGATAATTTGCACCCTTAAGATTGGTACTTACCTGAGGATCAACAACATCAATATAATAGGTTGATTGATTAAAAACAACTTCGTGCTCCGAAGGAATATAGGGCGAAAAAATATCGTGCGCAAAAGCATTTACGCAACTAATTAATAAAAAAAACAATAAAATTAAAGCTCGTTTCATCCCCGTCCTTTTTAAAAATATTATAAAACCATAAATTAACAAAAACAAGGGCAAAAAGAAAAGTCAAAACAAATAAAAAAAGAACTCTACTTATGGACTTTTATTTTTTTTTGTTTTATTTTATATTATACATAAATACACATAACAACCCAGGGAAATATATCCTTATGGATATAACAATCAATCCAATCAACAAAAAACAATATCCGTCGTATTTAAAACCGCAAAAATCCATTATTGCCGGTAGTTTTGGTCATGATGCCCCCTCAAAAACAAACACTGCAAAAGCAATGACCGTTTTAGCGGTAACTTCTGTTATTACATTTTTAATGTTTTCAAAAGGCATTCAAAAGAATGCAGGTAAACATTTATACAAATTCAGAGAATTTTTGGAGAACAAACAAAAGAATTTGACAGAAAAAGAATCCGGAAAAAAGTCCGGATTTTATGAATCAGCTATAAGAAAACTTGATTTTTTTATTCGTAAAATGGACAGTATTAATAATATTACATCTGTCAAAGATATTCTGTTTATGAGAATAATGTATTCAACAGAACCTACAAAAAAACTACACCAAAATATCACCAAATTGTTTGAAGATTTGTCAAGAAATACCGTAAAAAATTCATACAAAGAAACAAAACTAAGATTTGATAATATGTACAAAAGTTTTGATTCGCTTGATGAAATTATATTGAAGGATTCTCCGGATTCAGTAGTAGAATATAAAGGGAAAATGTACACAAAAAGGGAACTTATAGAAAATGCTCGCGGCAGCAGAAATATAGTAAAAGACGCAGTCGATGCATTTATTTCCGAAGATGCACAAAAATTTCGATATGATTACATAAAAAATGCTACATCGGATTTATATTCCAGATTTTGGGATGTATCATTCAAGGATTTTTGGTCAAAAAACAATAAATTTAAACGAAAAGAAATGTGGCAGACTTTTATTGCGGCGGAACAGGTTGCCGGAGATAAAGCAATTCTTGCGGAAAGAACAGCTATAGCAAGAAACGTTATTTCATATACCTCCGGCGACAAATTAAAGTTACTGACAGAATATATTAACATGCTTGACAAAACAATACTTCCGGAGGATACAAAAGGAGCGGAAATTATTACGAGATTAAAATGGTACACATATAATCCTGAAATAATCGCCAAAAATAAAGAAGCTTTTTTAAAAGAACTTGATAATCTGGCTTCACATAAAACAAATAAAAAAATGGACGAAAAAATTGCTAAAGTTCATATTAATAACCAACAATCATATATAAATTTAATAAAAGAACTCACCGAAGACAAATCTACAGGTGAACTTCAGGATATGCTTGATATTTACTACAAACTTGCTCCGTTTGAATTATCGCAAACAGGTGCATCTCTTTCCGTAAAGAAAGCTGTAGAATCATTCGACAAATCAGTTTATCTGGAAAATATAGAATTTTTTGACAAAGAACGAGATTTGGTACTGGGTTCCGCCCCAACAGATGTGTTAACGGTATTGCTTTCTTTTATAACAATAAGCTGCGGTCTCGGATACGCAAAAAACAAAGACGAACGGACTTCTATTGTTATAAAATCAGGAATCCCCATTCTCGGTGCAATTACAACATCAATAATCTCAGCCACAAAATTGGTATCAGGCGGGAAATCACTTCTGCTTGGATTTCTGTCAGGTATAGCACTTAATCAAACAGGAAACATTACAGATACATACAGAAAAACACTCAAATCAAAAAATATTCAAGCAACTGGACTTTCATAAATAAATAACTATAATATAGTTATGAAAAAGTTTTTAATCTGTTTAATTATAATGAGCTTTGCACTCCCTTCTCACGCTTTTTTCTGGAAAAAGAAAAACAAAGCACTTGAGGCGGAACTTCAGGGAAAAGGTTATGCGGGAACTCTCCCTGATATAGGTAAAGAAAGAGAAGGCGGCACAACTGCAAAAAAAGGAACTCCGCTTTTTGAAGTCAAAGACGGATTTAATGACCCCAAAGATTTGAAACCGGTACCCAGAGATAATCCGGCTTTTGTTGATATTATTCAAAAACAAGATAAGACATCAGAGTATGTGAAAGATGCAAATGACCTTATCCCCATGCTGGAAAAACTTATGGATTGCATTGAGGACGAGGAGAATGTTCAGCTTTTTGTTACAAAAGCTAACTTATTAACGATGAATATTGACCATATTATGGAAAAATATGACGGTCAGCCTGAATGCTGTTATGAATCATTCAAAAAACTTGCGGAAGTAAACCGTTATGTAAAATCAATTTCAACTTTAAGGCGTGAAGCTGTTACATATCAAAGATATCTTGCATATACGGAAAGCGGTTCGATTTATAACCCCGAAAATATAAATCAACAGCTGGAATACCTTAAAGAAGAATTAAACGCAGCAATACTTCTTTTGAGAGAAGAAAGTTAAAGTCTTAAAAGAGCTTCAAACAAACCTTCCGAGTATGTCGGGTGTGCAAAACAGGATACTTCAAGCTGTTCTGTTGTTATTTCGTTCTGCATTGCAATTAAAACGGTATGAATCAAACTTGAAGCTTCTTTTGAAACAATATGTGCGCCTTTAATTTTATTATCTTTTGTTATTAATTTAATAAACCCGTCTGTTGCATCATCACACCATGCCTTCCCCAATGCCGTAATCGGAAGTGTTACTTTTTTATAGCTTTCATCAGTGTCCTGTTCTCTTATGCCAACCCATGCAATTTCCGGTTCACCATATATTACGGAAGGAACAAGGGCTTTATCAAACGGTATTCCTAAGGCTTCCGCTTTAGCCTGATGAATTGCATAATGAGCAAGCTGAATTTCTCCGCAGGCATCACCGAGAACTCTTTCACACTCACAATCAGGACAAACGGGAACTCTGCCGACAGCAACAAGTATTTTTTCAGGATTAAGTATAACTCCGCTCTTTAAAGTTACTTGCCTGTTTTCAACTTTTTCTATACAGTCATTTAAATAATATTTAATCTTCTTTTGTTTGAAAATTCTTTCTATTCGCTTTGAAACTTCAATATCTGCAGCAGGTATAAGATGTTCCGCCATCTCAACTATTGTAACTTCCGCATCAAAATTTGACATAATTCTTGCCCATTCAATCCCGATTGCACCGGAACCTATTATCAGCAAGGATTTTGGAAGAGTGTTTAATTCCAAGATATCATCAGAACTTAAAATAAAATCACCATCAAATTCCAAACCTTTAATTTCTCTCGGTTTTGCGCCTGTTGCGAGTATAATTTTATCAAATTTATATTCATCTTCGCCTGCAACAATCGTGTTTTTATCTTTCACGCAAGCCTCGGCATAAACAGTTTTTACACCGGAATTTTTCACTGCAAGCTCCAAGGATTTGCGAATTTTTTCAACCGTTTGGGTTTTCTTTTCTCTAACTTTTGAAAAATCCACATTCAATCCGTCCGCTGATATTCCGCAGGAATTAGTTTTAATTTCTGCATATAAATCGGAAGAGTGCAGAAAAGATTTTGTCGGAATGCACCCTTTGTTCAAGCAGGTTCCTCCAAGTTTGTCTTTCTCAAAAAGAACAACCGATTTTCCTTTTGAAGCAAGCATCATCCCTAATGTATATCCGGCAGGACCTCCGCCTATAATTCCGTAATCTTCCATAATAAACTCCCCTTTTGAAACATTTTACCACAGTTTTAAATTTTCATGTCAGATGAATAATTTACCGGATTATTATTTTTGTAATCCAGATATTTTTTCTGCATATTTGATGCATTATTATTTCTTATTATCGGAGTTAATACATTTGAGGCAACGATTCCTGAGCCTACTGTAGCAACGGAAGCTGCAATGTTTTTATACGCATTATAATCTCTTTTTACAAGATTTGGCATTTGATTTATATAATCATCCAAATTTAAATCCAGTTTTCCGACTTTTTCACTCAGATTTTGTTTTTTTATAAATTCTCTGACTGACTGCGGAGCTATTTTACCTGTTTTGAATAATGAAGAAACAAGCCATTTTGCAGTCAATGTCATGCAGAAAAACAATCCGATATTCACAACAGCATCAGAAAATTCCTGCGGAAGAAGGTAGCCTTTTTGCTTATCTGATATTTCCGGATTAAAAACTATTCCGAGCATTTGTGCCGCAGAAGACAATCCCCATCCGATAACTCCTGTTGCTATAAGCATTTTAGACGGGTCTTTACCAAATTTTTTAGCTATCAAATCTAAAGATTGTTTGAATAAATTAGACATACAATCCCTCCTTTAGATTCGGTTTTTCTTCTTTTTGCTGTTTCAAAGTTTTCTTATTTAAAACATTTGTAAAGTATGCAGTTAAAGGTGCATCCAGCAAAAAGTTCGTTATGCACATTACACCCAGAGCGACCAGTGTCGAAACAGTATTTTTATAATATTTCGGATTATCTTTTATAGAGTTCAACAATTGATCCGGCAGAAGCCACTTTGAATATTTCTTAGTACCGTTAAAATCCGTCATTTTTTCAACGAGAGAATAACACAAACTTCTTACAAGAATTCCGACAGACGTTCCTGCAACAATTTTTGCTATAGTTCTGTTTCTGGATACCGTTCGTGTTTCTTCATCAACTTTGTGATTGTAATAATCAATTGCAGGCTGGGTTGCAAGAGCGGTTGCTCCGACAATAAGCCTGTTTTCTGCAGGTTTGGAAAGAATTGCATCATATTTTTCAAGTTTTTCAACATTAAACTTACCATCCTCAATTGTTTTATTAGGAAAAAGGTCAATTACTCCCTGTTGTACTTTCTGACTTACCCCGCTTACTTCTTGTTTTATTTTATGCCAGATTCCTTTAACACCGCGGCAATTACCGTTTGGCGCACCCTGAAAAGTTACACTCGGAATTATTGGCTGAATATTATTCATACTGACACACTTCTTCCTGTATTAATAAAGATTATTTGTCTTAAATAATTGCCCCTAAATAGCTTTATATTAAGAAATTGTTACAAAAAGAGGTTGCGGAAACATTCTAAAGTTTGTCAATTTATGTTCTTCACGCAGAATCAAAAATTTATTTGTATCAGGTCTGCAGAATACACCAAAATATCTCTTTTGTTGTATTGATTCTTTTTGCTTTTTTTGCAGCTTTGATTTTCCTCTTTTGTTCAATTTTGCTGTACTTTTCTTTTTCTCTGTTTGCGAGGCAGAGAAAAATAAAAGTACCAAAAGAAAAAGAGAACACGCGATTGAACGGTTAACCACTATGCCCT
>CADAKY010000020.1 GCA_902788575.1 uncultured bacterium | reverse complement strand
AAGTGCCAAATGAACAAAAAAACATTAAAAAATGAAGGCTACAATGAAACAAAAAGAAGTATAAAAAGAACATAAAACCACAAAGATACAAAAATCAATACAACAAAAGAGATATTTTGTTGTATTCTGCTGACCCGTTGCAAGAAAAATTTTGCCAAAAAATCTTTATGTTAATTAATTTTTCCGCATTCTCTTATAGTAGCAAATTTTTATTTTACAGTTTTTAAAATTAATATGAAAATTCAACACACAAACAACATTAATTTCGGCACAAAAGTTAATACTATGCATGTAATCGAACTGACAACTCTTAAAATGTTCGAGCCACGAGGCTTTACAGGTATGACAGACACCATGAAAAAACTTTACGATGTACCAAAAGCAACCGGTCGTAAAGGATACAAATATTATGCCAAGCTAGTAGGTGATAAAATTCTCGAAAAATACCCGGAAATTAAAGATATTACAAATACCGTAAATAATTTAATAAAACAAAACCCTGATATGAGTCCAAAAGAACTTCATAACAAGGTTTGTTCACTAATCTCTAAAATCGGAGAAGAAATTGATATTGTTATATAATTAAACAATACCCTGACATTTCATCGCTTCTGCCAATTTTTCAAATGCCGCAAGATTTGCACCTGCTACATAATTACCTGCGCATCCATATTTTTCTGCATTTTCTTTGCAAGCCTTAAAAATATTAACCATAATACAATCCAGTTTTTCTACTACTTCATCGAATGTATAATAATATCTCATACTGTTTTGCGACATTTCAATTGCTGATGTTGCCACACCGCCTGCATTTGCAGCCTTTGCAGGACCTACCAAAACTCCTTTTTCCAAGAAATAATCTGTTGCTTCCTGTGTACAAGGCATATTTGCACCTTCAGCTATCGCAAGCAACCCATTTTCTACAAGTTTTTTAGCAGAATTCAAAGTTACTTCGTTTTGAGTAGCGCAAGGAAGTGCTATATCAGTTTTGATTGTCCAAATTGGAGAATCTTCATTCACTCTTTCCATATATTTTGCCTGCGGATATTTATTCAAATAATCTTTGATTCTTCCGCGTTCAACTTCTTTGATTTGCTTAATTAGCGGCAAATCAATTCCGTTTTCATCATAAATACATCCGTTTGAATCACTCATCGCAACAACTTTTGCACCGTATTCAGTTGCTTTTTCGCAAGCATAAATTGCAACATTACCTGAGCCGGAAATTGTTACCGTTTTACCTTGCAGGCTGTTATTGTTTGCTTTTAACATTTCTCTTGTATAGAAAACCAATCCGTAGCCTGTTGCCTCAGTTCTTCCTAAAGAACCGCCGTAACATATTGATTTTCCTGTCAAAACTCCGCCTTCATAAGCATCTTTGATTCTTTTATATTGACCGAAAAGATATCCGATTTCACGTCCGCCGACACCAATATCACCGGCGGGAACATCCACATCGTGTCCTATGTGTCTGTACAATTCTGTCATAAAGCTTTGACAAAATCTCATAATTTCATTATCAGATTTTCCTTTTGGGTCAAAATCACTTCCGCCTTTGCCGCCACCTATCGGCAATCCTGTCAAAGCGTTTTTAAAAATTTGTTCAAATCCCAAGAATTTCATTATACTTTGGTTTACAGTAGGATGGAATCTTAAACCGCCTTTATAAGGGCCGATTAAAGAACTAAACTGAACACGGAAACCTCTGTTTACAACAACTTCGCCTTTATCATTAACCCATGGAACTCTAAATGAAATAATTCTCTCAGGTTCAACCATTCTTTCCAGTATAGCCAATTTTTCGTACTCGGGATGTTTTTCTACCAAATTTTCAACTGAACATAAAACTTCCTTAACTGCTTGCAAATACTCAGGTTCACAAGCATTTTTCTTCTCTACTTCATTAACCACTCTTGTTACGTATTCATTCATACATCCAAATCCTCTCACCTATTAAGTTACATTTTTTTCTTTTTTTTATACAACATTTTTTTTTCTTTTGCAATAGAATTTGAAAAAACTTTATAAATTTTTTATATCAAACAAAGTACGATTTTTTACTTTATGTTAAAATTTACTTATGATTAAACCTGAACTATTAATGCCTGCGGGCAATCTTGAAAAATTAAAATACGGTATTAAATACGGAGCGGACGCTGTATACCTCGGAGTTGTTGATTTCAGCCTGAGAGCTATGCGTAAAGGCGAATTAATAACGTTGGAAAATCTTAAAACAGCCATTGATACCGCGCATGAGATGAATGCAAAAGCTTATCTGACACTAAATATTTTTGCTTTTAATAGTGATATCAAAGCTTTAGAAGCTTGTATGGACAAGATTACAGAATCAAATCCGGATGCGTTAATAATAAGCGACCCCGGAATTATGCGGCTTGCGCAAAAATATATGCCAAAAACAGCGATTCACGTATCAACTCAGGCAAACATATTGAATTATGAGGCCGTAAAATTCTGGCAGGATATGGGTGCAGCCAGATGCATTTTGGCACGAGAACTCCCGATAAAAGATGTTGCGGAGATTAAATCAAAAGTTCCGGATATGGAATTGGAGTGTTTTATTCATGGTGCTCAGTGCGTTTCTTTTTCAGGAAGATGTCTGCTTAGCGACTATATGACCGGAGGAGAAAGAAAAGCAAACTCCGGCAACTGCTCTCAACCATGCCGGTGGAGTTATAAACTACTTGAAGAAACCAGACCTAACGAGTATCAGGAAATTATCCAAGATGAAAAGGGTACTCATATTCTTTCTACCAAAGATTTATGTTTGGTAAATCACTTAAAAGAAATGATTGAAGCAGGAATTGATTCATTCAAAGTTGAAGGCAGAACAAAAAGTCTTTATTATGTTTCAGCAGTTGCAAAAGCTTATCGTGAAGCAATAGACCTTGTTTACGAAAATCCTAATGCCGATACATCAAAATATTTTGAAGAACTTTTAAAAGTAGGAAACAGAGGGTATACAACAGGTTTCTATCTCGGTGACGGCAAATATCCTTCTAACGGGTATAGTTACGATATTTCAAAAGGACTTGCAGGCGCAGATTTCTTATGCGAGGTTCACGAAAAAGAAAACGGATATTATAAAATAATAACCAAAAACAAATTTTTCAAAAATGAAGATATTGAAATCATTACACCTTCCGAAAAATTTATAACACAAGTTACGGAAATTAAAGATTTAAAAGGCGAAGAGCAAGAACTTGCTAATACAAATCACGAGCTTTGGGTTAAATTCACTGTCGAACCAAAAGAATACGAATGGGCGCTTGTCAGAACAGTCGGAATCAAGAATACAACAAACGAAAAGGCCGGATGCGCATGTTCATAAAACCGGATTACAATTTAAAAAACGTATATGAGATTGATTTTGAAGAACTAAAATCAATGGGGATTAAATGCATAATGTTTGATTTGGATTCTACAATTATGGTTTCTAAATCAGCCGCATTTTTACCGGAAACAATAGAATGGTTTAATACTTTTATAAAAGATTTTGAGGTAGCAATAATTTCAAATAACTTCAATAAAGAATACATTAAAAATGCTTCACGAATAGCACCTTGCCGAGTTATAGGAGCAGCAAGAAAACCTAATCCTAAAGTTATGAAAGCATATCTGGACGAAATAGGAATAAAACCTGAAGAAGCAGTAATGGTTGGAGATAGACCATTAACTGATATTCTGGGAGGTATCCGGCTCGGATGTAAAACAATACTGGTCGGCTCAATTAACCCAAATGAAAATTGGCCTACAAAACTTGTACGCGCGCTTGAAAGAAGTACAATAAAAAAATAGAGCAAAAAATATATTTACGGGTTTTTATGTATAAGTAAAATATATGATTAATTTTAAAGCAAAACCTATACATCCTGTAAATATTATGAAAATTGACGGTGCCGGCTATAGAACAAAAACACCGGCAAATTTTGTTGAACTTGAAAGCAACAGCTATAGTGATGTCTTGGCACTAAGCAGAGCCGCAATGCTGTGGGACAAAGAAAACAACAAAAAAGAAACATTTGCTTCAGCAATTTTCAGTGACTTTGTGGATGATTATACAAAGCCTGAATTCAAATTTTTTGCTGTTACTAAACAAATGGAAGGATTTGACAGACTAAACCCCGATGATATTTTAGGAATTGCGGAAGTCAAACCTTTAACATCTAAAATGCAAGAACTTGTTTTATTGCAGACACGCCCGAGAGATAAATTTATTTCTCAAAACAGAAAATATACTGAGGTCGGACGCAACCTTGTAGAGTCTATTATATCCCTTTTCCCTAAAAAAGATTTGTTAGTCGAGCCTCTTGTTGAGGCAAGAGATTTTTATTTTAAACTTGGGTTTAAAAGTCAGATTTTGAGTAGATTTCTAAGATTTTATGCACGATAATTTTACTTGTAAAAACGGTTGAATTTGTGTATAATTTTGTTGAAGAAAAGGATATTAATTTATGGGAATTGGAATCGCTGTAGTCATAGTTATTATCGCACTAGTTGTGCTGAAAAATCTGATAAGTTTTGGGCTAAAACTGGCTGCTCTTATAATTTTAGCAATTGCTTTATGCGTAACTGTTTATATATGTAAATCTCAGCCAGATATGCATAAACCGTTCAGTCTGAACACAATAGAATATCTGTTCAAAATTAATAAAGACGGGAGTATGACAACGACCAAACAGGTTACACAGACAGTTTATAAGGAGCAAGAAAAATAATGAAAAAATTTATTGCTCTTTTACTTTTATTAATACATTCATCTTACGGTGTATGCTTTGCAGCAAGCGAATTATACTATTTAAAAAACATAAAAACTGATTCAGTTAAACCATACGTTGAAGAAGGATTTGCGTCATCAAAATATAATTTAATTAAACAAAATCCGTATTACGGAGTTTCACAATCAGAAGGAGATTACGCTATTGTAATTCTTCAGCAAAGCGGTGAAAACATGTTCTATTATTTTAATTCACCGGATAATACGAAAATAAACAAAACCGTTTTAAAAGAAATTAAAAAACAGAATATCGTATGTGAACAATCTTTTAATCCGAATATAATAGGAATATATGACAAATTGGCAGAAGAACTTGCCTCAACAGCAGGAAGTGTAAAAAAATACACATTTGAAGAAGTTCAGGAATCTCCTTTCACACCTCCGACAGTTCAGACACAACAAAAACAACAAGTAGGAACACTCAAAGGATATGTAGGACAAATCGCTTCCGGAACAAAAATCCCTGTATATCTTCAAAATGCCATAAATACCGCAACAGCATCCAAGGGAGACAAAATTACCGCTGTTTTGATGCAAAATCTTACATATAACGGTGTGACTGTAGCACCACAGGGAAGTGTTGTCTATGGAACGCTCACAACCGCCAGAAATGCTGCGTACGGTTCAAGAAACGGAAGGGTCGTTATCAATTTCAACCAGCTTGTAACACCGGATAATACCGTTTACAATATTTCAGCCGAAGAAATTGATTTTTCTGTTTCTAACGAGGGTAAAGTTGAAGAATCAGTAAAAAATGCAGTTGCAAGCGCGGCAGTCGGAGCACTTGTAGGACTTTTGTTTGCAGCACTGTCTGACCATTCCGCAGGACGTTCTGCCGCAATAGGCGCAGGAATAGGAGCAGGAACTTCTGTAATCAAATCTACCGCAGCAAGAGGTGTTGATGCTGAAATTCCGTCATTTACGGAACTTGAATTAACACTCACCCAGCCTATGAATGTATCAGTAAATTATTAATAAAGAGGAAAAAATATGAATAAGAGATTAATAACTTTAGGACTTTTAATTTTGGCAATTGCTGTCGTCGGGAAATTACTTTTTTCTGCCGTAAAAAATATTAAGGTTGATGATTTTCACAAAGCTGCAGTTGTTTTTGTAATTGATTCATCAGCATCAAACCAAAAGAATTTACCGGAACAGATTAAATATACAAAATCTCTCTGTTCAATTTTAGATCCTGAAGATGAAATAAAGATTCTGAAAGTTTCAGAAAGCTCTTATTTAATATATGAAGGTTCTCCAAGCAACTCAAAAGGTATAACTAAAGCGGTGGAAGCTTTTACGCAATATAATTCAAAAGATTACGGAACAGCATACGGAGAAGGGATTAAAAAAGCACTTGACCACTGCCTGACTATGAAAAAAGAAGGATACGTTCCGGCAGTTGTAGTAATAGGCGACCTTGAAAGTGAGGGTGCTGTTGAGAAACAGATTAACTGGGATACTTTGCCTGAAAACATAAAGAAAACACAAGAATATATTCCGGAGCTGTCTATGATGTTTGTATGGGCTCATCCTGAAAAATTAGATTTGGTTAAAACAAAACTCAACCCCATTTTAGGTGAAAAGAAACTTATTGTTGCTAACGAAACAAATGCAGATAAAGCAAACAGAAAATTTCTTGAAGCTATCGGAAGATAAGGGGTATATATAAAAATGGGTTGAATTTTAACCTGATAAAATGAACTTTTTAACAAAAAATCAGTTTTATAAAATAAAGGAGCATATATGGCATTTACAATCGTAACAAAACAAGGCGAAAAAACATTTGCAGATAAAGAATTGGTAAATATTTCTTCAAAAGCGGGCGCTGATTATCAAGTGGATTTTGGTTTTCCGTTCTTATTAACTGTTCAGTTTGATATTCAGTCAAACAAATGCGTTTTATTGAACCAGTTTAACAACCCCAAATTTATGTTTAAAGGGAAACCGATTCCTGCAAAACTTGATATAGATAAAGTTTGTAAGATTATGGTAGATGGAACGGATGATTTTATTACAATCAAAGTTATCGGCACATCTTCGACAAGAGAAATTGCTCAAGAGAATATTACAGAAAACGATATTAAAGCAATATACGGTGATGATGTAAACGCGGCAGCAAAACTTATGATTGAAAAACGCAAAGGCGAAATTGAAGGTGCAAGAGTTGGTATAATTAAAGAAGTTGGTGCTGATATAAACAATTATAAACGCACAATTTCCATGAACTCAAAAGGCGGAGTATTTATTCATATAGCGCTTTTCTTTGCATCTCTTGTCTGCGCTTTTGGTGTATCAAACTATTTAACAGGACTCCCGCTTGCCGATGCAGGAAGTGTTATCCAAATGCCTACAAATATGAAGCTTATTTTTGTATACGCTTTGATTATTTTTGGTGTAGGTTTAATTCTAAAGCAGGGAACTTTTACTTACCTTCAAAACAAGATGGGTGAAGGCACTGTAACAACTAAAATCGCTGAAAACTTTATGATTGTTCTTTCTCTTATATTTTATGCTGCAATTTATTTAATCAATGTACTTTATTATATTTCACCAAAAACATTCCCTGTGTTTGCTGTATTGATTTCATTGTTCTTTATAGGAACAGCGGCAACTCTAGCGCTTGCGGCAGGATATTTTAAACATACAAGCGTAGAAACGAGAGAATCATTAGACGGAGTTGAATACAGAGAAGACTTTGAACATGTTATAAAAGAATACCGTCAATGGATTGAAAGATATGTTAATACATTCAGCAACGCAAAAGTTAATAAAATTAAGGACAAACAGTTTAACCTCCAGATAAAATCTGTCGGTGAAATCTTGCTTGGTATAATAACGGCACCGTTTTTGGCTTACGGTGTTTCAAATACTTTAGCAATGTGCTTTCCGGAAGCTGCCGGCTGGATAAGAATTTCCGGATTAAGATTCAGCCCTGTTTTTTTGGTTCTTGCGACATTCTTAATTGTTTTTGCGTTTTTCAATTTTGTAAACGGATTCTTGTGCTCAAGAAAAGTTCAGGCATCAAATGTTCTTAAACAAGACGGATACAGCAATTACCTGCAACACGGCGTAGAAATCTACGGAATCGAAGGTGTAAAAAGACTGGACGGAGAAATGAGACGCTCATTCATTATAGGTTTAGCAATTATTTTCATTGAATTTTCAATGAACGCATCATATTTTATGGGCGAAATCGGCGGAGATTTGGGCGGCTTGCTTTTAAGTTTACTCGCAGCACTTGTCCCTACGGCATTATTGATTGCGGAAACTTATATGCTCTCTCAAACAAAATTTGAGACTTTTGCCTGCGATGAAGTTCTTGCAAAAATTGACAGATAAATTTAAATGTACAGATATATAAACTCACTTGTTACTCTCCCCTTGAGGGAGGGTCGAAATCTTTGATTTCGGGGTGAAGAAGGATATAACTTGAAACTAATCTTAAACTTACTCTTAATATTTTTAATTATTTCCACGCTCAGCATTTGCGCAATAAAGCCCAATATGCATAAGACTGTTTTTGTGTACGATTCGGCTTACACTATTGTTCCTGATGAAAAAGTGACAACAGAAGAAAAAGTTATTCCTATTATGGAAAAAACTGTTGAACCAAAAACTGTAACAAAAGTTATTGAGACCACTCAAAAAACGGATACAAAACAAGTAAAAAAACAAGAAACTAAAACAATTCAACAAACTCAGACAATAAAAAAACAAACCACCCCACAACAAACAACCTCCAAAACAACACAAACAAAAACCACCATAAAAAAACCGGAAGTAAAAACCGCAGAACAAAAAAAAGAAGTTAAAACCGAATCCCAACAAGTTGTTGTTAAACCTACTGTTCAGGAAAAGAAGATTGTAAAAACTTTAACCCAAAAAGAAGAAGAAATTGCGTGGAACGTTTGGCGTTCAAATTTACAAAATAAAATTATGCAGGACGTAAGACTTCCTATAATACCAAACGGAATTATATTCAAATTTTCTTTTACTGTTGATATGTACGGCAAAATTACAAATGTCCAAACTTGGTCAGAAACCCCTTCTTATACACCTTATGCAATACAGTATATAGGGCCTGTGATAAGAGGATATCAAGGCAAATCCATTCTGAATTTTCCATCCGGAACCGCGAGAACCGTTACAAATGTAACCGGCGGATGGAGAATCTCCGAAAATGCAAGATACAGTACTCCAAATGACTATAATGACATTGAAAAAATCAGAAGATAATTTTATGTCATAAAAATGTACCCGAACAAAGTTTTATTGTATAATAATTTTATGGGAATTAAATCTTGGACTGATTATTTTTTAGATATGGCAAAAACGTGTTCTTCACGTTCTAATTGTCTTCGAGCGCAAGTCGGCGCGGTTATTGTCGGACAGGATAAAAAAATTAAAGCCACAGGATATAACGGAACTCCTTCCGGCGTAGAATCCTGCTACGAAAGAGGAGAATGTTTCAGAATTAAAAACAACATCCCGTCCGGAACCTGTTATGAAACCTGCCGTTCAATACATGCAGAACAAAATGCAATAATTCAGGCAGGACAAGACCGTTGCATGGGTGCTACAATGTACATCTACGGGCATAATTTTATTTGTATTTTATGCAAAAGATTTATTGTTCAGGCAGGAATCACAGACGTTTACCTAAAAAAAGACGAAAATTCAGAAATTATGCATGTTTCGGTTACAGATATAAAACGTGAGCTTGAAAATCAAACTGCAGCTGTATAAACAAAAAGAAAAACTGCAATATGATTGCAGTTTATTGTTAGTAAATGTATATTTTTGAGTACTTACGAGAAAATCATTTATACATTGATTTCTTCTTTGAAATAATTGACAACAGAGTCCATTACATTGTCAAAGAAGAAGTCTAATTCTTGTGACAAAGCTGCGTCTTCCAATTTAATTTCTGACATATTTGATTTTGAAAATCTTGACAACATTTCGTTTTCGATACGCATATTTTTTAATCCTTTCCTTGTTATCTCCGGTTCTTATTTCCTGTTCACATCATGTATATCGGCATTTTTTTTCAAAACTTTAGGGTTTTTATCAAAATCGTTACAATTTGTTACATATATAAAAATTTGCCTCAAAAATAGTAATCAAAATATATATTTTGATGTATTACAATGTTTATGCTACGATAGGTCTATCGGAGGGAGTAATGTTTGAACTTAAAGCACAAATGTATTTTTCTGCAGCACATCATCTTTTGAATTATGACGGAGCATGCGAAAATCAACACGGACACAACTGGCTTGTTGAAGCTTACGTAAAAGGCACAGAATTAGACAAAAGCAACATCCTTGTTGATTATAAAGAAATTAAAAAAAATTTAAAAGAGGTGCTGGACTATCTTGACCACAAAGATATAAACGAACTTCCTGAGTTTAAAGGAATTAGCCCGAGCAGTGAAATACTTTCCAAATACATATATGAACAAATGAAAAAGAAGATTCCTTGCACAAACAAAGTTTCTATTTGGGAAACTCCTACATCATGCGCAAGTTATTATGAGGAATAGCAATAATGGATATTATACAAACAATTTTGATGGGAATAGTTCAGGGTTTAAGCGAATTTCTTCCTATTTCAAGTTCTGCACACCTTGTATTTACGTCAAATTTTTATAAGGTTTTTAAAGGAATTGAGATTGTGCAAAATACAAATCAGGAAGTTTTTCTTGATATAATGCTGCATTTGGGCACATTAATTGCAGTCCTTATTTACTTTAGAAAAGAAGTTCTCGAAATTGCACACGCACTAATTGTTGGATTAAAGACAAAAAATTATTCTTCAAAAGATTTTAAGCTTGGAATATATATAATCCTCGGAACATTTTTAACTATATTTGTTGCGTTTCCCCTGTCTGATATAGCGGAAATTCTTGTATTCAAGCCTGCAATTGTCGGCATTATCCTGTTTTTTACAGGTGTAATTCTTTTATCCGGTGAATTTGTTTCAAAAAAATTAACAGAAAAAAAAGACATTTCATTGAAAACGGCAATAATTATGGGAATTGCACAAGGAATTGCAGCTCTTCCCGGCTTTTCCCGCTCGGGACTTACTATAGCTTCGGGATTATTTTCAGCGCTGGACAGAACAACCGCAGCAAGATATTCTTTCCTCTTGAGTATTCCGATAATACTCGGAGCATCAATGGTTTATCCGCTTGTAAAAATAGACTTTGCAGAAGTTATTACTTATAATTGGACCGCAATCATTGCCGGAACAATTGTTTCCGGAATTGTCGGATATCTTTGCATTAAATATTTCCTGAAATTTGTATCTAAATTTTCACTAAGTATTTTCGGCTACTATTGCTTAATTGCGGGAATTTTTACAGCTGTGTTTTTTAGTTTATACGCTTAGGAGTTAATAATGGAATTAAATAAATATATAGAACATACACTTTTAAAACAGGATGCAACAAGAGAAGAAGTAAAAAAACTTCTTGATGAAGCGAAAGAATACAATTTTCTGGGAGTATGTGTAAATCCCTGCAATGTAGCCTTTGCAAAAGAGTATCTAAAAGATACCGATATAAAAGTTGTCACAGTTATCGGTTTTCCTCTCGGACAATCAACTCCCGCAATGAAAATTCTTGAAACAATTGATGCCGTAAAAAACGGCGCGGATGAAATTGACATGGTAATAAATGACGGAAAGCTTAAAGACAAAGAATATGATTATATTACAGATGAAATTTCACGTATCAAATTTGCCTGCCAGGGAAGACCTTTGAAAGTTATTTTAGAGACAGATTTGCTAACACCGGAAGAAATCAAAAAAGCTTGTGAACTCTGTATAGCAGGAAAAGCAAATTTTGTAAAGACCTCGACAGGATTTGTAAAAAACGGTATAGGCGCAAAAGCGGAAGATGTAAAACTTATGTATGAAACAGTTAAAGATTTTGGGCTTCAGGTAAAAGCTTCCGGCGGAATAAGAGACAAAGAGGCTGCGCTAAAAATGATTGAATCCGGTGCAGTGAGACTGGGCACAAGCTCCGGCGTAAAAATTTGTGCCTCATAATAAAATATAATAAACTACAAAAACTGATTATGTAATTTTTCCCAACCGACATTTGTAGGTTTTCCATGACCGGAGTAAATTTGCGTTTCCTCCGGAAGTGTATAAATTTTGGTCTCAATACTGTCTACAAGCCGGTCAAAATCACCGCCTTCGAGGTCACACCTTCCTACACTTTCTCTAAATATCGTATCCCCTGAAAACAAAACATCATTAACAAGGTAGCAAACACTCCCCTGAGTATGTCCGGGGGTATGGATAACTTTAATTTCAAGAGAACCGAGTTTAATAATTTCACCGTCTTCTATAAATTTATCTACTTTAGGAACCACAATTGAAGGCATTCCGAACATTGGCATATATTGATTAACACTTTGTACGATATTCATATCATTTTTATGCATATACACAGGAATTTTGCTATCCTGAATCCCGCCAATATGATCAAAATGACCATGAGTAAGAAGAATATATTTCAACAAAACATTATCAACTTCTCCTCTGTCATTTCCTGTCGGGGTTGATGTTACAGTTCCTTTTTCTTTAGGAATTTTTTCCCAAATATCGGGGAAAGAGCAGTCTATAAGAGCAGCCTCATAAGTTTCTTCATCTATAAGAAGATAATTATTATTCTCTATAGGAGGCTCAACAAAAGTTTTTATAATCATAACAAAATTCTATCCCGAACGGTTTGAGGATTCAACATATTAACCGATGCAAGACAGATGTTTTTTCTCATCCTTAAGATTATAACTGGATGAAAATACACCATTTTTGTATCCGTAATAAGCAAGTCCTGCAACAGCAGCTACAGCTGTTCCTGCAATAGTATATTTACCTGCCGGAGAATGGAAGAAAACTCCTAATTTTTCTCCCCAATTTATTTTAGCGGGTTGTTCCTGCGTTCCGTTTTTATTTTTATATTTCTCCAAAATTTCTTTACAATTCTGTTTTAATTTATACAAAAGCGTATCTTCTTCTTTAATCGTTCCTGCATCAAGTCCAAAAGCTTCTCTGTATAACTGACCGGATGTCTTTTTAAATTTACTCAAAGCAGCATTATCTTCCCAGCCTATTCCAAGTTTGACATCATTTTGTATCATTCTTGTCTGAATTTCTTGTCCGTAGTCTGTTTGAAGCGCCCTTACATAAGAATCCACAAGTTCTTTTTCTATAATTTTATCTCTGTATGGTCTTGTCAGCTTAAACATATAATCATAATGCTTACCTTCAATAATTTTTTCCATAATCTCTTCATCAGTCAATACTTTGTTAAACTTGTGCTGATGTTCTTTGGAAATTTCGTCTTTAAATTTTTGAAATTCTTTTTCAAATTTTTCTTTATCTTTCGGCTCCATTAAAGATTTTAATTCTTCAAGCGACATATAATAATCATGTTTTGTTTTATATCCGGTAACTTTTCCCGCTTCTCCGTCAAAAGTTGCATCAAAGTTCTTTTGTCCTAACCCCTGACAATTAGAAACTATTGGCGGACAAAGACCCTTTATTGATTCCAAATCAGTAAGTTCACAAGGTGCAAATCTTGAAGGAAGAACTGAAAAATCTGCAGCCATAATCAAAGGTTTGTTTGGTGCAAATCCGTTCATGAAAACAAAACGGCCTTTTGTTTTCGGATTATTGTTCATCTTTTCAATAATCGCTTTTATCGCATTTCCTTCTTCATTATCAGGCAATTCTCCACCTGCTATTAGAACTACGTTAGGATCAGCTTCACTAAATTTTTCTACGTATTGAGCAAACGAATTTAATACAGAATCCAAACCTTTTTGCGTATCACCACGACCCCATGATATCAATAATTTTACATTATTATTTGGTTTTTTTGCCTCTTCAATAAATTTCTTATCAATATGTCCCAAAACTTTAACATCTTTACCCGGAACTGCTGCTATCACAGATGCATATTCATATTCTTTGCCTTCAATACTCTTCATTTTCTGCAAAGCTTTCAATACATCTTTATCAAACCGTTCCAAAAGTGCTGCTTTATTATGCTGTTTAACGCTTCTAACGTGTTCTATACTGAACTTCGCAGAATCTTTCCCTGCAAGCTCTTTATCAAAAACCTGATATGCGGACAGAGTTTTTCCTTTTACATTATCTATACCTTCAATATCCTCAGGGAAAGTATATCCGTTAAAATAAGGATTTTTATCCGGCTGGTAAGGATTAATACCGGTTGAACCATTCGTAATCCCTACATAAATATCTTTTTCCGCAAGTGCTTTCAACTGTTCAAATTGACCCGGAACCAAATCTCTGTTTGCAATAGAAGCTTCGTGGTAACCTTCTGAAACTGTTATTATTTTAGGAACAAATCCCTTTTCGGCATAATAAATTGTATTCTGAAACGGACTTACACCACCCTGTTTATCTATCATTTCTGCCGGTAATAATTTTCTGAAATAATTCTCTGCCGCATCATTACCCTGCAATACCGCATCAATAAAATCAGGGTCATGTCTTACGGCATCTCTAAGCTCTTTATCAGCAATATTTACAAACATATTCATATAAGAAGTTCTCTGAACATACCCTGCTCCGAGATTATGAGCAATAATTTCCGGCTTTTTGCCCTGTAAAAATTCATTTCCGCTCACTAACTCCTGAGCCATATATTCCACAACATTTGCAGCATGAGAATCGTTGAGAATAAGAGTTGCAGGGTCAAATTTTTTACCGTCTTTGCTTACCTCATCACAAATTCTCTTAAACAATTTTACAAATGCCTTTGATGATCTTGCATCACCATCACCCTTCCAAGTTTGTGCCAAAGCTCCTGATGCGGAAGCGTATCCGCCGCCTTCATAAGGCTGTTTCCATGTTAAAGAAACATCAGTCATAACTTTAAAATCATTAATCGGAACAAGCTCGCCGGTTTTTGAATCAAACCTGTGAACACGGAACAATCTTATTAATGTTTCACCTCCGTTATCTCCGCCAAAATCCATTTTCATAGGTTCTCCGACCTCTTTAATAATATGGATATTATTGTTCAAAGATAACTTTGGCTGTCCTGTAGCCGGCACTATTTTCTCTTCATTATTAAAAAATTCAAGTTCATTTGCGTAAGTTTTAAATTTTTTATCGCTGGTGTAAAAAAGCATTCCCTCATATTTCTTAAAAGCACTGTCTTCCTTTAACCCTGCAGGAATTTTTCCGACTCTCGCTTCCTGCATTAATCCGGTATTATAATCATAAACTTCAACTCCGTTATACAACGGATCTACAAATACCTTATCAGGCTGTCTCCAATATTCAATATTTTTCTCTCCGCCGTCCGGAATAACAGCTCCTTCAGATGCCTTTAGCCCTCTATGATCTCTTAATACTGTACTTATACCGCCCAATGCGCTGTATGGTCTTAATTCCATACCCCAATAAATAACTTGTTCTTTGTTGCCGCCTCTAAACGAAATTGTTTTTATACTTACAGGCGGGGAATAAAGATTTTTAGGTTGGTTGATTTTTAAATTTTTTGTACTTTGAAGATTGTAACTAACACCAATAGCGTCAATTTTCATAAGTAACTCCTTACACACATAACTTTTCTATCTATATCAAAACGTGCACACACAAAATTTTAACAGTAAACTCACCAAATATTAAGAAATATTAAGTAAAGTTTTGTAAAAATTTTCTCCTCTTGATTTAATTTTAACAAGAACTTTTTAAAAGTGCAATAGTTTTTACGGATAAGATTTTTGATGTATAATATCAATATGGGGATGAGAAGAGCTTTAATACTGATTTTTACATATTTATTTTTTATAATGCCTTGTTTTGCAATTAAAATCGGGCTTCAGACCCAAGTAAACAAAACTTTCATAGGCGCCTCAACAAAAGCTGAAATTTTCGACTGCAATACAAACAAACTCTTGTATAACATGGAAAAAATGAAAGGATATGAATTAAAACCATACAGAGGAACTATTGCCATAAAAATTGATGGGAAATGGCACCAGATTAAAACTGATAAAATTGTAATTAAGCCGGAAGAAAACGGATTTGTAAGTGTCAAAAGAAAATGGTACAGAGGAAAATTTAAAATTATAAATGATGACGGCAAATTAACCGTAATGAATGATATAGATTTAGAATTGTACTTAAGAGGAGTTGTTCCCTCAGAAATGCCATCAGGTTGGGAACACGAAGCACATAAAGCACAAGCCATTGCAGCAAGAAGCTACGCGGTTGCAAATATGGGAAAACGTGCAAAGTACGGTTATGACTTGAAAGATACTCCGGAAGATCAGGCATACGGCGGTGCAAGCGCTGAAAAAAAAGGTACAAATGAAGCCGTAAAAGAAACTGAAGGCATTGTTTTAGTTTGTCAAGGGAAAATCGTTCCGGCATATTATTCAGCCTCAGCAGGAGGACAGACAAATACCGGAAGTCAAGTCTGGACAAGAGATTTACCCTTTTTAAAATCTGTTCCTTCTTTTGATGACGGAATTAAGAAAAACGGACACGGTGTCGGAATGAGCCAATACGGGGCTAATAATTTAGCAAAAAGAGGATATAACGGATATCAAATTTTAAAATATTTTTATGCAAACACTAAATTTGCACGATTAAAAACATAGAGGCAAAATATGAAAACAGCACAAGTTAAACAAGACAAAATAATTATAAAAGATGTTGATAATATCAAACTTGACGGAAGAAAAGGCGCAATTGTAAAAGTAAGAGGATGCGGCCTTTGCGGTTCTGATATAGTAAAATTCAGAGAAAAAATTGTATCCGACGGTGCTGTTCTAGGACACGAAATTGTTGCGGATATTTTTGAAATAGATTCAGATACAGATTTCAAAGCAGGTGACAGAATAGTTACATCACACCACATTCCCTGCGGAGAGTGCATTTATTGCAAACACGGAAATGTTTCTATGTGTGAACATTTTAAGAAAACAAATATTTTTCCGGGAGGATTTTCTGAATATGTTTACGTTTCGGAAGAGCATCTTAAAAATGTTGCCCAACTTGTTCCTGATAAAATCAGCGATGAAGAAATTTCCTTCTATGAACCCTTAGGATGCTGCATTCGTGCAATAAAAAGATGCGGACTCATAGATGGTGATAAAGTTTTAATAATCGGTTTAGGCTCAATCGGGCTCTTAATGGGGGAAGGCATAAAAGCTTTCGGATATAAAGTATACGGGTGTGACCTGATTGAAGACAGAATTCAACTTGCAAATTCTATGGGAATAGAATCCTATAATTCCCGTAACTTAGAAGAATTTAACATAAAACTTCAGGAAATCTCCGGCGGAATTGATGCAGTTTTTATGACATCAGGAGCAGACAAAGCACTTGATGTTGCACTGAAAGTCATAAGAAAAGGCGGAAAAATTCTTGTATTCTCCAGCACACCGAACAATTCCGGATACCCTAATAACGAGATTTATTATAAAGAACTTACAGTCTTGGGCAGCTATTCTCCGTCACCAAAGGATTTAAAAGATTCTTTCGATTTGATTACAGAGAAAAAAGTCAATGTTAAAAACTTAACAACAGTTTATCCGCTTGAAAAAATTCAACAAGCATTTGAAGACACAATCTCAAATAAAATTTTTAAAGCATACATAAAAATTTCATAGAAATATTGTCTTATTTTAAAAGGATAATAAAAATATCTAGCCTTCTATAAATCTGCCCATTTTGCGGAATTTATCGTATCTTTGCACCCTTAATTCTTCAGAAGATAATCTGCTGAGTTCGTCTAATGATTTTTGGATTGCATTTTTCATTGCGTTAGCGGTTGCAGAATAATCATTATGAGCGCCTCCAAGAGGTTCTTCAATTTCTTCGTCAATAATTCCGAGTTCAAGCAAATCTTTTGATGTGATTTTCAAAGCTTCAGCAGCTTCCGCAAACATACTTGCATCGCGCCAGAGAATAGAAGCACATCCTTCCGGAGAAATAACAGTATAATAAGCATGCTCAAGCATCATCACTCTGTCTGAAACAGCAAGTCCCAATGCTCCGCCGCTGCACCCTTCACCTGTTATAACAGAAATAATCGGAACAGAAAGTTTTGACATTTCTCTAAGGTTCATTGCAATTGCCGCACCTTGACCGGTTTCTTCTGCTTTAATTCCTGGGTACGCACCGGGAGTATCGACAAGAGTAATGATAGGCATATTAAATTTATTCGCGTGTTTAAATAATCTTAACGCTTTTCTATATCCTTGCGGCTGCGGCATTCCGAAATTGTATTCAAGATTTTCTTTTGTACTTTTACCTTTTTGGATGCCGATTATCATTACAGGTTTGCCATTAAATTTGGCTAGTCCGCCAATTATGGCTCTATCATCCATGCCTTCTCTGTCACCATGGAGTTCGATAAAATCTTCACACATCAAGTTTACATAATCCAAAAACTTTGGTCTTTCGGGATGTCTCGCAATTTGCAATTTCTGTGATGGTTTCAAGGTTGAATATAACTCCTTTTTCTTCTCTTGTACTTGTTGTTCAAATGATTGAATTTGCTTTGTTAAATCCAAGTCCGAATTTTTGTTTAATTCTCTTAATTTATCCAATTCCTGTTCCCATTCCATAACAGGTTTTTCAAAATCCATAACCGTTGCCATTTTTATACTCCATGCATTTCCAGTATATTAGCCAGTGTTTTTCTCAAATTTTTCCGTTTTGCAACTACATCCACCTGCCCGTATTTCAAAAGGTATTCAGCAGTTTGAAAGTCTTCCGGAAGTTTTTGACGAATTGTTTGTTCAATAACACGTCTTCCTGCAAACCCGATTCTTGCACCTTGTTCAGCTATAATAATATCGCCCAAAGTCCCAAAACTGGCAGTAATTCCGCCAAAAGTCGGTTCTGTAAGCAAATTAATGTACAAAATTCCCGCTTCATCAAGTTTTCCCGCTGCACAAGAAGTTTTTGCCATCTGCATCAATGATAATGCACTTTCCTGCATTCTTGCACCACCTGACGACGTAACAGCAAGCATCGGAAGCTTTAATTCAAGAGCTTTTTCCATAATTCTTGAAACTTTTTCTCCTACTACACTTCCCATTGAACCGCCCATGTAGTCAAAATCCATAACAGCCGCACAAACTTTATGTCCCTTAATTTCACCAACACCTGTGATAACAGCTTCATCAAGCCCTGTTTTTGCATGAGCTTTTTTCAGCCTTTCTGCGTATGATTCGGTATCTACAAAATCTAACGGATCCGTAGGAAGAATATTTTTAAACATTTCTTCAAACGTACCTTCGTCAAACAACTGTGCAATTCTTTTTGTTGCATTTATACGATAATGATAGTCACAATGAGGACATACCATCATATTTTCCTCCAGCTCTGTTTTTAAAAGCTGAGTATCACAATGAACACATCTTGTCCACAATTCCGGTGTATCTGTATCAACACCTTTTATATCTTTTGCCCTTCTTTCAATCTGGGCTTCTTTTCGTTTATCAAACCATTCTTGTATTGTCATATTTATCTTTCGTCAAAATGACGTCCTTCTCCTTTTTCGGGTTTCAAGAACTCCCCACTTAAACATTTTACACCAAATATTTAAAAATGGTCATGTGGTTACAATTTGTAAAGAATTGTTATATTCACTTAAAAAATGTTCACAAACTTATTAAAAGTGTGTATGATATATGTATGATTACAATGGATCATTTATATTCGGAAGTCCCGCCGACAAAACTAAGAAATATTGATGAAAAATTTTGTCCGGCAAAGACTTCTCCCTTTTGGTTATGGGTGGCAGATAGATTCTTTTACGGAATGTTAGAAAATAGGTTCTTCGCATTCAGGTACAAAGGTGCGGAAAATTTTTACAAAAAAGCTCCAAACACACCAATAATACTTTTTGCGCCACACAGCAACTGGTGGGACGGCATTGTCGGATATAATATTTGCAACCGTATATTTAAAAAAGAAATCCGACTTATGGTGGAAGAACTCAACAGGTTTCCGCTTATAAGACGCGGAGGGGCTTTTAACGTTAATAAAAAATCTCCTCAAGCATCAATGCAGGCTCTTAAATACTCTGTAGATGAAATTGGAAATACCGGAAACATTCTCTACATATTTCCTCAAGGTATAATTAAACCTCCGAATTACCGCCCGATTGAACTCCAAACGGGAATGACTTATATCGCAGAAAAAGCAGCTAAAAAATACGGAAAAGTTGCTCTGCTTCCTGTTGCTGTTAATTATGTTTTTCTACGCGACAACCGACCGGAAGTGCTTGTAGAATTTGGCGATCTTATTGAACTTGATAACGACAAGCCTGACAGAAAAGAATACACACACTTTTTGGGTAAAACACTTGAAGATTTATGCGACAAACAAATTAACGACATTTCTAATGCTAATTTCTACGGATACCAAACCCTGTTTCAAAGAAAATTAAAATGGTACAGACAAATAGAACAACGACTAAAAAAAATTGATATGAATAAAAACTCAGGAATTTAATTTATTGTTTCAGCACAATTTTCTAAGTGTAATTGTGCAAATAGTTTCTATGTAAGTATGTAAAAATTAAAAATACAAAATATAAGGATTTAACAAATGGCGACATTAAAAACATCCGTATTAGATATAGAATTTGAAAATCCGTATTTATTAGCGTCTGCACCACCTACAGCTTCAATAGAAAGTATCGATAAAGCCTTTGAAATGGGTTGGGGCGGAGCTGTTTTAAAAACAATAACTCCTGACGATTTATTAATGGAAGAGGCAAGTCCTCGCTATGCAACAATAAAGGAAAAAGGTAAAGTAATTTGTCTTCAAAACATAGAATTGTTGAGCCACGAAACACTCCAATATTGGATAGACGGTATAAAATATCTAAAGAAAAAACACCCCTCAAAAGTTATAATTGCAAGTATTATGGCGCCTGTTGAACGTAAAGAGTGGCAAAATCTTGTAGAAACACTGAATAACACTCCAATAGATGCTTTTGAACTCAATTTTTCCTGCCCGCATGGCATGCCTGAAAGAAATATCGGTATGGCAATCGGAACAAGTGCGGAAGTATCAATTCTTATTACATCTTGGGTGAAATCAGTTGCAACAAAACCTGTTTTTGTAAAATTGACGCCTAACGTAACTGATATAACATGGATTGGAAAAGCTGTTGAACGGGCAGGTGCTGACGGTTTTTCCGCAATCAATACAGTACAAAGTTTTATGGGCATCAATATTGATACGCTGGAGCCTGTTCTTAATATTGACGGATACTCGACTTATGGAGGATTATCCGGTGAAGCCGTTAAGCCGATTGGGTTCAAGTGTGTTGCTCAATTAAGACAAAACTCAAATTTACCAATACTTGGTATGGGAGGAATCTCTTCTTGGGAAGATGCAGTACAATATATTATACTTGGTTCTGATGCTGTTCAAGTATGTACTGAAGTTATGCTAAACGGTTACGGAATTATTAACGGTTTAAAAACAGGATTACTAAATTATTTAGAAACAAAAGGTTTTAATAATATATCAGAATTAAAAAATATTGCAGTTAAAAAAATCACATCGCACGAAAAACTTAATAAAAAATCACATATCTATCCTTCTATAGACAAAGAAAAGTGTGTTTTTTGCGGAAAATGTGTAAAAATATGTTCTGAATCAGAATATAATGCACTAAGCCTTGATAAAGAATGCTTAAACCTGAACAAAGAGTCTTGCATCGGATGCTCTTTATGTTCCCATGTATGTCCGAAAGAAGCTATAAAAATGTGTTAATTAGAGCTTTTTAATTAAATTGAAAATAAATATTCTACTAACTGACAAAAGAGTAATGCAGAGCAAGCAAATAGAGTAGAAAATGCCACAAGCTTTATTCTTGTAGATTATAAATAATTATTCACACATTTTTACCATTTAATTTTTGGTGGGAATAAATATTTAATTATAATAGAATTTAATATTTATCGCAATTCCCACACACTACCGGATTTTGCAAATGAGGAATACATTTTATCCAAGCAACTTATTATAGTATTTATATTTTACAAAAAACGACTTATTTATTGTGCAAAAAAATATTTGCTGTTATATAATATGATTACAAATATTTAAGCAAGATTTGCAAAAATCAAAAATAGAGTTAAGAAAATGTACAGGGAGAAAAAAATGAAAAAATTTCTTTTAACACTCGTTGCAGTTGTTTTGGTTTCAATACCAACGTATGCATATGATGCAAAATCAAAAGTTCAAACTATAGGAACTCAATTACTAACAAAAAGCGGAATATCTGCTACGAATGTAACATTTACAGTTACAGAAACTGTTGATAATTCTAATTTCGCAACTGACAGAATTATTAATATTTCACAAGATGAGCTTTCTTTTGCCGGTAATGATAATGAAGTTGCAGCTATTGTCGCTACCGAAATCGGACAAATTATTTGCGGTAATGCTTCGAAAGCAAAGGTAATATCACTTTTACAAGAAAATACAACCAAAAGTAATAATGCTGTAAAAACATTTTCCGAAAACTATAAAACAACAAAAAAGGATAAAAATGCTGACCTTGTTGCTGTAAATCTTATGATGTCTGCTTCATATAATCCTTTAGCCTTGATAGTTGTGTTAACAAAACAAACCGGAACATATTGGGATGCAATCATAGGACGTCCGGCTAATGCGGATAAAGCACTAAATGTTTATGATTACATCAGCTATGTTTATCCGGAAAAATTAAAAGCAGGCTATGGATGCAATGAATATAAAACATTTGTTGCTTATGCTCAACCTATAGTTTCAGAAAGAAATTCTAATCAAAAACTTAAAAATTTGTATGTAAAAAATTACGCTAAAGAGCAAAAACGTGTTATCAAAAATATTACAAGTTTTAAAACAAGAGGAGGTTTAAGTATTTGGGATGCAATATTCGGATTTCTAAGTGCGTAATTTAAATAATATGAATAAAAAAGCGCTCGTATATAACGGGTGCTTTTTCATATAATTAAAAATTTTGACCGAGTTTGTGCTTAATCGGTATAAGCTCGTAGGTTGGGTGAAACCCAACAAAAACAAACTCTTTCAAGTCGGTAGATAATGTCTACAGACTCCTGACCTGATATTTAATTGTCATACACAATTTAACTCTGTATTAAAGTAATATCAAGTGTTTTGATTATACATTTACCCATTTTGTATCATTCTGACACATATTTTTTCAAATAATCGCCTAAATCATATTTTCTTTTTAAAGAATCATACGTCATTCTGCGGATTTTGCCTGTAACGGGATAATCAACAAATGCTCTATCGTGAAGTCCTGCTATTGCCCACAAAATTCCTACATAACCGTTTGCGGAAGGTGAATCATAAGCATATTTATCATTTAGATATATTGCCGTCTTTAATCCTTCTTTTGGTGAAGGAGTCCATTCTAAAATCTTTTTTGCCCAATACATTCTCAAATACCCATGTATCGTTCCTTCTCTTATCAACTGTATTTGTGTCGCATTCCATAATGTATCCTGCGTTTTTGCTTTTTCTAATTCTTCCGTAGAATAAATATATGGTCTGATATCATACATATGATTTTCTAATGACACTTTTGCCCAATTTGGAATACTTGTGAAGTCTTTATAATTTTTAGAATACAAACAAAAATTATCTGCTAATTCTTTTCTTACAACAAGTTCCTCTAAAAATACTTCTTTATTTATATCTTTTACACCTGATTTTATAACTTCAAGTGCGACTCTTTGACTTGATATAAAACCTAAATTTAAGTATTTAGATAAACCCGATAAAACATCTTTTGAAATGTCATTTTTATATTCTGCATAATATGGCAATTTATTTTTAATAAAATCTTCTAAAACAAAATCCGCTTCAATTTTTTCTGTTGTTAAATTATCAAATTCAGTTAAAAGGGGGGAAATTTTATAGTAGATTTTTCTGCGCATTGTTGCGGCAGAGTATTCTTGTTTATCTGAAACAAATCTTGCAGGAATGATATTATGTCCGTCAATTTCATATATTTTAAAATCAGCATTTTTTAGATAATCTCTTTTTAAAATCGGGTTAAAATCGAGAATTATCAATGCAGGGTTTAAGTTTTTAATAATTTCCTCAGGAGTTTTTTCAATAATTTCAAAATCTAAACCAATTTGTTTAAATTGCCTTTCTGCTTCTCCAATTTGATTGTTAATAAAAACTTGTTTTGGTTTGTATTCATAATTGATTTTTGGATAAATTATTTTTAGTGGTAAATTTAATTCTTCGCTTTTTTGAAGAGCAAATTGCAGGGCAAAATTGTCTTTTGCGCGAACTTCTCTTTCACACATGTAAATAATTTTACCATTTTTAATCGGTTTATTGTTGAACTCAAAAATCCTTACGGGATTAATGGTTTTCTCTATTTCAAAGTCAGTCGGAATATAATTTAAAAGGGTATTTTTAATAATTCTTGGCATTTAAAGATTTTAAAATACCGAATAAAAAAATACATTCGCTAACAGACATTTTTGAAATATTTATGTTATCTTATGAACGGAGGATATTTTTATGGACGATATTAAATTACAGGGACTTGATGCTGAGGGTAATGAAAAAGATTTTTCTTTAAATGATTTTAAAGGACAAAAGGTTATTTTATATTTTTACCCAAAAGATAATACATCCGGCTGTACTCAAGAAGCTTGTGATTTTAGGGATAATATCAATCGTTTAACAAGTTATGCAACAGTAATAGGAGTGAGTCCTGACAGTATAAAAAGTCATAAATCTTTTAAAGAAAAACAAAGTTTGAATTTTATTCTGCTATCTGACCCTGAACATAAACTTGCGGAAGATTTTGAGGTTTGGAAAGAAAAATCAATGTATGGCAGAAAATATATGGGAATTGAACGCTCAACATTTATCTTAAACAAAAACGGCAAAATCGAAAAAGAATGGCGCAAAGTAAAAGTTAAAGGTCATGTAGATGAAGTAATTGAATATTTAAAAGCTATATAATACCGTTTTCTATATTAAGTAATTTTTGTTTTATTTCGCTGCCATAAGCATATCCGCCTAAATTGTTGTTTTTTGAAACAGCTCTATGACAAGGTATAATAATCATTATCGGATTTTTATTACATGCAGAGCCTACAGCTCTTTGTGCATTTTTATTTCCTGTTGCAGCAGCAATTTCCGAATAACTTTTTGTTTTACCATAAGGAATTTTTTGAAGTTCTTTCCATACCAATTGTTGAAAATCAGTTCCTGCAGGATTAATTTTTATATTAAAAATCGTTCTTTTTCCGGAAAAATACTCATCTAATTGGTTTTTTAAATCTTTTATAAAGTCTGTTTCAACATTTGACTTCTCACAACAATCAACTAACTTTAGCGAAACAAGTTTATTGTTTTCACAGATTATTTCTAATATACCAATAGGGGATTTATAATATGATTTTTCCATATTCAAATTTTACAACAAACTTCCGAGGGGTAAATATAATTAAATTTTGATGTAAAAGAACAGTCGGTTTGAGAAGAAAGAACAGAGAATTTGAAAAATATCTTGCTTAGTGATTTTTTGCAAAATACTATCCAATGGTATCAGACAAAACAAAAGAAATAATTACTTTTTCTTTCGTTTTGGTTCGGTGATGTCATAACTTCTTTTTATTACTGCATCTAAAATATCAGGTTCAATTTTATTAACATCAATTTTACACCAATGAGACTTATTCATGTGCCAAGCAGATGTAATAACATCGGGATATTGGTCTTTTAATATCGAAATTGTTTCAGGTTCTGCCTTTAAATTTATATATAAAATATCATTTAAAGTAAAAATTAAACCAAACCATTTATTATTTGATTTATGTCTCAAAACTGGGATATCACCATATCTATCATCATTAAAAGGATATGTTTCAATTCCGTCACCAATCAAACATCTTTTTATAAGTTTGTTTTTATTCATACAAAATACATTAACACAAACAAAAAATAGCGAGCAGGTGACCTTCAGTCTGCCGATTTGCTTTTGGTTGACTAAAGTCAACCCTACTTTTGAGTTCAATATTTGGACAAAAAGTGCAAATTAGAGGACCTTCTTGTTACCGAAATCGAACATTTCGGACTTCTGTACTCAACATATTTCCGACCTTGTCAAATCGGTAAAAGCTGGGTTGCTTCGCCTTCACAGGTGTAAAATGACAGATGGTATGGTTTCGTTAGACAGATAGTTTGCACTTTTTGGTAAAGTTAATTTGTAACAATTTGCTTGAAATTTGTTACAATTAAGCAATTTTCGAAACCCTACATACTTTATAAATGTGGTAGGTTATAATAAGGAATATATTTATGGTTAGTAGAATAACAGGTAATTATTCACCAGCATATGCTGTAAATTATGGTAATAGACAAATTCAACCAGCATCGTTTAAAGCTGATATAGATAAAACTGGTACAATAGAGTTATCCCAAAATGGACGGAAAGAACTATCAACAGGGGAGAAAGTTGCAATAGGCACTGGGATTGCTTTGACTTTAGCCATAGGTGCAGATTTAATATTTTGTAAAGGTAAACATGTAAAGAATTTACTGGGTAATTTAAAGGGTAACAAAGTTAAACCAGAGGTTAAACCAGAAGTTAAGCCAAAGGTTAAGCCAGAAGTTAAACCTGAAGTCAAACCAGAAGTTAAGCCAGAGGTTAAGCCAGAAGTTAAGCCAGAGGTTAAGCCAGAAGTTAAACCTGAAGTCAAACCAGAAGTTAAGCCAGAGGTTAAGCCAGAGGTTAAGCCAGAGGTTAAGTCAGAAGTTAAACCTGAAGTCAAACCAGAAGTTAAGCCAGAGGTTAAGCCAGAAGTTAAGCCAGAGGTTAAGTCAGAAGTT
>CADAKY010000019.1 GCA_902788575.1 uncultured bacterium | reverse complement strand
GGTTTCTGTCTTAGCTACAGAGAAGGTCGCAATAGATGCGCCTGTCTGTGCATTCTTTATCGTGATATCATAAGAATTGTTGTTCAAGCCTACTGTCTGCAATGTCGTAGAACCGACAGCAGTATTTGTAACGGAATATGTCTTGCTTGAACCCGTTACGGAATTGCCGATTGTCGTTACTGTAGTAGAAACAGTTGTAGTTACGTTTGTCGTACTTATACCCAAAGGTGTAAACAACGTAGATGCGTCAGCATAGTTGTCACCGGAAGAAATGCGGAATATACCATCCACCATCTCTGCCGAAATACCATAATTGCCGAGTTTACTTGCCAATGTATCAAATGTATCTGATTTAGCCACAGAGATTGTCGCAATAGATGCGCCCGTCTGTGCGTTCTTTATCGTAATATCATAAGAATTATTGTTCAAGCCGACTGTCTGCAATGTTGTAGAACCTATTGCCGTATTCGTAACAGAATAAGTCTTGCTTGTACCGGTTACGGAATTTCCGATTGTCGTTACTGTAGTTCCCGCAGTCGTAGTTACAGTCATATTGCTTATACCCAAAGGTGTGAACAACGTAGATGCGTCAGCATAGTTATCACCGGAAGAAATGCGGAATATACCATCCACCATCTCTGCCGAAATACCATAATTGCCGAGTTTACTTGCCAAACTGTCAAAGGTTTCTGGGTTTCTGTCTTAGCTACAGAGAAGGTCGCAATAGATGCGCCTGTCTGTGCATTCTTTATCGTGATATCATAAGAATTGTTGTTCAAGCCTACTGTCTGTAATGTTGTAGAACCTACTGCCGTATTTGTTACAGAATAAGTAACAGAAGAACCGCTGCAATCGTTGCCTCTTGTTGTCACAACAGTTGAAACAGTAGTCGTAACAGAACTTGTACCGATTCCCAATGCCGTGAGCGGTGCGCCTTCCGCATACGCATCACCCGATGCAACCCTAAATATACCATCTACAACAGATGCATTAATTCCGTAATTATCCAAAGAATTTATCAATGAATTGAAGGTTGTCGTCGTTGCTACATTAAATGAACCGATAACCTGAGATGTCTCAGCGTTCTTAATCGTTATCCAGCCCGCTGAAATACCAACCTGACCCAATGTAGTTTCACCCGTAGCGGTCGTAGTTGTCGTATACGTAACAGCCGCAGTACCCGTAACAGCTTTTGCAATTGTAGTTGTGACCGTTGTTGTCGTTGCAGTTGTCGAAATTCCCAACGATGCAAGAATTGAACCCTCAGCATAAGCTGTATCCGAATCCAAATGAATTACACCATCAACAATAGACATTGTCATGCCATAGGTATCAAATGATTGGGACAACTGGTTAAATGTAGTTGTGCCCGTAACATTAAAGCTGCCCAGAATTGCGCCCGTTTGAGAATTCTTAACAGTGATTGATGCATTCTGGTTTATTCCTACTGTCTTAAGTGTCGTATCACCCTGCGCGGTATGAGTCGTTGTATACTTAATCGTTGAACCGGTACAACTTTGACCGACTGTCATTGTGCCGACTACGCTTGTTGTATTCAGATTAAGTCTCGTGAGAACATCACCCGTCGCATACTGACCGTCAGACGGGGTCAAAGTGATAACTCCGTCATTCATACTTCCTACAATACCTTTTTGACCCAATGCAGCAAACAAATCCGAGAAAGTTGTATTACTATCTACATTAAACGTTCCGATTGAATTGTTATTCTTGTCATATATAGTTATTGTTTTATTATTAGGAAGCGTTATAAAATCAGAAATCTTGTCACTCTCGGTTGCATTAACATCACTCGTAAACGTTATTGCAACAGATGAAGATGTCGTTTTTGCAATCGTATATGTCTTGCTTACACCGGTTTGAGTGCTTATACCGATATTAGTCATTATTGTACCGGTTGCATAATTTCCGGACGGAGAATAAAGATTAACCACACCATCATCCAAAGATGCCTGAATACCATAAGCCTCCAAGCGCGCAAACAAGTCGCCGATAGTCGATGAAGTTGTTAAATTATTGATTGTCGCAAGGCATGTTCCGTCTTCACGATAAATTTCAAATGTCTGATTTGCCGCAGTAATCGCACCGACTTCACCCAATGTCGAACTTAATGTCGCAGTAACCAAACCTGTGTGCGTAATTGACGCGGTTGAATAAGATGTAGTATTCGCCACGCTAGTAACAGTCTGGGTAGAAATTCCGAATGTGTCCGCAAGATTACCCGTAATATACTTCTCTTCTGCAGAAGTAAGTGAAATTACGCCGTTTGAAATCGTTGCATCAATGCCGTTTGTCTTTAATTGAGCAAATACATCCGATAAAGAATTTGTACCGGTAAAGTTTATTGTCGTAACGGCTGCGCCCAAAGTATTATGAACAACTATACTTGAAGAATTTAAGCCCAAATCTTTAAGCTTGGTATCCAAATCCGCATACACTGTCTGAGTTGTATATAAATCTTCTCCGGTTGCACCTACAGATGCCGTATTCGTAACAGATACTATTCCCAACGCATCCGCTACCGTACCGGTCAAAGTTCCTCCGTCTATCGAAAGTCTTCCGAGAGAATCAACCGAAGCTGTACCGCCATGAGCATATACCTGCGCAATTAATCCGTTAAGTGTCGTATTTGCGTTTACATCAAGAGCCTGACTGTTGAAATACAAATTGTATCCGCCGGATACCTTGTTTGAAGTTCCGAGTGTGTCAAAAATATTACTCAATGTAGTATCCTGAGTTACGGAACTTATTGTAGTATGGGTCATTATTGAACCGAGAACATAGCTTGATTTGTTAGAATGTTCAAGACCCATTGCCTCTTCTAAGGTAGCATTTTGTATATAACCGTTATGGATTGTAATTACACCATCCGTTATGTTTGCGGTGACACCTGATTTTGAATTGATAAAATCAAGCAAATCACCGACTTTTGTATTCTGTGAAACAACCGTAGAACCAAGTGATGTTCCGTCACTGCTGTATACCGTAACTGTCTTCTGAGCGTTTGTCATAGAAGAAGTTATACCAAAATCACCCAATATAGTGTCTCTTGTTGCATCAATTGTTACAGTTTCCTGCGCGTAAAGTTCAGTTGAAGTTTTATATTTACCGGAAACTGTCGTTGTCATACCTAGAACAGAACTTAAATTGGATGTTCCGCCGGTTAAAGTAGCATTCTCGACTGAAAATCTGTGAGTGTCTTCATCAAATGATGCGGAAATCCCCTGATTTTTCAATAAAGTTATCAAGCCGTCAAGTGTTGTATTTTTTGTAACATTAACGGTTCTGTTTTCACCTCTTACGTTAAATATTGCCGTTCCGTTTCCGCTCAAGCCGAGAGTTCCAAGAGTTGTATCGAGTTCTGCATCATAAGTTGTTGTAACATTCTGCATAAGAACTCTCGATTTTGCCCTCGTTGATGATACAGAAGTCTGCATTGCCGATATTTCCGGAGCGCCGTACAAACACTCAAGTAAATTTGTTCCGTGCTGATATCTCTCATCCGGCTCTACAATTTTACCTTGTCTTATCAAATCCGCAACATCTGCATCAGATAAGGTTTCAAAAGCACCGCCCGTAATCGTAAGAACACCGCTGTCTTCATCCAGCGATGTGTTAATACCCAAATTGCCCATGTCAGCCATAAAATCGGCTATGGTTTGACCGGATGCAATTTTTTCATAGAAAATAGAACCGTCAGGTTTTGTAACCTTCAAATACCCTTCCGTAACCTTTAAGTCATCAACAAGAGTAGTTTCCAGAGTTGCAGTCTTGTGTACAACTACCGTTTCGGTAAGAGCATTACCTGTTGCCATAGCAGAGAAAGGCTCCTCTTCCAATCCCAATGCATCCAGAATTCCGCCGGAAATTCTTCCGCCGGCTACGGAAATTTGACCGTCAGAACTTATTTCCGCAGAAAGTCCCGCATTCTTTAATGCTGATAACACATCCCCTATCTTAGTAGCGTTTGTTAAAGTAACTGTAGTAGTAACATTATCTGAGTTTACAACGGTTAACTTGTTATTTGAACTGTTAATCGTTACACCCTCTCCCAAATCCTTAATTAAAGTATCAGTATTCGCAACGGTTACAGATGTAACCTGAACTGTATGAGTAAGTCTGTTTGTACTTTGTGTGCTTTCAAAAATATCAACAGAAAGCCCGAATGCGTTACAAATATTAGTACCTACTGTTCCCTGCGCACCAGTTGTAACGAATTCCGCATCTTCAACAGTGAAAATACCTGTTGCATCCAATTCCGCATTAATATTACAAGCCTTCAATGCGTTGATAAAATCAGACATTGTTGTTGCCGATGTAGCAGTGACAGTGTATGTTTTATCATTAGCTTTAACCTGAAGTTTGTTATTTCCTGTATTTTCATAACCCAAATCACCAAGCGTTGTTTCACCTGTCGCTGCGTGATAAACGGTTTCTGTCTGAGAAATCTTTATTGTATCCGTTAGATACCCTTCATTTACACCGGTCAAATGCAATGCAGATACAATACCTGTGTGGTCAATCTCATCATTGATTGAATTGTCATCAACATTGACGCTGAATATCCCGGTTGTCTCATTGTAGTAGGCTTCAACCCCAATATCATTAAATTTCTGAGTCAAAGTAGCAATTGTATCGTATTTTGTAATGCTTATCCCTCTTTCAATACCATCAACGGTCACTCCAAAAGTGCTTCCGCCGTCTTTGATATCAAATCCCAAATCCGTAAGTTTTGAACTGTTGTCGGCTGTAGTAGTGCGAGTATATGTAGTAACGTAGTTGCTGAAAACTTCTGTGTTTGTAGCCAGTTTATCAACCAAAATATTATAAGTAGCTTCTTTTGCATTTGTATCTGCAGTAGCTGATAAAATATCAAGATTTGTTGAATTTGCCAGATTTTGTGCAAACAAATCCATTGAAGGGATACCCAGTTTTGTATCCGTAACCTTTTCTAACATAGATCTGAATGAAGAGAAAAAGCTTTTAATACTTGATAATGTTGATTGAGTAAGTTCTATTCCGCTTTTTTCTTCTTCGAGCGTAGTAACCTTAGCCCTCTTAAGTGCTACTAATGATTCAACCCAAGAGGATGTGTCTAAACCTGATGCAAGTCCGCTAAATGATATACTCATTCTTTTTGTCCTGCTTTGTTACTACTACTCATAGTGCAGCAATGTCAGTTTGTTCAATGTTTCGAGGGGTAAATATCTTTTTCCGTGATATGATTAATATTTGATTCTTTCCAGTTGAATACTACATCGCTACTTTATATAAATATTATAACATATGTTTTTAATTATTCAAGTGTTAAAATAACATTTTTAAAGATTTTTAAGACAATAATTAATTAAGCCAAATAATCCAATATTGCCCCGCCGATTTCTTCCGTCGGGTCAAAAATTGAATTCTCCGGAGGATTTATAGAATCCTGTATAAGCATTTTTACCAGCGGCCCGAACGCATCAGGGATTTTTGTCTTTCTGTATATGCCGGCAAGAAAAGTCTGTATATTCGGCGATTTTGTTTCATTGTACTTTGAAAGTTCAGGATAAAGCGCTGAAATTTTTGATTTATCTACACCCTCATCCAGCATTCTGTTTAAAATATATAAATTTTCAACAACTTTTGACTCGTCATTTTCCGCAATCAGTGATGCGCGAATTTCAGGTAAAGCCTCTTCACGACGATTTAACATAGAAGAAACATAACTTTCATCAAATATACAATAATTTCTTGATACAGTCGGAAACGATACAAACATAATTATTTTTTCCCTAATTGTTTTATCATTTTTTTAAGACTTGTCCATTTTTTTAATTCTACTTTAGAAAAAGCCTCATTCCACATATTCACCCATTTATCAAATTCACCGATTGACCTATAATCCGGACAAATCGGACACTTATATGCAGGATTATTCGGGACTCCTTGTGTTTTACTCGAAACAACGCCATAAAATCCATCTCCCGGTTTATAGTTTAATATTATGTCAATATTTTTCTTTGAATCAATATCAAGCATTGATAAAATTTGTTCAATTTTATCATACTCATAATTAAAAGTATTTGAATGATACTTACTGCGAAGTTTCTTCGTTACGGATTCTCCAATAATAAGGTTTCCGAATGTAATACTGTTTGATTGAATACTATTTAATTTCACCTAATGCTTCCCCCGCCGGAAAAGATTATATCAGATAAATTTATTCAAACAAGTCATAAATTCTTTTACGGATATCTTTTTCATCAAGCTCTTCAGTAATCTTGTTCAAATCAAGCGTCATTTGATAATATTCTGCCGCCATTGATTTTTCACCGATAATCTGATATGCACGCGCAAGATTAAAATATGCCAGCGTATAATTAGGATTGATTTCTATTGCATTTTTGAAATATTCAACAGATGCCTTGGCATCACCAATACCGTCTAAATAAACAACCCCAAGATTATTTTGAGAGATTTCAAAATCCGGATTCAAATCAATTGACTTATGGAAAGCAACAATTGATTCTTCAAGATAATCTTTCTCCCAAAGAGCCAAGCCTGTTTTTGCGTATGTTAAATAGTTTTCCGGTTCGACTGCAATTGCATCGCAATACGTTTTTATAGCTCTGTCGATATCATTTTGCGCCATATATAAATCACCCAGCGACAATTGAATATCAACGTTTTTAGGGTCCAAAATCATTCCGGCATTGAATGTTGCCTCGGCAGCTTCGAAATTATTTTTAATTTCAGCATAAATAGCACCGAGCGCGTGGCAGACAATTGATGTCCATTCAGCATCGGGATTAAGTTTGATTGCAAGTTGATAATATTCTATTGCATCATCATAAAGTTCAGCCTTAACATAAGCGTATGCAAGAGAATTGTTATAGTATGGATTTTCAGGGTTCATTTCCTGCGCAAGTTTAAACGCGGAAACAGCATGTATTTTATCTGATTTATTCAGATACAAATGCCCGAGTTCATAATAAATTTTATCCAAATCTTCACCAAACTCGAGAAGGGCATTATAATAATCAATCGTTTCATCACAATTATCAGGATAGTACGTTTGATTTATTGTTGCAAGTTTTATCAAAACATCTCTGTCAGACGGATTTAATTCATAAGCCTTTTTGAAAAATTCAAGACTTGCATCAATATTATTGCATTCTAATGATAAGTCCCCCATCTTCTGATAAAATAAATTACCTTGCGAAGTTTTCTCCAAACCTTTGGTATAAGCGTCCAATGCTGACGGGAATAATTTCATCTTTTCAAAAGTTTCACCGAGAGTCTTATATGAAAACACAGAAAAATCATTCGCAAGGAATTTACAAAACATTTTAATTGACGGGCAGTCCCACATAATCATCATACTGCCGGATAAGAAATAATATAAAAATCGCATAACATCAGCTGCCGAAGATGTATGATTTTTAATTTTTGATAACAAAATTTTTGACATGAAAAGACGCGGACGTGCGGAATTTTTCCCTGAACCGTCTATCGCAAGCTTAAATTCCTTTTCAGCCTCTTCCAAATCTCCGTTAAGACACTGAAAATAACCCGAATAAATATGGGCATTAATATTTTTCGGAGAAAGCGTAAGTGCTGTTTTACATTGTTCTAAAGCACCATCAACAGTAATCTGACCTTTTATAAGAAGCAAACTTGCCAGTCTGTAATAAGATTCAGACATCGTGGGGTCAGCCTTTATTGCATCAACATAGCATTCAATTGCATGCTCCAAATCACAGTCCAATTGCCTTATCAAAAAATTTTCGTGAGCAATTCGCGCTTCTTCCAGTAATCCTGTTGCATTACTATTGAGCGCGGCATTAGAAACAGGGGGTATGTATATTGATGAATCTGTCATATTCTCTCCAAAAATCAAAATGTATGTATGTTATATTAATCGACCTGAGAAAATATTTCTTTAACGCTTTTTTATGTAAATCATCCGTTCAATGTAAATTTTTGCGACAAAAAATTTTTTCACCGTTACGGAATCGTGAAAATGTGGAACATACATGGTGTGGAACCATGGAACGGTTAATGGAATCATGAAAAAAACACGAAGGCAGAATTTAATATATAACTTTGTAAGTCCAGCAGTGGACGCACCTTCCCTTCTCCGAGGGGGAAGGCAGAAAATCAATTTGAGCCATTTGGCGAAAATTAGATTTTCGGATGGGAGCTGGGCAAGTTTTGGTGCAAATAAATGCACCCTCACCCTCCCCTTGAGACTCTGCCGAAAAAACGATTGAGTATCGGAGAGGTCAGGCGAAATCTTCGATTTCAAACAAAGAACCCACCCTCCCCTTGAGGGAGGGTCGAAATCTCCGATTTCGGGGTGGGGTTGAACAGGTGAGCAGGTGATTGAGTGATTAAGTGAATAGTTAAAAATGATGTAACAACCTATACTCTTATCAACTCATTACGTTTTATACTGTAAAAATACGAAAAAACAATGTTACACAAATTTTTATTTAAAGAACTTTTTTGTGATAAAATTTTTACATAAAGTTTTTTATGGAGGGATTAATGAAAGAGGCATATTTTCCACAGGAAATAGAAAAAAGATGGCAAAAAACTTGGGAAGAAACAAACGCTTTTCACACACCGGATGACAGCAGCAAACCCAAATATTACGCTTTATCAATGTTTCCGTACCCGTCAGGCAAGTTGCACATGGGGCACGTCAGAAATTATACTATAACAGACGTTATTGCAAGATTCAAAAAAATGCAGGGATTTAACGTTCTTCATCCGATAGGATGGGACAGTTTCGGACTGCCGGCAGAGAATGCCGCAATGAAGCACGGTGCTGACCCTGCAAAATGGACTGATGAAAATATTGCATATATGACACAACAACTCAAAATGCTCGGACTTTCTTACGACTGGCAAAGAGAAGTTACAACATGCAAACCAGAGTATTACAAATGGACTCAGTGGTTATTCCTTCAGCTTTATAAAAAAGGACTTGCATACAAAAAAGAAGCAGCGGTAAACTGGTGCGAAGAATGCGGAACAGTACTTGCAAATGAACAGGTTATTGACGGCAAGTGCTGGAGATGTGACAGCGTTGTTGAAAAGAAATATCTTTCTCAATGGTTCTTCAAAATTACCGAATACGCTGATCAGCTTCTGAAAGATTTGGAAAAACTTCCGGGCTGGGGCGATAACGTTAAGACTATGCAAGCAAATTGGATTGGTAAATCGCAGGGAGCAATATTCAGATTTAAGGTTAAAGAAATTGAAGGATTGGAAATTCCTGTATATACAACCCGTCCCGATACTGTTCACGGTATAACTTATCTTGTTGTAGCACCTGAATATAAGGATATAGAAAAACTTACAACACCTGAAAATAAAGATGCAGTAGAAGCATATAGAGCAAACGCAAGAAAGATGACTGAAATCGAACGTCTTTCAAATGACAGAATAAAAACAGGTGTTCCTTTGGGTACTCACTGCATAAATCCGTTTACAGGTGAAGAATTCCCTCTATGGACAGCGGATTATGCTCTCGCAGAGTACGGAACAGGCGCTGTTATGGCAGTTCCTACGCACGATACAAGAGACTTTGATTTTGCAAAAAAATACAATTTGCCGATGAAAGTAGTTATAGCTGCGGAAGGAACAACCCCACCCCCTAACCCCCTCCCTCAAGGGGCGGGGGAAATTTCCTCAGCTTATACAGAAGAAGGTATTCTCATAAATTCAAACGAATTTAACGGAATGAAAAACACTGAAGCCAAGAAAGCAATTACACAAAAAGCTGTCGATGGCGGTTTCGGTGAATTCAAGACTCAATTCAGATTAAGAGACTGGCTGATTTCCCGCCAAAGATACTGGGGTGCTCCGATTCCTGTTGTATACTGTGACAAGTGCGGAATCGTACCGGAAAAAGAAGAAAATCTTCCGGTAATGTTACCTACAGACGTTGATTTTTCTGTTGTAGGGAAGTCGCCAATTACAACCTCTAAAACGTTCAAAGATACAACCTGTCCGATTTGTGGAGGACACGCAACCAGAGAAATGGATACTATGGACACATTTGTTTGTTCAAGCTGGTACTATTTAAGATACTCAGACGCAAGAAATTCAGAAAAATGCTTTGATAAAGATTTGGTAAACAAATGGCTGCCTGTAGATCAGTATGTAGGCGGTATTGAACACGCAATTCTTCACCTGCTTTATTCAAGATTCTTTACTAAAGCTCTTAGAGATTGCGGGCTTTTAGACTTTGATGAACCGTTTAAAAACCTTTTAACTCAGGGTATGGTATTAAAAGACGGTTCAAAGATGTCGAAATCTAAAGGAAACACGGTTGATCCGGATGAAATATTTGAAAACTACGGAGCTGATACGGCAAGGTTGTTTATCCTTTCCGATTCACCGCCGGCAAGAGATTTTGACTGGTCAGATGCAGGTGTCGAAGGTTGTTACAAATTCTTAAACAGAGTATGGCGCCTTGTCGCTGACGGAGTAAATGACGGAACAATATCAAAAGAGTACAAAATCGAATTTCCTCTGACAAGAGAAAATGACGATTTAGTCAGAACTGTTCATATTGCAATAAAAAGTATTACAAACGATATTTCAAACGATTTTCAATTCAATACGGTAATTTCAAAATATCGTGAACTGACAAATGCAATATATGACTATAAAGGCCGCAAAAAAGAATTTACGCAAGAAGACAAAAACGTATTCAGCTTTGCTGTAACATCATTAATTAAACTTATGTCACCTGTTACCGTTCACATGGCGGAAGAAATCTGGCATGAGCTTGGTTACGCAAATTCCATCCACGAGGAAGAATGGTGCAAATGGGATGAAAACCTTGCAAAAGCAAGCAAAATCACTCTTGTTGTACAAATTAACGGAAAAGTTAAGGACAAAGTTGAAGTGGATGAAGGGGTAAGCGATGATGAACTCAAAGCGATTGCTCTTTCAACTGATAAAATAAAAGAATTAACCGCAGGAAAAGAAATTGTAAAAACAATTGTAGTTCCTAAAAAACTGGTTAATATCGTAGTCAAAGGTTAATAAACAAAAAAGCCCCTCAAACAGAGGGGCTTTTTAAATCGTTAATGAGGTTTTATATATGAAACTTAAGTTTGTTACTCAGATAATATTTTTATTAATTGTTACAGCAAATATTACCTGCGCCGGAAATTATACCTCCGAGCATGCCGGAACAACAATAAAAAATAACTTGTTTTCAATAACTTTACCGCAAAAAATTGACGGAACATACGAAATAAAAAAAGCAAACGACAAAATTTCTCTTTATCATACTGATTCTAAAAAAGCAGGGTTTGGCGGATTTGCGTTTGGTATAAAAGCATACAAAAATCCTGCTGACCATGCGGTTCTTCCCGGAAGCAGAAAAATCGGCGAATTGAGAGACCGAAAGGGAGTTCTTTATGACATTGTATTAAAACACCCAACAGACGTTCAATACGACTATACGAAAGATTCAAAAGCTCCGGAATCTTTTAAAATTCTCTATGATTTAGGCGATAATGCCGATATTAAAGGTGTAAACGGTTCAAAATATTTTGAAAATCAAGGTACAAAGGGAAAAGATTTATATAAAAATATCCTTGAAAAACACCTGACGGCAATTAATGAAAAATGGGATTCCGCAAAGCTCGAACAAGAAAACATGAGCTACATGTACAATATTATCCCTAAAAATAAAATAGGGTACACTTATTATGACGTCAATGCCGACGGAATTGAAGAGCTTCTGATTGGAGAAATCGGAAATGGTACTTGGAAAGGCGTAATATATGACATTTATACAATGGTTAATCGTGAACCTAAGCACGTAACGAGCGGAGGAAGCAGAAACAGATACTATGTATGCGATAATAGTTTTATTTGTAATGAATACTCTTCCGGCGCTTTGGAAAGCGGAGTGAGGGTTTACAACTTAGTTGAGAATTCAACGGAACTTTACCCGCAGGTAAATTTTAAATATGACGGATACGAAAACCCCAAGAACCCTTATTTCCTATCTTATTCAGACGAAAAATGGGAAAATGTATCAAAAGCAGCATATTATGAAAGAAAGAAAATTTTCGACAAATATGAATATTTCAACTTTACTCCTCTAAATAAATTTAAAACGGAAAAACAATTGAAAGACAGATATAATCCAAAAAAGGAATACTTCGATTATTCCTTAGTGTTGAAAGAGTTTCCGAAAAATTACTACTATACAACAGTAAAGATAAATAAATCAAAAGAAAGAATTTTAATAATCACAGATAAAGTAAACGAAAACAAAAATTCCGGTCTTTTCTACTATATTACAAAAAATGGTTTTGTGTATCCGCTCGGGATTATAGAAAGCTCAACACCGTTTGCAAAATCTAAAAATTATATTTATATAAATGACGGAAATCAATATTTGAAAATATACATTTCCGATAAACATCAAAAAATTGTAAAATCAAAAGCAAATATTGATAGAAAGGCTGAGAATATAAAATTTGAAACAATAAAAAGTGCAGATAAGTTTAACGGCGATTTTGGTTCACCTGCCGGAGACGACATAAGAAAAGTCACTCTGGACGGATTTTATTTTGAATATCATAAAGGTCAGTACAAAAGAAGCTATATAAAACAACTTATGCAGGAATGTATAAATGACGGTGTAAAAACTCAGGTTCAAATGTACTGCTGCATGGTTAAGAAACTGCATCCGTAAAATTTATTCTGCACAGAATTGTCCGGAGCCGTCATTAAGCGGGTCTTGACCGATTTTATAATATTCTTTTATTGTATCTAATTCAAAATCGGTACAAAAAATGTCCTGTCCCAAATTTGCATACTCAAAACATTTTTTTGTCACACCTCTTTGTTTTAAAGTTTTTGGGAAACAATCTTGAGTAAACACCGGTTCCACAATACCGTCTACTCTTCTTGCCTCCTGCAGCCCTTTTATTGAAAAAAATTTGTAATAACATAAAAGAGCTATAAAAATAATTGATAAAAATAACAAACTTTTTATTTTCATATTTATATTATATATTAATAATATTGAGAATTATATTGGAGAGAAAAAATAATGATAGATTGCTTGTCTAACCCATGCTGGATAAATCCGCAAATCGATTGTTTACTTTTTTTACAGAATTTCAGAATCGGACACCTTGAATGTCTGGATAAATTCTTCTTATCAATAACGATTTTTGGAGAATTTTGGCTGCCTACATTAATTTGCGCTATTGCATACTGGTGCATTGATTTTAGAGCCGGAATTTATTTATTCACACTGGAAGGGTTTAATATATTATTAGCTCACTTTTTCAAAATGATTGCCTGCGTATACCGTCCATGGGTACTTAACAGCAATCTGCACCCGTCTGAACTTGCCGTTCCTTATGCGAAAGGGTATTCCTTTCCGAGCGGACACTCAGCAATGAGCAGTTCTACATTGGGCGGTGTTGCATTTCTAATACGAAAAAAGAAAGCACTTTGTATTTCTCTAATCTGTTTTATACTGCTTGTAGGGTTTTCAAGACTTTGGCTTGGCGTGCACACACCGCAAGATGTAGTATGCGGATTATTAACCGGACTAATTCTTATTTTTGCAGTTAATCCGCTAATAGACTGGGCTGAAAAAAATAACAACAGATATTTATATCTTATGGGCATTGTAGATGTTTTAGCCTTGATTGCATTAATTTACATCGAATTTTTTAACACATACAGAATAGATTACGTCTCCGGCGAAATGCTTGTTAATCCGCAAAAATCAATCTATACCACCTTTGTAGTCTACGGATATGCACTGGGACTCCTGAACGGATGTTTTTTATGCAGAAGATTCTTTCCGTTTAATCCAAAAAAAGGCTCGTTAAAAAATAAAATAATAAGGGGAATAATCGGGACAATTATTTTACTGTTAATGTTAAAATACGTTCTGCAATTCATCATAATGAATCCGGTTGCATTAAAAATTGCAATCATGCTGATGTTCATTATGGGACTCGTAATAACTTTGATATACCCGTTAATTTTTACGAAATTTAACAAGAATTAATTTTTCTCAGCATATTTCAGGAAAATTTGCTGCTTAGTCTGCATCATTTCTTCTGTAATAAGCCATTTGCCGTTTGGCTGTTTTTGTACAACAGCATAAGTTTTTAACTTATACGTTTCACCTGTCGGCTGGCGAAGTGACGAAATTTTGAATGTATTATTGTTAATTTTTGATATTGTAATATTAGAATAATAATTCTTATATTGTCTTAATCTTGCACCTGCCTGAGCAATTTTCATTTGTTTTATATAAGTGTCAGTATTTGTATACGCATTTGCCGTTGTTCCGTCCGGTTTTACAACCTGTCTTATAATTTTGGCATTCGGTGTATACATTTTTGTAACCGAATCACTGTAAGAATTTGCAGCTTCTATATAATTTTTATAAAAATTAAGAGCTTCCTGCTTATTATCAGCATGCACTGAAAGTGTAAATAACAACAATGACAAAACAGATAATATTATTTTTTTCATAAAAATTTCTCCTTTACATTCACAGAACGAAATTTTTCTAAAAAAAGTTCATTCTACAGATTCGGAAGATCGCCTTTTACTTCTGCGATTTCGTCACTTTCCAAATGAAACGCCTTATGAAGGCTTTCAACAGCCTGTTTAGCTTTATCTTCGGAAACTATACAACTTATTTTAATTTCGCTGGTTGCAATCATCTTAATATTTATATCATTATCCGCAAGCGTTTTAAACATCTGAGCCGCTATACCCGGACGGTCAATCATACCCGCACCTACAATTGAAATTTTTGCAATTTTATCATCAACAAAAACATTGCTGAAATCAAGCTGTGCTTTAACTTTTTCCAATATGCTCAGAGTTTGAGTCAAATCACCTTTATCAATTGTGAATGCAATGTCGTTTGTATTAAGGTCTTTCCTTGCATAAGATTGAATAATCATATCTACGGAAATGTTAGCAATAGCAAGACCGTTAAAAAGAATTGCCGCCGTACCGGGGTTATCCTTAACATCGCAAACAACGATTCTTAACTGTGATAAATCCGATGCAACACCGGTAACAGGTCTGTGTAATTCCATTTTATCTACTCCTACTATTAAAGTACCCATATTATCTAATTTGAATGTGCTTCTTACCCGAATCGGCACATTATATTGTTTTGCTGTTTCAACAGCTCTCGGATGAAGAACATTTGCCCCCACTCTTGCGAGTTCAAGCATTTCACCATAAGAAACCTGACTTAATCTTGATGCATTCGGAACAATTCTCGGGTCAGTAGTATAAACACCTTCAACATCCGTATATATGTCACACCTTTTTGCCCCAAGAGCACCTGCTAATGCTACAGCAGAAGTATCTGAGCCTCCTCTTCCGAGAGTTGTGATTTCCAAATCCTCAGTCACTCCCTGAAATCCTGCAACAACAACTACTTGCCCTTGTTCTAAATGCCGTTTAATTTTTTCTGTTTTTATATCAATAATTCTTGCTTTGGAATGAACTTTTTCCGTCATGATACCGACCTGAATAGCGTTCATGCTGACAGCCGGACAACCTTGTGCCTGAAGAGCCATGGCAAGAAGTGCGATAGAAACGCCTTCTCCTGTTGAAAGCAGCATGTCCATTTCTCTTGAAGAAGGTTTATCGGAAATTTCATGAGCCATTTTAACAAGATAGTCAGTTGTATGCCCCATTGCAGAAACAACTACAACGATATCATGCCCCAGCTCTTTTTCTCTTATTATAGCTTTCGCTACATTCTTAATCTTTTCCGTATCAGCTACCGAAGTCCCCCCGAACTTCTGTACAATTATATCTTTCATTGTCTTTTATACCTTTTTCTTAGAATATTATATATTTAAACATGTTGTTTGACAACAAGAACTTTTACCGGCATGGCATGCTCCATGGAGGGTGCGGAAAAATCCAAAATTTGACAGAATTTTGAGATTTTCCCGCACCCGACCTCGGTGTGTGAGAGTCAATCCCTATGCGGGATAGCATGGGGATTGACTCGAAACCGTTCCTTAGAGTTTGCGAGAAAAACGTGAGTTTTTCCGCAAACTCCATGTGTTAAGTTATATTGCAAAAGTATTTTACATAAAAAACTTTTGTGGTATATTACTGCCGTAGCCGAAAAGTAAAACAGATTAGGGAATAAAGGCATATCCAAATTTATTGTAAATAAATGTAAAGTTTTAATAAATTTTTTGTGCTTGCTAGCAAAAAGATTTTTTACGGTTTTTATAATGAACATTGGAAGAAATAAAAAGTATTACGTGAAAAAAGGAGCATAAAACGTATGAACATTCAAAAAACAGATCTTTTGTTATTAAACAAAATCAGATTCGGTGCTTCAGAAAACGCACCACAAGCACCTGTACCGGCAACCGAACAAACACCGGAAGCAGGCATGAAAGCATTATCATTTAAAGGTATGCAAAACTTAATGAGCAACCCTTCATTAGCACAAAGATTAGCAGCAGACGGCGATGAACAAACAGATTCTAAAAACCCTGCTTTCAAAGGTTTAAATGCTAAAGCAGCTAAAAATACACTTTTAACAGCAGCAGTTGTTCTTGCAGGTTTAGGTGCTGCTTCTTGTTCTGACAAACCTGATAAATATATTCAAACAAGCGAACAAACAACTATAGTAGAACAAGATACACAGATGATGGCTATATTTCAAGCTTTGTTAGATGAAATCAAAGGCATGAGACAAGACATGAAAGACAGAGATACTAAGTATCAACAACAATTTAACCAAATTGTTAACATGTTCACAGATTTATACAACATGCTTAAACAAGGCATTCTTGATACACAAGCATTTATGTCAAAAATAATGGATAACCAAGATGTTATTATTTCATTAATGGAACAACAAGGTATCAAATCAGACAAAGCAAATCAACTTTTACAAAACATTTTAAACAGCAATATGTCAATGGATGAAAAACTTGCAGCAATCAAATCATTGATAACAGATATCAAGAGCATGATTGCTAAAGGTTTAGAATATGCAGCACAAGCTCAAAAAGACAGACAAGAATTGAATGTATATGTAAGAAGCACTTATAATAATACAAACAAACTTGTTCAACTTGGCGAAAAAGCTTATACAAGCGACAGCATTCAAATTGCAAACCAAGAGCAAATGCTTGCAAAATTAGATATTATTGACATTGATATGAATGCAAATTCTGAAGCATTAGCTGAACAACTTGGCATTCAACATTCTGAATTAATGGCATTACTTGAAAAAATGGGTTACGACATCAAAGGAATGTCTGCAAAAGAAATCTACAATGCTATAAAAGAAAATACAAGCGTTCTTAAAGAAACTAATAAACAACTTCGTGAAGGTATTGATAAGGTTGATACAGACCTTAACGCAGCTAAAACAGAAATCATTGAAGCATTAGAAAAAATTGACGGTCACATCTTAGACCTTACTAATGCATTCAAGGCATTTGCTAAATCTCAAAAGAAATTTAACGCTATGTCTTTGATTTACGCTCGTCAAACTGCTAACAATACAGCTAAAACTGCGAAAAATACTGCATACACTAACGTATTGGTTGAAAACTTATACGATGCAGTCGATAGCTTATCATTATTCGATGGCGGCTTAAGCGCTAAAATGGACAGCTTAATCACTGTAGTTAAAGAAGCTGATAACAATAATCAGGCAGGCAACACAGAAATTGTTAATGCTATCAAGGAAGCTAAAGCTGTATTAGTAAGCTTGGGTGTTAAAGTTGATGGTTTAAGCAACGAAGCAATTCTTGCAGAACTTCAAAAACAAACTAAGCTTCTTGGCGAACAAAAAGCTGAATTGGTTGATATCCGTAAAGAACTCGCTGATTTGAAGAAACAGCACGCAGCAGGTCTTATTAAGGACGAAGAATACTCTAACAAAGCAAGCCAATACTCTGAACGTATCATCGAATTGTTAGAAAATACAAAACTCGATACAGCTTCAATCTTGTTAGCTCTTGGTGATATCAGTCAAAACGTAGAAGTAGCAGGTAAGAACTACGAAAATGCTTTGAACAAAATTCAAAACAACACTTACTACAGCTCATACTACATTCAAAAACTTTATGAAGCATATCAAGCTGATGCAGCTCAACGTGAAGCAATGAAGGTTGGTATTGAACAATTGTTACCATACATTAAAAACATTGATGGTACTACAACAGATATTTACAAATACTTAATTAACCAAGGTGTTGATAAAGCTGATGCAGAAAAAGTTATTGCAGCTATTCAAAAAGCAGCCGGCGACCAAATCAATGTTGCAAATGCTAACAAAAATGAAATCATTGCAAATCTTGAAGATATCATTCGCAATCAGGAATTACAATTGGATGTTCAAAGAGAAATCTTAGAAAAGATGAAAGGACTTAATCCTGGTTCAGGTTCAATGGTAGACCTTACAACTATTGAAAAAGAACTTGCAGATATCTTGGCTGCTATCAAGGATTTGAAGGATGCTCTTGCTCCTAAAGATTACGAAAATCTATTAAAAGAAATTCGTGACAAAATCAAACCTTGCAATTGCAACTGTGGTGAGTTGAAAGTTGTTGTTGAACAAATCAAGACAATCATCGAACAACACAATTCTGATGAAGGCATCAGAAACCAAGATGGCGGTTTTATCAGCTAACAGCATTAAAATAAATGCGGGTGCATATAAGAAAAAGAGGCGGGTTTCCCGCCTCTTTTCTTTTTGATATAAGCTTTCTTTATTAATAGAAAAAAAGTTCAGACTTATTTATATTATAATATGTTTTAGAGTTATATAATTCACAAAAACATCCATGGAAGAAATAAAAATCATAGGCGCCGGACTTGCCGGTTCGGAAGCGGCATTACAGCTTGCAAAAAGAGGAATAAAAGTTAAATTATATGAAATGCGTCCAAGCAAAACAACAGGAGCGCATGTTACGGGAGATTGTGCCGAATTTGTTTGTTCAAACAGTCTCGGCTCAGCTGATATCACAAATGCAAGCGGATTATTAAAGCATGAAATGGAAATTCTTGGCGGGGAGCTTATAAAAATTGCAAAAGAAAACTCTGTTCCTGCCGGAAATGCTTTGGCAATTGCAAGAGAAGATTTCTCTAAAGCTGTAACTGAAAGAATACAAGAAAATCCATATATAGAATTAATTCGGGAAGAAATTAGAGAAATTCCCGAAGGAAACGTTATTATAGCATCAGGTCCCCTTACAAGTGATTTGCTTTCGGAATCTATACGTGAATTTACAGGATATGACCACCTTAGTTTTTTTGATGCAATTGCACCAATTGTGGAAGTTGAATCAATTGATTTTAATAAAGCGTTTTGGGCTTCCAGATATGATAAGGGTGAAGCTTCATACATTAACTGCCCTCTGAATAAAGAGGAGTATGAAAGGTTTTATGAAATTCTTGTAAATGCTCCCCGAATTGAAAACCACGATATTGATAAAAATTCCGGTTTCTTTGAATCATGCCTGCCTGTGGAAGTATTGGCATCAAGAGGCAAAGATACATTAAGATTCGGGCCGATGAAACCGGTCGGACTTATTGATAAGAGAACCGGTGTTGAAAATTATGCTGTCGTTCAATTAAGACAGGATAATTCCGCAAAAACGTTGTTTAACCTCGTAGGATTTCAGACGAATTTAAAATGGGGAGCGCAAAAAGAGCTTGTACATTCAATCCCCGGACTTGAAAACGCGGAAATTGTAAGATACGGCGTGATGCACAGAAACACATTTATAAACAGCTCCGAAGTTCTTAATCCTACCTTTGAAACAAGAAAAAGACAAGGCTTGTTTTTTGCCGGTCAAATAACAGGTACGGAAGGATATACCGAATCTATTGCAGGCGGGCTTCTTGCAGGAATAAATATGGCAAGACGTATCAATGGTGTTGAACCTGTAATTTACCCCCAAGAAACAATGATTGGTGCAATTTCGCACTATATTACGGATAAAGCACACCTTGAACACATAAGCAAGCGTGACGGCTCTTTAAGATATTTACCGCCTCAGCCGATAAATTCAAACTGGGCAATTGTTGCACCTATTGAATTATCTAAACAGGAACGAAAAAATAAAAAATTAAAAACAGAACTTTTATCAAAGCGTGCTATTAATGTTTTAACAAACTTCGTAAAGTCTATATAATACTGATTATACAAGAATTACGACCTACTCCTTAAATATAATTCTCGTAACATTTCTTAACAAAAAAGCAATTTTGTAAAACAAAAAGACTTTATATATGTACGAGCAGATATTACATGAGAAAAGGAGTATATTATGACTGAAAGAATTACATTAGGAGAGATCGCTAAGATTGTAGATGCCAAAAGAAATGGCGGTAACGAAAACGGAAGAATTGACGGGAAAGAAATCAGTATCTTTGAAAATACAGCAAAAACTGATTTTAAGTACACAGACGCTGAAATAGGTGATTTTCTTAATTCACAGAAAGTAGCTACATCACCGATTGATGTTGAACAAAAAGCTGCAAAAGCAGAAACAAAAGAAACTGACAAAGCTGTTGCTGATAAAGTTAAAGAATTAGCAAAAGCAGGCAAAGATAAAGAAGGCTTGATTGAAGGACTTGAAAAAGCATTCGCAGAAGTTTATCATTCTTATGAAGCTGACGGAGAAACACATTTAGTTGGGGACCTGAAACGTGAAGCAAACGGCAAAATTATTGTTCAGGCTCAATATAAAGAATACATTAATAAAGTTGCAGCATTATATGATGCAGTAGAAAAAGCAGGAACAGATAAAAAAGCTTTAAAAGCTCTTGAAAGTGATAAATTTAGTAAAGAATTGGTTTCAAGCTTGAAGAAAGTAGCTGAAAATGAAAGAGTAGACGCTAAAGCGGCTGAAATGGCAAAAAACTACGACAAAAAATTGGGAACCGGTGTTTATTTTGAAGAAACATATAAAGCAGTCAAAAAAGAAGTTAAAGCTTCAGATAATTATTCAAAAGAAGACAAAAAAGCATTAAAACAATTAAAAGAACGTGCTAAAGATAAAGCATACGCAGATGCTTCAGATATCTTGAAAGATGAAGAAACTCGTCCTGAGGGAGAATCAAAAGAAGCTATCAGAAAAGAAATGAGATCTATGAACAAAGATGACTACTGGAGAGATGCAGTACAAAAACTAAAAACAGACAGAGAAGTTATTGCTAATCAGAATACCGTAAGCCACTTTGTTGAAGAACATCCGACACTTTCTGAAGGTGAAATGAAGAGCGGATTAAAAAGAAGAGCAGCATTTGGTCTTGTCAAAACTCACGGCGGTGCTGATTTGAGAGACAAGATGGAAAGCTTTAAGAACCCTGACGGAACATACGATACAGAAGCTATTGCAGATTTAGTATTAAATAGAGCAGGCTTTGATGCAGAAGTTTCAAGAAACGATGATGACAAAATTATGGCAGAAATTGAAGGTATCAGACTTGACCTTGAATCTGCAAACGGTAATAAAGTTGAATTCAGTGAAAATGAAGCAAAAAGAATTGCAAAACTTGTTAAAGTAAAAATTGAACACAGAGATTATGCAGGTGCAATTGCCAGAAACTTATTACCTCTTGCTGCAGCAGTTGTATCAGGTATGACATCAGGTTACGTAGCTAAAAACGGCAGCCTTGAAATTACTCAGGAATTGAACCAGACATTAGAATTTAAATCTGAAAATGATCTTAGTGCTATCAAACAACAACTTGAAGAAGCAGGCGTTCAATTTGAAATGGATGTTACTTCAAACGGTACAAACATACTTGTTAAAAACCACTTATTCCAGCAAGTTATACGTAACGACAGACAGCTTAACGCAATTATGGGCGGCTTGATTGGAAGCGCAGTAGGCGGTGCTGCAATGTTAGCAGGTATAATCTTAGATACAGGCAAAAATGAAAAATCTTGTATCTCAGTTTCAGACTACGACATTCACGATCCTAAATACACAGACATTAACAGATATAAAGATTATGTAGAAAAACGCTACGGTAAAAACCCTGTAAAAGTTGCAGCTATGAAAGCTCTTGCAGACAAATGCTATGCAGAATACGGCAACAATTGGCACACAGAATTCCAAAACATAATCAGAGAAGTCGGCGGTTTCGGTTCTAAAACAAATCCTAAGGAATGCGTAGGAGTAAAATATGTAGGACCGACAACAACACCTCCGACAAGCGAAGAACAAACAAAAGCATACATTGCAGATGAAACAGAAACAAAAACCGAAACAAAAGAAACTCCGAAATTATGGGGCGCAAGAAAAAATCACAGAAATGAAGACTTGGTAAAAATGTACGATTGTCTCGTAGAAAAATATGACCCAGATTTTGCAGCAGGTAAATCTCAATTCGCTCCAAATTCAGTAAGAATCTTCAAAGTAATGCAAGCAATTACAGACGGTAATTATGATTTAGACAGACTTGTACAAATTGCAAAAGATTCTAAGAATATGAAAGAAGCTGACTTTAGAGCAAAATACCAAAATACAGCAGGATTTGATGTAGATAAATGTTTAAAAGTTATTCATTCACCTCAAATCGGCGCAGATGAAATAAATCCTGATACCAAGAAAGCAGATACATACGTACTCGCACCTGACCAAATCACTCAAAACGGAAAAGTATTCTGTGAAAAAGATGAATCAAAAATCACAACAAGCAAATACTCAGGAAGACGAGGCAATAATGGCGGATATGGACCATTGAACAGTTCAAGTACAACAACAACCTCAAGCACATCATACTACGGCGGTAAACAAGGTGACGCTTCAGCTACAACATTTGACTCAAATGCTGCACGACAAACTTGGATAAATAATTTACCGAAAAAGACCACAGTAACTACTGTTGGAAGCAAAAAAGAAATCGAAGAAAAAATCAAAAAATAAGCAGAATAATATGGTTGTTTCAAAAAATAGCAGGGATGATAAAATATCATCCCTGTTTCTTTTTAATATCTTCCGACCTGATTTCTGCCGTGCTCTTTAGCGTAATAAAGACCCTTATCCGCCCATTCAATTAAGTCCTGCGGAGTTTTGGCATTATCAGGGAATGTTGCAACACCCAAACTTATTGTAACGGGAGCCGATTCGGCGGGTGTGAGATGAAACGGCTTTTCCGCAACCGCTTTGCAAATTCTGTTTGCTAACATTAATGCTTCATCAGCACCGGTATTCGGAAGAATAATACTCATTTCTTCTCCGCCGTATCTGCAAACATAATCAGTTGTACGTGAATTTCTTTTCAATGTTTGAGCAACCTGTCTCAAAACAGCGTCACCGGCTTGGTGTCCGTATGTATCATTGAATTTTTTAAAGAAATCAATATCACAAATTATAAGAGAAAATGACTGGTTATAACGCTGTGCCAAATCTATTTGTTTTCTCAAAGTATCCTGAAAATATCTGTGATTATAGAGTTCTGTCAGACCGTCAATTGTAGCCAGCTTATATTGATACTCAAAATCTCTTGATTTCATAATATATTTTGCAATTATTGAGAGCGTAAATGCCGCAACAATAGCAATCACAGGTATAACAACAGGAATCCATAAATTATAAATTGACATTATATAATATGAAAGAAAGAGATATGCTATCCCAAACAATGTGGTAGAAAGAAACGCAAACAATGTTGAAGTGGAAAACATTGCTATAGCTCCTACCAAAGCCACAACGCACGCTATTATAAGCAGATTTGTCAATAATCCGGTTCTGCAAATAAAATTATTGTCCATCATGTTATTTATGAAAGTTGCATGAACCTCAACCCCCGGATAAACCTCTTTTTGAATAGGCACACTTTTTGTATCGTGCAAACTTACTGCTGTTGTCCCGACTATTACAATTTTGTCTTTAAAATTAAAATTTCCTACGGAATTATTTACAATTTTGTAAAAAGGTATTGTCGTATGAGTTCCGCTTCTTCCGTACCAGTTAAGAATAACTTCTCCGTCTTTGTTTAAAGGAATTTGTGTATCCGCAATTTTTAGTTTGTTATTTTTGTTAATTACAAAACTGTTGTCATGGCTTTGTTTCAAATAATCACTTCCTGCTTTGAATCCAAGGTAAGGATAATAATTATTGTTATACATCAAAAACGGAGATACAAATCTTATTACACCATCTCCGCTTCTGAGAACGTTTGTCGCACCAATATTAACATTACCGTTCAAAAGCTCATGCAGTATAGGTTTGCAATTTGTATCAGTATATTTTTTATAATTTATATTTGAATTATTTGTTAAGTTTAAAGAAATCCTTTCGGGCAAAACAGGAGGAATTCTGACATCGGATGGCTGAGAATCAAAATAAATTCCGGAATAAATGTTGTTATATTTATTCATTGTTTCAACAAAATATTTATCCGCATCCGGAGAAGTTCTCATAGATTTTAGGAAAATAAAATCGAAAACAATAGCCTGCGGATTTTGTTTTTCAATAAAATTAACCGTATCTGCATATACGTTTCTCGGGATAGGCCACTCGCCATACTTGTCCCAAAGATATTCCAAGCTTGCATCATCAACCGCAAGAATCACAATATCCTTATTCGGAACAGGATGTTCTTTGTCTATTCTGATTGACTGGCGATAATCGAAAGTTCTGTTTTCCGCAACATCAAAAAATGATAAAAGATCATTTTTGAATTCTTTGTTCATTTTTAAGAAAACAAACCCAATCAAAAGGGCAGTCATAACCAATAAGATATATGTACCGAAAATAAACCATTTTGTTTTAGTAAAGTTTTTCAAAACATCTCTCCTTTTTCAAGCCGGAATTATAAAAAAAGAAAGTTGATATATTCAACTTCTTTAAACTCCAGTATATTTTATATTACCCTTTTTTGCAACAAAATCAGGTTTAAACAAATTCTTCTCGATAAGAGCATTGTTTGTTTTTAACAATTCTGTTGTATAAAACAAATCAAGGGGGTTAAGCAAATATTTTATTAAACATTCTTCATGTAAACTCATATGTTTTTTATCGGAAAATTTTGACTTTTCTTTAATAATCCTTAAAACAGATACTGCAAACGGATGATTTTTTCTTAATAAAACTTAAAATTATCAAAAAATATCCGATAGAAATATTAAAAGAGGTGACATATGTTTAATGGTTTTTATCCGCACTATGATTTAGAAGCAAGAATTCAGCACACAAAACTGGACAGCTGGGGTGATATTCCTTCGGCAAGAATGAGCAGAGTGGAAGAGCCGGCAACTACTGATTTTCAGAGTGTAATGTCAGGGCTTGTGGAAAACATGAATACCCAAATGAATGCTCCGGATAATCTTATGAAGGATGTTATGATGGGGTCCGAAAACGTTGATATACACGACGTTATGACCGCAATGGCAAAAGCGGAGCTTTCCGTAAACATTGCTACTACCGTAACAGGAAAAGTCCTCCAAGCGTATGATAGAATTATGCAAATTCAAATTTAGACTTTTCATAAACGTTAAATATGTGTATAATAAATTATAGGGTAGGATTATGGATTTTAAACAGTTACTGCAAAATAAAGTTTTATTAGCATCAATCATCGGCGGAATTGTACTTCTGCTGATTATATTTATCATCTGCGGAACGATTGCCGCATCAAACAAATCTGATAAAGAAGGCATTGACGTCAGCAAAGAACCTTTAAAAGAGGATGTTGATTTATTAACTACCGATAATTTAGGCAAAGCGCTCGAAATACAGGCTTTGCTTGCAAAAAACAATATCGTTGCATCACGTCTTGTAGACGGTACAAAATCAGTGCTGAGACTTAAAAAAGGTGATTGCACACCGGGGATGAAAAAATGTACAACCGAACAAAGAGACCGTGCAATCATGGTTATCGTAGAAAGCGGACTCTATGACCAGAATGTAGGGTTGGAAATCTTTGATAAAGGTGACTTTACTTCTACAAAAGAGGACAAAAGAATTCGTCTTGTCCGTGCAATGAACGGTGAACTCTCAAGATTAATCAAGAGAATTGACGGTATTGAAGACGCTGCGGTTTTCATTTCGATACCGGAGCAATCCATGTTCCAGTCTAACCAAAAACCGGTTACAGCAACTGTACAATTAACAGTAGCAGTGGGGCAGACTTTAAATATGGGAACAATTAAAGCTGTTTCAAACTTGCTGTTAGGAAGTGTTTCCGGCTTAACCGCGTCTAATATTTCTATTACGGACACAAACGGTCATGTATATAACAGCCTTGTTGATGCACAGTCTGAAATGATAGAAAGACTGCAGCAGAATGATAAATACATGCAGGAAAAAGTTCAGGCTCAGTTAAATCGTTTGATAGGAAACGGAAAATACGTTGCGACTGTTTCGACATTCTTAAAACAAGCACCGACAGAAAGATTCACAATATCTTACGATCCGGAAAAGAAAGCAGCCGTTAATGAACAAACATTCTCGGAAGGATTGGGAGACCAGACGACAGACGTAAATAAAAATACAAATGCCGTAAGCGTGTATTTGCCAAACGGTTTGCCTGCAGGAAGTTCTGATTCTTCACAGAACAGAAGTTATTCAAGAACAGCAAGAGAAACTCAATACGGTGTTACAAAAGTTCAGACAAACGAATATATGTCACCTGGAACAATTGAAGAAATTTCAATCGCAGTAACATTGGAAAAAGATGCTCTTCCTGTAGAATTGACTCTTGAAGAATTAAAAGAGCTGGTTGCAAGAGCTGCAAGCCCTAAGGCATCTGCAGAAAATGTTTCAATAGCATTTGCGGAATCTCTTGACCCGTTTATGGCAGGTGATAAAAACGTAAAAGCACCGATAAAGGCAGCTCACGGAAATCCATGGTGGCTTGCAATAGCACTTCTTGCATTCGGTTTATTCTTCGGACACAAAATGTTGTCGCAAAAAATTAAGTCAGCAAAAGAAGCTCAGGAAGATGAACTGAACAGATTGCGCGCACAAAATGAAGCACAGGAAAAACAAATTCAGGATTTGAGCGTAAACGCCGCAGATTTGATACAAAAACAATCACAACTTCAGCAAGGACTTTTGGAACAACAAAGCAGACGGGCAGCGATACCAACATCAGGTGCTGAAATAAGAGAAGCTTTAAGAGAATTAAAGAGAGAATTTGACGGTGTAGATGAAGTTGAAGCCGGAGACAGAATCAAGAGCTGGATAGAAGGTTAAGATGGTTAAGTAGGACTTTAAGATGATGAATAATACGGATGAAAAAAATGTATTATATTATCAAGAACAACTGGATGTTATAAAAAATGAAATGACACATTTGTGGGGTTCTGCTTTTATAACAGGCGGAGGTTCTTTTGCTCTGCTTTATAATGAACATAATTTCGCAAATATATTTTGGGGATGTGTTGGAATTTTTATAACAATTGTTTTTTTTAATACTTATATAATGAGAAGAAATGAAGTAACAAGAATTTTAAAATTTTTAAAGGAGCAAAAATGAATATAAATTTTGTAATGCAAAATATTGGATTTGTAGCTTTATTTGGTACAATTTTTTATTTTATGTATAAAATTCATAAACAGGACAAAGAGTCCGGATGGTTAGAAGAACCACACAGACAAAAATAACTACAGGAAGGAGGCGTGAATATTCAATAGGCGAACAATTGATAAATTCAAGATATAATAAGAACTTATTCACTTATTCACTTATTCACTTATTCACTATAAAAAATGCCAATCGAAGGATTTGATTATAAAGGTTTTGCATCATCAATGGCGGAACAGGCAAAAGAGCTTGTTCCGGCTGAACTTGAAGACAGGGAGAAAGAGTACGTTGTAAAAACACTCGGAAATTTTACACTGCTGGCGGGTGAAGCTTTATACAATGATGAAAGCTTAAAATTGACTGCCGATCAAGCGGTGTTTATCACTCAAATCATTGCGGAATGGTCATTCCACAAGTCTATTGATTTGGTACATTCGGGAATTCTGCCTCAATATTGGGACAGCATTATGCAAAAAATTGCCTTTACGATTTTTGAAGTTGCAAAACAGGCAATTATAAGAAATATCCCGCAAGACCAACTGCTTCAAGCTGTTGAACACCACGTTGTCAAGGTTTATAAACAAAGCATTGAAGAACTTGAACAAACAGGACTTATAAACGAAGAAGTAAAAAACAGAGCCGAAAGTCAGTCAAATATTGATGCAATGGCGCAACAGGCACAGGCTGAACAGCAAAAACAACAGCAGGAGCAAGCTCAAGAGGCACAAAAACAAAGAGAAGAAGCCCAAAAAAGAAGAGAAGAAAAACGAAAAAATAACAATAAAACAACTCCTCAAATTTCTTCCGAAGGAATTACAAACAAACAAATGAAATTGATGTCGCTGGCGCTTGTGCTGAGGATTCTTTCACAGGATAAAGTTACGACAATTCTGAATAAATTTGACTCTAATGACTCATTGCAAATTTCTCAATATATGAACATGGCAGATTTGGAATCACATCTGGACGGAGATTTGGTTACAAATTGCTTGAAAGAAATGAAAGAGTTTCTTCCTCATAAGAGAAAGCTTACAAAAGAGAATATACTTGGAGATTTGCTCAGAATATACCGTTCAACTCCGAGAGACAGAATAGAAAAAATCATAAAAGATGAACGCCCGCTGGTAAAAAGATTTATTTCGCAGGCTTATGACGGAGAGTATTCAAACCTGCCGTTAAGGGTTGCCGGCGTTGTTGCACAATATATAGAGGATAGTATATAATATAATTAATCATGATTATTAAAAAGAACAAGCAGAGGGAGGAAAAACGTAAAGCTGTGCAGACTTTTGAGCCTGCGCTTTCTGATGCTGAAAAAGTTCAACCGGAATCGCCGAAAGAAACTATACCTTCAAGTCAGCCTGAAAAAACAAAAGAACCTGAAATTGATTTGTTTGATATTGAAAACATAGACTTTAACCAGAGAGAAGAGAGAAGACGCGGCACACGCAGACGCGGATACAGAAGAATTGACGACAGAAATCTTGTCTCACGCGCTCAGGATGAAGCTGAAAACATAAAAAAATCAGCTTTTGAAGAAGGTTACAGAAAAGGACTGGAAAAAGCTTCTGCTGATTTGGAACAATTCAGAAAAAATATTATTAATTTTATGGGTGCTCCTAAGGAAGTATTTGAATACATTGCACCTGACATTTTGGAAATCAGCGTTGATATAGCAAAAAAAATTATAAAAAAAGAAGTCGAATCAGACCCGCAGGTTTTGGTTAATACAATTGTTGATGTACTGAAAAGTGTTTCAAAAAACGAACCTAAAATTAACATAAGAGTAAAACCTCAGGCAGTTAATTTTGTAAAAGATGCCCTGCCGGATATAACTTACCAGTACGGCATTGATTCAAAAATTAATATAATATCAGACCCTTCTATTGAAGACGGAGGATGTGTTTTTCAGACAAATAACGGCATTGTGGATGCTTCTATTGACACTCAGCTGGAAATCATTAAGAAGGCATTAGAAGGATAATATGAAAGGAGAAGTAAAGTGAGCAGGTGAAAAGGAAAAAGGTGAACAGGTGAATATTTCACTTAATCACTTAATCGCTTAATCACTCAATCACCTTATATAAAAAAATGGCAGCAGAAGGCGGCGGAAATAATAAACCCATATCAGAAATAGCTTTGGCACTCTTTGTAATGACTTTGGTGTTAATCCTCATTATGGAGATGCCAAATTGGGTTATCAATTTTTCAATTTCGCTGAATATCACATTAGGAATCGTGCTTTTGATGATTTCTTTATACGTTCAAAAGCCTCTTGAACTTGCGGCATTTCCGTCAATTATCCTGATTGGTACAATGTTCCGTCTGGTGCTTTCAATCGCATCAACCCGTCTTATTCTGGCAAAAGGCGACGCGGGAGAAGTCATACACGCATTCGGAACGTTCGTAACAGGCGGCAACATGATTGTCGGCGGTGTAATTTTCTTAATCATTACGGTTGTTCAGTTTATGGTTATCACAAAGGGTGCCGAACGTATCGCGGAAGTTGCGGCACGTTTCGCGTTGGACGCTATGCCCGGTAAGCAAATGACAATTGACGCTGATTTCAACGCGGGACTTATATCACCGGAAGAAGCGGTAAAAAGACGTGAAGACTTACAGCGTGAATCAAGCCTGTTCGGTTCTATGGACGGTTCTATGAAGTTCGTAAAAGGTGATACTATGGCCGGTATCATCATCGTTATAATCAACATTGTAGGCGGTTTGTGTGTCGGATGTTTGATGAACCAAATGCCTATTGCGGACGCCGTCAGCAAATATACAGTTTTAACAATAGGTGACGGTCTTGCATCACAGCTTCCGTCACTGTTGATGTCAATTGCAGCCGGTATCGTTATGACACGTGCTTCTGCCGGAAATATGTCACTGGGCGGTGATTTGACGGCACAAATAATGGCAAAACCTTATTCATTGTTCTTTGCAGCTTTGTTTCTCGGGTTAATCACCGTAACTTCACCAATAACCGGACTGCCGTTCCTTCCGTTTTTGATATTTACAATTATACTTGCGGTTGCAGGGTTCTCGGTATTGGTTAATGCTGATGTTCAGTCTCAATTGGGTCAATTGGAAAGCGTTCGTCAGAACATGCAGGATTTGGTTAATCCGAATAAGATGTACGAAAGACTTGGCGTTGATGTACTGAGCTTGCAGGTTGGCGCAGGTCTGCTGGTTATTGCCGACCCGGATCAGGAAGGTCAATTACTTGCAAAGATTGCGGCTTTACGTCAAAGGGTTACGGATGAATTGGGTTATATTCTGCCAAATATACGTATTATGGACTCATCTGCACTGGAAGCTAATGAATACGTTATTTCAATACGTAACAACGTGGTTGCATCAGGCTTTGTTTACCCCGGAAAATATATGGTTATTGCTGACCAGTGGGATTCCGTGAAGAAAACAATACCAGAAGATGCAATTGTCGGTGTTGATCCTACATACCAAACTCAGGCATACTGGATTTCGCAGGAAGATGCAAAAGAAGCTAAGAACGTTACGGCAGTAGATGCGACAGATGTTCTTGTTACACACCTTCAGGAATGCGTAAGAAAACACGTAGATGAAGTTATGACAAAAACAGATGTCCTCAAGCTTATGGAGCTTGTACGTTCACAAGACCCGACACTTGTCAATGACCTTGTTCCGGCAATAATTTCAACCTCTGATTTAAGAAAGATTTTTGTAAACCTAATCAGAGAAAAGGTTTCAATAAAAGATATTATCTTTGTGTTTGAAAGGCTTTGCGACTATGCGAGATTCTCAAAAGAGCCTGATATTCTATCCGAACGTTTAAGAGCAGCTCTCGGACGTCAAATTTGTCTGAACAACGTAGACAGAGACCACGTATTGTACGCACTGACGCTGTCACCTGAGTGGGAAAAAACACTGGACGACAGCTGTCAGAGAACAGAACTTGGCACAATGTTTTTGCTTAATCCAATGCAGGTTCAGGATTTAATTGAATCAACAGCAATGACACTCATGAGAGCACACCAGACGATAGGTCAGCAGCCGGTAATCCTGTGTTCACCAAGAATCCGTCTGCCTCTGTATCAACTTCTTGAACGTCATATCCCGACTATTGTTGTAATTTCATATTCAGAACTTATAACGGATATTAAGGTTGAAGCTGTTGATACAATTGGCGAGAATGCCGGATATTAACTATTTGTTAATCCGATGATAAAAAATAAAAAAAAAATAAAAAAAATAATAAAAAAACAAAAAAAAATAAAAAAAAATAAAAAAATATAAAAATAAAAAATTAAAATTGCATAATGGAAAATGCTATAAATATTTGGTTTTAGTCCGTAGGGTGGGTTTTATGAAGTCCGTAGTCCGTAGGGTGGGAAATGCGATAATCATTAAATTTTATAATAATTGAATATTCATTCCCACCAAATATTTATAGCAGGTAGGTTGGGTGAAACCCAACAAGCGTAGTTATCCCTGTACCCTTGGGAGATTCTTCCTACGCAGCTTTCGCATTGTTTCCGAATCAGGTACATTATCATTATAGCATTTTTTAAAATCTGCCATAAGATTGTTAAGAAATTTTTACATCTAAACCTAACTATCAATAGAATCAATGCTCTTAGACCGTTTGAAAAGGTTCAAACCCAATCAGAGAAAAGAATAGAACTCGTTTAAAAGAAAATTTTTAATTCCTTTCTTTATATTCTTTACTTTCTTTATATTCTTTAGTTGTTGTTAGTTGTTTGTTAATTGTTTGTTAGTTGTTTGTTAATCTGCATGTTAGGGTAT
>CADAKY010000018.1 GCA_902788575.1 uncultured bacterium | reverse complement strand
AGAAATGAAGGCTACAAAGTAACAAAAAAAATATAATAAAATCAGGGCTACAAAAAAGCAAAAAGAATCAATACAACAAAAGAGATATTTTGATGTATTCTGCATACTAAATTAACAATTCGATTTATTGATTTGATATTGATAAAGCAAGATAATGTAAACAAATAAAAAATAGACAGGTTTTTTGACCTGTCTATTTTTATGTTATCAATGAAATTATTTTGAAGCACCTGCTTTTTCGATAATTTCTTTTTCTACGTTTGCAGGAACTTGTTCGTATTTCTGGAATTCCATTGAGAAAGTACCGCGGCCTTGAGTGTTGCTTCTCAAGTCAGTAGCATAACCGAACATATTTGCCAAAGGAACAATTGCTCTGACAATTACGTTACCTGTGTTACCCTGAGGTTCTTGACCTTCGATTCTTCCTCTTCTTCTTGAAATATCACCGATAATTGTACCTGTGAATTCGTCAGGAATTTCGATTTCAACCTTCATCATAGGTTCTAAGATACAAGGCTGAGCCTTCTTACAACCATCCTTAATAGCCATAGAACCGGCAATCTTAAATGCCATTTCAGAAGAGTCAACTTCGTGGTAGCTTCCGTCATAAAGTTCAACTTTAACGTCAATCATCGGATAGCCTGCTAAGATACCGCCTTCAAGAGCTTCTTCCATACCTTTTCTTGCAGGTTCAATGTATTCTTTAGGAATAGCACCACCAACAATTTTGTTTTCAAATACAAAGCCTGCATTTTCTTCAGCCGGCATAATACGTACTTTACAGTGACCGTATTGACCTTTACCACCTGACTGACGAATGAATTTAGAATCCTGATCAGCAGTTCCTCTGATTGTTTCACGATATGCAACCTGCGGCTTACCAATGTTAGCTTCTACTTTGAATTCTCTAAGCATACGGTCTACAATAATATCAAGGTGAAGTTCACCCATACCTGAAATAATTGTTTGACCTGTTTCTGTATCAGATTTAACTCTGAATGACGGATCTTCTTCTGCTAATTTTTGAAGAGCAATACCCATCTTATCCTGGTCAGCTTTTGTCTTAGGTTCGATTGCAACAGAAATAACCGGTTCCGGGAATGTCATTCTTTCCAAAATAATCGGAGCATTTTCCGCACAAAGTGTATCACCTGTTGTTGTATCTTTCAAACCAACTGCAGCACAGATGTCACCAGCGTAAACTTCAGTTTCTTCAAGTCTTTGGTCAGCATACATACGAACCAATCTTGAAATACGTTCTTTTTTACCGTTTGTTGCGTTAAGAACGTATGAACCTGATGTAATTACGCCTGAATATACTCTTAAGAATGTTAAACGACCTACAAACGGGTCAGTCATAACTTTAAATGCCAATGCTGAGAACGGTTCATCATCGGATGAATGTCTTTCAACCTTTGTACCGTCTTCCAATTCACCTTCGATAGCTTTTACATCAACCGGTGACGGCATATAGTATACAACGTTATCCAAAAGTAATTGAACACCTTTGTTCTTGAATGCAGTACCGCAGCATACAGGAACGATTTTGTTATTACATACAGCTTTTCTCAAGCCTGCTCTTAATTCATCAACAGTGATTGAATCCGGATCTTCAAAGAATTTTTCCATCAAATCATCATCTTCACCGGCAATAGCTTCAACCATTGCATCATGATATTCTTTTGCTTTTTCTTGTAATTCAGCAGGAATTTCTTCTTCTCTGATATCTGTACCAAGGTCATTAGTGTAGATTTCAGCTTTCATAGTCATCAAGTCTACAAGACCTGTGAACTTATCTTCAGCACCGATAGGTAACTGAATAGGAACAGCGTTACCGCCTAATCTTGTTCTGATTTGATCTACAACACGATAGAAATCAGCACCTGTTCTGTCCATTTTATTAACGAATACCATACGAGGTACTTCATATCTGTTAGCTTGTCTCCAAACTGTTTCAGATTGTGACTGAACACCGCCTACTGCGCAGAATACTGCAACAACACCATCTAATACACGGAGTGAACGTTCAACTTCGATAGTAAAGTCAACGTGCCCGGGGGTGTCAATAATGTTGATTTGGTGTCCTTTCCATTCAGCTGTAACTGCTGCTGATTGGATTGTAATACCTCTTTCTCTTTCTTGTTCCATAAAGTCGGTTACTGCTGCACCATCGTGAACTTCACCGAGTTTATGAGTTTTACCTGTATAAAACAGGATACGTTCAGTTGTAGTGGTTTTACCTGCGTCAATGTGAGCGGCAATACCAATATTTCTGATTTTTTCTAATGGAGTTTTTCTAGCCATTTTCTCATTTCCTTCTATATACTATTGGCAGATTTTCTGCCCTACTACTATTTATACTGATAACCAGTCATAATAATTGTCGCATGAACATGTTTTATAGGCAAGCATAGCAAGAAGATAATTATACATACTTAATTTTCAATTTTTTTTTTAATAACGCAATTCTTATATTTTTGGTAAAATTATTTTAAAGGAGTTCTATTTTTGGAGGAGAAAATGCCTATAATAATTAATCCTATACCGAAAAAAACAAGAATAATGTTGAATACAAAAAAGATTAGAAAAGATTTACCGTACACTGATGTTTTGGAAAAACAATTAAAACAGGCTAAAGATACAGTTATTTTATTAAATAAGGGAAAAAAGGAAACTGAAGAAATGATGAGATTTCGTATTCTAAACAGGATGAACATTCGTTTTCCAATTTTTCTTAACAAACAGGTTTAAATATGATTGAAAATAAAATAAAACAAATAAGAGAAGATTTAAACAAATATTCATACAATTATTATGTACTTGATAATCCGCTTATAAGTGATTTTGAGTACGACAATTTATACAAAGAACTGGAAGAGCTTGAAAAACAGTATCCGGAATTTGTAACGCCGGACAGCCCGACTCAAAGAGTAGGCGGAATATCTTCCGGTTTTGAAGAAGTTAAACACAAATACCGGCTGTACAGTTTGGATAATACATATAACTATGAAGAATTGCGCAAATGGTATGAAAAAATTACAAAAGAATTCGGAAACAACGTAGAATTGGTTTGTGAGCTTAAAATTGACGGACTAGCAATTGCTCTTACGTATAAAAACGGCTATTTTGTGAAAGGTGCAACGCGCGGTAACGGGATTGTGGGTGAAGAAATCACTCAAAACCTTAAAACAATACGTGCAATTCCTCTAAAACTCTTTGAAAACGCAGATGTTGAAGTCAGAGGCGAAATTTATATGCCCAAAACTTCTTTTGAAAAGCTTAATGAAGAGAACCTTCTTTCCGGAGAAAAACCATTCGCAAATCCCAGAAATGCAGCAGCAGGTTCTTTGAGACAGCTTGACAGCTCAATTACCGCAAAACGTGACCTTTCAATGTTTACTTACACTCCAATTATAGAAAGAGCCTCAAAGCAGCCCAAAAGTCACTGGGAAGGTATTGAATACGTAAAAGAGCTCGGATTTAAAGTCAATCCGAATATAAGGCTTGTTAAAGATATTGAAGGCGCAATAGAATACTGTAAAGAGTGGGAAAATAAACGTTTTGACTTGGATTATGCAACAGACGGTGTTGTCATAAAAGTAAACAGATTTGATTATCAAAATGAACTCGGATATACTTCCCGCGCGCCAAAATGGGCAACAGCGTTTAAATTTCCGCCGGAAGAAATTTCTACCACATTGGAAGGTATAGAACTCGGGATAGGCAAAACGGGGGCTGTTACACCTGTTGCAATTCTTACTCCGGTAAATCTTGCAGGAAGCGTTGTAGGGCGTGCAAGTCTGCACAATTTCGATGAAATAAAACGATTAGATGTAAGAATAGGTGACAGAGTTCTAATAAAAAAAGCGGCGGAAATTATACCGAAGGTTATTAAAGTTGTCGATTCCGAAGAACACGAAAGTCTTCCTTTGTATCAGGTGCAAAAGGAATGCCCGTCCTGCGGAGAAGATTTAAAGGAAGTCGAGGGAGAAGTTAATTTATATTGTTTGAATCCGCTGTGTCCTGCAGTATTAAAGGCAAAACTTGAATACTGGGTATCAAAGGAGGCTATGGATATTGATTCTGTAGGACCTTCTGTCATTTCAAAGCTTTATGATTTAGGATTGGTAAAACAAGCGATAGACTTTTATAAACTTACAATAGAAGATTTTTTAAAGTTGGATTTGGTAAAGGAAAAATCAGCATCCAATATGTATAACGCGATTCAGGAATCAAAAAGTAAGCCGTTGTCACGTTTCATCACAGCACTTTCCATAAGACATGTAGGAAAGGAAACGGCTGAACTTTTAACGGGTGAGTTTCCGACATTAGAAGATTTTAAGAATGCGGATTTGGAAAGACTTTCAAATATAGACGGAATCGGAGACAAAATTGCCAAAAATATATATGAATTTTTCCACAATGAACATAACCTTTTTATGCTTAAAGAATTTGAAAATTTAGGATTTAAGTTTGAAAATAATATAGCTCAAAGAACTAACGAACTTGAAGGAAAAACTTTTGTCTTAACAGGAACTTTACAAAGCATGACAAGAGACGAAGCAGGTGATAAAATAAAAATGAAAGGCGGAAAAACATCTTCTTCTGTTTCTAAAAAGACATCTTTCGTTATAGCAGGAGAAAATCCGGGGTCGAAATTAGATAAAGCTAAAGATTTAGGTGTTATAATATTGAGTGAGGAAGAATTTCTCAAATTAATAGGTGAGGTTTAAACAAGTCGAATGAAAAAGAATTTGAATGTAATACAGGTTAAAGGCACACGCGGTTTACTGATGCTGGTTGGCATCGGTTGCTGTCTGGCTGCCGGATTTATATATTTCCCAGGATGGGTGAGCATGCATATTTGGAATTTAACTGCAAAGTATTTTGAACAAATTCCGGCAATAGGTATACTGCAGGGGATTCTTCTATGGGGAATTATAGCTGCTGCTTATTTTACATTCAGAAAAGAAAAACTTGTTGTTTGTATGAACGCATCCGAAGGCTTGGATGATGAAGAATTAAAAAAAGTTTTTGCTGAAATAAAAAAACAGGCAAATAATGATACATTGATTCAAAGTATGATTAAAGCTAAAGAAGCTGAATTAAAAATAAGAAATTTGCAGAATTTAAATATTCCTAAAGCAGATATAAAAGACGATAAAGAAAAAATTGAAAGCAAATAGGAGTGCTAAAAAATACGAGCAGAAAAACTTTGTGTTTTATACAACGAAAAAGGATGGTATTAAAACCATCCTTTTTTTATCCAAATTATTTTCAACTATTATTCTTCTGAAGCTTCTTCGTTTTCTTCAACTTCTTCTGAAGCAATATCTTCTTCATCTACAGCTTGTTGATTCATTTCTTCTTCGATTTCTTCCTGAATTTCGTCTGAATCAAAAGGAGTTTCTTCTTCAACAGGTTCTTCTTCTGTGTAGTTAGATACCTGATTTGCTTCATCCTGTTCCATTTGAGAAACTGATTTGATATCAATCTTCCAACCTGTCAGACGGTGTGCAAGACGTACATTTTGACCTTCACGACCGATTGCCAGTGATAATTGGTCATCAGGAACTACAACAAGAGCGTCTTTTGTTTCTTCGTCATCTGTCATAATATCTACTGATACAACTCTTGCCGGAGAAATTGCATTAACTATGTATTCAACAGGGTCCGGTGACCAGCGAACGATATCAATCTTTTCGTTCTTTAATTCACCAACGATAGTCTGAATTCTGCTTCCGCGAGGACCTATGCAGGCACCTACTGAATCTACTTCAGGGTCGTTTGACCAAACCGCAATTTTTGTTCTGAATCCTGCTTCACGTGAAATTGATTTAATTTCTACAATTCCGTCTTCAATTTCCGGAACTTCAAGTTCAAACAACTCTCTTACAATTTCAGGGTGAGCGTGTGAAACGATAACCTGCGGAAGTCTGTTTGTTTCTTTAACGTTTAATACAAATACACGAATTCTGTTTCCGGGTTTATAGTATTCACGCGGAATTTGTTCTCTTTGAGGCATTATTGCGTCAGTTTTACCGATGTTTACAATAACGTTTCTGTTCTCAACTCTTTGAATAATACCTGTTGTCAAAGTTCCTTTCTTTTCGAGAAATTCGTTTAAAATATTATTTCTTTCAGCATCTCTGATTCTTTGAGTGATAACTTGTTTAGCTGATTGAGCAGCAATTCTGCCGAACTGATCCGGAGTAACTTCAATTTTTACTTCGTCATCAATTTCAACTTCGTCATCAATTTCTTGTGCTTCTTCAAGAGAAATTTCCATATCGGGATCTTCAACTTCTTTTACAACTGTTTTTGTTGAAAATACGCCGATTTCTCCTGTTTGTTCATCAAAAATTGCTTCAATATTAGCAGCTTCTTTTACATGCATGTGCTTTTTGTATGCAGCAACAAGCGCATCGCAAAGAGAAGAAATAATAACTTCTTTAGAAATACCTCTTTCTCTTTCAAGTTCTTCACACGCTTCAAATAATGCGGTACCGATTTTAATCATTTTTGTTCATCCTTTCTAATCTATATATAATTTTGCAGATTGTATGTTTTCTTTTCCAATTTTTAATTCCTGTCCGTCATCAAAACGGAAGAATGTTAAACCTTCCGTATCATCCCAGTCTATAATTTCACCTTTAAATATTTTTTCTGTTTCACCTTCTAAAGGTTCTCTTAACTTGAGACTGATTCTTCTTCCTTTAAAAATAACAAACTCTTTATCTGATTTAAATTTTCTTTCCAAACCGGGGGATGAAACCTCCAAATAATATTTAACCGGAATTAATTCATCCAAAAATTCATTCAGACTTCTTGTAACATTTTCGCAATCGTCAAGAGTAACATCTTTGTCTTTGGAATAAAGATATATTCTCAAAAACCACCTGTGGTTTTCTTTGATAAACTCAATTTCTATAGGCAGAAATCCGAATCTCATTGCAGTATTTTCAATGAGCGGTGTAATTTTTTCTAAAATCTCGTGCCTGTTAATATCTTGTTTCATACGCGTCTCCTTTTTGTTGGGCAGTTTGGGTATAATCCCAAGTCCCAATAAAAAAAGAACGGGATAAAAAATCCGTTCTTTTTCAAGAAACTATTTACAAAATCATTATACCAGACAAGCATGAAAAAGTAAAACAATCTTTAAGAATTTGTAACAAACTCTTTCAAATTTTCTTGTTTATAAGCTTCTACCGCCAATCTGTCGCATCGTTCATTGTATGGATGTCCGGCATGCCCTTTAACCCAAATAAATTTTACATTGTGAGGTTTTATTGCATTCAATAATCTTTTCCACAATTCAACGTTTTTTACAGGACTTTTACCGGCTGTTTTCCATCCTTTTTTTATCCAGCCGTCAATCCAGTTGTTGTTAAAAGCATCTGTAACATATTTGCTATCCGATGTTATTGTAACTTTTGCCGGCTTTTTGAGAGCTTCTAAAGCTGAAATAACCGCCATAAGTTCCATTTGATTATTCGTTACATTCTGAAATCCTTCCGAAAGTTCTTTTTCATGTTTATCCCCGTTTGAATCTATATACACCAAGACAGCGCCATACCCGCCATTTCCGGGATTGCCGCTGCATGCTCCATCCGTATATATAGAAACTTCTACCTTCTCTTCCATAAATCACTCCGTTTAGACATAAAAATACCTTCTTTATATAAAGAAGGTATTTTGAAAATATTTTAACTAAGCTGCTACACCTTGAATTTCAGAAATAAGATATTTTGCAACCCATTCAAAATCTTTATTGCTTGTTGCAGCTTTCTTTAAATATTCTACAGAAGCTTCACCAATTCTAATCAATGCCATAGAAACAACACCGCGTTTGATACCTTTTACATTTTGAAGCTTATCAACAAGCTCGGGAACAACTTCTGTACCCTTATCAACAAGAATATTTTCCAATTTATTTTTAGTTGTATTATCTGCTGTTTCTAATTTGCAAAGAATTTCTTCAACTGATGCCATCTTTATCTCCTTCTAAGTTTTTCTTATCTGCAATATTATAATACACCAATTTTTTTAAAAAACAGGATTTCCTTACATAATCTTAATATCTTTATAAAAATTTTTAATATCTACCTTTTTATCGCACCCCAAGCACGAATAAAACCTTTTTCATATTTTATAAGATAGTATTCACCATTTCTGATGTATTCAATATCAGCTTCCATGTGCTGGTATTCCTGCGGTGGAGTTGCACCTGTTCTGGCATATTTGGCATCAATTATTTTTTTGAATTTATCCTGTCTTGCCTTCTTTTTTCTGTACTTTTTTTCTTCTTTGGTTAATTTATCTTTACTTTTATAAAGTTTATCCACTTCCGCTTTATTTTCTTCAAGCTTAAACACGGGTATTACAGCAATTAGATTCTTTGATTCAATCAGATACAAAAACTCTCTGTCACTTGATAATGCAAGCTGGTAATATCCGGGGTTAATAAAATTACCGTTATGATCGGCTATGTAATCGGAAATTAATAATGCAGGCTGTTCATCTGTCGGTATAGAATATCTGTATATTGAACCCTGATGAACAGTTAATCCTGACGGAATCACCGGATAAGGCGCTGCAGGCGCCAAATAATCTATATCACGCAATGCCGGTGTTATTACTCCGTCTATCATAATTTTGCTATCAACTCTCTCACACTTTTATTGACATAATCAAAATTTTTACCCAGCAATTTTGAAGAAGCTGCAAAAATCACTGACATATATTGATTTTGAAAATTACCCTCTTTCAGCATCAAACGGACGCTTTCACGCATTAAACGTTTGATTCTGTTCCTTTTTACCGCGCGTTTATGAATCTTTTTACTTACAACAAAACCAAATTTGGTCGGAACATCTTTACTATTTTTCTTCCCGACAAACATTGTAACTCCGGATTTATGAAAAGAAAGTCCGGTTCTGTAGGTCGCAGTAAAAGCGGAACGTCGTTTTAAGCGATATTGTTCTTTAAGCATAATAAAATCGCCCTATAACTAAATCTATATAATTACATTCTACATTTCTAATGCAACACCGTCATTCTCGGTTGCGACTTCTAATAATCTGTAAGATAAATATGCACCCAGTGCAACAGCTTTTAAATCAATAGCTTCATCGTGTTTTGCAACTTCCAATATAGCAGTATTGATTTCAGGGTTTTCTTCTTTCATATATTGAACCATGTTTTTACGCCAAGCCTGAACATCCTGAAAAGCTTCCGTAAAAATTTCTGATGACATTTCTTCTGTAATGATTGGTAGCATATTCTCTCTCCTATGTTTATATACCTGATTATATAGTATTTTTTAGAAATACGCAATACCGATTATATACTAATTTTTATGTAACAATTTGTTAACTTCTCATATAAAAAGTGTAAATTTTACAAATTTTTCGTTTTTTATAGTAATATATAAATGTTACTAAAATATTTGGTGTAGATTTACACCGGTAGAAATGGAGGCACATGAATTGACAGTTGTATCATCATCACTTGCAGAGCTTGAAAGCAAAAATCTTGAAACAGTAAATTTAGGTCAGCATGTTTTAGCAGAATTTTTTGAATGCGACCCCAATATTTTAAACAACAGTGATAAAGTAGAAAAATATATGATAGATGCAGCTCTGGAGTGCGGTGCAACAATTGTTCAAAAGTGTTTTCATATGTTTAACCCCTATGGTGTATCAGGTGTGGTAATTATTTCTGAAAGCCACTTGGCTATTCACACTTGGCCGGAACTCGGATATGCGGCAGTAGATTTATTTACATGCGGCACAAAATGTGATCCGAAAGTTGCGTATGAATTTCTGAAAAAGAAATTTAATTCCCAAAAAGCTTCATTTACGGAATTGAAACGCGGAATTATTGACAGAGAAACTCTTAAGTTATCTGAACAACCATTTGAAGTCGCAGAACAGTTTGAAGAATAAAAAAGATTAAAAAAGATTTGTAAACTTTCGTAACAAAAAGTCAATTTTTAATGATTATTTGTTTTTATAAATATATGATATCGAAGGTTACAAGTGTTAATAATGTATTTTTCCGCGGGAATGCAGAGCAGCCCGCTATTCAAGCTGATATGCCAAAACCGCATAAACAGATAAAAGAACTTGGGTATGTTACACCTGATTTTGGAGTAAAAGTTCCGCAAAAATATACAAAAACAAGTGAAAACACCCTTCCTAACGGTTTAAAATTATACAGCTATAAACTTGCAAACGGATATACGGTTTCTGTTGTTCCGATGGAAGGTTCACCCGCCGTTGTCAAAACCTATGTCAATGTTGGTTCAATGAATGAAACTCCGGATATAAAAGGTATAAGCCATTTTCTTGAGCACATGGCATTCAACGGTACAAACGGTGAAAACGGACATATAAAACTTGAAACAGGAGATTCGTTTAAAAAAATAGACAAAATCGGAGGGTGGGCAAATGCTAGTACAAACTATGCAATAACAGACTATGTAAACAATGCACCACTTTTGGAAGAAAAAGATTTAGAAACTCAAATCAAAGTTTTGGCTGCTATGTCAGAAGATTTAAAACTTTCTGATGATATGATTGCAAAAGAAAAAGGACCCGTTTCTTCGGAAATAAATATGATTCTTGATGATCCGAGAACAATTGCGCTTGATCAAACAATCAGAAGCTTATACAATATTAAAAATCCGGCTGACGAGCTTGTCGGAGGCAGTGTAAAACATATACAAAATCTGACAAGAAAAGATGTTGTAGATTATTATAATAAATATTACACTCCTTCAAATACAAATATTGTTGTTACAGGAGATGTAAATCCTGACGAAGTAATTCGTCTCGTATCACAAAATTTTATCTCAAATAAACAAGCACAGGGAAAAAGATTTGAAGAAAAACTAAATCCTATAAATAAAACAGTAAGAAAGGATTTCAAATCTGACAAAGCAAAATCCGCAGAAATTGTATTAGGTTTCAACGGTCCTAAGAATAATGATTTGCGTGAATACATTTTATTTGATATTGCATCAGGTTATTTGAAATCCGAAACGGTCGGACTTAATAAAAAGATGGAAAAATATCATGCCAGTTATGGTTTTGGAGAAGAAAAGATTACAACAAATCCGAACGGAAACAGATTTACATATATTGGCATAACATCATCTGAAGAAAATGCAGAAAAAGCTTTACAAACGGCTATGAGTACAATTAACTCAGCACCTCCGATTTCTGAACAAGAATTAAACAGACTGAAAGATGCGATGAAAGAGGGAAGAGATTTTTCCTTTGAATATTCTAACGACGTTAATAACTTGATAGGACATGCTGTTATTGACGGAACTGTAGATGATAATTTGCATTACAATGAGATTCTTGAAAGCATAACTCCGGATGAAGTTAATAGTGCAATAAAAAAATATTTTGATATAAATAAAACCGCTATCACAATGGTTCATCCTGATAAAAATAACAGTGTATCGTTTAAAGGTAAATCAAGACAACCCGTAAATACTGACAGAATAAACACTACAACATTAAACAATAATGTCGAATTAGGCTTTTATGAAGTTAATTCTCCTGCCAGATTCGTTAATATAGATTTTGAAACAGATGCTCCATATCAAGGCAAAGCCGGCGTTAAAGATATTTTAAGCTATATTTATGATATGGGAACAAATAATTTGGATGAAAACACATTCAAAAAAATCAAAGAAGATTTAAACCTTAGCGTAAATGTTTATACAGGCTCTTCCGGACTAAGCGCAATTATCAGCGGAAACGGAAAAAATTACAAAAAAGGATTAGAGCTTGCAAAAGAGCTGATTTATAATCCGAGATTAACGGAAGAAAATCTTCAAAAAGCAAAAGAAAAATTAAAAGAGAATCTTAAAAGACAAGAAATAACACCAAATAGTTTGTATTTTAATGAATTTTATTCAAAATACAACCCTTATGTATCATCAGATAAAAAAGTATTGGAATCAATAGATTCCATAACACTTGATGATGTAAAAGAATTTCATAAATATATTTTAGAAAATTCAAGAGGAACAGTTGCGTCTAATCTTCCTCAGGAAAACGGCGAACAGTACAAACAAGATGTATTAGAATTCGCAAAAAGCATACATTCTGTACAACCTAACAATCCTAAGCCAACAAATATTTATAAAAGACTAAAACATCCTGTCGTTTTAACGAGTGCGCAAAATAATTCTCAGGCAAACATAATGCAGACTTATAATTTTAAATATGAAGATTCTCCTAAAAATCGTGTAATTGCAAACCTTATGAACTCAATTCTCTCCGGCTCAAGCATAGGTTTATTTGATATTTTAAGAGAAAAAGAACAGCTTGCTTATCAGGTTTACTCTGACACATTCGTCGGAGGCGGCAACAACGGAGAAGTATCTTTGTACATCAAAACAACAACTGATAACAAAGAAATCGGAGAACAAAGTTACGAAAATCTTGAACGCTCTATCAAAGGTTTCAAACGTCAGATAAAAGAATTGACAGAAGGTAAATTTACCGAACAGGATTTGGAAAATGCAAAACGTTCATATAAGGCAAGACTTCTTGACAATGAAGGCGTATATTCAAAAATAAATGAGCTGTCATACGGAATGAACTCAGTATACGGAATAGATATTACAAACAATATTTACAATGAAATAGACAATATAACAAAAGAAGACATAATTAATTTCGCAAAACAGGCATTCAGCGTCAATCCTGTTTATTCAATAACAGCAACAAAAGATACACTTGATGCGAACAAAGACTTTATTGAAAGCTTAAAAAAAGATATATAAACATTTTATGAATAAAGTTCTTTACGAAATTCTTTTATTTTTTCAGCTTCTTTTTTGTAGTCCGAATTAAATAAAGCATTAATATTATTGTTTAATAGCTCAACAACATCTTTAATATTATTTTTATTCATAATTACCATATCGTTTGCCATTTCAATATTTGACATTGCAAGTCTTGTTGTATCTCTGAATCCTGAGGATGCAAGTTCTTTTGCCAACTCTTCGTTTTCAATATTTTTGCATAAAGCCTGAGCAATTAGCATTGGCGCATGAGAAATTAACGCAACAGCCCTGTCATGTTCTTTTGGTGTGGTTAAAACAGTATGCGCACCAAGTTCTTCTATAACACTCTTTAAAAGTTCATAATCTTTTAAATCCGTATTTTCTTTTAAAGTTACCGCCCACGTTGCACCCTTAAACATATCGGGAAAAGAATATTCCCATCCGCTATGCTCAGTTCCTGCCATAGGATGAGACGGTATAAAACGATATCTGTAATTTTTCTTTGACACAAATTCTTTCAATGAGCAAACATCAGTTACAATCGTATTTTCATCCAAAACTGTTTCCAACTTATCAAGTATTTCTAATGTTTTATTCATAGGAGTACATACAAAAACAAGATCGCATCCTTTTAAATTTTGATAATCTTTAGTTACGTTGAACTCATTAACACTTCTTGAAATGCCTACTATATCATGTTTTTTACTTTCCAAAATATTCTTAAAAATTGAGCCTCCGATAAGCCCCAAACCAACTACCCCAATTCTCATTAATAAAAACTCCTATTATATCAAATCTTTATGTGTAAAAGTCTTAACCCCTTCAGCATAATCTTTTACAATATCCCCGTTACCTTCCAGATTATATTTGTATATTGTCAAACCCTCTAACCCTACAGGACCTCTTGCGTGAGTTTTGTTTGTAGAAATACCTACTTCTGCACCAAAACCATATCTGAAACCGTCTGCAAATCTGGTGGAAACATTATGGTAAACACCCGCTGAATCAACTGAATTCATAAATATTTTTGCATTATTCTTATCTTCTGTAATTATGGATTCTGTATGCCCCGATGAAAATTCATTAATATGGTCTATCACTTCTTCTAAAGAATTCACATATTTATATGCAAGAATTTTATCCGAATATTCTTTATGCCAGCTATCCGGCTCTGAAATCAGCGTTATACCTGCATTTTTTAAATCATCAAGCAAAATTCCTCCCATAGAAAAATCTTTATGTATAAGCAAAGTCTCTACAGAATTACAAGCACTAGGATACTGCGTTTTTGCATCAACAATTATTTTCAAAGCCTTTTTATAATCGGCACTTTTATCAACAAAAATGTGGCAGATTCCGTCAGCGTGACCAAGTACAGGAATTTTGGTATTTTCTTTAATAAACCGTACAAGCTTGTTTCCGCCCCTTGGAATAATCAAATCTATATATTTGTCCTGCTTTAGCATTTCACTAACATCATCACGGGAAAATACCTGATTTAAGACTCCTCTCGGAAAACCTTCCGTTTCATTTAAAGCCTGCTGTATTATATTCATAATCATTTTATTCGTATTAACAGATTCTTTTCCCCCTTTTAGAATAACGGCATTTGAAGATTTTATTGCAAGCGCTGAAATCTGCGAAATCACATCAGGACGTGCTTCAAATACAATTCCGAGAACTCCTATCGGGCAGGAAATTTTTGTTAAAATTAAGCCGTCATCAAGCTCGCGCCTTAAAAGAATTTTTCCAATCGGGTCTTCGAGTTTTGAAATATCAATAATCCCCTGAATCATATCACGCATTTTATTTTCATCAAGTTTTAATCTGTTAAACGTTGATTGCGTAATACTGCCTTCTTGAAGAAGAATTTTTGCCTGCTCCAAATCATCAGTGTTTGCTTCGAAAATTTGAGACTTATTTTCTTCAAGCTTTTTTGCAATGTTTAAAAGAGCCTTATTTTTTATTTCAGAAGACAGAGACGCAATTTTTTTAGAAGCATTTTTTGCGGATTTTGCAATTTCACTGAACTTATTTTCTTCCATTTCTGAGCGCCTCACACATCATTTTATATCTCATTCTTCTAATATTTACCATTCCTGAAAAACGTTTTTTAAAAAGCTGAAGCCTCAAATCTTTTGCCGGCATTTCTTCTAATGCATTAGGCTGTTTTACAATAAAACCGGATAAATCCATAAACGGAACAACATTTCTATAGTCCATATAAGGGTTTCGCCCAAACTGTCCTGTCATCTCTACTCCTTATTCTGTCGATAGCTGATAGCTAAATTTTATAAAAAACGAAAAAACATAACAAGACGTTGTTAAGAAAGGTAAAGAGATGACAAATACATTTAATCTACAAATATTGTCTGTTCTCTGTCCGGACCTACCGAAATTATACCTATAGGAGCACCTATTAAATCTTCAACTTTTGCAATATATTTCTTTGCATTCTCCGGCAAATCTTCATATTTACGAATACCACTCAAAGATGTTTTCCATCCCGGCATTGTTTCATAAATAGGTTCTAAATACTTATGAATAAATACATCCGTAGGATATGATGTATAAACTTTATCATTTCTGCAATCTTTGTATGCGGTACAAATTTTTATTTCGTCAAAAGTATCAAATACATCAATCTTTGTTAATGCAACCTTTGTAACACCGCCTACCAAAACGGCATACTTCATAATAACAGAATCAAACCAGCCGCATCTTCTTGGTCTGCCGGTTGTCACACCAAATTCGTGTCCTATGTCCTGAATTTTTTTACCTGTCTCATCTGTTAATTCCGTAACAAAAGGACCTTCACCAACTCGGGTTACATAAGCTTTGGTTACACCTACAACATCTTGAATCATAGTAGGACCATACCCGCTTCCGGTTGCGGCACCGCCGCCTATAGGATTTGAACTTGTCACAAACGGATATGTTCCGTAATCAATATCAAGCATTACTCCCTGAGCGCCTTCAAAAAGAACTGTTTTATCTTTGTATCGGTTTAGCATATCCTGCCAATCAAAAGCAACATAAGGTCTGAATAATTCTGCATATTTTTCACAAAGAGAAATTATGCAATCTTTTGTATATTCTTCCATTCCGTACACATTTTTCAAAGTTTTATTTTTGACAGGCAGAATCATATCCAGCTTTTCGGACAAAGCCTCATAGGAATATAAATCCTGAATCTTTAGTCCGATTCTAGCCATTTTGTCTGTATAAGTCGGTCCTATACCTTTCTTTGTTGTTCCGATTTTACCTTTACCGGCATGAGATTCGGAATACCCATCAACCTCAATATGATATGGCATAGTTATAGACGCCAGCGGAGAAATTTTGAGATTTTTGAAATCAACTCCCTGAGACTTTAATTCTTCATACTCTCTTTCAAATGATTCAGGATGAATAACAGTACCTGCACCAATAAAACAAACCGTATTCGGATAAAGAATACCTGACGGTATTAGGTGGAATTTATATGTTTTTCCGCCTGTTACAACAGTATGTCCGGCATTACATCCGCCCTGATATCTTATAATCAAATCCGCTTTTTCCGCAAGAAGGTCAGTAATCTTTGCCTTTCCTTCATCTCCCCATTGCGCACCTATAACGACTGTGTTTTTCATAGTTGAATCTCCCCAAACCACAAAAGCCGGACAAACCCGACTTTTATTAAAAAATCTGTAATTCCGTTTAACCCTGCTGCTGTTTAGCTCTTTGTTTAGCTTGAACATCAAGCATTGAATTGTGTGCCATCATATAAACAGAACATATTTTATAATTCTTTAAATACCATGCACAATTTTCCTGCATGCATACAATTTCTACTTGCGAGCCTACACTCATCAGCGGACATAACGGTATTGATTTTTCATCTGCTGCCATCTTTTTCTCTCCTACGGTTTATATTATAAAGCTAACTTGAGCAAATTGCAATTCTCACTTCTTTTGCGTTCTTCGTCTTTATATATCTTAGTTCTGTTAATAACTTCATCAAAATCTATTTCATGAGCATTAAAATCAGGTCCGTCTACACATGCGAATTTTGTTTTTCCTCCGACCGTAACTCTGCAAGCACCGCACATGCCGGTACCATCAACCATAATCGGGTTCATACTTGCTTCTGTATATATACCTTTATCTCTCGTCATATTTGCAACAGCTCTCATCATAGGCATAGGACCTACTGCAATAGCATAATCCACTTTTTCCGAATTCATAATTCGTTCAAGAACCTGAGTTACAAACCCTTTTTCTCCCAATGTGCCGTCATCTGTTGTAATAAACAACTCTGTACATGCATCCTTCATTTTATCCTGCCAGAAAATTAAATCTTTATTTCTTGCACCCATAATCATGTAAACTTTATTACCCGCCTCTTTAAAAGCTTTTGCTATTAAATAACAAGGAGCCGCACCATAACCGCCTGCCAGACAAACAACGGTTCCGTATTTTTTTATATGAGTAGGCTGTCCCAAAGGCCCAGCAATATCTACAAGCTCATCACCCACTTCAAGAGAGGCAAGTTTCTTTGTTGAATACCCGACTGCCATAAATACAAGAGTTAATACGCCGGTCTCTTTATTTACATCGGCAATTGTAAGCGGAACTCTTTCTCCGTTTTCTTCTGCTCTGAATATAATGAACTGTCCTGCTTTTGCATTTCTGACAACATAAGGAGCGTCTACAGTTATTTCAAACTGATTTGGACAAAGCTCTTTTTTTGAAAGTATTTTATATCCCATTTTATTACCCTTTGCACATTATATTATTAAAATTTCACTTTATAACCTTGTTCAATAAGTCTTGCCGTACAGCCATGCCCCGTCCCTATATTTCTGTCAAGACATTTATACGTATCGGAATTTGCCATATTCCATTGTTCTGTAATCGCACCTACAGCATTATTATTTGCTGCGTTAAAAATAGCGACATCTCTTCCGCCATACGGATATAAAACGCCGTCATCTCCCAGCATAAACCAGAATATGTCTCGTCCTGTACGATTAGGCATCGTTCTGCCGTTTACATCTATTACAACATAGGCAGCACGTCTTACTAAATTACCGCCTGCATTATTTATTACACGCGACATATTTAATTTTGAATTAATATTTCTTAGAATGAAAATTACAGCACCGTTTTTCATATTCATTGGAATAAAATCATTATAACTACCGTCTGATATTGCTTCTCCAGAGGTTACGGTTGTTCCGTCAAAATGAAACGGACCGATTTTTGCATTACTTGTCACACTACCGTCTTCTAATTCATTAACGGGAGCATAATAATCCATATAATGCACCTCAGGAACAAACGAAATCGCTGCATACTTTGCGAGTTCACCTGCAAAGCCCTGAGCGTTAGCGGCTCTGTAAAAAGCTGTTTCTGTAATATCAGGAACATTCTCCTGCACTATAGATGCACCGAATGCATTATCCAAAGTCGAAACTACAGATGACAATTTTGATGCATTATTAGCGTTTGCCGATTTATTTATCATTGACGGCAGCAACATAGCCGCAATAACACCTACAATACCCATTGTTATTAAAACTTCCGCCAAAGTATATCCTGATTTACGCATCAAACAATCCCTTCGTTATTTAAAGTATTATCATTGATATTTTAAAATATTAAACAACGTAAGTCAATAAAATATAGTAAATAGTTTATTTGGATTTATTTGCATTCAATTCTTTTAATTGGCGATAAAGAGCCGCTTCTTCTGCGGAAATCTGTTCCGGAATCTGAATTTCTGCAGTTACAATCATATCACCGGTTCCGGAGGCTGATTCAATACCGCATCCGTTTAATCTGATTTTTTGACCGTTTCTCGTATTGGGGGCAATTTTTAAAGACACATTACCCTGCAATGTAGCCAATTTAATATCACACCCTAAAACTGCATCATAAGGCGTAATCTGAACAGTTTTTAATATATTCAAACCTTCTGTTTTATAATTCTTAGGTTCAATTATAATAACTGTCAAATACATATCTCCGGATGCTCCTCCGTTTATACCTTTTTCACCCTCGCCTGACAGCCTTATTTTAGAATTATTTTTAATTCCAGCAGGAATTTTTACCGAGAATTTTTTATAATTGGAAACTTCTCCTTTTCCGTTGCAGTGATGACAAGTTTGACCATTGATAAACTTTCTTCCGGCACATTTCGGACAGAGTTGAGTCTGAAGCATATTTATAACCTTTGTTGTTCCGTTTATTGCTTCAAAAACACTTATTTCTACATTTGTATGTATATCAGCACCTTTTTGCGGAGCGTTTTTCTTTTCTTTGTTTAATTCATTCTGAGCGTGTTTTCTTGAAAGAAATTCTTCCCAATTGAATGAGAATCCGCGTTTTTTGTTATTAACTTCCGGTTCTGGATTTTCACGTTTTGAATTTGGGTTTGTTGTTTTAGATTCAGTATTCATATTTTTTGTATTATTTGAACGGGCGTAATTATAAAATTTTCTGGCTTTGTCATAGTCAGTTTTTCTTGATTTATCGGAAAGAATTTCATAAGCTTCATTAATTGACTTAAACATTGATATAACGTCATCTGTATTACCGGCAACATCAGGATGCCATTTTCTTGCAAGACGGCGGTATGCTGACTTAATTTCTTCTTGTGTGCTAAACTCCGAAATTTCTAAAATTTTATAATAATCTTTAGTCATACTAGATATTTAATAATAACGAAATAAAAGTCAACGTAAATTTGGGTAAAATTTTATCGGGGATTGCAAAGGATATTTGATGATGATATCATCATGCTATGAAAAAAATATTCTTATTATTAGCTTTGCTTATGATTGTTCCGGCTCGGGCGGGAGAGTTAGAGAATGCAATAAATGCAAAAAAGAATGTATTTTTATACGTTACTGCTCCATGGTGCGGAGCTTGTAAAGCATTTAATCCGATTTATCAAAGCTTGGAAAATCAATATAACAAAAAATTTACTTTTATTAAGGTTGATGCAGATTCAAACTACGGCAGCGGAATTAGCCGCAAATACAACGTAAGGTATATACCTTATGTGAGAATAATTAAACCAAACTCATCACAACAGATTCCATACAAATGTTTGGTTCAATATAGCTGTATAAACAATGTATTAGAAAAATTTTAGAAAAGAGGGATTTTATGAAGGGTATTGTACTGGCAGGCGGAGCGGGAACGAGATTATATCCGGCATCACAGCCGATATCAAAAATATTGTTACCGATTTATGATAAACCTATGATTTATTATCCTTTATCTACACTTATGCTGGCTGGGATAAAAGATATTCTTATTATCACAAATGAAGCAGATCACGACAATTTTGTAAAGCTTCTTGGTGACGGTTCTCAATACGGTCTTAACCTTTCATACAGAATTCAATATGTTCAAAGAGGGATTGCAGATGCTTTCTTAATAGCGGAAGATTTTATCGCCGGAGATGATGTTGCTTTAATATTGGGAGACAACATTTTCCATGGTCAGGGATTTTCTACTATTATGAAAAATGCACTAAAAAAACAGATTGGAGCAACTGTTTTCGGATATACGGTAAAAGATCCGGAAAGATTCGGTGTTGTAGAATTTGATGCTAACAAAAAAGCAGTATCTTTAGAAGAAAAACCTGCACATCCAAAATCAAATTATGCCGTAACAGGTCTGTATTTCTATAACAATAAGGTTTGCGAATACGCAAAAACTCTTAAGCCATCCGCACGCGGGGAACTTGAAATTACGGATTTGAACAAAATTTATCTTGAAAAAGGGACATTAAATGTTGAAATTTTAGGACGCGGTTTTGCCTGGGTTGATACAGGAACACATGATTCAATGCTTCAGGCAAGTCAATTTGTTCAAGCTATGGAATTAAATAAAGGTGTAAAAATATCTTGCCTTGAAGAAATCGCATTCAATCAGGGCTTTATATCAAAAGAAGAACTATTGCAAAAGATTGAAAAATACGGATACAAAAACGATTACTACAACTATGTACGCAATGTCATAGAGAATCCGGATTTAGTTGCACTAAACGTTTAGTTTTTATGTTGTCAAGAATGAGCTGTACTGCTGGTTCATTTGTGCGATTAATCTGTCCATTGCGGAGAATTTCTTTTCTAACATAGCTCTGTATCTTTCAAGCGAAAGGTTTGCTTTTTTAATCTTTGTATTCAGGTTAGAGATTTTTGTCTGGTAAGATTTTTCGGTAGAAGTAAAGTAACCTGTTCCTTCGACAGCATTTTCAATTGCACTTTCCAATCTCGAGAACACACCTGTTGAGTAGTCATTTTCAGTACCTACAAGCAGTGTCTTAATGTAGTTCGGATTTGCTTTATATTCTTTCATGAATTTATCTTTATCAAATGTCAATTTAGTAATTGCGCTGAATGAAGTTGCTACATTACCCGCAGCAGCAGCATCAGTGTTGATACCGATATTTTTCATAGCGCCTGACATAATATTTCTCAACTGTTCTTTAATCATCTTAAGCGTAGTTTCTTTGCTTAATGCACCTTCTTTGCCTAATTGATCTTCCAAATTGCTCATTAATTCGTTATAAGAATCTACCGCATCAGATACTGCGTTTGCAAGAACTTCTGTATCTTTCTGAATAGTCAGAGTAACACTTTCACCTTCAGAAACTTTCTTAAGGTCAATAGTTACACCTTCAATTCTTGAAATATCACTTGATATAGTGTTTGAAGTTGAAGTATAAGAAGTACCGTTAATTGAGAATTTAGCATTTGTACCAACTGTTTGCGCTTTTACGTTCATCTTTGTATCATTAAGTATTCCGTCAGAACCCCAGGTTGATTCTGTATAACCCATAATATCAGTAAAGTTTGACGTACCTGCTTCAATATTAACGTATGTTGAACCTGATTTATTTGATGTAATCAACAATTTACCGGAAACATTATCCCAGTATGCTGTAGCTTGAGAAGCTTCATTATTATTGATTTGTGCAATGATATCATTCAGTGTTGTATCGCTGTTAATGGTTATGTCAGCATTTCCCACTTTAAAAGTACCTTCATTAACAGTACCGCGTCTGAACATACCTTCATTAACAATCTTAGATTCACCATTTACACAGTACAATTCTCTTGCACTTACTGATTTACCTGAACCGTCCGCTGCTATACCTGTTATAGATGAGAAGTTAGATGTATCATTTGTTGCACCAACTATAACTTCCGCACCATCTGAAGATATATTCAAGAATCCGTCTTCGGTAAAGCTTAATTTTACGACGCCATTACCGTAATTTGCATTTAATTGTGATTGCAAGCTGTTAAATGTTTCATCAGCACCGATTGTCAATTGTGCCTTTTTACCGTTTCTGTAAACAGAAAGTGTACCTTCAGAAACATTCAACAGACTAAGTTTTGTATCCATATCAGCATATTTAGATGCAGACAATTCATCTGTAATAGTTTTTTCATAAGTTACAGTTGCGTTACTTGCAGAGAAGCCTTGGACACCATGATCTTTTCCGAGATCCTGAACAAATGTAAACAAACTGTTTGCACCGCTTACAATAGCTGAATTTGTACTTGTAACATTAAGAGTGTCGTATCCGCTCTGTACAAGAATTTGACCGTTTGAAATGGTTGCTTCAAGACCAATTGCACGGAATTTGTTAAGAACTGTTCCTATTGTATCATTTTGTTCAATATTCAATGTGCTTGTCGTACCGTTAATATTTACTGCAACTGCGCCGGTATAATCTTTTGAATTTTCTTTATTAATTTCGCTTATTGTAGTATTTTCCGTTGCTTCGGTTTGTGTAGTGACAAATGATTTTGTCTGCTCTAATCCGGAATACGCATTAGTATGGTCTTTATTTACAAACAAATCTGAAATATTAGATGCATTGTTTACGCTTGAAGATTTTGCGATATAAGTATCGCCTGAGCCTACAAGCTGCAATTTGCCATCAACAAGACTTGTTTCAACACCGAAGTTTCTGAGAGTATCCATCAACGTACCGACTGTTTCATCGGAAGAAATAAGCGCTGTATACTTAACACCATTTTTATAAATATTAAATTCACCTGTTGAAACATAATGTGAAGAATCAACTTTAATCTGGTCTAAAGCAGTATCTCTGGTAACAGCTACGGTTTCGGTTGAATATTTTGTAACATTAAGTTCCGAACCGTCATAGTTGTTTGTCTGAATCCATTTTGATGCTTCAACACCAAGAATAGAAAGGGCATTTGAGTATCCTGCACTTGTCGAGCCTGCACTAAGCTGACTGTCTCCGGATGCTCGTAATATAAGTTGTCCGTTATCGTTAATAACAGCATCAAATCCGTACATAGAAAGTTCATCCATAAATGTACCTACAGTATCATTTGCCGTAAGTGCAATATTTGACTGGATTCCGTCTTTTGTAACGGTAATATTTCCTGCCTGATAATCACCTTCTGCGATATCAGCAAGTTTTGTTTCTCTTGTAATTGCTCTTATTTCAGGTTTAGGTGCCTCCAGATGGTTAGAAGTATAAATATTTGTGAATTCCCATCTTGAATTGAAAAGTGATTCTACAATGTTAGAATTTGCACCCATAAGTGAAGAAGTTTGCATGAAAGAATTTTTGTGACCGCTTACGGAAATTGAACCGCTTTCGTCAATATCTGCGATTAAGCCGTATTTAGCCATAGAAGCCATCAAATCATTTACTGTAGTATCTTCTGTAATTGTTTCAGTGTTTCTCACACCGTCTTCGTAAATATAGTATGTACCTGTTGTTACACCGAGGTTATTTCCGTCAGTATCTTGCAGGTCTACAAGTCTTGTTGAGCGTTTTAGACCGGAATTTGATGTAACATTGTAATTCAAGTTTTGACTTTCGGAATCATATCTTGTGTTCCAATCACCATTAACGGCAAGTTTTGTTAATATGTTTGACGAATTTGAAGACGCATTGGTGATGTAGCTGTCGTTTGTTCCGTCAAAGTATACTTTTCCGTCAGAAGACAATCCCATGGTAATTCCGTACTGAGAAAGTTTTGATGAAAGTGTCTGGAGCGTATCATCGCGGTCAATATGAAGTGTACTTCTTGTTCCGTCCTGATAAACAAATACGTCACCGGATGTGATTCCGAGATTTGTACCTGCAGAATTTGTAAGTTCAGAGAGTTTTCTGTCCCATGTTGTCTTATCGGTAAGAACTGTTGTATCGGTTAAATCGTTACTTGTTTGCGTAATTTCGCCAAGCGACCATTTATTCTTGTCGAGACCGAATTTTGAAACAATATTTGAACCGCCTGTAACTGAATCGAGCCAAGTTTCACCGACACCGAATGCAGTTAAATGACCTTCATCATCAATGTATGAATTAATACCGTATCTTGCAAGTAAGTTGCGGAAGTCTCCTACCGTAGAAGTATTTGAGATATTTACGGTATATTTAACACCTTCCTGCGTAATTTCAAAATTGCCGTTAGTAACGTTAAGTTTGCTCAGAAGTGTATCGTCAGTCATATTGACAATAGTTTTCTGCATAAGATTAGTAGATACGTTATAAGTTGTATCCGTTCCGTATTCTTTAGTATAACTTCCCATCAGGAATGTACCCAAAGCACCCGAGACATCGAAATCGTTGAGAGTAGAGCTTGTCATGGAGAATCTTCCCAATGCATCAATTGATGCGGTGATTCCGTGAGATGCGAGTGAATTAATTACATCATACAATGTGTTATTTTTGCTGAATGTTAATGTAGTGCTTTCATTTCCGGCATCGGAAGTTGTTGAAAGTACGAGATTTACATTATTTCCTGAGAATGTTATTCCGCTTCCGCTTGCACTTTCGAGATTTTGAAGTTTTGTTGTACCTGTTGCCGCAACAGTTACTGTATGCTGAAGAGCAGAAGATGTTCTGTTTGATGTAACCGTTTCAACCTGAGTTGTAACGTTGCTCATTTTTAATGAAGTTAATATATTTGAGCCGCCTGAAACTGATTGCAGATAAACGTTACCTGTACCCAGAACTGTTACTTTGCCATCTTCTCCGACTGTACCGTTAAGTCCGAATGCCGCAATCTGACGGAAGAAATCATCTACTGTACCGGAGCCGTTTACGGAAATTGTTTCGAATTGACCGTTAGTTTTGTGTACAACAAGTTTTCCGTTACCGTTATTCCAGCCGTTAATTGTGTTCAATACAGTTGAACCGTCAATAAGCAGAGTGTTTTTGGTCATGACTAAATCGTTGGAATTTGTGTTTGTCGTGGTTCCGGATGTTTTTTGTTCATAAGAAACATTATTTCCGACGTTAATTTTGAGTGCTGTTTTCAACGAATTATCCATAGCGGTGACGAAATCTGTTGTTCCGCCTTGCAGAATAAATTTGCCGTCTTTAACGCTTGCTGATACACCGAGACCGCCGAGAGTTGAGACAAGGTCGCCGACTGTTTGAGTTGTGTTTACGGTTATTGTAGCATAAGCCATTGCACCGTTTACGCCTTCTCTTCCGACCGTAACTGTTGCATTAGCACTCAAGCCTAATGCAGCAAGCGTAGTATCCGATGTCATAGATGTTGTAACGGTATGATGCTGAACTCCGGAGGTTGTGTTTGATTTTACGGTAGTTTCGCGGGTTGTTCTAGTGTTAGCGCCTGTAATGCCCAGTTTTGCAAGCAGGTTTGTTGTATTTGTATCATCGGAGAAATAGTTTTCATCATTAAATTGGAGATTAAGTTTTCCGTCAGACGAGATTGTTCCTGCGATACCGTAAGCTGATGCCGCGGTCAAGAAATCGTTCACAGTCATACCGGAAGTAATCGCGATAGTTCCTGCTGTTGCATTTGCCTTGTTTTTGATTGTGACTGTAGTATTAGCAGTCTGACCGATTTGAGCGAATGTGCTGTCGCCGCTCATAGCGTCGGTTGTGGTATGAGTGAATGTATGACCGTTTGTATGGTTTACACCGACAGTGGTGTAGGAGGTTGTGGTAGTACGATAGTCATTGGCATTATTTGACATTTTTAGATATGCATTAAGCGGTCCTGCTGAGCTTATTGACCAATGACTGCCGGCTCCTGTTGTAACAACACCATTATTGAGAGTTGTTGAGATTCCGTAATTTCCGAGTTCTTGTGCCACCTCGCTTAAAGTATTTGATGAAGAAACCTTGATTGTTGCGAGTTGTCCGTTATTAGACAGAATTATATCACTTGTTGCATTTTCTGCCATGCCTAATTGATTGAATGTCGTATCCCAATTTACATTCAAAGTCGTATTATATTTTCTAACCGTATCGCCGGAAGTATTAACCTTTTCGATATGAGTATCGTAAGTTGTTGTGGTGGTTGTAGCTGTCGCATTACCCAAACCGAAGGTTGAGAGTGCGCCTGCGGTTTTGATGTAGTATACATCATTAAAGTCGAGACTCAAAGTTCCTGTATTAGAGAGGTTTGCCTGTATTCCGTATGCTGATAATGCACTCATCAAACCGTCTACGGTCATGTTAGATGTGTTGATTGTGTGTTCATCACCGTTAATACCGTGTTTAACAACGATATTGCCTGTTGCACCGAATTGTGATAACAGAGTATTTCCGTTAATATAAGGAGTTGTACCCCAAGTTTTAACAGAAGTTCCGGTTTTGTTTTCGGTGATTGTTCTTGTGTCATGAACGGTTGTTGTTCTTGTTGTCGGAGTAATTCCGAATCCTGATAATGCGCCTGCTGTCTGAATATAATATCCTCCGGGAACAAAATCAAGTGTTAATTTGCCGTCTGCAGAAAGGTCAGCCGAAATTCCGTACGCACCTAATGCGCCTATCATACCTGCTACAGTCGTATCATTATTAATCTGGATTGTTTGAGTATCACCGGTTATACCATGTTTTACAACAATGTTTCCTGTTGCGCCGAATTGTGACAACTTCGTATTACCGTCAATATAAGGTGTTGTACCCCAAGTTTTAACAGAAGTTCCCGTTTTGTTTTCGGTAATTGTTTGTGTATTGTGAACGGTTGTTGTTCTTGTAGTCGGAGTAATGCCAAAACCTGATAATGCGCCTGCTGTCTGAATGTAGTATTCTCCCGGAACAAAATCAAGTGTTAATTTGCCGTCTGCAGAAAGGTCAGCCGAGATTCCGTATGCGCCTAATGCACCAATCATACCGGCGACAGTCGTATCACTATTAATTTGTATTGTTTGAGTGTCGCCTGTTACACCGTGTTTAACAACGATGTTACCCGTTGCGCCGAATTGTGACAACTTTGTATTTCCGTCAATATAAGGAGTTGTACCCCAAGTTTTAACAGATGTTCCGGTTTTGTTTTCGGTGATTGTTCTGACATCGTGAACAGTGGATGATGTGGTAGAAGATGCGCCAATGCCGAATTTTGCGAGTGCGCCTGCTGTTTGGATGTACCAATCTCCGGAAGGATTAACGGACATAACACCGCCGTTAAGAGATGCTGATATATCGTAAGCGCCTAAAGCTGCCATTACGGAATCGACAGTCATGTTTCCGCTGATTTGGATGGTGGCAGTATTGCCGTTAGTTCCGTTTTTGACTACAATATTATCGTTTGAGCCTGAGATTGTACTCAACCTGCTGTTACCGTCAATAGTTCCGGTGACATTGTGTGTTAAAATATTACTGCTTGTAGTGTTAGCTCTGATTGTTGTTTCAAGTACTCTGGACGGAACATCGTGCGTAACTGTCCAGAACGTGTTTCCTTCGCCGGCATTTATGTCGAACGCGTTAGCGAGGATTGTCGGCATTGAAGTGATGTAGTTTTTACCTCTTGTTGCAAGCGTGAGGTAACCGTTTCCGTCATTTTGAACGGAAGTGTATGCTGAGATTCCGTATGTTGAAAGTTTTTGGTCAATGCTTGAAATCGTGTCTTCGCCGGTTATGGTGATTCTGTTAGAAGCCCCTGTTTCGGAATTTACAATTGTCATGTATTGGTTAGTCGTAATGTTTTGACCTGTGAGCTGGTTAAGCGTTCGGTCGGCATCAGTCCACGTCATATATGTAAAGCTGTTCTCGTCACCCGTTGAGAGCCCGAATACATTTGCAAACTGACTGTTCATGCCGTCAACGTACCAGTCACCTGTTGCGGAAATTACAAGATTTCCGTTGTCGCCTGTGTTGAGCTCGATATCATAAGCGTTCAAACGGTTTTGAAGTGTTGTTAAGTTTTCCGAACCTTGAACATATACGCTTGTAGTTTGGTTTGTCTTATCGTTCTTGAGCGTAATATAGTATTTTGTAGTACCGGTTAAGCCGACACTCGTGAGCGGAGTCTCCATGTCGAATGGTGTGTTATAAGTTTGATAAGTATAACCTTCACCAAAATTTATACCAAACGCATTAGACCAAGCAGATTCATCTGCAGAGTTGGAAGCATAAAGTGCCCAATTTCCGGTGGGTGAAATCTGTATTCTGCCGTCAGAAGTAAATCCTACGTTTATACTGTATGTACCAAGTATTTCAGCCATTTGGGATAATGAACCTTCGTTATGGGGTGCACCAATACTAATAACCTCACCGGTTACAGTATTCTTTACACGAATGGTACAGTTTGACGCCCCACTAATCAATCCTACTTGCGTCGTCATATTCACAGCTTCTGTTCTTGTGAGAGTTTGAGTTACATATGTATCTCCTACACTTGCACCAGCGAATCCAAAACCATTTTTGAAATTCGGAGCCATAAAACTGATGTACCATCTGCCATTCGGATCCAAGGTTAAATTACCGTCACTTGTGATAGAAGATTGAATACTGTACGTTGATAAATTCGAGAACAAAGTATCAAGCGTATCCGAACCTCTTACTGATATAGTAGCAGTAGCAGCTGTATCAGCGTTTGTTAAAACAAGGATTTTGCTATAGGTATTGTTATTCAAACCTATAACGTGGTTCAATGTCATTGTACCGACCATCGGTTCGGTGTAAGTCGTAGTACGAGTGTTGTATACGGTATCTGTTACCCAACTGTTACCTGAACCTGTTGTCAAGCCGAATTTGTTCTTAAATGCTGCGGTGATATCTTTGATATAATAATCACCATTCGGATCAAATGTTAATGAGCCGCCATCTGTTATTGTCATTAATATACCATAACCGTAACGTAAGTCTGCATAAATATCCCTTAATGTTGTATCTGAACTGCATGTATAATAAGAATCCACATTTGTAGTAGCATGTGTTATTGTAAATATTACATTCTGATTTATACCGCATTGTGCGAGTGTTTTATCCATGTCAACAGGCTCTGTGTGAGTAACACTACGGACTTCACTAGTGTATGTGCCCAATAAACCAAATTCACCATTGGTTTGCATACTAGCGCTACTGGACAATATATACCAATCACCGGTCGGAGTCCAAACAAGATGTCCTTCTGAATCGGTTTGTAATCCAATATTATATGGGCTTAGAGTATTTGCAAGTTGTTGAGCTGTTCTATTGGTTGAACCATTAACTACAATATTTTGAGTAGCACCGCTATCGGTATTTTTAAGAGTAATTGTATAATTAAATCCTCTATACATATCTATGTTAGAAAGCGCCTTCGGCTCGGTGTGAGTTGTGGTTCTGGTAACGGTATCAGTTACCCAGCTGTTGCCTGCGCCCGTTGTCAAGCCGAATTTGGTCTTGAATGCTGCGGTAATATCCTGAATATAACAGTCACCGTTCGGGTCGAATACAAGTCTGCCCTGATCAGTTATTGACATGAATATATTTGGTCCGTTCTCTGCAAGAGTATTACCTATATCTGCCATGGTACTGTTTGATGTGAATGTAAAATACGATGTTGCGCCGGTATTAGCATTCTTTATAGTAAATATGACATTCTGATTTATACCTAGCTCACTGAGTTTAGTAATATTATTAGGAATTATTGCTCCGCTTTCGGCGTTAGACAAAGACGTTATACCAAAGCTCGAGAGCGGGTTAGCACAATAAGGAGTGCTTCCTTGAGACATTGTTACATAATAATCACCGGTAGAATTAACAACCAGTCTTCCGTAACTATCTATAGTTAAAGCAATATCATAATCATCCAGCCAATTTGCTACATCACGCCAACTTGACGTCGGAGTGGCATTAGACGTTCTTCCGAAATTTTGATATGTAGTTGCACCTGTTTTAGAATTGATTACCGATACAACGAGATGCTGCATAGAATTTCCTGTAAGAGCAGCGAAATTATCATCTAAAGTAGCAGGTCTTGTATGTGAACTTAATGCCGTACTATACGTATTACCGACACCCGTTGCTATACCAAGTATCGCATTGAGCCCGCTCGGAACACTCGCGATATACCATTTGCCGTTCGGATCAAGAGTTACTCTGCCATCATTTGTCAGGCTGATTTGAAAGGAGTAAGAACTTTGCAAAGTACTCAGAAGATCTTCCACTCCGTCTGTATGATTATATCCGGTTAAAGTAACAGTCTCACCTGTATCGGAGTTTTTTAGCGCAACAGTACCGGTAAATGCTGAATTTTGGAATGACGTATCCACCTCTGTGTGGGTTGTCTGGACAGTTTTAGTTCCCACTTTATATGTATTGCCATTTCCTGTACCTATACCAAATCTGTCCCATACATCAGCATAACATCCGCTGATATACCACTTACCGGTTGGTGTAAAGGTTACATGACCATCTGTTACCGATGTCGAAATTGAATAAGTATTTTGTAATTTATTAAAGAATTCACTAACAGATGTTGTATTAGCTTTAAGTGTAAAGGTAGAAGTTGCTCCGGTTTCTGCATTTGTCATTGTTACTGTACCATCATGAAAAAACTTATCAGTACCAATTTCTGCTTTTGTTCTTCCGGCATACGTAGTGGTAGTTCTGGTTGTATAATTTGAGGATATATCAAATCCAAAGCCTGTCGTCAAAGTAGCTCCCATATATGATACATACCACTCGCCATTAGGATCAAGAGTAAGTTTGCCATCATCAGTAATTGTAGCTTGTATAGATTTGCTGTCCAAACGTTCTATCAATGTACCCAGTGTGTCCGAGCCCAATATAGTAACTCTGGCACTTGCACCGGTTGTTGAATTTTTTACTGATATTCCACCGTTTGTATTATTACCTAAACCAATCAGTTGATTCAATGTCTTTGACGTATCCATCGGAACTGTTTGAGTCGTCGAGATAGTAGTTGTTGCCACAGGTTTACTAATGTGCCCTGTGATTGTTAAATGATTGATGTCAGGCTGTGTATAACTCATACCCTGACCGTATATGAGATTTCCAACACCTTGCAATGAGGTCTCACATTTAATTGTAACAGCCCCCGTAGTTGAATCAATAGTGGCAGTAACTGTACTCATATTATTTAACTTACTAATAAATTGAGAAACAGTCATTGTGCTAGTAATGGTCACTGTTCCTATTACAGCTCCTGTAAAAAATCCTTCTTTGTTATAATCTATAATTTTATCTGATGTATTAACCCCCATTACAGTTGTCGTTGTATTAATTGTATTTGTATACATGTGGCTAACCGTACCGGTTTGAGCCTGAGGAACGGTCAATGTAGTTGTTACAGGTTTTGAAAAATAGGTTGTACCGGTTACTGTTTGAGGAAGCGTAACCGTAGAAACAACATTTGTTGTCACCGTGTGCTGGTGTGTAACAGTTCCGGTTACTGCCTGCGGTGAGGTTGTATATTCATTAACAGTTATATATGCACCTGTCGGGCTTGTATAACTTCCGCCTACAGTACCGTTATATGTTACTAAATTAGAACCTGTAACAGCAGTCGGGTTCGTGACTGTTGCAGTAGTAGTCTGAGTAATATTTGTTGTAAATACATAAGTACCCTCTGACGCTATACCGACAGTAGCTGTCGTGGTCTGCGTATAAGTAAACATTACACCAGCAGAACCCGTTACAGCTGTCGGGTTAGTAATAGTATTCGTTGTCGTAACGGTCTGAGTATAGACATATGTATGACCATTTGTACCCGTTATAGCCTGAGGTGTGGTTGTAGTGGTTGAATAAGTTACAGATAGCGCATTTGTTCCCGTCTGAGCTCGCGGAACCGTCGCATTAACCATAAGCGTATTTGTACCCGTCATAGATTTCGGCATAGCATAGAGCATTCTGACTCCGCGTGTACCGGTCGCAGTACGTCCAACGGTAGTAGTCGAAGTCGTACCGGTAACAGTCTGAGTAAGGGTTTGAGATTCCATACCGACACCAAGCTGATTCAGCACTCCGCCCGTCGCATAAGTATTATCCGAGCCCATAAAGAACACACCGTCTGTAATACCCGCAACAATTCCGTAGGTACCCAGTGCATTTGCAAGGTCTCTGAATGTTGTATTAGCATTCGTAGTAATCGTTGCCACGGTTGTACCATTGAATGCATTGAATATTGTCGTTGTACCGTTAGCGTTCAAGCCGGTATCCGATATCTTGGTGTCTTCTGTTGCCCATGTATAATAAGAATAACTTGCAGTTGAGCCAGTCTCAGCCTGACCGTGGGTTGTAACAGTAGTAGAAACTGTTGTCGTGACCTTCATACTGCTGATTCCAAGCGGTGTGAACAGTGTTGATGCGTCAGCATAGTTGTCACCGGAAGAAATGCGGAATATACCATCCACCATCTCTGCCGAAATACCATAATTGCCGAGTTTACTTGCCAAACTGTCAAAGGTTTCTGTCTTAGCT
>CADAKY010000017.1 GCA_902788575.1 uncultured bacterium | reverse complement strand
TGAATAAGCACGATATTTAGTTCTTGCATCACTATCTACACCTTGACTTTGCATACCATAATGTAGAAGATTTGTTGAATTGTTGTTTTTTTCTAATGCATTTAGGAGAATAGACTTCATGTTTAAATCATCAATACCATCAATTTGAATTCCATTTACCCCAGAATAAGGGTTAATAGAAAATAGCAAAGAATTATTACCAATATCAATTCCGTTATTTTCAAGTAAATGTGCCATATTGTTGCTTATCGAATCGTGTTTAGCTTTTTCTTCTGCTTTATCAAATTCATCAGCACTTGTATATTGTGGATTATTAAGTCTAGGGTCTTTTAGGTTGAATTGATATGCTTTTACTGTGCCATACATAACCATATTCAAGTCATTTTTATACATAGCATATTTTTCAGGTTCTTCCCATTGTTTTGTATAACCTATTCTTTCTTGACCGAAATACTTTTGACATAAGTATTTATCAACATCATCAGCATTAGAAAATCTTGTTCTCATACCCTCTGCCCAAGAAGCAAGTTTTTCATCAAGTGCGTGTGTACTTTGATTGAGGTCTGAATAAGGATTATTTATTTCAGAAACCGATTTAAGTTCATCAGATTCGTATCTATTAACCATTTTCTGATACCAATCATCGGGTTTATCAACATTTCTGCGACCTTGGAGATTGTAATAATTATAATATCCGATTTCAGTCATCCTTAACCTCACAGTGATATATTTATTATAACATATCTCGTTATTTTCTCAATTATGATAAAATAAATTTATGCTTGAAGAAAAGATACCACTTAGGAATTATGCACATATAGGAGATGCCGTTTGGGATGTCTTTGTTCGCGAGTATGCTATTTTTAAGACATCTAATGCAAAAATTCTTCATAAAATGACTACAGACAGAGTTAATGCAGTTTTTCAAAAAGACCTATTACATCTTATAGAAGATAAGCTTACGGAAGGTGAAGCAGAGCTTGCCAGAAGGGCAAGAAATTTGCCGATTCCAATCGGAAGACGTTCCATTCAAAAAGATTATAGACAATCAACTGCGTTTGAAGTTTTGATAGGATATTGGTATTTGCACGATAAGCAAAGGCTTGATTATTTTCTTTCGGAATTTAAAAATACAGAATTTTTTAATTAAAATTTTCTGTTTCCCAGAATTTCCATTTGTTGTGCTTGATAGTATTATCTTCCGGTTTTACCGGTGAATTGATAATAACAAGTACTTCGTCTTCGCCTGACATTTTGAGGTTGTTTCTGGCAATAGCTTCCAAACCGGTAACATTGGAAAAGTTTTTGATATTGTCTTTGAGTTGGTCGTTTGTTGCAAGTGCGGCATCTCTGGTTTTTGTGATTTGTATAATTTTTGCTTTATAAGAGATTATTTTTGAAACATTTAAAACCGCACTTATAGTAATCTGGAACAGGCAGAGCAAAAGAACTACAGTTAAAAACGAATAGTAGAATCCGTTTCCGGTCGAGGGCTTGTTTTTTGATTCAGCTTCTCTTGCGACCTTTTGTTTCTGTGCGCGAATTTTATTTAGTTTATCTAATCTGTTTTTTTGCATTAAACTCATTTTATAATTTAAAACCTGTAGAGAAAGATACTCCTGAGCTTTGTCTTCCGCTTGCGTAATATGACTGGGCAACACTCAGCTCAAATTTTAATGAATCGGCATATTTTTTTAATGCCGGAGTATAAACTATTGTTAGTTCATTTTTATTCTTAGGAACATTAACATAATTTGTAAACGAATCTTTCAGTGTAAGTTTGTCAGTTATGTGCCATTCCGGAACAATTCTTATTGTATTGTACTGCGTATCAATATCTCTGTTAGCTGATTGCCTCAAATAAGTTGAAAAAGAGAATCTTTTCGGCGTATCATATCTTAAAAAAACGCTGGTAGTCGCTTCCATCTGTGCGTAAGAAATTTCTTCTCCGAAAGTTGTTCCGTATGAGAAGCCTCCTGTAGCGTGCGCTGTTACACTTCCTTGCAGCGGCAATATATCAGAGAGATTCCCACGATTCACCATTGCTCTTGCCAGAGCGCTCCTTGCGGTATTTGTATTGGAAGTTATATTTAAGACCCCCACCGGCAGGGTCAACGTCCGCTGGGGGATGTTCACCTCCGGTTTCTCTACCGTATCATCCAGATAAATAACTTCTACTTCGTTATCATCGTATTCGACCTGCCCGTTAAGTTTATACGTTTCTTTGACCTGCTCCTCTGCCGGTGAGGGAGACAGGTTAAAAAACAATATAACTATTATTAAAAATAATCTGAGCATAACTTTATTTTAGTCTAAAGAAAGTCTGAATTCAAATTTTGAATATTTGTAAACAATTTGAGGATGCTGAATATTTTTTAAATTTGCGCATGTTTATTTAGTTAAGTTCACGCCTTCCTTCAATAGCTCTTGCAAGTGTAACTTCGTCAGCGTACTCTAAATCAGCACCGACCGGAAGTCCGAATGCTATGCGTGAAATTTTTATTCCGAATGGTTTTATCAATTTTGTAAGATAAAGGCTTGTGGCTTCACCTTCAACGGATGGTGAAAGTGCCAGAATAACCTCCTGTACTGTTTCGTCCGTAAGTCTCTGTAACAGTTCTTTGATTCTTATGTCTTCTGCACCGATTCCGTCTATGGGAGAAATCAATCCTTGTAAAACATGGTATAAACCTTTGTATTCATTTGTTTTTTCAATAGCAATTAAATCTTTTGTTTCCGCGACGATGCAGATTATAGAACGATTTCTGTGATTTGATGAACAGATTTCGCATGGGCTTTGGGTTGAAATATTGTAACAGATTTCGCAGGTTTTTGAACTTTTTTTTGCTTCAATGATTGCGTTTGCAAATTTTTCGACTTCGCTTACAGGCATTTTTAAGACTTGAAAAGCCATCCTTTGAGCCGACTTTGGACCAACTGACGGAAATTTTTGAAATTGTTCTATTAATGCTGCAATTGACTTTGGATAAATCATTTTTTCGAAAGTGACCAAGTGACTAAGTTATTAAGTGATTAAGTGATAATAGGTCACCAATAAACCTTTCTTTATGTGATTGAATATTTCAAAATTCACTTAGTCACTCAATCACCTGTTCACATAATCACTTGTTTTTAAAATAATCCCGGGATAGAGATTCCGCCTGTTACAGCTTTCATTTTTTCTTCCATAACCTTTATCGCTTTGTCAGAAGTTTGATGAATTGCAGCTGTAATAATATCTTCCAGCATTTCAATTGTATCTTCCGAAACAGATGAAGGATTTTCAGGATTAATAGCTTCTGCTGAAAGCTTAATTGATTTGAACAAGCCTTTGCCGTCACAAATTACTTTTACCGAACCGTTTCCTGCTTCGCCTGTTATATCCATTTTATTAAGTTCTTCTTGAGTTTCTTTTAATTTTTTCTGAATGTTTTGAGCTTGTTTCATCATGTTCATCATATTCATCATAATAAAATCTCCTTATATTTGTTCTTCAATTTTTGCCATCAAATCGTCGTCAATATCAAAGTTTGCGTAAACATTTTGTACATCATCGTGTTCTTCCAATCTGCCTAAAAGTCTCATAATATTAACGGCAGTTTTTTCGTCCGTAACTTCAATTGTATTTTGAGGAATTCGTGTAAATTCTGCGGATGTTGATTTGAATCCGTCTTTCTCAAGCCCTTCTGTTACCGGTTGAAGGTTTGGAATAGAGGTATAAACTTTATATTCGTCTTCTTCTTCAATGATATCATCAGCATCAAGGTTAATTGCCGCTTCAAAAAGAGCATCAAAATCTACATCATCTTTATTAAACGTTATACATCCTTTTTTATCAAACATCCAGCCGACACAGCCGGTTTCGCCTAAATTTCCGTTAAATTTTGTAAAGTAGCTTCTGATGTCGCCTGCAGTACGGTTTTTATTGTCTGTCATTGCTTCTATAACAACAGCGACACCGCCTGCGGCGTATCCTTCGTATGTCATTTCATCATAGTTTTCAGAGTTACCAGAGCCTGCGCCTTTTTCGATTGCGCGTTTGATGTTGTCATTCGGAAGTCCAGCTGCTTTTGCTTTTTCGATAGCTGTTCTTAAACGGAAGTTCCCTGCAGGATCAGGACCGCCGAGTTTTGATGCAACAATAATTTCTCTTGAAAATTTTTGAAATTCCGCTGCTCTGAGTGAATCTGTTTTTGCTTTTTTATGTTTAATGGTTGACCATTTTGAGTGTCCGCTCATAATAAAATATCCCCTTTAAAATTATAATATCTGCTTTTCAATGATACACAAAAATATTTTGTTTATCAAGGGCTGCAGGTTATTAATTTAATAACCAAAATGGTCTTAATATTATTTTAGTCAAATCAAAATTCGTTTTTGGACTTTTGTTTTATAATAAAAAATTGGAGGATAATTTATGAACTGGCAGGAAGAAGATTTGAAATATATATGGCACCCTTGTTCTCAAATGAAGGACTATGAAACATTACCGCCGATTGTTGTGGAGCGCGGCCAGGGTATAAATTTATATGATACGGACGGAAATTGTTACAAAGATGTTATAAGTTCATGGTGGTGCAACCTTCTCGGACATTGTAATCCGAGGATAAATAGTGCAATAAAAAAACAGCTTGATACTTTAGAACACGTAATTTTTGCTAATTTTACTCATAAAACCGCAATTACGCTTTGTCAAAAGCTTATAGAGGTTCTTCCGAAAGGATTGTGCAAATTTAATTTTGCGGATAACGGCTCCTCCGCTATAGAAATGGCTTTAAAAATGAGTTTTCAATATCATTATCAGACAGGAAATCCTCAGAAGAAAAGGTTTATGGCTTTAGCTGATGCATACCATGGAGAAACTCTCGGTGCGCTGGCTGTCGGTGGGGTAGATTTGTATTCGGAACTGTATAAGCCCTTGCTCTTGGATGTAATAAGGATTGAAGGGCTGGACTGTTACAGGTGTAAATGGGGTAAATGCAGAGATAATTGCAATTGTGAATGCTTTAAAAAAGCTGAAGAAGCCTTTGCAAAACACGCTGATGAAACTGCGGCAATAATTGTAGAGCCTTTGCTTCAGGGTTCAGCCGGAATGAAAATTTATCCGCCTCTTTATTTGAAAAAGTTAAGAGAGCTGTGTGACAAGTATAACGTTCATTTGATAGCTGATGAGATAGCAACCGGATACGGAAGAACGGGAAAAATGTTTGCGTTTGATCATGCCGGCGTAAGTCCTGATATAATGTGTCTTTCAAAAGGCTTAACGGGCGGATATATGCCGATGGCAATTGCTGTCACGACTCAAAAAATATACGATGCATTTTATGATGATTATCTGAAAGGTAAAGCATTTATGCATTCTCACACTTATTCGGGAAATCCGCTTGCGTGCTCCGCGGCAATTGAGGTTTTGAATATTCTGAAAGATGAAAAGATTATAGAACGTGCGAATAAAAAGAGTAAGTATTTTAACGGCATAATAAAAGAAAAATTTTTGACTCTCAAAAATGTCGGGGAGGTTCGTTCAATTGGTTTAGTTAACGCGATAGAGCTTGTCAAAAACAGAGAAACTAAAGAACCTTTTGATTCAAGATTGAGGACGGGATATCAAATTTATAAAAAGGCTCTGAAAAAAGGCGTACTTCTGCGTCCTTTGGGCGATGTTATCTACTTTAATCCGCCTTTGATTATTGAAAAAGAAGATATGGATTTTGTAACGGATATTGCATTAGTGTGTACAAAAGAAGTTCTGAATAAATAGCAAAAAAAATTTTTACTGCTTTTTATTACAGTATGAACATTCAGTCAGTAAATCAACAAGCGGTGAATTTTAGTTCAGCTTCCGATATCAGTCTTAAATATATTCTGGATAAACATTCAGGATATCTTCCAGAAAGAATGAAAAAGGCAATGTCAGAAGCTCTAAAAGATTCTGCCGAAAACATTCCTGCGTTTTATAAATTACATGAAAAAGTTTATAAGCCTTTAATGGAGGCGCAAACTTTGAATGAAGCAAAAGCTTTGTATCCGGAATTTAGTGATGTTCTGGAGTTGTCGGATTTTGCATCAAGTCGTTCAAAAGCAGTAAAAGCAGTAAAAAATAAAGGTATCCCGCTTGAAAATTTTACGCTTGAATTTTTAAAAAAGATATTTACTCCTACAACGCAGAATGATTTAGTAAAAGAGTACGGATTTACAAACAGAAGTCTTGTCAGCTGGCTTCAGCAAAAACTGAAAATTCAGAAACTTCCGAATGTGTACTTGAATCTTATAAATATGAGTAACGAAGAAGAAAACTGTCGTATTGCAGATATTTCACGCAAAGCAATGTATGCGCGTCCGAAAGAAATGATGGATGAAATTCAGGCAAAAATTGCAAGGCATCACAGAACTCAGGAATACAGAGAGAAAAAACGACAGGAAATGATAGATTTTTATAAAAGAGAACACGCTCACGCTCAAAAACTCAGTAAAATCGGTCATTTAACTTGGGAAAAATGTCCGGAAATAAAATTGGCGATGAGTGAATATACCAAAAATTCTTCGGATTATATAAAGAAAATTTTGAGTAAGTGTCAAAAACATCAAAAGTTATCTCAAAACGAAAAACACTATTTAAAGGGATATTATAAAGGTTTTTGGGATTTACATCCGGATTTTGCGGAAAAATACACTGAAATGAGAAAAATTGCTATTCAGGAATACAATCAAATGTATTCTTAGCCCAGTTTTGACTTCAGTATTTGTGCAGCGGAAATCAAGATATCTATGCTTGTGGAAAACGGAGGAGAGTATGTTAAATCCACATCAATAAGTTCTTCTACCGTAATTCCCCTTAAAAGTCCGATAGCAACCGTATTTACTCTTTTGTCAGCATCACCGCATCCGATTGCCTGTGCGCCAAGAAGTTTATGAGAGCGTTTATCGGCAACAAGCTTCAGTGTAACATTCTGAACTTCCGGCATGTATCCTGCCTTATCGCGTTTTGTAATCACTACGGAAACGGTATCATAGCCGGCTTTTATACCTTCTTTTTCGGTAAACCCCGTTCTTGAAATATTTAATCCTTTGTATCTCAGAACTGCAGAACCTAAAATTCCTTCAAAATCTTCAACTCCGCCTGAAAGATTTATTGCGGCAACACGTCCTTCTTTGTTTGCTGTTGAACCAAGAGGAACCCAGACAGGTGTGTTTGAAATCATATTAATTTTTTCTGCACAGTCTCCGCACGCATAGATATCCGGAATATTTGTTTCCATTCTGCTGTTTACTTTTATTGCACCTGTTTTACCCAAAAGAATTCCCGCCTCTGATGCCAAATCAACAGTTGGTTTTACTCCGGAAGATATTATGACCATATCAGTATCAAATCCGTATCCTTTAGACGTGATTACGTCTTTAACGTTTTCGTCTCCGATAAGTTCTGTTACGGTATCTTCGTTAATTATTTTTACCAAACCGTCAGAATTTGCAAGGATATATTCCTGTATAAGCGAAGAAATTTCTTCATCAAACATTGAAAGGATATATGGTGCTCTTTCTATAAGTGTTACATTTTTCTTATTTTTAACGAACGCTTCCGTAAGCTCGACAGCAATGTAGCCGCCGCCTACGACGGTAATATGTTTTGCATTTTTCATTGCCTCTCTGATTGCAATTCCGTCATCAAGAGTTCTGAGAGAAAAAACGTTTTTGAATTTTGATTTCGCAAAATCAGGAATGAAAGCTTCTGCACCTGTCGCGATGACAAGTTTGTCGTATTCAACAAAATACCAGTCTTCTTTATCCAAATCCTTTACTGCAATTTTTTTATCCGCAGGAAGAATTTTCATAACTTGTTGTCTGGTGTGTATATGGATTCCGCTTTTTTCAAATTCTTCAGTTGAACGTACGATAAGCTTTTGCCAGTCTTGAAAATCTCCTGCAATATAATAAGGCATTCCGCAGGAAGAATAGGAGACGTAGTTATCTTTTGTGTATATATGCACTTCCGAATCAGGAAGTTCTCTTTTTGATTTTGCAGCAGTTTTCGCGCCTGCGGCAACTCCGCCGATAATGATTATTTTCATAATAGAATTATTAAATTTAACAACAAATTTGCAATTGCCGGTTCGGATAATGTTGTTTAATTTATTATTTACTTCTCTTCTTTCTTTTTTTTCGCTGATAGTAAAGTGAAATTTTGTTGCTGTCAGACAGAACTTTTAATAAAAGGAATTTTATTAAAGATTATGATGCCGAATTTAATCTATTTACTTAATAGAATTATTTACAAATGTAAAATTTTTTTATTCGTGCAGGCATGTTCATGGTAATATCGTTTTGAGGGTACCCGATGAAGATTATAGAAGTAAGAGACGGCATTATAAAATTAGAATCAGATGACAGCATTTTGTCTTCATTTGTGAAAATTGACAGTGATGAAAAAAGTTATATTGCTCAGATTTTGCAAATAAAAACGGTGGAGAAAACGGCTTTTGCAAAGATATTGTTTTTGTATGACGGAAGTTTGTCTGAGTATGATAAAACAACCCCGTCTTTGGATTCAAATGTAACGGAATTTACTTCTGAAATATTGCAAAATGCATTGAGTTATACAAACCCTGTAATAGCGGGACAAATTCAGAATGAAAATATTATCGTGGATTCTTCTGCGTTTAATAAAAAAATGCTGGTATGTTCTGATGATAAGAGTGCAAAAAATATAATAGTAAGGAATTTGAATCATCAGTTCTGTAATTTGGGAGAAAATGTTATAATCATAGATACTCTCGGAACATTTTCCGCTTCAAAATATGTTGCCGGTGTTGATTTTAAGCTTCCTCTTAATACTGCATCATTACAATTTATGTACAATGAGTGCCTGAATGATGCGACAGCTGACAGCAAATCAGCTATAGTAGATATTTTTAGAGAGTTATCGGAATATTCGGAAACAGTAAAATTTGTTCCGTTCGATGTTCTCAAAAATATTGTTGATGAAATGGTGGACAAATCGCATATATTTAAGCTTTTGGTGTTAAAAAATAAGCTTTCAAAATACAAAAAACTTGGATATTTCGCTTCTGATAGCAAAGATGTTGAAAAAGTATCGGCAATAACAAGCAAAAAATGTGCGGTTATTGATGTCTCAAAACTTGATTCCGCTTTTCAGAACAGGTACATAGAATATATTTATGAAAATATTGATTCAGACAAAACAAAAGTTGTGCTGGAATTGTCTAATACGATTTCTAAAAAGACTTTAAAAAGTATTTTTGAAAATAAATCAGGTACAATTTTTGTTTCGCATACAAGATTTAAATATCTGACTGATATAAAGAAATTTTTTGACAATTTTATTGTTTCACCTTCAAAAGAGGCATCCGGTTTGTTCAGTGTTTATTCAGCATTTTTGAATTCAATGCCTCAAAACAGTTATCTCATAGTAGGTGAATGCACAAATTATATTCCTTTGATTTCAGAATTAAAGCAAATTGACGAAACTATTCATCCAAAAGACGAAATCTTAAATGAGTTAATCGAAGAAGAGCAGACTTCTGATTCTGCAGAGATTTCGGAAGAGTATACCGAATCTGTTCCTTCTGAATTGATAGCAACAATAAATGAAAAATCTTCAAATACGATTTCTGAAATTGCACAAAATCTTGATGCACCGGAAGATATAGAAATGTTCAGTGATGAAGAGGAAGAAATTCAGGAAGAACCTGAAGAAATTTTGGAAGAATTGGAAGAAACTGTTGAAAATTCTGAAGATTCGGAAATTTCTGAAGCTTCTTTAGATATGACAGCTGAAACAGAAGAAGTTCTTGCAATTTCTAATGATGAACCGGTAGAGCCGGCAGAGAATACGCAAATTGTTGAACCAGAAATTATACAGGAAGAAGAGCCTGTTGAAGAAGCTGATTTTGTTGAATTGTCGGAAGAGAATCTTGATCAGGATGAAGTTTTGTCAGAAGAAAAAGAAGAATCTTTACAGGACGATGAATTGACATCAATCGAGCTTGACGGAATTGATTTGGACTTGGAGGAAGAACAGCCGGAAGAAGTATCAGAAGTTATCTCGGAAGAGATGCCGGCAGATTTGATTGAAGAAACAGTGCAAGAAATTTCGGAGCCTGTTCAACCTGAAATTTCCGAAGCTATACCGCTGAATGATGATTTGGACTCCGATGATATAATAGAGCTTGATCCATCTCAAGCCGGTGAGGATGATATTTTGATAGATATGTCCGAAAATGAAATCAGTGACGAAGAAATAAAAAAAGAAGTAGATAAAGTATACACAACAAGAAAAGAAGAAGATTTTTCCGAAAATGATTTAGACTTTATTGATGAGTTAAACAGTGAGGAAGAAGAATTAATTGTACCTGTGGAAGAGGATGATTCTTTATTGGAAGAAATTTCTGATAATGAAGAGGGAATAATAGAAGAATATCATCCTGACGAGCCGGTGGTTGAAGAATCAGAAGAAACAGAGATTCTTGAGACAAGAAATTCTACAACTCCTATGGTTCCTGTTTATGATGCGGATATTCCTCAGGAAGATATGGTTGTGAGTGACCCTATTCAGCAGGGTGATTCCGTAACGCATGTCAAATACGGCAGCGGCGTTGTTGAGAAACTTGTAAAATACGGTAATAAAACCCTATTTATGATTAATTTTGATATGGGCGGAAGAAAGCTTCTTGACCCGTTATTAACCGAAATTAAAAAAGCCTGATGATTTTCAGCTCTGTGTTGAATAATGTCTGATGAAAAATGTGTGAGATAATGTCTTTTCATTGACCGCAATGTAAAAATCATATATAATATTGGTTATGAGGGAAGAGTTTTTAGGTTTTGCAGATAAACTGATTGGTCAGGATGACCTTGTCAGTGTGTACGAGTCTTTGATAAAAATTTTTGATGAAAATTGTCTTTTTCACGAAGAGGGTGCGTGTAATGAAAAGTTGTGGCATATTACGCAAAAGCCTGAATTGTACAAAAAAGTCGGGGATGTTTTCGCAAATAAGGTAGGAAATTTTGAGGTTGCGTTTCATGCTTACAACAGGTATATTCAGTTTTCGGATGAAAATTTTTACAGAAATTATATGCGTGCTGTTAAAAAACTTGGATATGAGTATGATAAACCCGATGAGGATGATTATACATTAGAAATTATAAAACTATGTGACGCTTTTGACGCTATTGTCTATATGATGATTTGTTTATTTAGACAAAAAGAATACAATGCAATTTTTGAAATGGATAAAAAATTGTATGAAATGCAGTGCAAAATAAATGAATATATTGCGCGCTATCCGGATATAGACAGTGAATCTTATGTAAATGATAATGTGTATTCAATTAAACACTTATCTCAGATTTTGTCTGAAAACAAACATCATAATGATATAAATTTACTTGCAATAAAGTATGACAATACTAATAAACAAGCTTATATAAACATTATTGGTGATTATATAACGTATAAAAATTATAATGAAGCAATACATTTTTATAACTGTACATATTCAAATATATTTTCACTTTCTAACACAAACAACATTGTTGATATTTGCTGGCATGTCAGTGATTATTACAGAGATAATTTTGATTTCTACAACTCGGTATACTTCCAGAAACACGCTTTGGAAATTTATATGAAAGAGGTATAATATGCCCAAGTTTTCTGTGATTGTACCTGTTTATAAAGTTGAAAAATATGTAAGCCAATGTATAGAAAGTATTTTGAATCAGTCATTTCATGACTTTGAAGTTCTTGTTACGGATGATTGCGGCGGTGATAATTCAATGCGCATAGTTGAAGAATTTGCAAAAAAGGATGACCGAATAAAAATCCTGCGCCACGACAAAAACAGAGGATTAGCCGCAGCAAGAAATACTGCTTTGGATTCGGCAAAAGGCGATTATATAGTTTGTCTGGATTCTGATGACTGGATGGAGGAAAACTGCCTTTCAATAATATATTCCGAATTCCAAAAACGAAAAACCGAAAGTATATGGTTTAATGCATACAGTTATTATGAAGACACTCATAAAAGGGGTGAAAAGCCTATGTATGAACAGGTTGATGGGTTCAGAACTCTAACACCGCATACGATAGCAGCTTACGCTGATTTTACATGGATAAAAGCTTATACAAGAAAATCTATTCTAAAATATAATCTTCATTGGCCGGAAGGACTTACCTTTGAAGACGGTGAATTTTATTTTAAATATTTTACATATTATCCCAGAACCTACGTTATAGATGACTGTTTAATAAATTATCGTTATCGTGAAGGTTCTATCGTTAGAGATGCTGACAGTGGAAAAATCAAGATGAATGATATTTATACCGTAGTCGAGCATTTGAAAGAATTTTGGAGCGAATTAGGTGTTTATGAAAACTATAAGGTTACACTGATAAAGCTTATCCAAAACAGAATAAGAATGATGCGAGGGCTAAAACATACTCAGGAAGAAGTTGAGCGTGCATTAAAATTTTTAGATAAAATGAAATATCCCGATGCTTTTGAAAAATTAGAATCCAAACCGGTAAATCCGCTTGTGTCCGTTGTTATACCGGTTTATAATGTTGAAAAATACGTAGAAGAGTGTATCTTAAGTGTTCTTAATCAGACATATAAAAATATGGAAATTATTTGCGTAGATGATTGCGGAACGGATAATTCTATGCAAATTGTAAAAAAATATGCAAAAAAAGATAAAAGAATAAAAATAATTAAGCATAAGAAGAATATGGGATACTGTACTGCTGTAGAATCAGGAATTAACAATGCTGCAGGTACTTATGTCTTTTTTGTCGAATCAGACGATTTTATTGAAAAAGATTGTATAGAATTGGGCACAAAAAAGTTAATTGAGTCAGATTTGAATTTTGTTTTGTTCAAAATTGACAGGCTTGAAACAGACGGTAAAAGGTATCCTTATGACAACTGGGCTCCTTTTTACGGTTCTTTACCCGAAGGTCTTTTTGAAATGACGCCGGACAAAATGAATTGTTTCCCGTTTTTCTACTGGAATAAAGGATATAAGCGTGAATTTATACAGGGAAATATTGTAAAATGGCAAAACGGCGGCATTTATGAAGATCAGGAATTCTTTTTCCGCGTCTTTACAAATTCTCCTGTAACTTATGTTATTGATAAGTCTTTGTATGTATACAGAATTCACAAGTCGTCGCTTATGGGAGTAAGTTTCGGAAAACTGAAAAATGTTGAAGACCTGTTTCTTGTTTTGGAAAGAATCTATAATTATTTGCGTACAAGTCGTTATTTTGATGCATATAAAAGTGCCTTTATAGAGCTTGTAGTGAACGATTTAAAATGGTACAGAAAACAATATTATCAAAATGCCGGACTAAGAGAAATGACTTTAAATTTCTTCAAAAAAATTAATTTCCCTGCGGAATTTAAACCGGAAACTTATCTCAATCCGGACATTGTACAAGTTGAAGAATCTTGAAGATATTTGTTCCAAACTTTTACGACAGGGTTGTCTTTAACTTTATCAAGAGAGGATGTGTCTATGCTGTCACCGGAATATTGCTGTACGAGTGAATATGCATTCATTACGGATGTGATTTCATTAATTTGCGGTTGAGTAAATTTGCAGATTGTTGTGACATTCATTCCCTGAAAATTTACTGTTTCTTTGTAAACGCATCTGTCTCCTTGTTTGCCCATAATTTGTTTTGCGGTTGTTACATTCATGCCTTCGGTATTAACAGTTCCGCTTTCTGAATACGGGGAACAATTCTTTAATGAAGATGCAATATCTGCACCCGCTGAAACGGCAGTAACAGCAACGCAAAGTATTAACAGTAAAAACAGACCTTTTTTCATAAAATTATCCTATTTTTGTATTGCAGCCTGAAGTCTTGCCAAGGCTCTTGCTAAAGCTGCTTGCGCTCTTTGGGCATCAATTTCTGCATCCAATTCTGCAAGTCTTGCTTCTGCTCGTTCTTTAGCGGATTTTGCTCTTGTTACATCAATATCGCAGTCTTCGTCACAAACATCAGTTAAAATAGTTGCACTATTGTCTTTGAACTGAAATACTCCGCCCATTGTCGCAAAATATTTGAATCTTTCACCAATTCTGGCTTTTGTTACACCGATTTCCAATGAAGTTGTAATCGGTATGTGGTCTTTTAATATACCTATTTGACCGCTTTTTGTTGTAAGAACGAGTTCATCGACTTCGCCGTCAAAAACTATTTTTTCATGTGTTATTATCTTAAGTTTCATTATTTACTTAATTACTCCGCTAATGTTTTGGCTTTTTCAATTGCTTCTTCGATAGTACCAACCATATAAAAGGCTTGTTCAGGAAGATCATCATGCTTACCTTCAATAATTTCTTTGAAGCCTTTGATTGTATCTTCCAGTTTTACATATTTACCGGAAATACCTGAGAATTGTTCAGCTACAAAGAACGGTTGAGACAGGAATCTCTGAATCTTACGCGCTCTGTTTACAACCAGCTTATCATCATCAGAAAGCTCATCCATACCCAGAATTGCAATGATATCTTGCAATTCATTATATTTTTGAAGAATTTCAAGAACTTTTCTTGTTGTTTCGTAGTGCTCTTCACCAATGATATTCGGGTCTAAAACTCTTGAATTTGATGCAAGAGGATCAACTGCAGGGTAGATACCCAGTGATGCAATTTGTCTTGAAAGAACTGTTGATGCATCAAGGTGAGAGAATGTTGTAGCCGGAGCCGGGTCAGTAAGGTCGTCTGCCGGTACATAAATTGCTTGAACAGATGTGATTGAACCGTCTTTTGTAGAAGTAATTCTTTCTTGAAGTTCACCCATTTCTGTTGCAAGCGTAGGCTGATAACCAACGGCTGAAGGCATACGTCCTAACAGTGCCGAAACTTCGGAACCTGCTTGTGTGAAACGGAAAATGTTATCAATAAACAAAAGTACGTCTTGCTTTGAATAATCGCGGAAATACTCTGCAGCAGTAAGCGCTGAAAGTCCGACTCTCATTCTTGCTCCAGGCGGTTCATTCATTTGACCGTAAATTAGGGCAACTTTGTCGATAACTCCTGATTCCTTCATTTCGTTCCAAAGGTCGTTACCTTCACGTGTTCTTTCTCCGACACCGCCGAATACAGATACACCGGAGTGTTCAGAAGCAATGTTGTGGATAAGTTCCATAATCAAAACGGTTTTACCTACTCCGGCACCGCCGAATAAACCGATTTTACCACCCTTTTGGTAAGGCTGAATAAGGTCAATTGCCTTAATACCGGTTTCAAGAATTTCAATATTTGTGTTTTGATCTACCAGCTTTGGTGATTCTCTGTGAATTGGGAGATAGTTATCTGTTTCAATCGGTCCCATTTTATCAACAGGCTGTCCGATTACGTTTAGAATTCTTCCGAGGATTGGCTTACCGACAGGAATCTTAATCGCTTCACCTGTATTTACAACCTTCATACCTCTTTTTAAACCGTCAGTAGAAGACATTGCAACAGTTCTTACTCTGTTTGAACCCAGCATTTGTTGAACTTCTGCAACAATTACTGAACCGTCTTCTGCGTATATGTTAAGAGCGTTGTAGATTTCCGGCAATTCTCCCGGAGCAAATTCAACGTCAATTACAGGTCCGATAATTTGTGTAATTATCCCTTCATTCTTATTCAATGTTTCCATAAACCTCTCCTATCTCTCTTCTTGTTTCTTATTATATAATATAAACTTCAGATTGACAATCACTTGTAATAAATTTTTGTCAAAATGTATAAAAACAATCGGTTTGAGAAGAAAGAACAGAGATATTGAGAATTATGTAGGGTGGAAAATGCTTAAAATAATGAATTTAAAAATGATTGAACGCACATTTCACCATTAAATTTTTGGTGGGTACGTACTCAAAAATTTTCGCCTAAACTACAAGCAAAATGTAACTTTACCCACCCTACAAACTTCAGATTGACAATCACTTGTAATAAATTTTTGTCAAAATGTATAAAAACAATCGGTTTGAGAAGAAAGAACAGAAATTTTGAGAATTTCTAATATAAAACACTTTATCTTGTTATTGTTGGGTTTCACCCAACCTACAATCTGTATACAGTACACATTGTCAAGATTTGTAACAAATGAGCAATTTTTGGACGAAAAAATACTTTATATAAATATACGGGAATTAAAGAGGATTCTTAAATGGGATTAAAGGCGATAAATCCATTAATAAAAGCAGTTGCTAAAAAAGCTTATGTTGCACCAAAAGCTGAGGTGCGAACATTAGAATCACTTGGATTAAAAATGGAACAATTAACAGGTGATGTTGCAAAATTTAACTCAAAAGAAATTAAGTTAGATGATGAAGTATTTAACTTTTTGCCTTGGCGACGTGGTTATAAAAAACTACCTCCGACTGGTAAGCCTCCTGTATATACACTTGAAGCAAAAGCTGCAACAGAAAATTTTATGGAGAAAGGTTGGGTTGAAGAACCTTTACCGAATGGTTTTAGGATGCCTTTTGGCCCATATAGAGCCTTTGATGAAAATGGGATGATTAAATCTCATATGATTAGAACCGGCAGTGACCGAGAATTTTTATATTTAAACAAGAATTCAAAGGGTATAAATTTAATGGTAGAAAGGTTAAAAAAAATATTTAATAAAAATCCAAATATAACAGAAGAAGAAAAAGCTAAAATTTTACATAAATTTGTTGACTCCTGTTATGACAAAAACAGGTATAGTTGGATACATGAATTCAGTTCAGATTTTATACCGATAGAAAACACTGCTGCGTCTGGAGCCGGAGTATGTAGGCATAAATCTTTTTTGGCAAAAGTTCTCGGAGATAGATTGGGTTTACATGTAGCAATGGCTAGAGGACGGTATATTATAAATCAGGAATTGGGAATAGGAGAATCTCATATATGGAATGAAGTAAAAATTGGTGATAAATGGTTTTTAATGGATATTGAACAAAATAGATTTAAAAACTTAGCGGCATATTCTGATTTTCCAAAATTATATGAGTATGCTCATTAGCTAGTAGGTTGGGTTTTCAACCCAACAATAATTTTCAAAAGTGACTTTTCGGAATGGCTGTTGTGTAAATACAATAGCCATTTTGGTGATTATGCAAATTCAATGCGAAACAAAATGAGTAGAAAAAGTCACTTTTCGTCCAGTTTGATTTTTATAATTTTTGAAACTTCCGACCACCAAAATACCTATAAATAGTAGATTATGCCAAAATAATCAAATTAACTTAAAAGATCAAACTACTCAAAAAAATACACTTAGGGCAATGCGTGAGAATCCCTAAAAACAAAAAAGCCCCAAATGGGACTTTTTAAATGGAGGAGGAATAGGGATTCGAACCCTAGGTACGCTCGCACGCACGACGGTTTTCAAGACCGCTCCAATCAACCACTCTGGCATTCCTCCGAATAGTATTTAATTGGTTTACTAATCTATACTACACAAAACAAAATTTATTGTAAAGAGCAGTTGAAAAACTCGTTTTTAATAGACGTTTAAAAGAGAGTTTTTGCCATATATAGTTACCGACTCAGAATAGCAACGGAATATCTGTATTTTATAAAAGTTTCATTTTTGTTACATTTGCATCCTTCCATGCTTGACACCGGAGTTTTGGTTGTGTTACAAATGAGTATATAAATAGTATTAGATAGGTTAATCGTGTCTAAACGGGCGGAATTATAAGGGTCATGTAGTCAAGACAATGGTATGATTATATTTATCCCCTCCACCCTACGATTCCTTAAAAAGAAAGGAAAACAAAATGTACGCAATAGTCGAAACAGGCGGTAAGCAGTACCAAGTAGAAGAAGGACGTTATGTAGACGTTGAATTGTTAGGCGAAGAAAAAGACGCTAAGGTCGTTTTTGATAAGGTCGTTATGATTGTAAACGGCAAAAAATCAAAAGTTGGTCAGCCTTATGTTGCTAACGCTAAAGTAGAAGGAACTGTTCTTAAGTTAGACCGCGCTAAGAAAATTATAGTTTACAAACAAAGACCTAAAAAAGGTTACAGAAAAAAACAAGGTCACAGACAAGGTTTCGCAAGAGTTATGATTAATAAAATCAGAACTACTGCAGCTAAGAAAGCGGCAGAAACTGCTGAAACAACTGAATCATAAATTAATCTCCTCCGACAATGGAGCGAGGTAGTGGTTAAAGAAATGTTTAAAACCACTTATTAACTTAATCACTTATAAAAAAGGAGAAAATAAAATGGCACATAAAAAAGGTATGGGTTCTACCCGTAACGGTCGTGATTCCGAAGCTAAGCGCCTTGGCGTTAAAAAGTTCGGCGGCGAAACTGTTAAAGCAGGAAACATTATCGTTCGTCAAAGAGGAACAAAAGTTCACCCTGGTAATAATGTAGGTATCGGTTCTGATGATACTTTGTTTGCTTTGATAGACGGACAGGTAAAATTTGAATCTCATAGACGTGACAGAAAACAAGTATCTGTATACGCTGTATAAGATTTTTAAATATGATTTAAAAAAGAGGACACTTTTTGTCCTCTTTTTTTTGCTTTTAGCTAGCAAAAAATATTTTTTTTATGTTTTATACATAATGAAAGGTGGTAAAACTATGAAAATTAATAATATCTCTTCTGTCTCAAGTAAAGCAAACTACTTAGCTCCGTTTGAGAATTCTCTTAAACTTTCAAACAAAAGAACTTTATATATAAAAGGTGATAAAAATTATCTTGAGGCTCTTGTTACTAAAAAAAATAAAAATGGTCAAGAAGTGGTGATTGGCGGATATCAAGCTGCAAAAAACAACAAGTACTGTCAAATTCATAAAGCATTATTTTTGAATAAAATTTCAAAAAATATAATGGAAGCAAGAAAATTTTTGGATGAATTTCTTGAATCACAGCACTTATAATTCATTGATATGATTGCTAACTCTTAGAAATTATAGTATAATTTCCTTGTGTGTTTTAAACATGTGAGGTTGGAAGAATGAGCAATATATGCAAGAACTGGACAGAGTGGCTGAAGAAAAATCGTTTTGCCGGTCAGACTCCTGAAATGATTGAGCAAACTACTAAATGGCTGGAGGCTGTAAGAGATGTTATACTTGTTTATGCTGAAATAAAGCAGTATGAAACAGTAATTGATATCGGCTGCGGAACAGGGCTTTTGGCATTTAAAGCTCTCGAAATTCAGGATTGTAAAGGAAAAGTTATATTTTCGGATAAGTTTAGAGATTGTCTGGAGGATTGCAAGCAAATTTTAGACGAAGCCGGTATCAAATATGGTTATCAGCTTTTGGAATGTCCGGTAGAGCATATTGCACTTCCCGAAAGTACTGTGCATAAAGCTTTAATGCGTTCAGTTTTGGTGCATGTAGTGAATAAACAGCCGGCGATAAATGAAATTTATAGAATTCTTAAACCGGGAGGAAAACTTTGTGCTTTTGAGCCGGTTATTCGTTCAAATACGAGGTATTGGGAAATTCTTGATCCTTTACATATTGAAAAATATGAAGATTTTAAGAAAGCTGAAAATGAAATTATGGAAAACCCGTTGGATTCGCTCTGTAATTTTGATGAAAATACATTGAAAACAAATCTTCAAACAGCAGGATTTACGATTCCGGAGGTTAAACTTCAGGAGGTCAAATCGAGTTATGTTGTTCAGCCAAATATGGTAAGAGAGTGGTTTATAAATCCGCCGTCTCCAAATCAGCCTTCTACAAAGGAAAGGTTTATGAAATATTTTGATGAAGCAACAGTTGAAAAATTTATGTCAGATGTTCAGAACTATTTAACAGGAAGACAGATTGATTTAAAAACGAATGCTGTGTTTATAAACGCAATAAAATAGATTAAGGGAAATAATGAAATGAAAAATCAAACAGCAATAATAATACCTGCAAGATACGGTTCTTCAAGACTGGAGGGTAAACCGCTTTTGAAAGCAAAAGGTAAATATATTATACAGTGGGTTTGGGAAAAGGCATCAAAGTGTAAAAAAATAGACAGGGTTATCGTTGCGACGGATGATGAGAGAATTTATAATGCCTGCAAGGAATTTGGTGCAGAAGTAGAAATGACTTTAACTTCACACAAAAGCGGCAGCGACAGAATCGCTGAAGTTGCTTCACGGCATCCGGAAATCGCTTATATAATTAATCTTCAGGGTGATGAACCTCTTATTGAGGAAGCTAATATTGAACTTGTCAGAAAAGGGGTTGTAGAAGACGATTCTGCTGATATTTCAACTCTTGTAAGGGAGATTAAGGATAAAGATGAAGTTAATAATCCGAATCTTGTAAAATGCATTTTTGATGTAAATAATTATGCAATGTATTTTTCCCGTGCAAAAATTCCTTATGAAAGAAATGAGGGTAAGTCAAAGTTTTATGGGCATTTAGGAATATACGGGTACAAAAAAGAAGCTTTATTTAAAATGACATCGCTTGCTCAGACAACTTATGAAATGTCAGAAAGTCTGGAACAGCTTAGAGCATTGCAAAACGGTATGAAAATAAAGATTGCGGTTGTAGATAATGTTCCTGTCGGGATTGATACAATTGAGGACTTTGAAAAATTCAAATCAATGGTAGAAGCATAAGAGTAATTATATATCAATTGTAAAGATTTGTAACATATTTAATATATACATCTTGCATACTTTATGATATACGATAACATGATAGTAGGAGACATAATATGAGTTCACTATCATCAATTGACACGTCCCAGTACACAACCTCTTATGCTGCAACGTTTGAAAGTTTTCAACCGACAGGTGCGGAAGCTTATAAAGCAGCAGAAGTAAAGAATGTTGCTGCGGTTGATGAAAAAGAAGCTCCGAAGGTGGATTTAAGCAGTTATTATACAAATGTTCCGCCTCCGGAGATGAACGCTGATGTAAAGTCTCAGGTGTCACAGGCTTCGCAGAATCTTAGCAATGCAATTTCTGCAGCAGTTGTAAATGGCGGAATGAGCGCACAAGACGCAATGAACATTCAAAAGGCCAAGACTGCTTATGAAGCGACCATCAGCGCAGCTAACACCCAATCAACATTTGAGCTTCAAGTAGGTTAATCAAGGTGTACTGCAAAAAAGGCTGTAACCCGAAAATAGGCTTTTCGGGTTACTTTGCTGTAAAAAATTAGTATTATTCGCCGAATCTTCTGTTTCTGCGTGCAAATTCTTTCACGCATTCAGCCAGCTTTTGTTTGTCGAATTCAGGCCAAAATTCAGGGATTACAATAAATTCTGAGTATGCAATCTGCCAGAGGAGGTAGTTTGAAACTCTCATTTCTCCTCCGGTTCTTATTAATAAATCCGGATCGGGAATGTTTTTAGTATAAAGATGTTTTGAAATCACATCTTCGTTAATTTCAGTAATCCCTTCATTTATAATAGATTTTACCGCGTGTACAATTTCATCTCTTGAGCCGTAGTTGAATGCAATTTGCAAATTCACTCCTGTATTGTTTTTTGTTGTTTCAACCGCATTTTTTAATATTGCCTGAAGTTTTTCTGAAAGCTTTGTTGTATCGCCGATAAAGGAAATTACAACATTATTTTCATGCATTTCTTTTAATTCATTTTTAAGAGTTTGTCCCAATAAATCCATAAGAAAATTAACTTCTTCCGGTTTTCGATTCCAATTTTCCGTAGAAAACGCATAAACCGTAAGGTATTTGATTCCAAAATCATCAAAAGCGCGCATTGTTGCTTTTAATGCGTCCACACCTTTTTTGTGCCCGAGTGCTGACGGCAGATTTCTTTCCTTTGCCCAACGTCTGTTTCCGTCCATAATTATTGCAATGTGTTTTAAGTCACAATCTTTTACCAGCTTTTTTATTTCTTCCATTTATAATTTCTCCAGCATATCAAATATTTCAAATACAGGTTTTTCTAATTCTTTTACATCAATTTCTTCGTCTAATTCCAGAGTAATGACAGGAATTTTTCTTTCTATTCCTGCCCATGTTCCGAAACTTCCGGGTGTCGGATATCCGATGGAGGATTCAACCGGATAGTTTATTATTTCGGAAATCTTTTGTGCAATCTCTAATCCGTCTCCGTCATAGTTTACAACCTTGTATGGCGCGTGCAGTGTCAGAATTAATTTTGGGTTCAGTTTTTCAACTGTATTTATAACAAATTGTGTTTGTTTTTCACTTGCGGGGGATTCTCCTCCAAAAAATTCATCCTTTTTGCTCAAAACCCAATTTAGAGTAGGAAAATTCCGGTTCAAATCTACACCGTTTTCATTCACTCGTACATTGTTTTTAAATCCGTATTCGTTCAGACATTGTATAAATGCCAAATTAGTCTGAGGGAAATTTTTTAAATATGTTCCGATTAAAAAATTACCCTGCGGCTCATCTCCGTGAAAACAGCCTATAACAAGAATTTTTGACGATATGTTTCCCGAAAGCTTCACGTCAGTTGTACCTCTATGGTTTTAAAACAGATAAAACATAATCATCAGTGAAATATTTTTGTGCGCAGGCTAAAATATCTTCCGAAGTAACGTTTTTAATACGTTCAATTAATTCGTTTCTGTAATTGAAATGTTTTCCCATGATTGAATAATATGCCATTAAATTTGCCTGTTGTGAATTTGTTTCGGATAAGAACTGCTGTTTTCCGATAAGATTATTCTTGGCGTTGTGGAGTTCTACCTCGCTTACCGGAATCGTCTTAATCTTATCAATTTCTTCTTTGAATCCTTCTATCGAAGTTTGAATGTTAGAAGGCTCAGTTCCTATGTAGATGCTGAAAACCGCGGATTTTGCGTGAGTTTCAAAGGCGGTTCTTACTGTATAAGCAAGTCCTTTTTTCTCTCTTAATTCCAAAAATAGTCTTGAACTCAAACCGCTTGCTCCAAGAATTATATTCAAAAGCATAATAATTGGGTATTCTTCACTTCCGATTGTCGGAACAAGCCATCCCTGAAGAATCTGCGCCTGATTAGCGTCTTTTTTTATGAGTTCTGAGTATTGTTGTTTTAAATCGTCAGGAACTTTTATTTCAGAATTGTTATCCGCTGATTGCGGAATAGTACCCAAATATTTTTCTAAAAGTCCGTTTTCTTCAATATCTCCGACAAGAGCCATTGTTTTTTTGCCGGTTTGCAAAATTTCTTTATAGGAATTTATAACATCCTCTTTTTTAACCTTATCAACCTCGTTTAAGATTACGGTATAACTATGACCGTAGAAATGATTGTTATAAATGGTTTTTGTAAATAAATCAGAAACCTTTACTTTTGCGGAATCAAGCTCAGCGGTGAGTTCACCTTTCATTTTAACGCGTTCTTTTTCAAACTCTTCAAAAGTAGGGTTTTGAATAATATCACTTAAGATGGCTAAAGCGCGTTCAAAGTCCTCATTCAGACAAATGAAGCGAAATCTCAGGTAATCTGATTTCATTTCTGTGTACAATTCAATTGCGTTTTCATCCAAAATATTTGCAAGTTCTTCTGAAGAGTATTTTTTTGTACCCTTTAAAAGAAGTCTGTTCATCAAAGAATATTCTCCGGCATATTTTTCCGGTTTATTGATTGATATATTTAATGTGAGTGCAACTCTTGGTGTATCAAAATTCTGCTTGAAGCATGTTTTTATTCCGTTTTGTAATATAAATTCTCTCATACGAAAATTAAATCATAAAAAAATACAAATGTATACAAAGAGTCTATGTAAAAGTTTAGCATTCTTAAAGCCAGTCTACATTAAATGTATGATTTTTTAAAAACTGCCTACAACAAATAAATGATTTTTCAAATTTACAAATATTAATTTTTGTAAAAATATTTTATAATTTAATTAGGAAAATTGACTTTTAGTACTATTCCATTAATAAACAAGTGGACAGGTGAATAGGTGAATAAGCGGATAAGTTCCTTATATTCGCTAATACTCACGAAATTCTCTTGTTCATAAAACACATTAAGAAAGGAACTACCACTTATGGGTATGGCAGCATCACAGGCAAGATATTTGGCACTTCTTGCAAGAAAATCAAATTGTGAATTCGAAGGACAGCAGATAAATCAAGCAAGACTTAATCTGTCGAACCAGTCTGCAAACTTGTTTAACCAAATGCTTGGTTTGGATGTTCCGGTTCCTCCGAGTACGCAGGATTTCACTAAAAAGCAATATTCATTTACTGACGGAGTCAGCAAATACACAGTTGATAAATGGAATCAGCTTGCAGAACCCGATAGTGAAGGATATAATTATGTTGTCACATACCATTATAAATCCGATGTTTATACGGGTTATCAAAAACAAAAAAGTGACCCGCAGGTTCAGTTCTCTATTCCGGGGGCATATCCGGCAAGTGATTCTTATAAAGAACAAATAAGAAATATTCAGGCTGCGCTGAAAGATATTACAACCTGTCAGACAAACTATGATGAAAAATTATCCGCATACAAAACACTTGCTGCAAAAGCCGCTCAACTTTCTACTTATGCAGATAATAAAACAAGTTCAAATGTAATAAAATGTACGTATGATGAAGAAAGTAAATCATATACAGTAAGAACTCAAAATAAAACAGATGACGAATGGAAGTTGCTGGAATTCAGTACAGAAGGTACTGATGATGCCCCGGGAGCTGTTGATACTTATTATAAAGATGGGATTTATTACAAAATAAACAATCCTCAGGGAACAACATTTGATGATAAATATGAAAAAATCGAAAAACCCGCCACTCTTCATGCAAAATTTGCTGAACACACATATAAACAAGATTCAACAACACAAGAAGTTAAAGATGCAATTAAGGCATTAAGAGATATGGGCGCGTTGGACAAGGATTTTGATGAATCGACTGTTTTTTATGATGAAACAACTAAAGCAATTGCATTTAAGAGCGATTTAGCAAATTGTGAAAAAGGTTCAAAAAGTATATTACCGCTGTATTATTACAATGATAAATCAAAGGCGGAAAGCCCTGATGATGTTACAACCGTAAAATCCATGCAAGATGAGCTGAATGTCGCTCAAAATGAAATGAATGCCGCAAAAAACTTATTGGATGTGGCTAAAGCAGGATATGAAGCGCTGAATGTTCCTAAGTATGTAGGAAACGCTCAGCTCACACCCTTGAGTGAATTAACCGATATCCAGTTAGCTGAAATTAAACAAATTATTGCTGATATGGATAAAGATGAAATTGTTACAAAAATAAAAGATTGCTTTGAAACGTTTGATGAAACTTATGACAACTCAACATACATAGGCGGTTTATATACTTATGAACAAGGCGGAAAAACATATATTACAACTTATTATGATATGGCAGATGATATAAATCAGGGTGAAGGTATAAACCACATTGATAATCAGCCAAAGATGCCATATTATGCAGCGGAGTATATTTCAACCGATATCAGTAAAACGTCAAAAGCTCTGTTGGAAACTGATTCTTCAGGCAGATTTACTTCAATAAGATTTGCTGATGATTCAATAAAATATACGCTTGATGTTGAAACAATAACCGATGACGCTGCATATAAAGATGCAATGAACCAATATTATTATGAAACTGCAAAATATGATAAAATGGTTCAAGATATTAACGCAAAAACATCAATAATTCAGCAGGAAGATCAGGAGCTTGAATTAAGGCTCAAACAACTTGATACTGAACAAAATGCTCTTTCAACAGAAATGGAAGCTGTTCAGAAGGTTGTAAAAGATAACGTTGATAAGTCATTCAAGACTTTTAACGGTTAATAGTTAAATTACAATAAACCCCAAAGAGGAATAACATGTCTTACAAAAACGATGGATACTTGGTAATAGCAAACAGATACGGCTCAGCATCATCCGATGCCAAAGTAATGCTCTATGAAACTTATGACAGATTAAGAGATTTGACTGTCGCAGGCTCAGGAAGCTCCGGTACAGGTTTTGAAGCGGCAGGAGGTTTCTTATACCAGCTTGCAAGTTTATTTGCGCCGTCAGCGTTTATGACTACTTTAGGCGGAACAACAGCAATGAATATTCCGGGAACATCATACTGGAGCCCATATACAGGCGGTGCAGGCGGTACAACAGGAACTTATTCATCGTTTGGTGTAAATTCTTTGGGAAATTATTCCGGCTTCCCGAGCGGATACGCATCTAATTTAGGGTACCGTTCAAGCGGATATACAACCGGTGGTGCATCAGGAATAGGTGATTTGATAAACGGATTCGGCTCATCAAACGGACAAACAACAGGATTTGCGTCAGGAATCGGAAGTATTGCCGATATAGCAAGCACTGCCGCGTACGGAATCGGTACAGCTAACGGGTACGGAATCGGAGCAAGCAATATTCTTATGCCTCTTGCCGGAATCGTTTCAGGATGGGGCGGTATTATGACAGCAGCAGCTCCGTATTTGGGTGAATTCGGTTTGCCTGCAGTTGTTATGGGTAATTTGATGCAAGGTACTACATCTGCGGCATTATCAGCATATCAGGCTGTCTCAAGTAATATTGTTGCAAATGCTGATACTATACTTTCACAAAAAGTTGCTAACATTGAAACTGTGTGCAAAATGCTGGGTACGCAGGAAGATATAGTAAGAAAAATGCTCAAAGATGATATTGAATCCAAGAGCAAAGATATTCAGGATCTTGGTTCATAAGATTTTGAAGTTTAGAGAAGAGAGATGCAAAATCGGACATTTTACAGAACTATGCTGGATTTGTTATTCAATAACGCTATAGTGAATACTATAGTGTCTATTGTAAATTTTTGTTACGAGCAGCAGCCTTTTTATAGAAAAAAGCTAAAGTTTTTAAAAAAAATGCCGATTAATAATAGTGTAAACAGTTACGATAACAGATTTTTATTCAATGGAAAGTTGAAAATTGAAAATGGAAAATAGTCTAAAGAATTATAAAACTCACTTAATTACTATAATATTAAGAAATGTAACAAATATGACTAAAAATAGGCAATTATCAGAGTTCACATGTTTTATAATACATGTAGGCTTAATATGCATAGGAGTAGAAGCTTATGCGTGAAGAACTACAAGATAATATAAAACGATTTGTGAATTTTATGAATTTTGCAAGGTCATTTTTCAAACGCAACAATCCGTTTAAGGCACTTTTCGTCAGTATATTATCAGCCTTGAAGGACATGCTGACAATCAGACAGAAGCTTAAGATGGCAAAGTATCGTGTGAATTATCACAAACATCAGCTTCACAAGATGGAAAGCCTGATAGCAGAAAGCAACGAACACACATTCCTGAAAGGCAAAAATCTTAACGAAACAAGATAAAGGAAAGCCAAAATGGGATTAATTGCCTCAAGTTTTAGATTAATGTATTTGACATCTTATAAGATGTCACTGGAATCTAAGATTCAGTGGATTACATCTGCAAAGATGGAATTGATTGCATCATCGGATGAAATTCTTGGTTTGGGAAATGACCTTGACCCCGGAAACCCTGCCGTGAAACAACTGGAGGCGCGAAGGGATAAGCTGACACTGTTAGAAAAGAAGCTTGATTTGCAGCTTCAGGAATATCAAAACAGACTTAAGATGGTTGATACAGAACTTCAATCAGCGCAGGGTGCGGTTGATAAAGCAATTGAAAAATCGTTTACTTATAATTTCTAAAATTAAATGAGGGTGCCTAAAAAGTTAAAAATGGGCATTTATATATCCTCACATACCGGAGAGCGACCGACGAGCGGAGGCTGTAGAGTTTTTGCAAGAACACGCGAGTGTTTGAAGCAAAACTCGGAAATGCCGTTCAACGCGAGTCGGTCAAGACAGGGTAGTTTTTCAATGAGAAAGCGTAAGCTTGAACATTAGAAAAACGGGTGGGGGACAACCTTTACTAAGTCACATAATCACTCAATCACCTGTCCAACCCCACCCCGAAATCAGAGATTTCGATCCTCCCTCAAGGGGAGGGTGGGTTCTTCGTTTGAAATCGAAGATTTCGCCTGACCTCTCAAAAACGATACTCAATCGTTTTTTTCGGCAGAGTCTCAAGGGGAGGGTGAGGAGGGCAATCTCCACTAAATTATTTGCTTATTCAATCACTCAATCACTTAATCACTCAATCACCCGTTCACCTGTTCACTTCTTCAGCCCCCATCCGAAAATCTAATTTTCGCCTTACGTTTCAAATTGATTTTCTGCCTTCCCCCTCGGAGAAGACGACAGCACGGTCATTCCCCTCTCCGGCGGGAGAGGGAATTGTTGTTGCTGAATGTGAATGAAGCTTACAACAACGGGTGAGGGTCGGTATGATGTAAGTATTTAACCAGCCCCCATCCGAATCCGTAATTCGCTGACGCTCAAACGGCATCTGCCTTCCCCCTCGGAGAAGTGGGGCTGAATTACAGAAATAAATATATTTTAAAAACAATATTAAGTTTTGTAACAAAAATTATCCTTTTTGAAATTCAATAAATTTTAAATACTTTATATATATGTAAGATTAAGATAGGAAAAAAAGATGTACCCAAGCACTTTATTTAATACTTATTCATACGGAATGACAGGAATGAATGGCATGATGATGCCATTCGGCGGTCATTCTAGTGGATATAATACAGGAATGTTTGCGGTAAATATGGCTCTAGGAATATTTTCACAAATCTGGTCACAACAAAGCTATTCAAACTGGGGCGGATACAGTTCAACATCCACATCCACATCAACATCTACCGCACCTTCTTCATCTTATGATAGCGAGATTGAAAAAAAAGAAACACAAATTGCAAATGCAAAAAAAGATGTTGCAAAAGACGGTACTTTAACAAAAGCTGTAGAAACAGCAGAAAATAATGTAAAGCTTTTTGAAACATATACAGAAGCAAACGCAGCATTAACAAAAGCTTTCCCAGATGGAGAACCTAAAAAGCCCGAAGCTTTGCCGAATAATCCGACAGAAGAACAAACAAAAGCTCATAATGAAGCTGAGGCAAAATATAAAACAGACTTAGCTGAATACAAAAAATTAAAAGAAGCCGTTGATAAAGCTAAAAAAGCGTTACCGGATGGAATCGATGAAAATACAACCCTAAAAAGCTTAAAACCAGAAGTCACAAAAGCAGAAAAAGCAGTTGCAGATAAGAACGCTGAAATTAAAAAATTAGAAGAAGAACTTGATAAACTTAAAGAAAACGCTCAGGCTGAACTTGGATTGAGCGGAGCACTCAACAGAAAAGACGGTTCTTGGCTCACAAGACAAGTTGATGGCAAAAATTCTATAAAAGATGATATGGCAGCATTCAGAAAAGCAAGCGACAAATTTGCACAAAACCCATACTCTTTGACCAGTGCCGAAATTGAAACATTGGAAGGTGCTAAAAATTTGGCAAGAGAAATCAGCAATTCCGACAACACCGATGGAGCAAAGGCTATAATCAAGGGTTTGAATACATGGCAAGGTAAAGACAATAAAAAACTTGAAAAACTTGGAAATGTTAAAAATTTAATTGATGGAAACATCAACAAAACAATTTTTGAAGAAGCAAAATCATACGGTTGTTTCACAGTAAAAGAAAGAAAAGTCGGAAACAAAACAGAAACAGTTTATGTAGACAAATACCACAATCAACAATATATTCTTGACAATGAAGGCAACCCTATAAAAGTTGAACACTCACAAAAAGGAAATCTTTTCCATAAGGCACAATATCAACAACAATAAAATATCATAATTAATTTATACCCCCATCTTACATCTTACTAAATTTACCGGCCGGCATAAGCCGGCTTTTTTTTGTGTAAGTAACTGCATTATCAAAATTAAAACAACTCATTAACGAGCGGCAGCACAGTCATTCCCCTCTCCGGCGGGAGAGGGAGTTGTTGTTGCTGAATGTGGATGAAGCTTACAACAACGGGTGAGGGTCGGTATGATGTGAGTATTTATCCTGCCCCTATTATCTAATTTTCGCCTTAAGGCTCAAATTGATTTTCTACCTTCCCCCTCGGAGAAGGCGGCAGCACGGTCATTACAACCCCTCACCCCAGCCCTCTCCCACAAGGGGCGAGGGAGTGATATAACATTATTTTCCACTTTCCACTTTCTACTTTCCACTTTCAATTTTCAATTCCCCATTCCCCATTCCCCATTCCCCATTCCCCATTCCCCCCCTCTTTACCATGCTTTATCTTTTTGTTAAACTTGAAATCAAGAAGTACATTAATGGGTAAATCACAATGAAAGATATGTTAGACAAAATCATTCAGATTGAAAAGAAATATACGGAGCTTGGGGAAACTCTTTCCGATCCGAATGTTATTGCAGATTATAATAAATTCCGCGACCTTTCAAAACAAAGAAAATCAATGGAAGAAACGGTTGAACTATATTACGCTTGGAAAAAAGCAACCGATGCAATTGAAGAAGCCAAACAACTTATCCACGAAGAAAAAGATGAAGAAATGAAAGCTTTTTTGAAAGCCGAGATGGAAGAAAATGAAGCAAAGCTTCCTGAATTTGAAGAAAGAATGAAGGTTTTACTTTTGCCTCGCGACCCGATGGACGACAAGGATATCATGCTGGAAATCAGAGGCGGCGCAGGCGGAGACGAGGCAAACATTTTTGCGGGAGATTTGGCAAGAATGTACTTAAAGTATGCCGACAAACAGGGATGGCAGACACAGATTCTTTCAAAGACAGAGTGTGAAGCAGGCGGATATTCTGAAATAATCATATCCATAAAAGGCGACGCTGTATATTCAAGGCTTAAATACGAATCAGGCGTGCACAGAGTACAAAGAGTTCCCGAAACAGAATCTCAGGGAAGGGTTCACACTTCAACCGCAACAGTTGCAGTAATGCCCGAAGTTGATGATGTTGAAATTGAAATCAGACCTGAAGATATAGAAATGTCTACAGCGCGTTCCGGTGGTGCGGGCGGACAAAACGTAAACAAAGTTGAAACGGCTGCACGCTTATTCCACAAACCTACCGGAATTATGATTTTCTGTACGGAAGAGCGTTCACAGCTTCAAAACAAAGAACGTGCAATGCAGATATTACGTTCAAAGCTTTATGATATGGAAGTTCAAAAGCAAATGCAGGAAATTACAGACCTCCGTCGTTCTCAGGTCGGAACCGGTGACAGAAGTGAAAGAATCAGAACCTATAATTTCCCGCAGGGACGTCTGACAGATCACAGAATAAACCACAACCTCAATGTATGGACTGTTATTGACGGTGATTTGGATGAACTTATCGGACTTCTGATAGAATACGACCAAAAATTAAAGCTTGAAAAATTAGCGGAAGTGAATTAAATTTATAACAGGGGGAGTTAAAAGAATTCGGAATGAGAGTAGCAAGAATACAAAGTAACCAACAATCATTTGGAACAAAGGTTAAAATCAACAAGCAATTAAGAAAATCCTTTTCACAAAAAGACGGCGGACGTGCTTTAGAGGAGTATATAAAAGCATTAGAAAATAACGGAAACAATGACAGCTTTTTTATAGCAAGCGGGGTTAATCGTCAGAATAATCATTTTATGCATGCGGATGTATTTAAGATGAAGGGTGTACAACTGTATGTCGGAAAAACTATAGAACAAAATTTACCGGAGGAGGGGTGCCCGAATCTGGCAAAAATGTATTTGGAGGCAAAGCAAAATTTGCATCCGTTTTTTTAGGGATTTAAGTGAAAAAAAGTAGAAAATGTGTTGCCTGTGGTGTGTTTAAGCCGCAAGATGAATTAATCAGAATAACAAAAGAATCTAAAAGCGGAAATATAGTTATACAGCCAGATTCAAAGACATTTGGCAGATCTGTATATCTTTGTTATAATGAAAACTGTATTAATACAGTTTTAAAAAAAGGGATAAATAAGCCGCTAAAGGTAAATATCTCTCGCGAGGATTTGAAAGGACTATTGGATGGACAGCTTAAGAGTTAGTGAATTGGCAAAAGAGCTTGGCAAAACAAGCAAAGAGGTGTTAGAAAGTTTTGCGGAAATTGGAATAATGGTAAAATCTCATTCCAACACAGTGACTCCTGTTCAGATTCGAAAACTCAAAGAGCATTTGGGCTTATTGCCGAAGAAGGACTCAAATAAAAAAGCATTCGTAGTAAAAAAATCTAAATCTCCGGATGTCCAGCCGGAAGAATCCAAAAAAGAACCATCAAAACCGTCCGCACCTCAAATAGAAAGAATACAGAGAGTTCAGAAAACTCCAAAAATCGAAAAAGTTGAAAAGAAGCCGGAAACTCCTGTTATGAAAGAAGAAGTAAAAACAGAACCGGTCATAAAAAAAGCAGAAAAACCTGCTGTAAGAATAGAAAGAACAAAAATTGAGTATAAAAGTCCTTCCAGAATAGAAATTGTAAGAAAAGCTCCGCAGAAAACGGAATCAAATCAAGATTCCAAAAACGGGGACAGAAAACCTTTTAACAAAGGCGGGGACAAAAAGCTTGTCGAAAGAAGAATTATCCCTCAGGAAATCTACGAAGGAAAGGGCGGACCTTCAAGAAGAAAAGATTCAAAGAAGAAAGATAAGGATTTTAATTCCAAAAAAGAAGATCAGGAAATGATTTCTTTGGAAAAAGCGGCTGCACAAAAGCACAAAAAGAAAATACACAAAGAGGAAGCCGTTGAAGAAGTAAAATCAATTGTTGTAAATGATGCAATGACTATTCAGGAGCTTGCGGATAAAATTCAAAAAACTCCTGCAGAAATTGTTAAATTCCTTATGTTCCAAGGGGTTATGGCAACAGTAAACCAATTAATTGATGTTGAAACAATAAAGAAGGTTTGCGCTGAATATGAGCTGGAAGTTCTTGAAGAAGACTTCGATGCTTTTATAGAAGAAGAAATGGAAAAAGAGCAGAAGCAAAAAGCTTTGACAGAAGTCGATAAAAAACTCCTTAAAAAACGCGCTCCTGTTGTTTCAATCATGGGCCACGTAGACCACGGTAAAACAACACTTCTTGACAGCATAAGAGCTTCAAAGCATAAAATTGTTGCAACCGAAGTCGGCGGTATTACACAATCAATCGGTGCTTATACAGTTTATTTGGACAACAAGCATGAAAAGAAAATAGTATTTGTTGATACTCCCGGTCACGAAGCATTTACGGAAATGCGCGCGAGAGGTGCGAAAGCTACCGATATTGCTATTCTTGTTGTTGCGGCAGATGACGGTATAATGCCTCAGACTATTGAAGCTATCAACCATGCAAAAGCTGCAGATGTTCCGATTATAGTTGCTGTTAACAAATGCGATAAGCCGGGGGCAAATCCTGACAAAGTGTTGCAGCAATTAACAGAACATGGCCTTGTTCCTGAAGCATGGGGAGGCGAAACCATTACAGTTAATGTTTCAGCTCTTCAGGGAACAGGTATTGATGAGTTGTTAGAGTATATTCTGCTTGTTGCAGAAGTTCAGGATTTGAAAGCTAATCCAAAAGCAGAAGCATCCGGTGTTGTAATAGAAGCTAACCTTGATAAAGGCAAAGGCCCTGTAGCTACACTATTGGTACAAAACGGTACATTAAGAGCCGGAAACTGCGTAGTAGTGGGTACTGCTTGCGGAAGAGTCAGAGCTTTGCTTTCAGATTCCGGTGAAAGAATCGTTAAGGCTGAACCTTCAACTCCTGTTGAGATTCTTGGTTTAACAGAAGTCCCAAATGCCGGTGATTATTTTGAGGTAGTTAAAAACGAAAAAGAAATGAAGGCTATTGTTGATAAGAGAAAAGAAAAAGAACGTAATAAACGTTTAGAAGCAATGCTTCCTGCGCATATGAGACGAGAAGCAGGTGCCGGCGGAGAAGACGATATTCCGCATCTTAATCTTATCATTAAAGCAAACACTCACGGTGCTGCGGAAGCTGTTTCTCAGGCTATCGCTCAGCTTGAGTCAAAAGAAATTGTTACAAAGATTATACACGTAGGTGTAGGTGATATTTCAGAAGCTGATGTAATGCTTGCTTCAGCATCTAACGCTTTAATACTCGGATTTACGGTTAAAGAAGACGCGAATGCGTTGGCTGCTGCCGAAAAAGAAGGTGTAACGATTAAGAAATACGATATCATTTACCAAATTTTAGAAGACATTGAACATACAATGATTTCACTTCTTTCGCCGGATGTTAAAGAAATTCAAACCGGTCAGGTTGAAATCAGACAAATATTTACTATCGGTAAGATTCAAAAAATCGCCGGCTGCTATGTTACAGAAGGTAAAATCAGCAGAAACGATACTGCAACAATTTACCGTGACGGTGTTGAAATATTTAAGGGTGCCATTGATCAGCTTAAACGTTTCAAAGATGATGTAAAAGAAGTTGCACAAGGATTTGAATGCGGTTTATCTTTTGTAAAATTTAACGATATTGCAGAAGGTGATATTGTTAAATTTACAACTACAGAAGAAGTTGAAAAAACTGAATTAGTATAGTTTTATTTAAAATAAGATTTTTGACTTGCGGAAGAATTTATTGATTTTTTTTGTAATAGTTTCTTTTGTCTTAGTATTTGTGTCCGGATAATACATCAAAACAGACGAAAAATCTTTGAAGGTTGCAGATTTATTTTTTTTTATAAAATGATCCATTGCCTTATCGTTTTCTTCATCTAATGTTGTAAAACCTTGTTTTCGGTAAAAAATATGCGGAATTTTGAAAGGACTCAGTGATGTTACTGCTTTTAAACAAATCTGCCCTTCTGAACCTATTTGTTTACTGTAATTTTTTGCAAAATTTATCAGTGCCTTTCCAAATCCTTCTCCGCTCTTTTCTGTTCTTATAAGGTCTATTCCCAACGGGTAACCGTCAAAATCAGGACGAATTTTAAAACTCATTTTGTGGCAATGCATTATGCCGCCTATTTTTCCGCTTTTTGGAGAAAATATAACATACTCTTCTACCGGAGGATGCATGGCGGTGTTTATATTACGAAGATAAATAAGTTTGTCAGGTAATTTTTTTAATGGTTGAGTATTTATAACATTTGGTATCATATTAATATTAAACCGCGTAAAAAATAATTTTGCCAAGTATTCATGATACAATTATTTTATGATTAAGGATGTTTGTGATTCTATATGTCATAACAAAAACATTTTAATGTTTTTTACTGTATTGATATACATTTTGGCATTGTTTGGAGTCTTATCGAATCATTTAATTTTTGTTACAGCATTCTTATTTTCATTATTTTTGGCAGGAGTTATAAAAAATCTTTTTTCACCAAAGATTATTTTCGTGTGGACACTTGTATTTCTTGTCGGCGTATTTAATACGTTTATTCGCTTAAAACAAACAGATGAACTTTTAAATATTGCTCCGGTGAATTCTACTATCACAGGAAAAATAATATCTATTCCGAAAGGAAACGAAAAGGTTAAATTCTTTTTTAAGGTTAATCAAATAGAATATGACGGATTAATTAAAAAATTCAATGATGAAAAAGTTTTAGTATCTTTAGATACAAATGAAAAACTAAATATTTACGACAGTTATAAAATCCGCGGACGTCTTTCTGTCCCTTTTAAGGCAGGTAATCCGTCCCAGTTTGATTACGGCAATTATCTGAGAAATTTTAATACTTATGCTGTGTTTTACGGACATAATCCTTATAATATGCGTGATTTGGATGTTCCTTGTTATGACAAAATTGAAAGTGATAAGAATTTTTTAGAAAAATCATTACAAAAAATTAATAATTATAGGGAAAATATTTTATCTGTTCATGCTAAGTATCTGCTCTCTCCGTACCTTGAAATTTTAGGCGGTATCGTTTTTGGAGATGATGCGGTCGCACCTCCGGAAAATATACGCCAATCTTTTATAAACTCAGGTCTTTTGCATATTCTTGCGGCATCGGGCATGAATGTTGCTTTTATATATGCATTTTTCTTTTTCATTTTAAGAATTTTGAAGGTTAATTTTAAACTTAACATAATTATATGTATGCTTGCAGTCTTAACTTATGTTATGATGACAGGTCTCGGAGCTTCTGTTTTAAGAGCGGCTTTTATGCTGTTGTTTGTTCTTGTCGGAAAAATTATAGACAGAGATGCAAATAATATTTCGCTTTTATCTTTTGTCGCATTTTTAATGCTTTTGTATAATCCGATGTACATAAATGATGTAGGTTTTCAGCTATCTTTTATTGTAACATTCGGGCTTTTGGTTATGACACCGTATTTGATAAAAAGTAAATACGGAATCGTAAATTGGCTTGCGTCTACAATTTTTATCCCTGTATTTGCACAATTATGGGTTATTCCTATACAGATATTTTATTTCAACAATATTAGTATATATTCGATTTTTGCAAACATTATGAGCGTTCCGATACTTTCTGTCATAAGCTTCGGCGGGTTTATCAGCTCATTACTTTCTTTAATAAATCCAATCGCTGATTTTGTCTGCAAAATATTTGACTTTATTTTGTCTCCTCTGTTAAAAATTCTTGTGCAAATTTCAAATTATTGGGGCAGTCTTCCGCATGCATCACTTCAGACAACTCACCCCTCTGTGATTCAAATTCTGCTATATTATGCAATACTTTTGAATTTGATTTGGCTCTGGGATAAAGAAATCCGCGATAAATGGAAAAACACTTTGATTAAAACACTGCCGGTATTATTTATGATTCTTTTTATTTCAATGATAAATTTACCGAACAAAAATCTGGAAATTACAGCGTTTGATGTCGGGAATGCAGATTCCTTTCTTTTGAAAACACCCGATAATAAATACATTATGATTGATACAGGAAAGAGCGGGTACAATGGAGGAAAATCTCAGGCAGAAATTATTATGCTTAAGTACTTTAAAGATACAGGTATAAAAAACCTTGATAAAATTATAGTTACACATTTTGATAATGACCATTCAGGCGGGGCTGTGGATTTGATGAACGGTTTAAATGTTAAAGATTTGTATGTAAATTCTTTGAACCATCCTTCTGCAAAACTTATTTATAAAACCGCAAAAACCAGAGGTGTAAATATTATTGAAGCCGAAAACGGGCAATCAGTTTTGGATGAAAACGGTGTTAAGATAGTTAATTTTATAAACAAAGGAATTAAAGGAATCGGAGATAATGAATCTTCAATAGTTACGCTATTAACGTATAAAGATTTTTCAATGCTCTTTACCGGTGATGCCGGAATAGAAACTTTTAATAATCTAAAAACACATTTACCCCAAAATATAACCGTTTTGAAAGTCGGTCATCACGGGGCTCCGGGTGTTGTTGATAAACAAATGGCAGATTATTTAAACCCAAAATATTCAATTGTTTCGACAGGTGAAAATAAATTCGGACATCCGTCTGTTTATACGCTTTCGATGTTGAGAAATTCAAAAATATTAAGAACTGATATTAATAACTCTGTCAAAATAATTGTTAATAATGATACACAAGTTTATTGTTATGACAGTAAAAAACGTCAATATTCAAAATAAAAACCCCCCAAAAAGAGGGGTAAAATTGTAGTAAGATGTAAGATAAGAGAGTGTATGTAAATTTTAGTTATGTCTTGTGATTAAGCTTTATCAAAATTCATTAAGCAATGAAGTTGTTGCCGAATCTGTTAGCGCCGTAGAAGAAAGATTCTCTCATAACTTGCTGAAGATTTCTTCTTCTTACAACTTTGTTGCCGA
>CADAKY010000016.1 GCA_902788575.1 uncultured bacterium | reverse complement strand
TAGGTTGGGTTTTTAACCCAACAATAACTAGATATACCGATTCATATGGTACAGTTTGGGTTAAAAATAGAGTAAATAGGACGGGTTTTAACCCGTCAATAACTTAAAAATATGTGTCGGGCTAAAGCCCGACCTATTTTTAGAGAATAATTTTTCAAATTACCTATTTTTGTTCTCTTGTATGATTAAGATTTTGTCGGCATTTGAGGCTAATATTTACTCTCTCAAAATTCTATTTTGGGAATTTTGAGGGCTATTTCCGACTATACAAAATCGCCAATATCTACTAAACTTGGCTATTTTGCTAGCTAAATTTATTTACCCCTTCCGACCAAATGTCCTGTTAAAAGGTAAAAATACATCACATCCCAAATAAAAACCGGTCTGACAAAAATTAAACCGGTTTTTATACAGAGGGGATGGGATTCGAACCCACGGTAGAGTTGCCCCTACACGACCCTTCCAAGATCGCACCATCAACCACTCGGACACCCCTCTTTATGATTGCTTACTAAATTATATCTAAGATATTTTTACTTGTAAAGCTAAATTTCCAACTTTAGTTATAGGTTAAAATACTAATATATCCTCCGTTCTTATGATTTTTTTTTACTTTATAATTGGTATTCTATTCTAGTTAAGAAATCTAACTAGGAAAGGAATATTATGGCAAAAATACAAAAAGTAGATCTTAACTTGGGTAAAATAATCAGCCCGTTTAAGACAAAACGCAACTCATCAACAAATCCGTTTAAGTACCAAGACTTTGAAGGCAATACTATTGATCCGTTAGTATGTGCTGATGTTTTGGTAAGCTTTAAGAACAATGAAAAAACAAATAAATTGAAATTAATAACATCTTCTGTAATGGGTAGTATGACTAAATTGCATAATTCTATTACAGAACCTATTATAAATTTTGTTAAAAGAATTCGTACAGGAATCTCTTCTGCATGGGATTACGCTAAGAATACTAATATTTCAGATATCAAGGGCTTAAGAACTATTTCTGAAATTATGAATAAAGATATTATTGATTTAGGAAAAGATATCGGACATTCTATAACTGATTCAGTATCCGGTTTAAAAAATGGTATTTCTGAAAGAATTTCAGAGAAGATTTCTTCAATAAATACAAACGTAACCGAGCTTGGTAACGGCATTGCGGACAAGTGGACTGCTTTAATCGGAAAAATTCACCACTCAAAAATTAATAAAGATACAAGCGTAGCTGAATTAAAAGCTTTATGGGAAGAAGAAATTGCTTTGGCTGCTAAGGAGGTTGCGTAATGAATAAAAATGTTATAGAAATTATTGATGCACTTACTGCACATCAGGATCATTCTTCAATCGATGTTTTGGAAGAACTTGGGACAAATTCTCCCGATAATGAAGTAAGAGAATATACTTCACGTGCTTTGGTCAGAAAAAATGTTCATGACTCATTAAAAGTTGTTATAATCAATCAGGGAAAAGGTATTAATGACCTTTCTCCGTCTGTTGCAATGAGTACAATTAATGAAATACTTTCTTTGAAGGACAAATCTGAAGTTATCAAAATTCTTGATGATACTATTAATATGCATTCAGATGAAGGCGTTAAAGAAAATGCTCGTTCAGTAAAATCATTATTGGCTTTGAGCTAATAAGTTAATTATATTATTGTTAAACCCTCCTTCGGGAGGGTTTTTTGTTAATTAAAATTTCTCAGAATATAATTTAAAATATTCTTGTTCGTGTTTACAAACAGGGCATGAGCACGGGGCTTCTTTGCCAATGTGAGTGTATCCGCATTTTGTGCATATCCATTGATGAACTTCTGCTTTTTTATATAAAGTTTCATTTTTAATTTCTTCTGCCAATGTTAAAAATCTGTGAGAATGACGTTTTTCTATGCTTGCTATATTTGAAAAGAGTATCGATATATCATCAAATCCTTCTGCTTTAGCTGTTTGGGACGCATATTTATAAACGTTCTCCCATTCATCGCGTTCTGCTGAAGATGCCGAAATAAGATTTTCATAAGTTTCACCAATGAAAAAAGGATAGTTTGCATTTGGTGAATAAAAACCGTTCGGAATTTCTTTGTAAAAAAGTTTTGCATGCTCACGTTCATTTTCTGCAGTTTCAAGAAAAATATCGCTGATTAAATTAAATCCGTCTTTTTTTGCTTTTTTTGCATAGATTGTGTATTTATTTCTTGCTTGTGACTCTCCGGCAAAAGCATTTATGAGTAATTGTTTAGTTTCAGATGCTTCAAATTTCATATACAGACTCCTTTTGTTTGAAGTGTATAAAAAATTAAAAACAAAATAAATCCCGCAACTTAACTAATCAACATAGCTGTCTTGTAAAAGCTTAATTCTGAATTTTGAACCGGCAGGAATATTCACATGACCGCCTTTATTAAAAAATGCGCAAATAGGCGACGTTAAAGTATTTAAACCTAAACAAATTGTTCCGTACATAAACGGAAATGGAGAAAGCAGTATAGTAGAACCTTCACCGCCAAGATTTATCGTCAAGGTGAGCATTCTGCCAAACAATGTACGTCCCCAATTTCCCTTTTTCCAAACTGTTTTTAAATATTTTCTTTCACCTTTAATATCATTTAAGAATATTTTTTTGTCGTTAGCTTTTGTTACATAAGCATTTAAGGGATAACTTTGTCCTTTATATGTAATAGTTCTTATTCTGATTACAACAAGACCTCCGTTGCAGGTGATTTGAGGCTGGTGAGATTCAATCACTTCACCTGTGAATGTTGTTCCTGAAGGTATTAAATATTTACGTTTAGCAACCTGTGTTTTTAAGGTAAATTTAACTTTTGTCCCTTTTCTTTGCCAATCTGAAATCTGTGAATTGTTTACGACATTAAAACTTGTACCTTTTGGAATTTTTGTACTTCCTGTTGATATTATTTTTGCCGGAGGTGTATATTTTTCTTGTTTTGTGTAATTCGGAGTATTATTGTTTTTTAAGTTTTCCGGTAAAGCCGGAAGTGTTTCTGCATCTTCTGTTTGAGTGTCTTTAATAAGCTTTGACGAATTATAATTTTTTCTGATATCATCATCAACAGTCATGTCCAAATCGAATGCTTGGGCATGCTCTAAAGAAAAAAACATTATAAAAAGTGTAATTATTACAATTCTTAACATTTTGAAATCCACTCTCTGATATATTTACCCCCTAATTGTAACAAATTTTTAACGAACTAGCAAAAAATATTTTGATTTGTTTTATGATTAATAGTGTAGTACATAATTAGATTGGAAACAGTAATGAAAATTCATTCAACGCAAAATCTAAACCTAAGACAAAACCAACAATTATCAAATGTATCGGAGAATAGGGATTTTAGATTAAAAAATTATTCGGAGCAGGTGGGACAGGATATGTCTGATTTGTTCAAATATAGTTCGACACTTACGTTTGGACACAAAGGTCCGGTTATACGAAACGGTAAAAAGGTTATTAAGAGCGCGGCAAAGAAGGTTGGTGAAATAGCAGAAAAAGCCAACCCCGAGGTAAAAGGAGGGGCTAAATTATCAAAAAGCTCCTTTTTTAATGGAATTTTAGACGGAGTAGGTTATGAGACTCTCGTAACAGCCGGTGTAGCAGCAATAGCTTGTGCGGCTCGTGCCGGTACAATAGTGGCTATTCCTACAAAAAAGAATAAAGAAGATAATAATTACGCAGCAGGACAAGCCGCAGCTTCAGGGATAATCGGATTTATAACTGCATTTGTTCTTACAGCACCATTTAAGGCAGGTGCAGATTATGTAATGAAAGAGATGAGAAGAAATCTTTCAGCTAAAACTTTGAAAAGATTATATCCTCATGTAGATTTAAATTCTATTGAAAAAGATGGAAAAAGACTTCCTATTAAGGAATGGCTGGATACATCCAAAAATTTCTTTATAGATGATATGAAAGAATGCGAGAGACTTCCTAAGTTTAAGAATCTGGCAGAGGTTTCGGATGAAACTTATAAAAAGATCTTAAAAGTAGATGTAGATTGGCCTTCTCAAAAAGATAAATCATTTAATGATGTTGTGTTAAAAGACGGCAGAAAATTGTATGATGTAATTAACATGGACAGACTTGGAATTACCGTCGAAGAAGAAGGTATGAGTGAATGTCAAATTTTATTGAAAGACATTAACAGAGTTTATTTTGAAAGATTTTTGGAATGTGCAAGAGAAGATAAAACTTATTGGAGTACATTGGACGTCAAATCTGTATATAACGATGCAGGAAAAGTTAAAGATTTTAGAGAATGGAAAGACGTAAAAGGTAACCAATGGAAATTAAACCTTGATGAAATAGGGATTTCATCTCCTTATGAAACTGCTGAATACAGAAACAGAATTTCCGGAAGTAAACGATTTGACAATAAAGATAATGAATACAAGTTTGTCACATATCAAAATAACGGTAAAGACGGTGAATTGGGGACTGAAATTACAAACAAAATGGTAGACGCAGACAGAGCCAATGACGGTTTGATTAAATCTTTAACTTGGCTGCCTGATTTATTATTCAGGGTTCCTGTTGCAGCAGCAACGGTTGCTATTATACCTTGGGTAATGAAAAATGTTCTTCATTTAAGTAAATCAAGTGATAAAGCTAAAACAGAAACAAAAAGTAACATACAAAAAGAAACAGTGCCTGAAAAAGACAAAAAAAATGCAGTATCTTTCAAAGCTAAATCTAATATAAGATTTCTTGATGGTGTTACTCAATTTTTCCAAAAGTACGTTTTAGATCCGATAGGTAAATTCTTTGGAAATTTATATGGACGTCATCTGATTGAATCTGAAGCTTTTTATAATATTTCTCAAAAAATATCAAAACTTCCGGGTAACGTAACGGAACATATGAGTGCTTTAGGTTCATTGATTACAAGCAGTGTATACGTTCATCAAACATTAACAAAGAAAGATATTGAACATGACAGACGCAGAACTCTTGCTATCAATCAGGGATTATGTTTTGTAGTGCCGACAATAGCAGCTTATACGGTGAATAAGGCAATAAACAGCTGGGTTAAAAAGAGAGGGTATGATTATTCCGGTGCTAATCATCAGGCTATCGATATAGCCAAACTGGAGGGCAAAAAAGTACCTATATCACCTGAAAAACTGGGTAAACGATTAAAAGGTATCAGAACTTTAGCTTCAATAACAGTGTTTACATTAATATACAGATATGCTACGCCGGTTCTTATAACACCGCTTGCAAATATGTTAGGTGATAAATGGAATGCAAATATTGCAGAGAAGAAAAAAGCAAGATTGGCAGCAGAAAAATTAGCTGAAGATAAAAAAGCCGCATAATAAATTTTAATAAAATATATGAACAACCATCCGATAGGGTGGTTGTTTATTATATAATAGATTTATGAATTATTTATATTTAGAAGAGATTGATTCAACAAATAAATATGCAAAAGAAAATATAAATAACCTTTCTGATATGACAGTTGTTTATACTTCAAAACAAACGGAAGGCCGAGGAAGATTTAGCCGCAGTTGGAATTTTTTAGGCAAGGATAATATATATGCAAGTATTGTTTTAAAGCCATCCGATAAAATGAAGGATGTGTATTCAAACCTAACCCAGCTTTTGTGCTTAGTCTTGGCGCAAACTTTTGAAGAATGCGGAATTGTTCCAAAAATAAAGTGGCCTAATGATATAAGGATTAATAAAAAGAAGATTTCAGGTATTTTAGCGGAAAGTGTGATTTCGGCCGGTGGAAATCTTGAAGGATTAATACTTGGTTTTGGTGTGAATTTGAATACGCAAAAAGAAAAACTTGCAGAGATTAGTCAATCGGCAACTTCCTTGAATATTGAAACCGGTAAGTATACTGATATGGAAGTTTTTCTGAAAAAAGTATTATCCAAGTTTTGTTTATTGTATAATAGATTTATTGAGGAAGGATTTTTATTAATAAGAGAAGATTATAAAAGAAGAGCCGAATTCCTCAATGAGGAGATTTCAGTAAAAGTTTTTGATAAAACTTATACAGGAATAGCAAAAGATGTTACCGAAAACGGCGCTTTAAAATTGATAGATAAAAATAATCAAGAACATATATTTTTAATAGGAGATATTTTATGAACGAATTATTATTGGAAGGCTTATCCGCGATGTTAATCGGAATGGGCACTGTCCTTTCTTTCTTATGCTTAATGATTTGTGCAATGTTTGTAATGTCAAAATGCGTAAGAAAATTAAATGAAATTTTTCCGGAGGCATTACCTCAAACAGCAGGTGGCGCAAAGAAAATAGCATCCGGAGATGATTCAGAAATTGCAGCGGCTATCATTGCGGCAATGTTTAAAAAATAAGATTTATATACACAAAATGGAGATATAAAAATGACAAAACAAATTAAAGTAATGGATACGTCATTCAGAGACGGTTTCCAATCAATCTTCGGGGCAAAGGTTCTCGTTGATGATTTTATTCCGGCATTGCAGGCAGCGGTTGATGCAGGAATCAGACATTTTGAAACAGCAGGCGGTGCAAGATTTCAGGCTCCGATTTTCTTCTGCAACGAAAATGCATTTGAAACAATGGACAAAATCAGAAACGCTGTTGGTCCGGATGTTACATTACAATCTCTTGCAAGAGGTGTAAATGTAGTTGGTCTTAACTCACAACCGCGTGACGTAATTGATTTGCACGCCAAAATGTTTGCAAAACACGGTGTTAATGTTATCAGAAACTTTGATGCTTTGAATGATGTAAATAACTTAATCGATTCAGCAAATTCAATCAAGAAATACGGACTTCGTCACGAAGTAACAATTACTATGATGGAGCTTCCTTACGGATGCGAAGGCGCACATGATCCTGATTTTTATGAAAGAGTTTTGAGAAATATTCTTGATGCCGGAATCCCGTTTGATTCATTGGCATTCAAAGATGCATCAGGTACTTCAAACCCGAGAAAAGTTTATGAAACAGTAAGAAGAACAAGAGAAATCTTAGGACAAGATGCTCATATTCGTTTCCACTCTCATGAAACTGCCGGTACAGGTTTGGCTGCTTACCTTGCAGCTCTTGAAGGCGGTGCTGACGGAATCGATTTAGCTATGAAACCTGTTTCAGGCGGAACAGGACAACCTGATATTATTTCTATGTGGCACGCTTTGAAAGGTACTGAATATGAATTAGGCTTGGATATCAAGAAAATTATGGAAACAGAAGAAATCTTCAAAGAATGTATGAAAGATTATCCGATTTCTCCGATTTCACTTGCAGTTAATCCAATTCTTATTCAAGCACCGCTTCCTGGTGGCGCAACTGCAACAACAGTTAACCAATTAAAAGATATGGGTATGTTAGACAAATTCCCGAAACTTATTGCAAACATGAAAGAAGTTGTTGAAAGAGGCGGTTTTGCTACATCAGTAACTCCTGTTTCTCAATTCTACGCTCAACAATCCTTCTTGAATGCAATTTCAGAACATCCTTGGGAAAAGGCTAACCCCGGATATGCTAAGATGCTTTTAGGTTACTTTGGTAAAACTCCATGCGAACCTGATCCGGAATTGGTTAAATGGGCAGAAGAAAAGACAGGTCTTCAACCTACAACAGAAAAAGTTGTTGATATAAATGAAAAAGACCCTGAAAAAGGTGTTGAAGCTGCTAAGAAACGTCTTGAAGCAGCAGGACTTCCTACAACAGAAGAAAATATCTTCATCGCAGCTGCCTGCAAAGATGGTAACGTTGATAAAGGTATTGATTTCTTACTTGGCAAAGGTCAGGTATCTGTTAATAAAGTTTCCGCAAATGCTCCAAAAGCACAAGCAAACGCAACAGGAGAATACACAGTTAAGGTTAATGGTAAAAACTATGCCGTTAAACTTGAAAGTGACTCTAAAGCAACTGTTAATGGAAAATCCTATGATATTTCAGTTAAAGACGGTATAGAAACAAAAGCTTCCGCTGGTGACGGCGAAGAAATTAAAGCCGGATTGCCGGGGAACGTATTAAGAATAGAAGTTTCAGAAGGTGATTCTGTAGCGGAAGGTGACGTACTTCTTGTTATGGAAGCTATGAAGATGGAAACTGAAGTTAAAGCTCCGAAAGCCGGAACAGTTAATTCAATCCTTGTTTCTCAGGGTGACAAAGTCGTAACAGGTCAAGCTTTGGTAACTTTAGGTTAAGGGGGTAAACGTAGCTCAGTAGGTTGGGTGAAACCCAACAAAATAAATAAAAGTAGGTTGGGGTTTCTACCCCGGCAACTAACACAAATAAAAGGTGGTAAAAATGACAATTAGTATAACAGAAGGTTTACAAACCTTATGGGATTCAACAGGGATTATGGGATTCACTCATAGTTTTCAAAAAGCTATGGCTAATACCGAAATCTCAGGAATCGAACAAATTTTGGAAGCCCACGGACAATGGATAATGATTATTATCTGCTTGTTCCTGCTTTGGCTTGGTATTAAAAAACAATTTGAACCGTTATTGCTCGTACCGATTGCATTCGGAGGCTTGTTATCAAACATTCCGATGCCTTTAGGCGAAGAAATTGCAGGGCCTAACGGTTTCTTGGGAATTATATTTGAAGCAGGTATTCATAAAGGATTATTCCCGCTTATTATCTTTATGGGTGTTGGCGCAATGACAGACTTTGGTCCGTTGATAGCTAACCCTAAGATGGCACTTTTAGGAGGTGCAGCACAATTTGGTATATTTGGTGCGTTACTTATGGCATATTGCTTGTTTGGTTTTTCTATGCCGGAAGCTGCATCAATCGGTATTATTGGTGGTGCGGATGGTCCGACATCAATCTATGTAACAACAAAATTGGCTGAAAATCTTTTAGGACCGATTGCGGTTGCTGCATATTCATATATGGCTTTAGTTCCTGTTATTCAGCCTCCTATTATGAAATTATTAACAACAAAAGCTGAACGTGAAATAAAAATGGAACAATTAAGAGAAGTATCAAAAAGAGAGAAAATTGTATTCCCGCTTATGATTTTACTTCTTTGTGTAATTCTTCTGCCTAGTGCATGCCCATTATTAGGCGCATTATGTTTTGGTAACCTGTGTAAAGAATGCGGTGTTGTTGAAAGATTATCAGATACTATGCAAAATGCTTTAATTAATATTGTTACAATATTCTTAGGTTTATCCGTAGGTTCGAAACTTTCTGCAAGTCAGTTTCTAACAGTGCAAACGTTGTTTATTTTGCTTCTGGGTGTAATTGCATTCTCACTTGCAACGGCAGCGGGTGTATTGATGGCAAAATTGATGAACGTATTCAGCAAAACAAAAATTAACCCGCTTATCGGTTCAGCAGGTGTTTCAGCCGTTCCGATGGCAGCACGTGTATCAAATAAAGTAGGTTTAGAGGCTAACCCTCAAAACTTCTTGTTGATGCACGCAATGGGGCCGAATGTATCAGGTGTTATCGGTTCTGCTGTAGCGGCAGGTGTTCTTTTGGCTCTGTGCCATTAATACCGATTTGGAAATGAATTGTATAATAAGGGCGAATCAATTTTCGATTCGCCCTTATTAATAGCAAAAATTTTTTTTATGCGTTTTGTTATTATCAAGGAGAAAATTATGGATAATACTATAAACGTGAATTTTAAGGGCGGATTTTGGATTAAAAAACCGAAAGTACCAAAAAAAACTGTAAGTAATGTTTGGAATGAAATCCAAAATATTATGCCAAGGCATACGCAAATAATAGAAAATTTTAATGAGGCAGGGGATAAATTTTATGCAATAAAAACTTGTTATGATAAAGAAATTGCTTATAAATTGTTACAATTAAAGCAAGATTTTAAATTTTATCCCGATATAAATCTGAAAACCAGACTTGACGGAAGATTTCCGAAAGAATCCATGGATATTGTAAATTCACAAGAAAAAATTTTGGTAGATAGAAAAGGCATTGATGATTTTTTTGCACAAAGTACTGTAAATTATAAATCCATAAGTGATTACAAATGGTATCCTACAGATTATATTGACCAAACACTTAAATATTTAGGCTTAGCAAATGAAGATTGCAGAATTGATGTAAAAAACGGTATTGCAGTGATTTCTGATAAATCCGGAAAAGTTATTGCAAAAGCTTCTCCAAATAATCATACGGGGTACAATTATGTTTATATTCATTCCAAGTATAATGATAAAACTGCCCAAAGCCACGCGGATGATTTATCACAAATGCTATGTTTGAATTATAAAGGTGAACGTGAAGCAAGATTCGCGCCGGATGAATTTATGAAATTTTATGATTTATTTATGAGAAATGTGAAAATCGGACGCGGCAGAAAACTCCCCCAGGGGTAAAGGGGTAAAAGGGACGGTTAATAAGTTGATAGGTTGATAAGAGCATAAGTTGTTTTAAGCTTGACAATACAGTCATTCCCCTTTTAACGGTGGAGCGACCGACGAGCGGAGGCTGGAGAGCTTTTGCAAGAACACGTGAGTGTATGCCCTCGCCCCTTGAGGGAGAGGGTAGAATTTCAAGTTGAAAGCGTAAGCTTGAAACTTAGAAATTCGGGCGAGGGGTAGATTTTACTTAATAACCTGTTTACCTGTTCAGCCTCCTTTCGAATCTGTAATTTGCTGATGCTTAAACGGCATCCACATTGGAGAAAGGTTCCTTAAAATTTCTTAATATTGTTAAGCAAAATAAAAAATCTTTACAAATGTCTAAAAAGCTGTCATAATTTTCGTTTTAACGAAACAAAATATAATGTTGACGATAATGACAATGTGTATACCAGAAAGAAATAAATTATATTAAATCTCAATAATTACACTAGAAAGCCGGTCTGATTTATGAATCCAAAATTGACCGGCTTTTTAGTGTATGAAAATTTACTTGTTTAAAAGAAGATATTTGCCCCTTTTATTTACCTGTCACATTAATAAACGGAACAGAGTTTCCGAGCATATATTGAGGCATTTTGCCGTCCCATTTTTGAACAGCTTCATATTGAACGAGGGATTTGTTTTGGCTTAAAGCTTGTGCTCTAATTGCCATTGAGCGCGCTTCTGCTTCTGCAGCAATAACTTTTTGTTTTGCTTCTTCCTGTACCTGAACAGTTTTATTCTTTGCTCTTAAAGCTTCTTGTTCTGCTGTAACTTTGCTTTCTATCGCACGTTCAAACACATCGGAATAATTGATTTCAGTCATTTGGAAATCGGTTACGTTTATATAGTTATCATTTAATGAACTTTGTAATTTATTTAAGATGTCTCCGGTTGCTCTTTCTCTGTTTGCAATTAAATCTTGTGCATTCCATTTACCGATAATATCTTTTATTGTACCTTCAACAACGGGTGTTAATATTTTGCTTTCATAATCCAAGCCGACTTCTTGGAATAGCTTATTAACTTTATCCGGTTGAACGTGATAGTTTATAACATACGTTATTCTTGATTTTTGAATATCTTTTGTATAAACTTCGGTGGTTAATGTATTTCTTTGAGTCTTAACATCCATTGTTCTGAATTTTTGTATAAACGGGAATATTGTATGAAGTCCTTCCGTGTATGGTGTCGGAGAAACTTTTCCCAATGTAATTTTAATACCTCTTTCTCCCGGTCCGACCATTACGAACGGATTACAGAGAATGAGGAAACACACTAACAAACATAACACTACCACCGGTAGTCCCAAAAACTTTTTGTCCATTTTGTTCCTTTCTTGTTCTGTTGGGTTTTACTCAACCTGCTTATTTTTTTTATTTATTTAAGTGCAAAAAGTGCAATTACAGAATAAATGACTGCAACTGCAAATACAAACGAGCCGAAAATTATCAGCATTTGTTTTCCGTATTTTTTATATAAATTTTCGCCGCAAATAAAACAAGCTGTCAGAATGCATAAATTTACCAGCACTATAAGCGACAAAAACAGCAATAATATTCTAACTATCATATAAATCCTCTTTCAAAAATATTATAAATTAATTTATACATTTGATTATCATTTATAAGGTTGATTTTATGCTAGAATAATCGTATGAAAAGAGTTTGCGTATTTGCTCATTATGATAGAGATAACATAATAGATGACTATGTTATTTATTATTTGAATGCTTTAAAAGATGTTGCGGAAACTATTATTTTTGTATCTGATTGTGACCTAGAGCAAAAAGAGACAGCAAAACTTAACGGAATTGCAGATTATATAATTGCCCAAAAACATGGAGAATATGATTTTGGTTCATATAAAAGAGGTTTTTTGCTTGCAAAAGACAAAGGATTAGAATTTGATGAGCTGATTTTTGCAAATGATTCCGTATACGGACCTTTCTACCCGCTAAAACCCATTTTTGAAAAAATGGAGAAGAAAAAATGCGATTGGTGGGGAATGACAAAAAACAGTTATGGAATGAAAGAACAGAAGCTTGTGTATAAACCAAAATGGGAACCTCATATACAAAGTTATTTTATTGTATTCTCAAAAAAAGTTTTTACAAATGATGTTTTTGAAGCGTTTATGTTAAAAATAAAACAGGAAAACAAAAAAGAAGATATAATTACAAAATATGAGGTTGGTTTAAGTAAATATCTTAATAAAAATGGTTTCAAAAGTAGTGTTTATATAAATCGTTATTGGTTTGTACATAATTGCATGTCTGTAAAATGGGACGAGATGATAAAGAAATATAATTTTCCGTTTCTTAAAACTACGATTATAAAAAACGGATTTTATTTTATGGGAGAAGTCATTGGCTGGGAAGATGTTATTCGGAACAGTTCAGCATATCCAATTGAGCTTATAAATAAGAATTCTCAGAGATTAAAAGATTTATATGAAAATAAATACAGTAAATTAAATTTATACAGGAAAATTAGGTTTAGAATGCTAATTCACTGCCCACCGGAAATAAGATATTTAATTATTTTATTTGAAAAATATACTTTTATTGTATTAAATACAATTTGTTTTCATAAACTCAAGAAGTTCTGATGCACATTTTTCCCAGCTGAATTGTTTTGCTCGTTCAAGCCCTTTGTTGCAGCATTTTTGTCTGAAATCATTATCGAAATACATTTTTTCATACGCTTCAATCATTTCTTCATCAGATTTTGGATTAACTTGAATCCCCGCGTCCCCAATAACTTCCGGCAAGGAAGAAACATTTGACGTGATTACGGGGCAGCCGCATTGCATTGCTTCTAAAACAGGAAGCCCAAAACCTTCATATAAAGATGGGTAAATGAAACAAAGCGCATTTGAGTAATATTTTGCTAGTTCTTTTTCTTCAATATATCCTGTTAAGATTATTTTTGATTTATCGTAATTTTTCAAGGTATTGTAAAGTTCTCGTTCGTATTTTTTCCAAACACTTCCGCCTAAAACAAGTTTTAAATCGTCAATCTTATTTTTTTCTATAAATCTAAAAAAGTTTCGGATTCCGAATTCAAGGTTTTTTCTTTTCCCTAGGGTGCAAAGAGAAAAAATGTACTTCCCTTCAATTGGGGAATTTTCTGCTGCAGGGTAAAAATTATTATTGGCAGCAAGAAGAGTTGTTTTTATGTGAGATTTATCAATTTTAAAATATTTAATAATGTCATTTCTGGTATTTTCAGAGTTTGTAAAATAATAATCGTTTTTATTGATTGAATGATACAATCTATAGTCCCATAATCGCGGATTTTGGGGTAAATGTCCATTGTTTTCCAGAATTGGAATTATATCGTGTATCATCATAAAACGTTTAATTTTATTTGAATTCATACCTTCTTTGCATGGCGGCGTGAACGGAGAAAAATATACATCAAAAGCTTCTATTTGTTTTTTGTTATTTTTGTTTTGGATATAAAATAAATTTTCATAATATCTTGATATACTTAAAACACCGTAAACAATTTTTCGTGAGCAATTTCTTGCTAAATAATTAAGCATTCCCCAGAATTTATTTATTACGGATTGCTCTTTTAAAAGTGTAACCCCTTGAAATTCCGGAACTGTTTCTATTAAATTTTTCATAAAGTAATATCTTTTGAAATTGCAAACAAAAGTCAATTGAATATCATCTCTTTTTTTTAGTTCTCTAAAAAGATTTAATGCAACATAAAACACTCCGGCACGGTGTCCGCTGTTTTCTAAATAATATGATAGTTCGGTACTGTCAAAAAGAATTTTTAACAATGTTTGCTCCATTTTTTTAAACGATTTTTGATTTTTCTGATAATAATATAAATGTTATAAATTTGTTTAAGCGGAAAACGTCTGAAATCTTCAACTATTCGTTTGTAGGTATCTCTATCTCTGCCGGATACAGATAAGTATTCGGCAAATGGATATTTTGAATAATAAAATTGCCTGTTTTTTTCAAGTTTTTGGTCAAAATTTATTGATGTTATTGAACCAAAATGATAAAAACATATATTATTTACAACATATATTCCATACCCTTTAAGAATGGCTCTATATTTTATATCGTTATCTTCAAAAAAGGCTGGAGAATAATTTTCATCAAAAATGCCTATGTTATTTATTACTGAACGTTTTGTTAATACACATGAAAAAACGCATTCATCAAAGTTTTTTTCATATTGTGAGTTGTATTTAAAGTTTTTTTTAAAAAATTCTATATAATTATTTTCATTTGTATTATCAAAATGCGGATTTATGTGTCTTGGGGAAACAAAAGCTGCATTTTCTTTCTGAAAAACTTTTTCACACTCTTCAAACCAATTGGGGTAAAGAAGTATGTCATTATTTAAAAAACCGATATACTCTCCTTGAGCAATTTCTATCCCTTGATTATTCCCTTTAGAGAATCCTAAATTTTCAGTGTTAAAAATAATTTTTAAATTATCATAATTAAGCGATTTAAGATATTCAACAGTCTCGTCTGTTGAACCGTTATCAACAATGATTAATTCAAAGTCTGAGGTATATTTATACAAGCTTTCAATGAATTTTTTTGTGTATTTAAGATGATTATAAATTAAAGTTATTATGCTTAATTTCATTTCTTAATTCTACCTCAAAAATTTTTTTGATATAATTGCTTTAATGAGGATAAGTTTCAATGAATAAAAAAATTGCACTTATAATCGGCGGGGGAGCTGCAGGGATTACAGCTGCGTACGAGTTGGCTGTGAATTCAGACATAAAACCAATTGTTATAGAATCACAAAATTCAATTGGCGGACTGGCGAAGACTCTTGATTTTGAAGGCTTAAAGGCAGATATAGGCCCGCATAGATTTTTTACTAAAGATGATAGTGTAATGAAACTTTGGACGGAGGTTTTGCCGCTTCAGGGTGAAGGTGCAAAAGACGACAAGCTTTTATCCCGCGAGGTTGATTTTAAAAACGGAAACGCTAATCCGGAATTTGATGATAACGTTTTTCTCAGGAGAAGAAGATTCTCGAGAATTTATTACATGCAAAAGTTCTTTGACTATCCTGTTAAAATGAATTTGAGAACTGTTTTAAATATGGGACTTCTCAGAACTGCTCTTGCAGGATTCAGTTATATAAAATCATGTTTTATAAAGCGTAAAGAAAACAATCTTGAAGATTTTATGATTAACAGATTCGGCAAGGTTCTTTACCAAATGTTTTTTGAATTCTATACACAAAAAGTATGGGGACGTCATCCTAAAAATATTTCAAAGGAATGGGGTGAACAGAGAATAAAAGGGCTTTCTCTTTTAAAAGCATTAATTAATAAATTCTCACCTAAAAAAGAGACTTCACTCATAGAAGAATATTTTTACCCGAAAAATGGCGCAGGTCAAATGTGGGAAAATATGGCAAAAACAATTGTAGAAAAAGGCGGAGAAATTCACCTGAATGCCGAGGTTTTAGGAATAAATATTGAAAATAACAGGGTTGTATCATTAAAGGTTAAGGATGTAAACGGGATTTATGACTGGTACGGAGATTATATAATTTCTTCTATGCCGGTTAAAGATTTAATTTTGGGGATGAATAACGTACCTGAAGATATCAAAGACATTGCCGAAGGGCTTCCGTATAGAGATTATCAGCTTGTGTCTTTTAAAGTCAAAAACTTTAATCTAAAAAATAATACAAATTGGGCAACGATTGGTGATATTTGTCCCGATAGCTGGATCTACATTCAAGATAGAGAAGTTAATGTCGGAAGAATATATATTCCCAAAAACTTTTCTCCTTATCTTTCAAATGATATCAAGGAGACTCTTATTTGTATGGAATATTTTTGTGATAAGGGTGACAGGTTATGGGAAATGTCCGATGATGAAATTTATAAATTCGGAATTGATGAATTGATTAAAATAAATGCTCTAAAATCAGAAGATGATGTGGAAAGATCCTATCGTTTTAAGACAGAAAAAGCTTATCCTGCATATTTTGATACTTATAGTGATTTTGATAAGATAAAAAGTTTTATTGATTCTATTGAGAATTTATATTTAATCGGCAGGAACGGTCAGCACAAATACAACAATATGGACCATTCAACCCTTAGCGGAATTGAAGCTGCGCGAATTATCACAGAAAATGATGATAAACGAAAACTATGGGATGTAAATACCGAACAAAGTTATCAGGAAGCAAAATAAGGCATAATAATTTACAGGTACTATATAATAATACCTTTTATGTATGACTTTTAAGTAAATCTATTAACCTATTTTTGTGCCTTTTTTACTTTGAGCATCTTGTTTTCGACTTCTAATTCAACTTCATCAATTTCAGGGTTGATGTCGATTAGTTCCAATATCGCTTTTTGTATTAAAAGTACCCAAGCATTTCCGCTTTTTATTAATTTTTTCTTCACTATAATATCCTTAGTATAATCTTTAATTATGTAATTACTTTACAAAGTTTATTTAATGTTGTATATTTTACATATATTAGACAATGTATAGTATTAGCGGTTGCGACTAAATTTTAAAGGAATTCTTTATGTGCGAAGAAACCAATGTTTGCGTAATAGTCGGGCAAAACGTTAAGTCCATAAGAATTAAAAAAGGGATTAGTGCAAAGGTATTCGCCCAAAAACTCGGAATATCAGTAAGTGATTTAAAAAAACTTGAAAGCGGTAAAATATCCGGTTTTCATTGTTCTGACATTCATAAAATTTCCGAAATATTGAACGCAGATTCTGCTGAAATTTTAAAAAATGTTGCATTTGTATATGATTGAATTATTTTGTCAGTTTGCTTAAAATATTTTTGCCGTAATACTTCATTAATGCTTCAAGTTGTCTGTCGTTTCTGCCTTTTTTATTTGTACTGTATAGAGTTCTTTTTTTCTTAAGTCCCAGCTGTCCCAATATATCCGTACAGGTTAGAGTTTTTATATGGTTTTTTACAACTCTTATTTTTCTTCCTGAGATAAGAGCCATAACCCAAAGCCATATATCATCAGCGGATGGTGCTTTTTTAATAAATATATCGTCTCTGAATACTTCCGGTATAAAACATTTTGGAGGATATAATACACCTCCGGCACCTGTCAGAAAATTGTCATATCTTGCGCTTTCCTCTTTGACATGTTTATCCCAGTTTTCGTAAGAAATGATTTTCTCGTTATCTACCCCGACTCTGTGCGCTCTGTGAGCATGGATATCTTCAGGGTGAGAAATATATGAATGATAGAGCTTTTCGAGCCAATTTTTGGGGTAAATAATATCATCATCTGCCGTTACGATTATAGAATTTGGATTCTCTTTTAGTGCATATATTATTTTTGTATATGGACCGATGTCTTTAACAAATTTTATTTCAAGTCCGTTTTTTATGTATTTTGTGATGGTGTACGGAAGCTCGCTCATATCTTTGTATTCATCACTCAGGTATAAAATTATTCTATCCGGCATGAGAGTTTGGTTCAATATTGAATAAAGAGACAATTCCAAATCGTCAAACCTTTCTTCGTAGGAAGTTAGAGAAACAATAATCGGCGTCTCGCGTTTCAGTGTCATTACACCCTTGTAACTTCCGAGCATGTCAGATTTGTATCTTAGGTAAGGATTTAACGCAAATCTCAAATGAAATTTTGTTTTAAAAATATTTTTAAACATTTGATTATATTTCCTTCATTTCCTTCTAATTTAAGAATTTTCTTTTCCTGACGCGTAAGTTCAAAGTTTGATAAATCAAAAAAGCTCAAATATATAATCCAAGGATTTTGGCAATGATTTTTTTTGATTGCTTCTTCAATTTTTTTACTGTCAATGTTAGGAGCTTTCTGATTTTCACCTAGCAGTTTGTACATTTTATCATTAATAAATTTGTCCATAATTTCATGCCGGTTAAGATTGAAAGCATCTTTTAGTTCGTTTTTAAGCCTGTGATAACTCATATCATAATTTATATTGCCTAAATATTCTTCCTGCTTTTGGCGAGTATTTCGGTCTGATTCAAACCCGAATCTTACTGCAAATTTTAGCCCTCTTATGATTCTTGTAGGGTCATCAATGAAACTTTCAGAGTGCAAAATTCTGAGAGTTTTATTTTTAATATCGTCTATTCCGTTAAATATATCGACAATTTCACCGTCGCTTGTACGTTTGGCAATAGCGTTAATTGTAAAATCGCGCCTTTTTAGGTCTTTTTCAATAGGGCATCCTATATTAAATACTTCGGGAAGATGTCCTTTTTTAGGATAAGCTTCTTCTCTTGTTGATGCGATATCAATTTCCTGCCCGCCGATTTTTACCCTTACTGTATGGAAAGATGGGTTTGTCTTAATTATATTTAATCCCGAATTTTGAGCGAATTCTATTGCATCGCCCTGATATGTGTAATCTATATCGACGCTTTTTATTCCCAATATTTCATCGCGGACAACTCCGCCCACCAAGTATAGATTTTCGTCTTTTAAAATTATTCCTGCCCTTTATTTTTGTTGTACAAAATTGATGATACCAGCGCGCTTACAATAAAAATCAAACCAAGCGAACCTGTTACGACCTCCGGAACTTCGTGGAAAGTTGATACAAACATTAATACCGCAAGAGTTCCGATAGCCCAGTGTGCGCCATGCTCCAAATATAAATACTGTGCAAGAGTTTTCTTTTCTACAAGCATAATAGTCAAAGATCTTACAAACATTGCACCTATAAACAAGCCGATTGTGATAATTAAAATATCTTTGCTTAATGCAAACGCACCTAATACTCCGTCAAGAGAAAATGATGCATCAATAAGTTCAAGATATAGAAATCCTACAAGTCCTGAACATTTAACCGTATCCGCGCACAACTTTGCACGCTCTTCCTGACGTCTTTCCAGCCATTCGGCAAGTCCGTCTATGCACAAATACATTACAATCCCGCTTAAACCTGATAAAAATACGGTCTGACGCATTACGGGAAGAATCTTTGGCATAATCAAAAACAAACAGCAAAGAGTTACAAATGTGCAGATTCCTCTGTATTTGTGCAATCTTTGTATACGTGTTTCCAAAGGTTTTAGCCAGTGTATATTTTTGTCTTTTTCCGTAAAATAATCCATAAAGAGCATTAAGAGAAATGCACCGCCAAACGTTACAATCGGAGCGTGTGTAAGTTCAAGATAGTGTGCATATTTATCGACATCATTAAATGCCATATTGAGAACCGTTAAAATATTCAGTTTGGCAAAGATTGAAACAACAAGGAGCGGGAACAGAAATCTCATTCCGAATACGGCAATCAAAATGCCCCATGTGATAAAACGGTGGCGCCATTTTTCGGACATTCCTTCCAGCTTCATAGCGTTTACTACCGCATTATCAAATGATAAGCTGATTTCCAGCACTGCAAGAACAAACGCAATAAAAACACAGGCAAAACCTGTTCCGGCATGGACGTGTTCGCCCCACAAATAAGCTGCCGTTAAACCTAAGATTGTTACAATATATGAGCCTAAGAAATAATGTGTCATAAAAAACCTCTCTTTTACTCAATTATATTATAACAAAATACAGGTGTAAAATAGTTATTTCCCTACTTTGCCTTTTTTAATATTAGTTATAATTTCTTTTCTGCTTAAATTTGACGGATTATTAAGTATATCTCTTGCAAAGTCGTCATTAGTTGTTACTCCGCCATTTCTGTCAACGTTAAAAATAAATCTGTCAGGAACAAAATTTGCTGCTGTTCTTTGAGCTGCAGTAAGGTTGCTATAAGCAGTATTGTGATTATCAGTGTCGTTAGCTTTTTCGTTTACATCAATTGTGATTTGTGAAACATTTGTACCGTTAAGTGGTGCAAATGTCCAAACTGTTCCGTCAGTGGTTGTAAAAGTGCAAGTATTGTTATTGCAATTAATGCCACCTCTCTTGGACATTCTTGAAGCAACAATACGTGCAAGCTTTTCGTTAGCATTAACACCATTTGTTACACCTGGAATGCGAGCCCCCTGTACGGGATTTATGTCTCCTCCGTTGCATTGCAAACCGATACAAGGATTGGCTGGATCAGTAACATAATACAATGTCTCATCATCAATCAAATCAGCAATAATAGAAGTAAGAGCTGAGTGTGCTTTTAATAATTTCAATTTATTTTCACTCGGTCTGTTACCTATGAAAGAAGGAACCGTTATTGCCGCAATAACGCCTACAATCCCAAGTGTAATGAGAACTTCTGATAATGTAAAACCATTTTTATTCATAATATAACCTCGCTCTTGCTTATATTTTAATTTTATCATACTTATCAATCTTTGTCAGTATGGGTATTTTATTGAGAGTGTAAACAGGGTTCTGAATTATTTTCTGCATATTTTAGTGTTGTAACAGAACGGCAGATATTTCCTTCTTAAACGTGAGAGGATAACTGACCTGATATGTTCTTTTCTTTTTCTTTTTTCTTTTCTTCTTTTATTAAGATTTGTAACAATTTCTCTAAAAAAGCTAAAGTTTTTCAAAAAAATGCCGATAAATAGAATGGAAACTAACACTCCCTAAAAAAGGAGAAAAGGGAAAAAGGAGCACAAAATGACTGATATCAATGTCGGAATTTCAAAAATTTATCAATTTATCAAAAACGACATCTACCAAATGGATCTTGACGGCAACGGAGAGATTAATGAGGCAGAAGCTAAGTATTTCCTGAAAGACAGTATGAATAAAGGGAATATTCCGCTTGAGGATAGTGACAATCCTAATGATATTATTTCAGCATTTTGGAAAAAGATTAATACAAACAGAGCGGGAAAAAGTATTGTAAAACTCGATAATAACGAGATTGATTCTATGAATCAAAAAATTGAAATATATGAAAAATTTGAAAATTATTTCAATGATAATATAATTACAAAATTAAGCTCAAACAAATATATAACAGATTCAGAATCCAGAGAAAAGTGGATAAAATCCGTTAAAGAAAGTTTGCTGAATTCGGTTGATCAGTTTATTACAAAAGGCGGGAAGCCTGAGCAATTGGAAAGCTTTTTGAACGGTCAGCTTGATAACAAGTATTATGCTGACCCTACCAGAAAGAATGTAGCACAGCTTGCTATGAATAAAACAACGGCAAATATTTATGCACAGAAATATATTCAAGAACAACTTGGTGATATAGGCGCAACATTCTCTGATTTGCAGAAATTGATTGATGACTTGGTTACAAAAGAAATTGGTGACGGCGACATGACAGATGAAGTCATATCAAAAACCAAAGCTGTTGTTGATGATTATCTTGCACAGGCAAGCGGTAATTATGAATTTTCTGACAAAGAAAAGAAACAAGCTTTGACTGAATATCAGGGATATACATTGAATAATCAATTAACAGAAGTTCTTAAAGGTGTACAAAAAGAAGAAGGGTATGCCGAAAATAAAGAACTATATGACGGAACGGTAAAAAGTTATGTTGAAAAAATGCTTTCCGAAACTAATAAAGGAGGGTATAATGACGCTCTGAAACTGAAATATACCGATATTATCAATAGTGCGGAATTTAAAGAAGTAAAAGATAAAATTGCAGAAATTGTAGACTTAAAAACTCTGCCTGATGATTTCTGGAGCGGTTTGCCGGAAAATATTAAAGTTTTCACAGGCGGAACCGGCAGCTATAGTGTTCCAAACAGCTATACAACACCAAACGGCGTAGAAGTTGAAAGCTCCAGAATAACTTTCAAAGTCTCATCTAATTCTGTTTTAAGTGTTGCTTCTGACGGTACGGTTACTGTAAAAGGAACCGCTAAAGAAAGTGTAAATTCTGCAACTGTGACAGTTTTTGTTGATGGTATGGAAGCAGGTTCAAGAAAAGTGACTGTAAAAACAGAAAACTTAAAAGGCTCTGATTTGCAGGTAAATTCTTCAGATATCTATTTTGATGATATTAAAGGATATAAAGATAATGAAAAAATGCAGGTTATCAACAGAAGCGGAAAAAGTGATTCAATCAGAGATTTAAAACCACAGGTAAAAACAAAACTTGATACTGAATTTAAGCCCGAATTAGAATTAGCAATGAAAAAACTCGCTAAGAATCTCGGTATATCTTATTCTGACATTGAATCATTAGTCGGCAAAGTTTATGAGGATGCATTTGAAACTGCATTCAATAGCAAAGTAGACGGACATGGTACAAAGTTCTTAGGCAGCAGTGCGAGAGCCTGGGTGTACACAAAAGATATTATTACAGAAACTATAAATGTATTTAATACAAACATTCAGAAAGAATTTGATAAACAGCAGCGCTATAATGTATAACCGGTTTGAGATAATACAGTTAAAATAAATTTAAAATAAAAACAGACCGATAATTTATCGGTCTGTTTTAGTTTTAACTTTTTTATTTACTACCCTACACTGCCATAACTACAATATTATGTTTGTTTGCGAACTTTATAACTTCTTCTCTGTCTACAATAATCGTTTCGCCGGCTTCTACCGCAATCAGGTCAGCTTTGTATTTGTGCATTGTCTTTAATGTTTTTAACCCGATTGCAGGGATATCAAATCTCTTATCTTGAGAAGGTTTTGCAACTTTGATTACGCGGGCATGGTTTTTTGCGATTTTTGCTCCGCGGCAAATGCATTTATCAGTGCCCTCAATAGCTTCAACCGCCATAATCATTTTATCTTTTATTACAACAGATTGACCTACATCAAGTTTTCCCGTTTCTTTAGCCAGCCAGTAACCGTAGTTTACGTCATCAATTTGTGCTTGTGTCGGTTGAACTGTTCCGAGCACACCTGACGGAATCATCAGATTTTTTATAAATAGTGTCTGGTCTAAGATAGTAATACCTATCTTTTCCAATTCTTCTATAAGCATAAGCATGACTTTATCGTCATTTAATCTTACTGCTTTTTTGATAAAATCAAGTGCTTTTGAATCAAATTTCGGTCTTTTTATAATAAGTGTTTTGCTGACTTTTCCTAAGAATGTAAGCTGCTTAATTCCTTCATCTTTCAGTACTTGTTCGATTTTCAGAGCTTCTCCGGGGCAGAAAGAATATACTTTAGAGCAGTATTTTTTCAACTGTTTATAATTATCATTAGATAAAGATATTGCGACAACATCAAATCCGTTTTCTTTTGCATACTGTGCCATCTTTACGGGTAAAAGCCCGTCTCCTGCTATCAAACCTTGTTTTTGTTCCAAAACAACTGACATTACATCCTCCAACTTATGAAATAATAATACTACAAACTTAACATAATGACAAAGAGGAGTAAATGTTATAAACTAAAATTAAATGTGAATGATTTTTGAAGAGTATACTCTCCCCTTGAGGGAGGGTCGAAATCTTTGATTTCGGGGTGGGGGAATGAAATATAAAAACCTAACAAAAGAACAAATCATAATATCATTAGACAGGCTCACCCGATTTAAGTCTGCAAGTGAAAAATATAGGCGTGTTTTTGGAGATATAATTCTTTCAAATCTAATAGAACCCAAGTTCAAAAAAACGGATTTGGAAAATCTGCCTCCGTTTCAGCTTCGGGATTATGCAGTTGAGATTTTGAATTCTTCAATAAAAAGTTATATTAAAAATTCAATTTCAAATTATTCAATAAACGAGAGGCTTAAAGAGTACGAGGAGAGTGTCTTTAATCTTGATGAAGATACGAAGATATTGTTAGATAACAGGATTGATTATATTAAGAGTTTTGGTTTAATAAAAGATGATTCCGCGGTAAATTTAAAGTGGTTAAAAACTTTGACGGAGAATGAAAATTCTGTATATTTGAGAGAAGAACAATGCTTAAAATTTCCGATAGAAAAGGTTTTGCTTGTGGAAGGTTTAACGGAAGAAATACTTTTGCCGGCATTTTCTAAGTTTTTGGGATATGATTTTTATCAAAAAGGAATACAGGTTATTCCGGCAGGAGGTAAGAATCAGGTTGTAAAAATGTATTATAAACTTTCACAAGAGCTTAGACTTCCTATTTTTTTGTTATTAGATAGGGATGCTGAGGAGAATATTTTGCAAATTAAGCCGAGATTAAGGGATATTGATAAAATTCATTTGGTATCTTGCGGAGAGTTTGAGGACTTGCTTCCGAAATCGTTAATTATAAAAACTGTAAATAAAGAATTAAGTAATTTTGCTACTATATCGGAGGAAGATTTGTCGGATGGTGTGGGTGAAGCAGAAAATCTGGAAAATATTTTTAAGGAAAAAGGGCTGCATGAATTCAAGAAAGCTGAATTTGCAAAGCTTGTAAGAGAAAATATTGAAGAAGAATCAGATGTTTCGGATGAAATTAGAGATATTATAAAAGAATTGCAGTCATAATCTTGACACTAAATTTTGTTCTTGGTAACATAATTTTTGTGGAAACACAAAGAGCCGAAGTAATGAAGCTTTAAATTGAATAAGTATGCGCTTGTAGCTCAGCAGGTAGAGCACTCCCCTTTTAAGGGATAGGTCGCGCGTTCGAATCGCGCCAAGCGCAAAATAAAAGAGATAATTGCAAAATTATCTCTTTTATTTTGCGCTTTTGCCAAGTGAGAAAAGCTTTCTGCGTTCGAGCGGATTTTTTGCAGAGAGCGGAGGACTTTTCTTTGGAGTATGCGTGAGCATACGAAAAGAAAATCCGAAGACTCGTTTAACGCAAAAAATCCAAGACAATCGCGCCAAGCGCATTTTTTGTTGCCCTTAAAAGAGTCGTGCTCTACGGTAGAGCTTCCTCCATTTGCTTTTTTAAAAGTTTCAATTTAATGCAATTGTTCACGCAAAACGTGACATTTAGTCACCTTTTGCTTATTCGCAAACGGAGTCCTTCCTTTTAAGGGATAGGTCGCGCGTTCGAATCGCGCCAAGTGAGAAAAGCTTTCTGCGTTCGAGCGGATTTTTTGCAGAGAGCGGAGGACTTTTCTATGACTTTTTTGTGTATTAATTTCTTAATCCGATATAAAGCAAACTGATTAATGCCGAAGGTACAATGAATTTTAAACAAATATTAAACATAAAAATCAACACTCTGTTTGTAAAGAATTTTCTTCCGTCCAGTTTTAGCATCCATCCTGCAATAAGGCACAAAATTAAAGTGTTTAGCGGAAGAAGTATGTTTGAGGTTGTAAAATCCAGAAAATCAAAAATAGTTTTGTTAAACAGAGTATATTTGTTTAAGAGACCAAAAGACAAAGTGGCAGGAATTGCAATCAAAGATATTATTCCGAATAATATTGCACAGGACTTTATTCTTGAAATTTTAAACTGCTCAATAAGTGTTGCACAGGGGGCTTCCAAAATACTTATACCTGATGTTACCGCCGCACAGAACAGCAGAACAAAAAACGCAAAAGATACCAAATTTCCGAACGGAAGCTGTGCAAAAATTTTAGGCAGGGTTATAAAAACAAGTCCTGCTCCGGATGACGGTTCAAGGTTGAATGAAAATACGGCAGGAAATATCATTATACCGGCAAGAATTGCGAACGCTGTATCAGAAAGTATGATTGTATAAACCGATTTGGTAATATTCTTATCTTCATCAATATAACTTCCGTAAGTAAGCAGTGCGCCCATTCCGATACTCAGCGTGAAAAATGCCTGCCCTAATGCTGCCAAAACCATTTGCGGTGTGACTTTTGTTAAATCAGGTTTGAACATGTATTCCAATCCCAAATATGCATTAGGGAGATTAAGCGAAAATATAACAAGAATAAGCAAAATTACCGCAAACAGCGGCATAAGAACTTTATTTGCAAATTCTATCCCTTTTTTTACACCTTTTGCAGTAAAAAATATACACATGAACAAAAAAGCAAGAGTTAATACACAAGGATAAACCGGCTCTGCAATAAAATCCGAAAAATATTGAGCATAATCACAATGGCATGACATACAAAAGCTTTTGGTTATATAGTTAATAATCCACCCGCCTACAATAAAGTAAAAAGATGCAATCAAAACTCCGGTTACAGGATTCAATGCCCCAAGCGGTTTAAGCTTAGGAGAGACGGATTCATACGCGCCTATGCACTCTTTTTTTGTGTGTTTTCCCAGATACAATTCTGCCATAAGAGGCACAAAACATATTGTCATAATCAGAGTTAAATATACGACAAGAAAAACAGCACCGCCGTATTGTCCCATTATATACGGAAAACGCCAGATGTTGCCTAAACCGACAGCAGAACCTATTGCCGCCAGCATAAACGTATATCTGGATGTCCACGTAGGTCTTTTCTCTTCCACTTTTGCCCTCTTTTATTGTTTTATTGTATCACATTTTTGTAATTTGTGCTTATCTTTACAATAACTTCATTTCGAGTTTACGGAAAACTCACGTTTTTCGCGCAAACTCAGAGGAACGGTTTCGAGTCAATCCCTATGCTATCCCGCATAAGGATTGACTCTTACACACCAAAGCCGGACGCGGGAAAATCTCAAAATTCTGTCAAATTTTGGATTTTTCCGCGTCCTCTTTCCTTTACATTAATTTAATATCATTCATTTCTTTTTTGGTTTACAATATAATTAGCCGACGTGTGGAGAAAAAATGAAATATTCCGAATATTCAGCAGTTATAGTGGGAAGCGGTGCAGCAGGCTTATATGCGGCACTAAAGATATCTGAGCAGATAAATTTGCCTGAAGGAATACTCCTTATTACAAAGTCTGTTTTGGGAGAAAGCAATTCCAGATACGCTCAGGGCGGAATCGTGGGAGTTATTCACCAAAACCCCGAAGACAATATTCAATCCCACGTCAAAGATACACTTAAAGCAGGTGCAGGACTAACTGACGACGAAACTGCAGAATTTATTTCCAAAGCCTCTGATGAAGTAATCAATGACTTAATCAAAACAGGCGTTAATTTTGACAGAAATGAAAAAGGAGAATTGACCTTTACTCTGGAAGCAGCACACAGCATTAGAAGAATTCTTCACTCAGGTGGTGATGCTACAGGCAAAGGGATTACAGACGCTTTATCACAAGCTGTCAGAAAAGATAAAAATATAACTGTTATAGAAAATTCGATGGTTGTAGAGCTTTTGATAAATGCAGAGAAGGAATGCAAAGGTGCTATTATATACAACGAACTCACAGGAGAGCATGAAGTTGTTTACACATCGGCAATGATTCTTGCAACCGGAGGAGTCGGACAGGTTTATAAATACACTACAAATCCGGACGGCGCTACCGGAGACGGGATTGCACTTGCGTATGAAGCAGGTGCGATTATACAGGATATGGAGTTTATACAGTTCCACCCGACAGCTCTTGCCATAAGTCCCGAAAGCAAAAACAGATTTCTGATTTCAGAAGCCGTAAGAGGCGAAGGCGCAAAACTCATTAACGAAAACGGCGAAGAATTTATGGCAAACTACAGCGACAAGCGTGAACTTGCACCGAGAGATGTTGTTACAAGAGCTATCTATAGCGAAATGAAAAAAGAAAGTATACCAAATGTTTTCTTAAATGCATCTATAATCGATCACAAAAAACTTGCGTTAAGATTTCCGACAATATCCGGAAGATGCAGAGAAAACGGAATTGACATATCACAAAAACCGATACCGGTAGCACCTGCAGCTCACTATACAATGGGCGGTATACGTGCCGAAGTAGACGGCAAAACTTCAATAAAAGGGCTTTACGCAATCGGTGAAACCGCTTCAACCGGGCTTCACGGCGCTAACAGACTTGCAAGCAATTCACTTCTTGAATGCGTAGTTTGCGCTTATGAACTTGCTGACTACCTCTCATTCAACAATCTTGAGATTCCAAAACGTATTGATGAAGGAATTAAAAAGATGATTGATGTTTATTCACGCTCTATTTCAGGCAAAAGCTATGATGTAAATAAATTAAAGTCGGAACTTAAAGAAATTATGTGGAACAAAGTCGGCATAGTAAGGAATGAAGAAACTTTGCTTGAAGCAAAACACGATATAGAAAAACTTAAACACAATTTTAAAAGAATGAGAAAATGCCTGAATCAGGGTGAGTATGAATACAGAAACATGCTGACTGTCGCAGGCTTGATTATTGAAGGTGCTCTGGAAAGAAAAGAATCCCGCGGTGCGCACTGCAGAGAAGACTTTAAGCAGACCGATGAAATCGCGTTTCATTCAAACATTACAAAAACAGAAGAGAAGGAATTAGCTTATGTTAAATAAATTTTTTATCGAAAACCACGTTAAAATGGCTCTGCAGGAAGATATCGGGTTCGGAGACATTACGACGGATTATTTAACAAATGAAGATGACAAAATGACCTGCTCGCTAAATTCCAGAACAGACGGAATTTTTTGCGGTAAATCTGTTTTTGAAACAGTATTTAAGGTGCTTTCGGAAAAAGTTAATATTAAATTTTACTTCGAAGACGGAGATGAAATAAAAAAAGGCGACAAAATTGCCGACATAGAAGGACCGGCAAGATACATTCTTATGGGCGAAAGAACCGCGCTTAATTATATTCAGAGAATGAGCGGTATTGCAACAGAAACAAATAAATACCAAAAAGCTATCGGAGAATACAAAGCAAAAATAGTTGATACTAGAAAAACAACTCCGGGCTTCAGAGCATTCGAAAAATATTCCGTAAAAACCGGCGGAGGAAGCCTTCACAGATTTAATCTTGCTGACTGCGCCATGATTAAAGATAACCATATAAAATATGCGGGAAGTCTTACAAAAGCCGTAGAAAAACTTAAACGGGAGATTTCTCACGCACACAAAATTGAAGTTGAATGTGATACGCTTGAACAGGTAAAAGAAGCTCTCAACTGCGGAGTCGATATAATTATGCTCGATAACATGTCCATTGATACTATGAGGGAAGGAGTCAAGTTAATTAACGGAAATGCCATTGTTGAGGCAAGCGGAAATGTTAATCTTTCAACAATAAAAGATATTGCATCAACCGGCGTAGATATAATTTCTTCCAGCGCAATTGTCGCGAAAGCACCAACACTTGATTTAGGATTAGACTGCATTTAAAAAAGGACCCCTTATAAAAGAAGCCCTTTAATAATTGCTCCAGGCCAGACTTGAACTGGCACCGAGGGTGAACCCCGATTGGATTTTAAGTCCAACGCGTCTACCGATTCCGCCACTGGAGCGCGATATTTGGTATTTAATTTTCAAGCTTCAGCGGAATCGGTAGACTGGTCTACCTCCCCTCTCCTCGAAACGTGACATTTAGTCACCTTTCTCGTCGGCAGAGTGCCACTGGAGCGCGGTATTTAGTATTTAATTTTCAAGCTTCAGCGGAATCGGTAGACTAGTCTACCTCCCCTCTCAGAACCCAAGGTGTATTATCATTTACCCCTCGGTAGAGTGCCACTGGAGCGCATAAACAAATACTAATATAAAAAGAATGACAAGTCAAACAATTTATATAAAACAAAAACAAGAGCCGTTGCCCTTGTTTTTGTTAGTTTTCATGTTCTTTTTACTACGCTTCTTGTCCGTCTTTTTGTTTATTAAGCATGTCCTGAAGCTTGTTCATAATTTCTTCTGATTTTTCTTGTGCATCGGAAATTAATGTATCTGCCTTCTTTTTAATATCTTTTACTGTTTCGTCTGTTTTCTTTGCCATATCCTGAGCCATATCACCAAGCATTTCTCTTGTTTCTTCACCTGATTTTGGTGCCAAAAGAATTCCTGCTACTGCGCCTATTGCTGCTCCGACTGCAAATCCTGCTAAAAATCTTGTTACTGACATATTTTTTTCTCCTTATTTTCTTTTTTAATTTAGCGTTCTTTTAATAATTTTTGATTCCCCATAAAGACTATTTCTTAAACATCTTTATTGCCGCACCTAAACCGCTGAAAAATCCCTTGGCAAGAGAACCTGTCGCAGATGTAATCTTGCTGATTATTCCAAGCGGGGATTTTTTTATAACATTTTTTATCTTATTTATTCCTTCATCGGTTTTTATTATAATCCCGCTCAAAATTTCAACTGATTTATTTACGTTTTTAAGCGTAGGGGTTAATTCAGTCTTTACAATCTCTGTTGTTTCATTGATATTTTGGGTTAATTTTGACACGTCAAACAACAGTTTAACAAGCATTACGCCTACCAAAATTACTATAACTCCGGTTGCGTATGCCAAAAATGTAAGACCCTGATACAGTTGTGTAGTTTCCATTTAATTTTCCTTATTTTTTCTTAGTTAAAATCATAATCCGATAACGATTCCAACTCCTTTGCCTTTCTTAATTTTTTTGATTTAAGCATATTACCGAACTTTTTGTACTGTTTTTCGAGTTTGTATTTAAGTAAATCAATAGATTCCATTGCCTGTTTTTTTGCCTCATTAACAGCCGGCGAATGTTTTTCCGCCAATTCGCAAACCGTTTCTTTAATCTTTTCTCTGGTTTCTTCTCCGGAACGCGGTGCATACAAGACTCCAGCTGCAATTCCTCCGATTACACCAAGCAGAATTCCTACACCAAAGCCGATAGATGAATTATCCTTACTCATTTAAATTACCTCATTTTCTTAATCTACATGCGCATTGTATCACATTTTTAACACTATTTAAAGTACCCTGCAAGGGAAATTTTATACAGTCAAAAATCTTATGAATTTTATCAGCTTTGCCCCTTTGATACGCTTGATTTTCCATCTCTTTTTTAAAGAATAAAACGCAATTCCGATGAGAAAACTTTTTACGTTACTAAGTGCAAAATCTATAAGAGTATTTTTTACTTTTTCTCTCCATATTGGCGCAAGTTCAACCAACTGTTCGGAAATTTTATTGGATATTTTCATTATGTATCTGATTTTCGGTTTCGCTTCTTCAACGAACAAATTTGCTTCGCGTAACGTTTTATCCGCCTTTAGAAGGCTTACTGTTAAAAAAATTGTAATAATGAGTTCTGATATAAAAACTATCGTTATAAAAAAGTAAAACATATTTATCCTTTTTGTATTATTATATGATTATATTTTATTTTTCCGAAAAATTAAATACACTTGGAGGATTATTTATTGAGGGGCGGATTTTATTTTTCAATTTTGTTTGCAAAACTTGCCAAGTTTGGACTGAAAATCACCAAACTTTCCGGCGGAACAGCAATCATAGGCAAATATGTACTAAAAATTTGCCCGAATTTTTTGACGGAAGCAAACAAATACATTGACACAAAAATTAATGTAACCGGAACAAACGGAAAAACCACAACTTCAGGGCTTATTTCGCACTTAATTTCCTCCTCCGGAAAATCAATCATAAATAACGCAATGGGCGCAAACATGCTTAACGGAGTGGTTAATGCAATTTCTACTGAGCTGAATCCATTTAAAAAATACGATTTTAGCGTCATAGAATCCGACGAAGCGTTTTTGGAAATAATTTACGACAAATTTGAAGCAGACTACCTCCTTGTAACAAACCTGTTCCGCGACCAGCTTGACAGGTACGGAGAGCTTGCAACAACAAAGAAATTTATACAAAACGGAATAGACAAAAAACCGGAGTTAAAGCTCGTTTTAAACGCTGATGACCCGCTGGTTGCGAGTTTTTCGGGCGGTAAAGAAAAAATTTATTACGGAGTCGAAGAAGTTGTATTTGAAGACGGATTAACAAAAACAGAAAGCAAAACCGAAGAAGCTTTCAACTGTCCTTGCGGAAAACCTTTGAAATACGACAAAAAGTTTTACGCACAGCAGGGACACTACTATTGCGAATGCGGATACCGCCGTCCGGAGCCGAAATACAAAGCTAAGGTAATTTTAAGAAAAAAATCCTCCGTTCTTATTATAAACGGAGAAGAATTTACGGTTCCGCTGGTGGGGCTTTTTAATGCATATAATGCCCTAGGTGCGATTGCGCTCGCAAAAGAACTCGGCATAAAAGATATTCAGGAAAATCTGCTTACGTTCAAAGTTGCCTTTGGGCGAAGTGAAGTCAAGCACTTAAATGGAAAAAGAACATTGATTCAGCTAATCAAAAACCCGATAGGTGCAAATGAAGTTATAAAAACAATTGACCTTGATTCTGATATTCTGATTGCAATAAATGACAACTATGCTGACGGACGTGATGTTTCGTGGCTTTGGGATGCCGAGTTTGAAGGGTTGAAAGATGCAAAGCATGAAATTGTTGTCACAGGAACTCGCGCCGATGACATGGCACTAAGGCTCAAATACGCAGGAATCGAGCGAATAAAGGTTATAAATGATATCTCTAAAGCAGTGGATTATATCGGGAAAAACGCGGAAAGTGATATTACAATACTTCCTACGTACACTGCACTTCTGAAAATTAACAAGATGAAAAATATAAAGTTTTGACTTTCCCCCAAATCGAATTATATAATATTATAAAAGAGGGAATTTATGAAAAAGAAACTGTTATCATTAGTTATAATTTTAGGATTCACCTGCGCTTCAGCGTGGGCAAAAAAAACATACCAGCCTGTTCCGAGCAACGTAAAATTGCCCGTGAAATACACTCAGGAGTACATTGATTCAATATCACCCATATACAAAGACGTTACTGACGAACAGATTTTTCACGTTGCACTTGATATGATGAAGGGAACCTCAGGAGATTTCTCAAGAAAAGCTATTTTAGGGTATAACGTTACTCAGTACCCCGTAAAAATTCAGTTCAAAGATTTGTCGGAAATCAACGAAGCGTACGCAAGCTTTGATGCTATAGGATGGAAAAAACGCGGAAAGCTGTATATTTTTATAAACCCGAAACATGAATACGCACCCCCCGGAGCGCTTGCCGCACTTTTATCACACGAAGCCATCCATCAGGACGAATACAATTCTTTGAGTGAAGAAACTTACGCTTGGACACTCGAAGCAACCGTCTGGGATGAGATTCTGAAAAAATTTCCGGAATCAAATAACCTTGAATCTTCGCTTGTAACAAGAGAAAATGTTTTGAAACAATTGCTTGAAAAAGGAAATTATACAAACAAATATATTAAGAAAACCGTTTACGCTAATCAGGGTTACAAAGACCTTCCTCTGACCTCCCCAGGATTTGACGGTGGGGGGGGTAAATAGGGGGGTAAATAAGAGGATAAATAGTGGGGAATGAATTTCAACCCCATATCATTATAAGGGAAAATGTATTTAAGTTTTATTTTTTAATCTGTGTCATTGCGAGGCTTATTAAGCCGAAGCAAACCAGCCTTTTATTAACTATTTTTATTAAAAAATCCCCAAAAATTTATTTTATAATTTACCCTACAATTTACCCTATAATTTACCCTATAATTTACCCCCAAATATTAATAGGCATGCCGGAGGTTAAATGTATATTGATTAACCTTTATCCTTGATGTTAAATTATTGTATGACACGAAAACAGTTAATAATATTTTTATTGTCCGTGCTTATTCTGGTGATTTTCAATAATATTTTTATGACAACATTCACCAGAACTAACTCGTACTTCTCACAGCAGGAAATTATAAACAGTGAAGAAATCGCGCCCCAAAAGCTTTTTGAAAAAACTTGGAGAGTGATAAGCAAGGAATACTACGAACCTACTCTGAACCACCAAAACTGGTACAGATGGAAAAACCGCTATCAGGGAAAAATCAAAACGGTTGATGATGCCAAAGTCGCAATTGACACGATGATTGCAAGTCTTGATGAACCTTATACAAGATTCATGTCCAAAGAAGATTTTGCGGATTTAACATCTTCAATAACCTCAAAAATCTACGGAATCGGAGTCAATATCTATTCAAATTCAGGTAAAACAGAAATCTTTAATGTTATGCCCGGAACTCCTGCCGATTTTGCACAGCTTAAGCAGGGAGATATAATAACCGCTGTTGATGGAAAAGATATTGCCGGCATGAACGTATCTGAAGTAGCAAACATTGTCCGAGGTCCCGAAAATAGTGTTGTAGAGCTTACAATTATGAGAGACGGGAAAAAATTAACAAAAAAAATCAAACGGAAAGAAATTAAAATCAAAACAGTTAAAAGCTCGATTTTAGATAACCACATCGGATACATAAAAATAATAAGCTTTATGAGCGGAACTACGCCAAATGAATTTATTGAGGCTCTTAATAACACTCAAGATACAGATTCCCTCATAATAGATTTACGCGGGAATACAGGCGGTCTGTTAGATAACGCGGTATTTATCGCAGACAGATTCATCAACTCAGGAACTATTGTTGATATAATTTACCGTAACGGATACAAAAAAACAATCCGTGCAAAAGACGAAGGACTTGCTCTTAATAAACCGATTGTCGTACTTGTAAACGGTGCAAGTGCAAGCGCAAGCGAAATCCTCTCCGGCGCTCTAAAAGATGCCCACAAAGCAACTCTTGTAGGACGCAAAACATTCGGCAAAGGATTGGTGCAAAAAGTTGTTCCGCTCCCTAATCAGACAGGTGTAAACGTAACAATAGCAAGGTATTTGACACCGAACGGGACTGATATAAACAAGCTTGGCATTAAGCCGGATATTGAAGTCGGAGAGGAATTTGATTTCTTTATAGAAAACAAAAAAGACGTTCAGCTTGAAAAAGCAAAAGAGATTCTGAATAAAAAATAATTATGCAAAAAATACTGGAAGAATTAGAAAGATTAAAAGCAGAAAATCAACTGCGCAAAATCCCGAAGGTAGATTCAAAATCTGACGGGAAAATTGTATTGAACGGAAAAGAATACATAAATTTTGCATCTAATGACTATTTGGGAATCAGCACAAAAACTGATTTGAGAGAGGAATTTTTGTCAAAGAATCATTCACTCCTCTCTTCCGCTTCCGCAAGACTTCTCACCGGTTCATCCCCTGAATATAGTGAATTGGAAACAACTGTTGCAAAGATTTTTAATAAAGATAGTGCTTTGATTTTTAATACGGGTTATCAGGCGAATTTGGGCGTCATTTCATCACTTGCGGGCAAAGGTGATGTTGTATTCTCGGACAAATTAAACCACGCAAGCATAATTGACGGGATGAGACTTGCTGAAGGCGAATTTTTTCGGTATAAGCATTTGGATTATGATAATCTTGAAAAAATACTTTCAGCAAAAAGAGAACAGTATAAACGTGCAATTATTGTTTCCGAATCTGTTTTCAGCATGGACGGAGATGTTGCGGATATTGACCGGCTTGTAGAATTAAAGAAAAAATATAATTGTCTGCTTATGATTGATGAAGCACACGCTTTCTGCGCATACGGTAAAAATCTTGCAGGATTGAGTGAGGGTAAAGACGTTGATATTATTACCGCAACTTTCGGCAAGGCGGTAGGCTCGTTTGGCGCTTTTTGTGTTTCCGATAAACCCGTAATTGAATACCTGACAAATAAAGCCCGTTCTTTTATTTTTTCAACTTCAATTCCGCCTATAAATATTGCTTGGTCAAATTGGATTCTGACAGAAAAAACCGATTTTGTAAGAGAACAGAAATCAAAACTCGAAAAACTGGTGTCTTCAGTACATAAACTTCTTAAAGAAAAAGAAATTGAAACAGTATCTCAAACTCATATCATCCCGATAATAACAGGCAGTAACGAAAATACTATTAAAGTTTCGGAAAAACTTCTTTCTGAAGGCTATTATATTCCTGCAATACGCCCTCCTACAGTTCCGATTGGAACTTCAAGACTCAGAATTTCTTTGACAGCCGATTGCAATTTAAATGATTTTGAGCGATTATTGTATATAATTAATTCATAGAAAGGATTATTTTTATGCGTGTGTATCCTATTAACAATTTGAGCGGAAAACGTTCAACGATTTCAAGACAAACAAATTTTAAATCACATTATCCGATTCCGACAAATCCGTACGATGTTCTGGCAGCAAGTGCAGTATTTTCAGCGGTTGTTCTCGGAATTTACTATTTGGGCTCTAAAATAATTGACAAAATGGAAAAATGGCAAAAACAAATAAACGATTCCGAAAAATAATATTTACAATACTATTTAATTTGATTAAACAATCGCTTTGAGTTTTTCTCTTGTTTTTGTTCTGATTTCTTTATCAATTTCAAAGATTTCATCTAAGTCAGGATTCTTTATTATCGTGTGTTTTGACATCATTTCTTCTACATTATCAATGATATCAAACAGCTTGATTCTGCCTTCCAAAAATTCAAAAACGGATTCTTCGTTCGCTGCATTCAGACAAACAGTTGCACTTCCGCCGAGTTTTCCTGCTTCATAAGCAAGAGAAAGCGCCTTAAATTTGTCCCAATTCGGTTCTTCAAAATCCAGCCTTGCAATCTCTGAAAAGCTGAAGCTTCTTGATTTTATCCCCTCGAACCTATCAGGATAAGTTATTGCGTACTGAATCGGAATATGCATACTCGGAAGCCCCAACTGAGCTATAACACTTCCATCAACATACTCAATTGCCGAGTGTACAACACTTTGAGGATGCACAACAACTTTTATTCTGTCATAATCCATTCCGAAAAGGTGATGTGCCTCGATAACCTCTAACCCTTTATTCATAAGTGTTGCACTATCAACAGTAATTTTCTTGCCCATGTTCCATCTCGGATGAGCAAGAGCCTGTTCAACCGTTGCGTTCTTCATTTCTTCAACGGTCTTTCTCAAAAAAGGACCGCCGGATGCTGTAATAATAAGCCTATCAACCTGAGAAATATCTTTTATGCATTGATGTATCGCACAGTGTTCACTATCCACAGGAACAATCTTGACCCCTTTTTCTTTAGCAAGAGGCATAACTATATCACCTGCCATAACAAGTGTTTCTTTGTTTGCAAGCGCAATGTCAATTCCGTTATTAATAGCCGTAATTGTCGGTCTTAGCCCGATTTTACCCGATACTGCAACAAGAATAATATCGTTTTCTTTATCCGAACAAATATCCTCCAACGTAACAGCTATTGCACCTTCAATTTCATTCAGGTTAGATGCTGATGCGTATTTGGGTTTAAATTTCTTAATCTGAGCATTCAAAAGTTCTGTATTAGAACCTGCTGCTAATGATACAACCTCAAACTCATCCGGAAGTTTTTCAATAACTTCCAGCGCTTGTCGCCCTATTGAACCCGTTGAACCTAGTATACTAATTTTTCTCTTCATTGTTTACTCACTTATAATATACATTTCTAAATATATATTACAGCAAACAATAAAAATTTGCGTTTATCCAACATTCATACTATGAGCACCGAAAATTCGAGTAGCAAGTGATACTACCATTTTTTTAAGATATTGCATTCTTTTTGTTCTAAAACTTTTATCCTTAATATCAATACTTGAAATTCTCGTTTGTTTACCATAATAGTTTGAAGTACTTTCTGAAACTTCACCTTTGTAATGACTATCTGTTTCTTCTTTTTCTAATTGCTCAAGTTCTTCACCATATCTGATAATTTCTTGTTCTAAATCAGAATTAAAGCATCTTTCATTACCAATAAAATTACCAATTGCACACTTTTCCGCATAACAACGTAATTGTTTTTCATGATTAAATTGTTCTTCGGTCATTCCTTCCCAAATAATTATTTTATTTTTTTTAGCCGCATCTGCCTCTTTTTGGTCAATTCTACCATCAGGGGTAGTATCAACAGCACTCCAAGTAACGTCTTTCCATGCTTTGAATGCTAATAAACTCATAAACTTCTCCTTATATTCTTATACTACTCTTATATATAAAGTATATACTCGTTCAAAAATTGCCTTTGTTTTTTACTATTTATTGTATATAAGTAGTGAAAATACTCTTGTATATTCAATCTTAGCGATTGTAAATTTTTGTAACAAAATTTTAGAAGTAGGTTGGGGTTTTTACCCCAATAATAACCAATATGACAATGATTCAGCCTTCGGCAAAAATAAAAAGTCAATAAAATCAACCCTTGCCAGCTCTTTTTCAACTTTTTTTCAAAAATTTTAAAAAACTAACATGCAGATTA
>CADAKY010000015.1 GCA_902788575.1 uncultured bacterium | reverse complement strand
AATGATAATGTACCTGATTCGGAAACAATGCGAAAGCTGCGTAGGAAGAATCTCCCAAGGGTACAGGGATAACTACGCCCTTTTTGTGTTGATTACCCAATTTACGACTATAAATATTTGGTGGGAATGAATATTCAATCATTGAATAATTTAATGATTGTCGCATTTCCCACCCTACGGACTAAAACCAAATATTTATAGCATTTTCCATTATGCAATTTTAATTTTTTATTTTTATTTTTTTTTATTTTATTTTTTTTGTTTTTTTATTTATTTTTTATTATTTTTTTTACTTTTTTTTATTTTTTATTTTTTTTATCATCGGATTAACAATCCGTACTGTTACTTATTTAATTTTTGTACTTGATTGGTTGAATGAAAATTTGTTCAACCCGTCTTGTGCTGCACACAATGAGAGGTAGGTTGGGTGAAACCCAACAATAACTTAACTTACGCCTTCATTTTTATTACGGTAAATGAAAATTTTCCACAATTTATGGCTATCAACTTATTAACATTTTACATTTCTTAATAAGAATATTAAAGAGAATCGGATTTGTGCTAAAATCACAAATATGAGCAAACCGGAAATAAATTTTTGTAATACTGTTGATTTGGTGATGGAAGATTTAACCCCTGCAATGCAGAGATTTCTGGAAATCAAACGTGAGAATCCGGATTGCCTTCTATTGTACAGAATGGGCGATTTTTACGAAACATTTTTTGAAGATGCCGTTATGATGTCAAGAGAACTTGAAATCACTCTGACAGGGAGAGATTGCGGAAAACTGGGCAGAATTCCGCTTGCCGGTATACCGGTGAAAGCATTGGACGGATACCTCGAAAAACTTGTATCTAAAGATATTAAAATTGCACTGTGTGAACAGCTTGAAGACCCAAAGCTTACAAAAGATATTGTAAAACGCGGAGTTGTCAGAATAATTACTGCCGGCACGCTTTTGGAAAGTAATTTGCTGGAAAAAAACAGTAACAATTACATGTGTGCAATTTTTGAATCAAAAAAAGATAACCTGTGGGGTTTTGCCTATACGGATATTTCAACCGGTGAATTTAAAGCTTCTCAGCTGGATTACGAAACATTATTGACAGAACTGGCAAGAATACAGCCTTCGGAAGTCGTTTCATCCGCCAAGAAATTAAAGCTTCAGCCATTCCAGATTGTTCCGGAAGAAACAGTTGATTTGCCGGAAGAAATAACAAATACTTATAATTGTTCTAAAGTTCCGTCAAAAGTTTTTGAAGAAGATTTTGCAACAGAAAATTTGAAACAGGTTTTTAAACTTACAACTCTGGATTCAATCGGATATGACACGCATCCGATAGCTCTGAGAGCGGCTGCAGGATTATTGGCATATATTTGGGAAAATTTGAAAGACGGATTCCCGAAATTTGAAAGAATTGAAACTTATGAACTCACAAAATATCTTTCGATGGATGCCGGAACAAGAAAAAATCTTGAGCTGACCCAAACATTAAGAGAAAAGAATAAATACGGTTCTCTACTCTGGGCTGTCGATAAAACAGCGACAAATATGGGTGCAAGACTTTTAAAATCTTGGATTTGTCAGCCTTTAAAAGATATAAATTTAATCAAAAACAGGCAGAATATTGTAAAAGTATTGGCAGAAAATTCGGAAGAAAGGCTTCAAATATCCAAACTTCTTAAAAATATTTATGATATACAAAGGCTTTCGACTAAATTAAGCAACACTACCGCTTCGCCGAGAGATTTTTTGAGTCTAAAAACTTCTTTGTATATGCTTCCGGAATTGGTTAATACTGCCGAATCAATCGGTTTATCTGTGTTTAAACCTATTGCAGATTCGATAGAAATGCTCAAAGATTACACTGAACTCATTGAAAGAACTATTAAGGAGGATGCCCCTATAACCGTTAAAGAGGGCGGCTTAATAAAACAAAATGTGAGTTCCGAACTTGATTATCTCAGAGAACTTATTGAAAACGGTGAAGGTTGGTTAAAAAATTATGAGCAGAAAGAACGTGAGCGTTCAGGAATAAACACCTTAAAAGTCGGCTATAACAGAGTTTTTGGGTATTATATAGAAGTTACAAATTCAAATCTTGAAAAAGTTCCGTCTGACTACATAAGAAAACAAACTTTATCCGGCGGTGAACGGTATATTACGGATGAGTTGAAAAAACACGAAAATGAGGCGCTCAATGCTCAGGTAAAATCTCAGGAACTTGAATACAAGCTGTTTTCAGATTTTAGAAATTATTCAAAAGAATTTGTTTCACTTATCCGCTTGACAGCAGAATGTGTTGCGGAGCTTGATGTGTACGTTTCATTTGCACAGACAGCAGTTGAACATAATTATACCTGCCCTGATATTGATGAATCAGGAGATTTTATAATTAAAAACGGACGCCACGCTGTTCTTGAACAAATTTTGCCTTTAGGTTCTTACGTGCCGAATGATATTGAGCTTTCGTATACAGATAACAATAAAACTCAGTTTATGATATTAACAGGTCCGAATATGGCAGGTAAGTCCACATATATGAGACAGCAGGCTTTAATTACCATACTTGCGCAAATTGGTTCATTTGTGCCGGCGGATTACGCAAAAATAGGAATTGTAGATAAAATATTTACAAGAGTAGGTGCAAGTGATGATTTAACATTAGGTAAATCAACTTTTATGGTGGAAATGAGCGAGACAGCCTGCATTTTAAATAATGCTACACAGAAAAGCCTTATTCTTATTGACGAAATCGGCAGAGGAACTTCAACTTATGACGGTGTTGCTATAGCGTGGTCTGTTGCTGAATATATAGCCCAAAAGATTCACGCAAGATGTATATTTGCAACCCATTACCACGAGCTGAATGTAATGACAAAAACATATCCTCAGATAAAAAATTACCGTATTACAATCTCTGAGGAAAACGGTCATATAGAATTCTTGAGAAAAATTGTCGAAGGCGGCGCAAGCAAAAGTTACGGGATTCAAGTGGCAAAAATGGCAGGACTTCCGAAATCTGTTATTTCACGTTCGGAAGAACTTATGAAAAAAATGCAGCGAGATTTCTCACACAACTTATCTGCAAAGAAAAAAACTGATGAGGACTTGTTTATAGTAAATACACCACAATTAAACCTGTTTGGGAATACAAAAAGTGAATAGAAATATAAATAACAGACATATAACGGTTGCCGAGATGGCTCCGCATATACATAATTTTGCTTACGGCGAAAACAAAACTACCAAGCTGATAAAATGGCTGGTAAACTGGTTGGAAGTATCGCTGCAAAACGGATTGATAAAACCGCACGACTTTTTGCCGTCTAAAACCGATTTGGCTTTTCATATAGGAGTCAGCCTCGGGACGGTACAAAATGTGTACAGGGCTGTTGAAGATTACGGGCTTATTAAATCGAAACAGCGTATCGGAACTTATGTTACGGATGTTAATGATAATAGAACCAAAAAGTTAACCTCGAAACGTGACCTTGCTGTAGAAGAAATAAAAAAATATATTTATGCACAAAAATATAAAACGGGTGATTTTTTAGAATCAACAAGGTGTCTTGCAAAGAAAATTAATCAATCTCCTGCAACAATAAGGAATGCAGTAAATTCATTGACACAAACAGGAATCTTAAAAAAACAGGGTAACAGTTTTGTTATACTAAATACTGAGTATTCAACAGTTAATCTTACTAATGAAACTTTGGTCGAAAAGACTGCACAAGAAATTAAAATGATGATATCAAAAGAGTTTTCTGCGGGAAATAAATTGCCCTCAAATCCGGAATTATCTCAGAAAATGGGAGTAAGCATAAAAACTATACATGATGCTTTAAAATTGCTTTCTAAAGAAGGATTGATATTAGCAAAACGAGGTAAGTACGGAACGATTGTTGCAGGCGAAAAACAAGAACCGTACTTTTATGAAAAAATAGAGAAAAAAATTAAATCTTTTATAACAAAAGAATGCGAAGTCGGAACCAAGCTTCCGTCAATAAAAAGCTTTGCTGATATGTTTCAAGTAAGTTCAAAAACTATTAAAAAAGCCTTAGATATGATAGAACAGGACGGATATATTACGTTTACAAGAGGAAGATACGGAGGAACGTTTGTTATAGATATACCTCAGCCTGTAAATGAAGCGTACACATGGCTTGCTCTGAATCAGGATTATGCAAATAATGACGCCAATTAAGCTAAAAGTTTTCGCTCAAACTCTTGAAAATTATGAAGAGCATGGTATTATTAAGAATGTAAAATTAATATAAAGGAGAAAAATTATTTCAAACGAAGAAAAAAATCCTGCAAAAGGTAAACCTCTTATAAATGAGAGAATCAGGACAAAAGAAGTCAGATTAATTGATGAAAACGGTGAAAATAAAGGTGTTGTACCGACAACTCAAGCGCTGAAAATGGCACAGGAGGCTGATTTAGATTTGGTAGTAATCAGCGCTAACCAAGCCCCGCCTGTAGCAAAAATATTAAATTTTGGGAAATACAGGTATGAATTAGAGAAGAAAGCTAAGGAAGCGAAAAAGAAACAACATACTGTTGATATAAAAGAAGTTAAAGTACGATACAAAATAGATACGCATGACTACGAAGTAAGATTGAAAAATATCAGAAAGTTTATATCACAGGGTAACAAGGTAAAACTCGTTGTAATGCTTAGAGGTCGTGAAATGCAACATTCAAATTTGGCAGTGGATTTGGCAAACAGATTCATCGCAGATTTGGCGGAAGACCCTATTATGGTTGAAAAAAAGCCAATGATAGAAGGCCGAAACGTTACAGCTTGGTTTGCTCCGCAGGGAAATAACTAACCTCTTGATTAATAATATTTACCAAATATAATAAAAATATTGAGAGTATCAAAGATTACACAGCCTTTGAAGTTTCGATAAAAACTGTGTGGCAGAAGTCCGCAGAACTAAAAGGATTGATAATTCAATAAAATATGCCGCAATAGCTCCCCCAGTGGAGCGTGAGCGGAACGGTTCAGAAAAACGTAGAGCTTGCTCTAACAACTGAGCCACAAAGATTGATAATTTAATAAAATATGCCGCAATAGCTCAGTTGGTAGAGCAAGGGACTGAAAATCCCTGTGTCCTTGGTTCAATTCCGAGTTGCGGCATATTTTTTGTCTAATTACAAAAAAATGAACTCGGAATTTCACGCATATTTCTCACGAAATATGGGTTCGCCCCTCTCAGCAAACGTGACGTTTAGTCACCTTTGCTTCGGCAGAGTGAGTTGCGGCATATTTTTTGAATTTTATGTTGTTGGGTTAAATACATTTTAACAGGACATTTGGTAGGAAGAGGTATATGTCTTTACGAGGGCAAATGCCCGAAGCAATCCAGCTTTTGCCAATTTAAAAAGGTCGGAAACGAGTCGATTCAAAATGTCCGAAAAGTCCGGTTTGAGTAACAAAAGTATTCACCCATTTGCACTTTTTGTCCCAATATTTGCACCCAAAAGTTATTGTTGGGTTGAAAACCCAACCTACAAACTCATATCAGATACAGAATTTCTTATAATTTGGAATCAAATTACGTATTTATTTTCTCAATAGATTCTTAAAGAAATCCGCAACTGTTCGTTTTAATCTCTGCCATTCGGAAGCATTACGCCACCATTGTTCATCAAGATAGCGCATTTTTTCATTTTCTCGAGTGCGTTTTAAGATTTTCTTTTGTTCTCTCCAGGAAAGTCCGCCCTCTTGAACTTCTTTGAACGTAGGACGGCTTTGTGCCAAAATCGGGTCACACGCGTTTATCTTCATAAAAACCTCCTTTTTCTGTTTTAAAACTCCTAAAAATATTTTTTGCCTGTGACAGAGACTTGTTTAAAAAGTTTTTACAAAACTTCAAATTAACTATTCTTTTAACGTTAGTTGTACACAAGAGTTATTGTCGGGTTGAAACCCGACCTATTAGCTATTTACTATTGTAATCGGCTTTTATACTCTTTGAATTGATTTAATATTCTAATAAGGAATTGCAACTTTGATTCAAAAAACTTCTGCTCAAAATTTTCTTTAAAGTTATTTAAAAAGCGAGTACACTGGAAATGAGCAGCAAGTCGATTTTTAAAGATTCCGCAAGAATATATATCGCAAAATAAGATTCGATTATTTTCTGTTTCCTCAAAGCTTTTCATTAAATTTTCTAATTGTTTTTTACTCAGGCTTTTTGTAATCATATGTTGTGCTTTTTTGTCCCATACACTGATACCGCCTGTTCTAAAAATACCGTTTTCAAGTCTTGTAAAACCACCTTTAAATGAAAATGATGGATTCGCTTGATACTTTTCGGTTGTATTTTTTAACCGAACATTGTTAGATATATTGAAATTTTGTATAGCATTTATCATTTTATTTTTCAACCGGTTATAATAATATGATAAAACATAAAAAAATAATTTTTTGTTATGGGAAAAATTTATTTATAAGATTAACATTGTTCTCAAATTTTTTGTTCATTCTTCTCAAATTGACTGTTTATTTGCACTAATAGTTGTGTACATTTAATTGTTGTTGCATACAATCGCAAAGATATATTTGTTGAAAATATTGAATTACTTAGAGCTTCTTTTAAAAATGCAAAACAACATTTTGGTTTTGATATTATTGCAATTTGTGTATTACCAAATCATATTCATATGATTTTAAATCCTGATAATATAAAAGAATATCCAAAAATAATTACATCAATAAAATATCATTTTTCAAAATATTATGATGTTGGGGTAGAAACCCCAACCTACGGATATGTAAATAAAGGTGAAAAAGGTGTATTTCAACGCAGATATTTTGAGCATACAATTTGTTCACAAGAAGAATTGAATAACCATATTAATTATATTCATTACAATCCTGTAAAACACGGATATGTAAAATGTGTAAAAGATTGGGTATATTCATCTTTTCATAAATTTGTTGAAGATAAATTTTATGATAAAAATTGGGGAAGTTCAAATGATATTGAAAATATCAAAAATTTAGATTTTGAATAATTCTCAAACTCTCTGTTCTTTCTTTTCAAACCGACTGTTATTATACAACAGATTCTAAATGTGGTTAAAACACAGTTAAAGAGTTAATGTAAAAAATATTTATTTTAACTTTTTCATCAGCATTTTTTGTGCTTCCGGAAACGGCATTTTATAACGTCGTTTTGCTTTCTTTAAAACTGTCATAACTGTCATACCCGCTTCTTCCGCAATCTCTGAGGAGGTATATCCGTCAGCCATTCTTTGTTCAAGAATATTACTTAGTTTTTTCTTTGCTTGCCGCAATTTTGTCGTTATTCCATATCGGTCTATCAAAAAAATTACCTTTTGTTTTGATATACCCGTCATTTCTGATACTTCTGTTATGGAATATCCTTTTTTAAACAAATCTGCAAGAATATTTTTAAATTTTTTATAATTGAATCGGTCATTATTAACTTCAATTTTATTTTCCGTTCTTATTTTAAGCAGTTTTTTACCCAATGTTTTGTCAATCCAATTTGAAATAATGCTATAGGATACCTTTACGGCTTTGGAAATTTTTCTTATTTCTCTTGCCATCATTTCTAAAGTGTATCCCTTTTCTATCATTGGCGGGATTAATTCTTTAAATATCTTATCCTGTTCTTCATATTGTTTTAGTATGTTGAAATCCTTAAACCTGTTGGTCACCCACTTCATAGAATGACCTTCATTTTGTGCAATTTCAGCCAGCGACAGACCTGATGCCTGCTGTTCTTTTAACCTTGAAGCCAAAGTTTTATTAATTTCAGTATAATATAACTTTCTGAAAGGCATATTATAATGTTCGTTTGCCCATTTGTTAAGACTATGCATGGAAATGTTCTGCTCCTCTACAATCTTTTCGGAAGGTATATTTGATTCTATATACGGAACAATTTTTTCTTGCATGTATTCATCATTATATATTTTTTTTCTGCCGAAAAATGCGGGCATTGAATTTTGCAGGCTTACAGATAGATTCATTATATCTCCTTTATTATCTTTAAAAATCATAAAAATATTTTTTGCTAGTAATAAAAGATATTTTTTAACGCCTTTATGCTAAAATGAAACAATAAACGAGAGGATTTAACAATTATGAAAATGTCAAAAATGTTTGTGCAGACAATGCGTGAATTTCCGTCAGACGCGGAAGTTGTTTCACATAAAATGCTTGTTCGGGCAGGATACCTAAAAAAACTGACTTCGGGGGTATATAATTATTTACCCCTTATGTGGAGAGTTTTGAAAAAAGTTGAAAACATTATACGTGAAGAAATGGACAGAGCAGGTGCGCAGGAACTTCTTATGCCTTTTGTTCAGCCGAAAGAACTCTGGGAAGAATCAGGCAGATGGAATGCATACGGCGGCGAGTTAATGAGACTGAAAGACCGTCACGGACGTGAAATGTGCTTAGGACCTACGCACGAAGAAATTATTACATCAATTGCACGTGACATTTTGAAATCATACAAACAATTACCTGTTAATTTGTACCAAATTCAATCAAAATTCCGCGATGAAAGAAGACCTCGTTTCGGACTTTTGAGAGGACGCGAATTCATTATGAAAGATGCTTATTCTTTCTCTACTTCGCAGGAAGAACTTGAAAAAGAATACCAAAACATGTGGGATGCATATACCTGCATTTTCAAACGCTGCGGACTTGATACAAAAGCTGTTCAGTCGGATTCCGGTGCAATCGGCGGAAGTGTCAGCCACGAATTTATGGTTATAACAGATACTGATGCAGGTGAAAATGACGTATTTTATTGTGACTGCGATTATGCGGCAAACTCAAATCACGCAGTATCAAAACTTCCGGACGCTAAAATTGTCGGTGATTGGACAGAAGGCAAAATTGTTGATACGCCAAACACTCATTCAATAGAAGAGTTGTGCGAATTTTTAAATATACCGGCTACCTTAATCGTAAAAACACTTGTTTATATAATTGATAAAAAACCGGTTCTTGCTCTTATCAGAGGTGATAAACCTGTTGAAGAAACAAAATTGATGAATGCTGTGGGCGGTGTTGATATCAGAATCGCAACAGAAGGCGAAATTAATGAAATAATGGGGGTAAACGGTTTTGATGCAGAGCGCGGTTTTATTGGCCCTAACGGATTGAAAGAATATAACGGCTATCAGATTACAGTGGTTGCTGATGAAACAGTAAAAGATATGAAAAACTTTGTAATAGGAATTAATAAAAAAGACGCTCACGGTGTTGGATACAACTGGGGTAAGGAGGTTGAATTACCGCAGATTGTAACGGATATCAGGCTTGTCGAAGCAGGTGAGCTTTGTCCGGAATGTGGTAAACCGTTAAAAGTTACACGCGGAATAGAGGTCGGAAATATATTCCAGCTTGGTACAAAGTATTCAAAACCGATGAACGCTGTGTACTTAGATCAAAACGGTAAAGCACAGCCATATATAATGGGTTGTTACGGAATTGGTGTTTCAAGAACAGCCGCTGCTGCTGTAGAAGCTCATCACGATGAAAACGGAATTAAATGGCCGCTTGCAATTGCACCTTATCATGCAGTTGTAATTCCTGTAAGCACTAAAGACGAACAGCAGATGAAGGTTGCAAACGATATTTATACAACATTAATCAAGCATGGAGTTGAAGCTGTTCTTGATGACAGAGATGAACGTGCCGGTGTAAAATTCAAAGATGCGGATTTAATCGGATTCCCGTTCAGAATTACCGTAGGGAAAGGAATTTCAGAAGGTTTGGTTGAATTCAAAGTCAGAGAAACCGATGAGATGACAAACATCAGACCTGAAGATGCCGCAGAAACAGTTATAACTGCTGTTCATAATATTAAATAAAGTTTTGTTAATATTTAATTGAATTCTGCGATTATTATTCTATAATTGAGGTAACAATGACATCATCATATACAAAAAAAAAGAAAGAAGAAGAATTATCACAATTGATGCCTCAGAATATTGATGCTGAAGAGGCAATTCTTGGTGCGATTTTGGTTAATCCAAGCTGTATGAACAGAATCGTTGAAAATCTTCGTCCCGAATCATTTTATAAACCGGCAAACAGATATGTATATGAAGCTATGCTTCAGCTCTATAACGGTGAAGATAAGATTGATATAGTTTCTGTTTCTGATGTTTTAAATATGAATCAAAAGCTGGAGCTTGTGGGCGGTCGTGCTTACATAAACGATTTGAGTTATAACACAATAACGACAGCTAATGTGGAATATTATGCAAAAATTGTTCAGGAAAAAGCAATTAAACGTTCATTGATTAATGCCGGTTCTGAAATTGTTTCCTCGGGTTATGACCTGAATCCTATTGAAGAATCGCTTGAACAAGCAGAAAAACTTATTTTTGATATAGCTTCACAGAAGGCATCAAAATCGCTTATTTCGATTAAAGACTTGGTTTATGATGTTTATGAAAAGATTGAAGAACGTGCAAATAATAAAGGTCAATTAACAGGTGTTGCGACAGATTTTTATGATTTGGATACATTAACAAACGGATTTCAAAAATCGGACTTGATAATCTTAGCAGCGCGCCCTGCGATGGGAAAAACCGCATTTGCATTAAATATTGCACAAAATGTAGCCATAAAAGCAAAAGTTCCTGTGGCAATATTCTCTTTGGAAATGTCAAAGGACCAGCTTGCGCAGCGTCTTATGTGTTCCGAGGCAGAAGTTGATACACAAAGACTCAAAACAGGGAACATGCAGGCAAAAGATTGGGAAAAAATGGCGAACGCTGCAGCGAGATTGTCAGAATCAAAAATTTATATTGACGATACTGCAGGATGCACCATTACTGACTTACGTGCAAAATGCAGACGTCTTGCTATGGCGGAAAAAGATTTGGGTCTGATAGTAATAGACTACTTGCAATTGATTGAAGGAACCGGCAGAGAAGACAGAATGCAGCAGATTTCAAGTATTTCGAGAGGATTAAAAATTCTCGCAAAAGAATTGAATGTCCCGATACTTGCACTTTCTCAGCTTTCACGTGCTGTGGAAAGCAGAACAGATAAGCGTCCGATGTTGTCAGACTTAAGAGAATCAGGTTCAATCGAACAAGATGCTGATATTGTAATGTTTATTTATCGTGATGAATACTACAAAAATGCTGATTCTGAAGAAGATGACGCACAAAAGGCTGCAAACAAAGGCGAAGCCGAAATTATTATCGCAAAACACAGAAACGGACCTGTAGGTACTGTTAAACTGTTGTTCCAAGGCAGTATCACAAAATTCAAAAACCCAGTAAAAACCGAGGTGTTTTAATTTTTAATGAACTTTTCATTTTTTTTTATAAGATTTTAGCTTAAGAGTTAATAGTTTTGTTCTTTAGCAAATTCTTCTGCGAGAATCGTATCTTCCGGATAAGTAATTTTTATATTTTCGCGGTTTCCTTCAATAATGAATATTTTGGCAAGGTTATGTTTTATTATCAAGCCGCAATCGTCAGTAAAATCGGTGTCGTTTATTGAAATCGTATGAGCTTTTTTGATTAACGAAAGCTTAAAACATTGCGGGGTCTGAATCCTCATAAGCGATTCGCGTTTTGGAATATTTTTAATAATTCCGTTCGCGACTTCTACAATAGTGTCTGTTGAAGGGATCGCAACACCAACGGCATTATATGTTTCAAGGGCTTTTATACAGTTTTTAATAACTTCTTTAGAAATAAAAGGACGCGCGCAGTCGTGAATAAGGATATTTGCTTCTTCATCTTCGATAGAAAAAACGCCGTTATACGAACTGTCTTTTCTCTGTTTTCCTCCTGCAATAATTTTTGAGATTTTTTTATATCCGTTTTTTGCAACCAAATCTCTTGCAAAATCAATGTAATTTGGAGTTATAACAAGAATGATACCGTCAATCTCATTTATTTCCTCAAAAACTTCAACAGTTCTCTCAAAAATCGTCTTTTCGCCGATTTTTGAAAACTGTTTGGGTAAATCCCCTCCAAATCTATTTCCTGTTCCTGATGCTAATATTATTGCGTATGTTTTCATTGCTTCTGTCGAAAAATCCTATGTTTTTATTTTATGCACGTTTTCAATTCTTTTATTGCTTTATCCATATCACTTTTGCAAAATATGCTTGATGTTCCGGCAACAAAAGTGTTTGCGCCGATATTATTCAGTATTTTGGCATGTTCAAAACTGATGTTGCCGTCAACTTCGAAGATAATATCTTCTCTTTTGAATTTTCTTATAAATCTGGCGACTTTTTCCGCTTTCTTTATGCAGTTATCAACCATTTTTTGTCCCGCAAAACCGGGGTTTACCATAAGCAGATTTATACCGTCAATATAATAAATTAATTCTTCCAGAACGCAAAGAGGTGTTGCGGGGTTAATTGCTATCATCACATTATCAGTTCCTTTTCTGCGTATGTTTTCAAGGGTTCTTTGTATTTGAAACGAACTTTCGTAGTGAACCGACACCAAATCCTGATGTCTTAAATCGAGCAAATCTATTATGGAATCGGGGTCTTTAACCATAATATGATAATCCAAAGGGATTGAAGTGTGTTTTTTTAGAGCGTTAATGTAATCGCTTCCTATTCCGAGGTTCGGTACAAACTTTCCGTCCATAATATCAATATGCAAATAGTCAACACCATTATCTTCAAGACATTTGAGCGTATTTTTTAATTCAAAAGGGTCGGCACACATTAATGATGCGGATATTCTATTATTCATTTATAAACACTCCTTTTATACATAATTTATCGGAATTAACCATTTCATCAAACGCTTTAATTCCGTCTTCCAGCTTAAATTTATTTGTAATGAGTTTTGATACGATACTGCTGTTTTTGTATAGAAAATCTATTGCTTTATCCCAATCATCCGTTTCCGAGTTTTTGTAACTTGAATTCCAAACTCCGCAAACGTTCAATTCCGAACGCAGAATTTTCCAGTAAAGCTTCTTTTCCAAAGTCATATCCCCGTTAGGGTTTCCGACAAGAATTATCTGTCCTTTGGATTTAACATATTTTACACAATTTTCAAGCGAAGAATTCGCTCCGACACATTCAATCAATGTGTCAAAAGACTTACTTTCCGTACCTTCATAAACAAAATTCTTAAACCCTAAGGACTTCAAAAAATCTAACTTTTTATCGTTTCTTAATATAAAAGAAACTTCTGCTCCGCCGATTTTTGCAATCAGCCCGATTAGAATTCCGATTGTTCCCGAACCGCTGACGCAAACTGTTTTATTGTTTAAATTGTCGATTTTATCAACCGTGTGAACCGCAACTGCACAAGGTTCCGCTAAAGCGGCAACAGTACAGTCCATATCGTCAGGAATTACTTTTATGTTCCAAACGGGAACGGTGACGTATTCTGCCATTGCACCATATTTTCTTGAGCCGAAGTAGTTATAATTTTTACACTGAGCATACATTTTCTGCAGGCAGAATTCACATTCAAAACACGGTAAAAGAGGAAATACAGCCGCCTTTTTCCCCAATAAATCATTGTTTACCCTGTTTCCGCACTCAACAATTTCGCCCGAAAATTCATGTCCTAGCACAATCGGGTAGAAGTATGCTCCGTTTCTGTATACACGGTTAAAATCACTGCTGCAAATGCCGCATGCCTTAACTTTTATAAGAACGTGGTTCTCAAAATTTTGAACCATTGCAATTTCTTCACATTCAACTACTTTATTTTCTTTAAGAACACACGCTTTCATTAATTCTCTCCGTTTTCAGAATACTTTCCGCAATAGCCAAATCATTTGTGGTGGTGATTTTCATATTTTTATAATCACCTTTTATTGTTTTTATGGGATACCCTTTAGCCGCACAAATTTGAACGGTTCCCGTAATGGTTTTTCTTTCTTCTTTCGTCAGGCTGTCTATTGCTTCTTTTAATAATTTTACTTTAAAACTGTCAGGGGCTTGTCCGTTAAAAATAGTTTTTCTGTCGGGAAATCCGTTTATAAAACCGTCTTCATCAAGCATATACATTGTGTCTACAGCCGGAACAACTGCAACACACACACCAAAGTTTCTTGCTGCTTTTATACTGCCCAGCAGAATTTCACTTGAAACAAAAGGTCTTACACCGTCGTGCATAACGACCACATCATCTTCGTTTGTACTTCTTTCGCAAATAGCATTAAGTACATTTTCAACACTGTCGATTCTCTCTTTTCCGCCGTTAACAATAACAATTTTTTCCAATGATACGCCGTACGTATTCAAAAGTTCTTTCAAATACTCTTTATAATCGGGATGAATTCCTATATACAAAAAATCAAACTCTTTAACTTCAAGCATTTTTTCTATTGTGTATACAATAATAGGTTTCCCCATTAGTTCTATAAACTGCTTGGGGATATTCCCGCCCATTCTCGCTCCTACACCGCCTGCTAGTATTGCTCCAAAGTTCATTTCAGTATCCTTATTGTATTAATTTATTAAGTCTTTAATTACAGATTTATATGATTCTGATAGCGCATAAAACATTGCGTGTCCCATAGTAATATTTGGAGGATATCCCATATAATTTCCGTATAATCTTGATAAAAACGCATCAGGATTATTTATGCAGGGGAACATTTGACCTTCAAACTCAGTATCTTTTAACGGAAATATGACATCATAATATGTGAACCAATTTTTCCAAGGGTGGTTAAAGTCAATTCCCCAAACAAGTTCGGATTTGTTTTTATCCTCCGGAATCGGGTTAGTGAGAATTTTTTCGAACATGACTTTTTTTGCGGCAAGCCTTAATTCTTCGTTGCTGTTTATGTTTTTGCAGTTAGCTTCAAAATCTCTGCGGAATTCTTTTATTTCTATAGTGCGGCGCAATTGTTCTTCTGTCGAATGTTTTTCGCCGTAAAAATCAAACGGAAATATATCAACAAACAAATACGGACATTTTTTATGCTGTACTTTTATAAAACACGCACAGTGGTCTTTTTTTTCTCTGAAATATTCTGCATAGATATCGGGATTTCTGGAACTTTTTTTGAACGCATCAATGAGTTTATTATAATCTTCTCTGAGCATTCCCGTATCAATGTCATCATCCCATGGTATGAAACCTTTATGACGTACGGCACCCAGTAACGTTCCTCCGTCCAGCCAGTACTTTAGTCCGTTTTGTTTGCACACATAATCCAATTCCTTGAGCAAAGCAAGGTTTGCAAGCTGGATATCTCTCAATTGACCTGTTGCGGGCGGAAGTGTGGTTATATCAATATTATTCTCCTTATAGTAGTAATAAGGAGATTCCCTTTTCTTTTTTGCAAATTCCGCTCTCGGGAACTTAATCTTTATTCCGAGAATAGTGAGTATTTTATGCGTTTTTCCGTAGCCGTGTATAGAAAATATTTTCTCTGCATACTCTTTTAAGTAAGTGCTGTATAAAGCCTTATAAAATCTTGGTCTCAGGAAAAACAGCGGACGGTATTTGAGATAAGAAATCAAAGAAGCTTTTTGATTGTCAACAGTCCAACGCTTGAATTCTTCGTCGCTCAATTTCCAAGGTGTCATTTGCAGATATTTAAAATATAAATCTCTATGAATACTAAATGATGCCCAGTGCCATGGTTTTTTCTTTGCTACAAAATGAATTGCATAAGGGGTTTTTGTGTAGCTGGAACGATTTGTAAAATTGCTTGACTGAACATTCCATTTTTCATCGAGAATAAAAATCTGTCCTTTTAAAACTTCGTTGATTATTTCCTGATCACCGGTTTTGATTGTGTCAATATGCTCTTTTGTCCAATCCAAAAATTTTTGTTCCAGATTCATAGCGCGCATTTTGTCAATGTCAAATACAAGCATCCCTGCATTCACATACGTCGGGTTCTTTTTTATTTTTCTTTTGTCGATATCAAGAACACCGGCTACAGCTCTTCCGTTAAGGTCCGAATAAAAAAGTTCTCCAAGACTTCTACAGATAACGAAATCGCAGTCAAAATAAATGATTTTATTAATATCCGGCAAAAGACTCGGCAGTTTAAGCCTGTAATATGTTGCAAGTGATACATAATCGTGAGTCTTAACCTTTTTATAATCTTCAAACAGACTTTCATCAATCTGTACAAAATGTATTTCGCAATCTTTTATACTCTTGAGTTCAAGGATTTGTGATTTATGCTCCCCGCTGATTCCTCCGTCCAGAATATAAAATGCAATTTGGTCTGACTTATCCGCATTCACGAGTACGGATGCAATTACTACACCCGCATACTTTGCGTAGTTGTTGTCACACGCTAAGCAAACATTAATACTGTCAGCCACTTCCCATCCTCTTTCTTAAATCCAATACGAAAAGCATACCATGAACACGTTTTGTTGTATGTATATGTAAACAAATATTAATAAGCTCGGTAAATTTTTATTCCGTTACATATTTAAAACTAAATTCATTCAGCTTATATATTTATGTTAAAATCATATTGGAGCAATGATATGTTAAGATTGATAAAAATTGTATTTAATGCGTGTTTGATAGTTCTTGCATTTATTGGGTTTAATGCAATAGGTGGTGAAAAGTATACAGAACAGATAAAAACTGCTGTTGTAAATTTTATTGAAGAGCATCGCTCAAATACAGTAGGAAAACTCGGTGATTTTTCTAATATGGATAAAGAGTTTCAGATTGATAATGCCGTAAATTTATTGGGTTATAAGGCGGTTCTCGCTGAACATAAATCTTCCGGACAAAAGATGATAATTGTTGATTCAGGTAAAAAACCGCTGCTTACAAATGAAGATATTAAGAGCAGCGAACTTGATGTTAAGCTAAAAAAATTATCTGAAAAAATTAAGTATCAGGGTGTAACAGTAAAAGACTTGTCTGTGACTGAAAGAGGTGAAATTTCTATATACGGACAAACAGTTCCTTATGCAAAATTTAAGGCTCATGTTACAAAGCTTCCTATATCTGATGTCGGGGGAATTGTTGCCGGAGTAAAAACGTCTGATGGTAATGAAAAATTGGCACTTTCTTTTAGTGATAATAAAAAATATTCACAGCTTATTACAAAAGAATTCTTTAAATCAGTAAAAGAAACAGAGCAAAAATAAAGAGGTATTTATGAAAAAACTTTTTATAATGTTTGTAATGTTAAATTTCTTGCTTATTCCTGTTTATGCAGGAGCAGACAGGTATTCAAAAGAATATTTGCAGAGTAAAAAACATTTTGCAGTTATTAATCCCATAGTTGAACTTTGTGTTGAAAGGGCAATTAAAAAATCTTTGAAAAAGCAAACAGGTGCAAATTTTAAAGTGCATTTCGAGGGATATACGACTTCAAGTATGAAACAGGGAATTTTCAAATCACTTGAACTTTCAGGTGAGAATTTGATAGTGGAGGAAATTCCGGTACAATATATTCATTTAAAGTCTTTAACCGATTATAACTATATTGATTATACAAAATCTCCCGTTGTTTATAAGTCTGATATGACTTTTCAGTACGATATGCTTCTGACTCAGGATTCTTTAAACAGTGCTCTGAAAGATAAAGATTACAAAAAAAATATAAATCGTGTAAATAAACTTGCATATCCGCTGTTTCGTTTATCAGAGATCAGTACAAAGATTATAAATAACAGATTGTATATTGTAATGGATTATAATTTGCCATTGGCGAAATCTTCCAAAAATAAAACATTTGTTGCTTCGACTGATTTAAAAATTGAAAACGGCAAAATTAAAGCAAGAAACGTTCATATTGACAGCATTTACGGCAATCTTGGTCTGGACAGGGTGGCAAATCTTATAAATCTTCTTAATCCATTGGAGTTTACACTCTCACAAATGGATACTAAAAATTGCAAAGGTAAAATTGAAAATGTAAATATTATTGACAATAATATTAAAGTTGATGGTAAAATATTTATGAAAGAGGATAAATAATTCCCCGACACTTAAGGAGAAATCAGAATGAATTTCGCACAAAAATTTGGTATATTTTGTTTAATCGTAATATCAGTATGTTACGTATATTTTTCATTCTTTAATAAAGACGGATTTGATTTTTTTAAGTTTCGCGATAATCATGAAGGTGAGCTGAATTATTATCCGGAATGGCAAAGTGAAGAAGAACCAAAGACAGATGAAAATTCAAAAAATGATGATGTAAAAGTTATAAAGATATTTGTAACTGATTCCAAGGGCAATTTGCGTTCCGTAAACAGAAATTGTAATACTGCCGTTGAAAAATCTTGTTTTGAATTTGCGATAGAACAGCTTGTTTCATCTCCGACAAAATGGGAAAAATCCAAAGGACTTTCATCAGAAATTCCTTCCGGCACAAAGGTTCTGTCGGTTAGGGAAAGCAACAATAATATATTAGTAGATTTGTCACCTGCCTTTGAAAGCGGCGGAGGAGCAGAAAGTACTTATATAAGAGTTCATCAGCTTATTAAAACGGCAAATGCCAATACAAAATTACCGGTTTATCTTTATATAAACGGAAAACAGGCTGATGTTATCGGCGGTGAAGGTATTATGGTAAAACAACCTTTGAATGAAAGGTCTCTTGATGATTGAAAAAGATTTGGAATATTATATGAATCTTCCTTGGACATTGATTGAAGGTGAGGACTTGGATTTTAACGGAAATCCATATCATTACATTGAAATAAAAGAAATTCCAAGTTTTGCATTTTGCGCAAAAACAAGAGAAAAAGCTTTGGAAAATTACAAAAGGCAGTTAAGGTTATCTTTGATGCTTATGCTGGAAGACGGCGACCATATTGTTGAACCGGGAGAAGAAACAGAAGACGATATAGATTGGGAAAGTATATGCCCGTAAAATTAAATGAAATTAAAATTGAATATATGAAAAAAGAAGATGTTGATTCGGTTGTAAAAATTGAAGAAGAAGCATACGGCAACCATCATTGGGCGAAATCTTCTTTTTATGATGAAATGTCAAATAATCTTGCCAAATATTATGTTGCAAAAACTCCTGAGGGAAAAATTGTGGGATATGCCGGCACGTGGCATATAATTGATGAAGGTCATATAACAACGATAGCTGTTAAAAATGATTATTTGAGAAATCACATAGGTGAAGCCATAATACGTAGAATTATTGAAGATTGTTATAAAAATAATATTAAATATCTTACGCTTGAAGTCAGAGTATCTAATATTCCCGCAATAAAGCTGTACGAAAAATACGGTTTTCAGTCCCTCGGTACGCGCAAGGGCTATTATCAGGATAACAATGAGGATGCTCTTATTATGTGGACAGAAAATATTTTTTATGACAAGTTTAAGGAAAAATTTAATTACAATTGTGATAAGTTGGAGAAATTAATAAAAGTTTATGAGTAAGAGGGTTGAAAAACAACTTAACAGTTTTAAATATAAAGGGGAACCTATAAGGATTACTCTTGGAACCCTTGTAATGACAGCTCTTTGTGTTTTATTAATAATTGTAGCAACTTTTACGCAAGTGACAATTATGCATCCTTATTTGCCGATGGATACGCTTACTTATTTGTCTCAGGATTTGACTGACACAGAGATTCTTCATCATTTTATTAAAAAATACCAATATATACCTCAAATCCCCGTTGTTTTTTTTGTGGTATCTTTAATGGGAAGAAAATTCGGAATACTTGCTGTTATAACGTATATAATATTGGGATTATTTTTCCCTGTTTTTGCTCTTGGAGGCGGAGTCAGCTATCTTTTTGAATACGGATTTGGTTATATATTGGCATTTCTGCCGGCAATATTTTTTGCAGGTACTATTTTGAAAGGAAAACCTGATTTTTTAAGAATAATTTTGATATCTGTTGCAGGGGTTATAACAATACATCTTTTGGGAATTTTGTATATGCTCTTTATAGCTACTCTCAGACATGCTTCAATGGATTTAATTTCCAGTTGGATATTTTCACAAAGCGGTGTTCAGGTATTTTATGATATTTTCTTTACTGCAATGGCAATTTGGTTAGGAAAAGAAACAAGAAAATTGCTTTGGATAATAATGTGTTAATTATACATTATTTTTTGCGCCCCAATTTGTATACAAATGGGTCTTCGTGGTATACATTAACAACAAAATCTTGCTTTTTCAGGTAATCAAGCTCTTCCATTTTAATATCAAACCCTTTTTCTTTAGCCAGTTTTATCATTCTGTCTATAAAGCTTTTCGTATCTTTAACAAGTTGTTTTCTTTCTTCCAAGTTCATATTGTATACAATTCCCAAATATTTTTTAGCATTAAGCAGCGGAAAAAATTCTTCCATTTCCAAAGAGTGTTCTTTTTTATAATTTTTTAGAATATCTATGATGTTTATGCGTTCGTTTTCAGCATCATAGAGATAATTATTGGGGTTATATGTATCGGTGTGATAGCCGGCTTCTTTTATTTTTAAAATATCGTCTATGTATCTTAAAAAAACCTTGTCAGGTAATTCTCTTAGCATTTTGAACGTTTCTTTAAACGTTGAAAGAGGAGAGGCTTTGTCCAGAGTCCAAAATTTTTCATAAAGCGGTATTCCTGTGATTCTTTTAAGTATGGAAACTGCTTTGTTTTCGGATGCAAAAACCTCATTGTTTATGTTTTTAGCTGCGGGTTTTAGTTTATTTGGGTGAAATTCATTGTTTTCAGCGTCTCTTTCTATCCTTACGACATAGGATTTTTCCCATCCTTCAAGCGTGAATACATCTGCAAATGTTCCGGAATTTATTAATTCACCCTTTTTAATATTTTTTGCGATATCAGATTGCATAACTTTTTTTAAATCCAGTCCGATTTCTTCCGCTTTGCCGATTTTACATTCCGGTTTGATGTAATTTAGTTTAGAATTTATTCGATGTATATTAATTGGCATTTTGATTTCGCTTTCTTTTTTTATATGAAAACTTAAAAAAAAATTTTTTGCCACTTGATTATAAGTTATTTTTGTGTTTTCTTGTATTTGGACGGGTATCCTCTTTTAATCCCGTACACAACTGCGAAGGTCGCGGCTGAACCTCGCAAAAGTCGAATATAAAAGAAGGAAAAAGAAATGTTAAAAATCAGATTGAAAAGACTTGGTGCTAAAAAAGCTCCTACATACAGAGTTATTGTTATCAATTCAACTACAAAACGTGAAGGTAAACCTATTGAAGAATTAGGTTACTACAATCCTAAGACTAAAGAAATGAAGCTTAATAAAGAATCTGCTTTAGCTTGGGTTTCAAAAGGTGCACAACCTACCGATACGGTTAAGTATTTGATTACAAATTGCAATGATGACGGAAGTTTGAACTACAAAAAGTCAGAAACTGTTAAACTTTCTAAGAAAGCACAAGCTAAAAAGGCTGCCGAAGAAGAAGCTAAAAAGGCAGCAGAAGCTGCTAAAGCAGAAGAAGCATCTGCAGAAGAAACTCCGGCAGACGAAGCTCCCGCTGAAACAGTTTAGTTCTAAAAAATATACAAACAAAAAAGGTTCTGTATTAATTTATGCAGAACCTTTTTTATATGAGTTGAAGAGCGAGAGCAGGCATTTGGTTTGCAGTTGCTAAAAGAGTTGCGCAAGCCTGCTGTAAAATTTGGTATCTTATAAAATCGGAAGAAACTTTTGCTATATCTGCGTCTCTGATTGTTGAAAGTGACGAGGTAAGGTTGTTTACATTAACCTCTGCAAAATCAAGTGCATATTCAAGCCGATTTTGGGATGCACCTATTTTAACCTGATAGGACGATAATTGAGATAATATATTATCGAGTTTATCCAGTGTTGATGCATTGGTGATATCAATATCTTCAAACTCTTTAAGAATTTGAAGATTTAAGCCGGTATCCAGTGTAATTCTTGAACTCTGTGAAGAATCAATTCCGACTTGGATGTTTATATTTTGAACTTGGGTATTTCCTTCTTCATCAGTATTTCCAAATAATTTGATACCGTTGAATTCTGTTGAACCTCTAATTCTTTCAATTTCATCCAGTCTGCCTTGTATCTCTGCTTTTATTGCATTGATTGAATTTTCTCCGTATGTGCCGTTAGATGCCTGCATACATAAATCACGAATTCTTATAACGTGGTTTTCAATCAGCGCTGCCGAATCTGATGCCATTTCAAGCAGATTGTTTCCTATTGATATGTTATCTTGCGCAACATTCCAAGCATTAAGTTTTGTTTCATACTGTTTCATTAATGCATAATTAGCAGGGTTATCTTTTGCGTGATTGAGTTTATACCCTGTTGTCAATTGTTCAATCGCAGTATTAAGCCCGCGAGTGGCTTTAGCAAGATTCTTCTGTACGATTAAGCTTGTCATATTGGTATTTAGTGACAACATAACACATATCCTTTGTTCGGCTAAATTTTTTTAATTCCTTTTGCAGCTCTTATAATATTGATATTCCACATTTTCATAATCTTGTAACGCTAATTTTAAGAATAGTTACAAATTGTTACAATTTTTAAATCAATATATTTGAATTTGTACATTTTTGTAAACAAATCATTACATTTCTGTACAAAGCATGTTTTCTGTTGTACAATATTTAAACATCTTGTACATATTATCAGATTAGGGAATAAGGAGATATCATGGCGGTATTGGAAAAGCCGAAAACAGATTTTGTCGGCGGGAAATGGCAGACAGAAATTAATGTAAGAGATTTTATACAACGAAATTATACGCCATACGAAGGTGACTCAAGTTTTTTGGAAGGTCCTACAAAAGCAACAACAAAACTTTGGCAGGAATGTTGCGATTTATTTAAAAAAGAACGTGAAAAAGGCGGTGTACTGGATATGGATACAAAAATTGTGTCTACAATTACATCGCACGGCGCCGGTTATATAGATAAACCCTTAGAAAAGATTGTAGGGCTTCAGACTGATAAACCGCTTAAACGCTCGTTACAGCCATTTGGCGGTATAAGAATGGCTGAAACTGCTTGTAAATCTTACGGATATGAAGTTGATCCCGAGATATCAAAGATTTTTACTAAATACAGAAAAACTCACAATCAGGGTGTGTTTGATGTTTATACTCCTGAGATGAGAAAAGCTCGCCACGCAGCAATTCTTACAGGGCTTCCTGATGCATACGGAAGAGGAAGAATCATCGGTGATTACAGAAGAATTGCTCTTTATGGAATTGACAGGCTTGTATATGACAAATTTGATCAACTCAATTCTATAAATGGCGAAATGACTCCGGAAAAAATACAGTTAAAGGAAGAAATTGCGGAACAAATTAATGCTCTCTGGGAAATGGCTGAACTTGGCAGAATCTATGGGTTTGATATAACAAAACCCGCTCAAAATGCTCAGGAAGCTGTTCAATGGTTATATTTTGGCTATTTGGCAGCAGTAAAAGAACAAAACGGTGCCGCAATGAGTATTGGTAGAACTTCAACGTTTTTAGATATATTCATTGAAAGAGATCTGCAAAATGGTGTGATAACTGAATCTGAAGCGCAGGAACTTGTTGACCACTTTATTATGAAGCTCAGGTTGGTTAAATTTGCAAGAACACCGGAATATAATTCTCTGTTTTCAGGCGACCCCACTTGGGTAACAGAATCTATTGGCGGTATGGGAGTTGATGGCAGAACGCTCGTTACAAAGAATTCTTTCAGGTATCTGCATACTCTTGAAAACTTGGGTACTGCACCGGAACCGAATTTAACTGTTTTGTGGTCAAAGAATTTGCCTCATAATTTTAAAGAATATGCGGCACACATTTCTATTACAACATCATCAATTCAGTATGAAAATGACGATCTGATGAGAGTGACACACGGTGATGATTATGCAATTGCATGCTGTGTATCATCAATGGTAGTCGGTAAAGAAATGCAATTTTTCGGCGCACGTGCAAACCTTGCAAAATGCTTGCTTTACGCAATAAATGGCGGTATTGATGAAAGATTAAAGGAACAAGTAGGACCAAAATACAGACCTATAACGTCTGAATACTTAGACTATGATGAAGTTATGGAACGCTATGAAAGCATGATGGAATGGCTCGCAGGTTTATACGTCAATACTTTAAATGTAATTCATTATATGCACGATAAATATTGCTATGAGCGTGCTCAAATGGCACTGCATGACAAAAATGTTAAAAGATATTTTGCAACCGGTATTGCAGGTCTTTCTGTTGTAGCGGATTCACTTTCTGCAATTAAGTACGCAAAAGTTAAAACTATTCGTGACGAAAATGGCATTGTTGTAGATTATGAAGTAGAAGGTGATTATCCGAAATATGGCAATAATGATGACAGAGTTGATTCTATTGCAGTTGATTTGGTTCATAAATTTATGAATATGATAAGAACACATCAGACATACAGAAATTCTATTCCAACTATGTCAATTCTTACTATTACATCAAACGTTGTTTACGGTAAGAAAACGGGCAATACTCCTGACGGAAGAAAAGAAGGAGTTCCGCTTGCCCCCGGTGCAAATCCTATGCATGGACGTGATACTAATGGTGCTGTTGCTTCTCTTGCATCAGTTGCTAAGCTTCCGTTCAAGGATGCTCAAGACGGTATTTCAAATACATTTTCAATAATACCGAATGCTTTAGGTAAAGATGAAGTATTTATGGGTGATTTGGATATTCAATTAGATTGCGGATGCTGTGAAGGACAATTAAAATAATTATAAATTAAATTTGGGAGAAAGATTATGACAACACAACAAGAAGAAAACCTTATAAATTTACTTGACGGTTATGTTGAAAAAGGCGGACATCACTTGAATGTCAATGTATTAAATCGTGAAACACTCATTGATGCGCAGGCTCATCCTGAAAAATATCCACAACTTACAGTAAGAGTTTCAGGATATGCGGTAAACTTTATAAAACTTACAAAAGAACAGCAGGATGATGTAATTTCAAGAACTTTCCATTCATCCTTAGGCGCTTCAAAACAGGTTAGCAGTTATGAAAATGCTGAGAATATTGGCATGCAGCCATCAATTTCTCCAAGAACAAGTATGGGCTCTATGTCTATGCCGTCTGATTTCAGAAAATCTGCTGCTAATACAAAAAATATTGTTCATGAAAAAGTGTAAATAAATTGAAAATTAAAATTAAGGGTGCGTGCAAACGTGCCCTTATATATTATTAAAAAAATGTCTGAAATATTTGGTAATATACATTCAATAGAAACTTGCGGAACTGTAGACGGTCCGGGGGTTAGATTCGTAGTCTTTATGCAGGGCTGCCCTATGCGATGTCTTTATTGTCATAATCCGGATACATGGAATATAAATGATAAATCTCAAAAACTGTCCGCAAAAGACATATTGGTTCAATACGATGGTGTAAAAGAATTTTGTAAGGGCGGAATAACCGTTACGGGCGGTGAACCTTTAGTTCAAATTGATTTTGTGACAGAGTTGTTCAGACAGGCAAAAGAAAAGAATATTCACACAGCACTTGATACATCAGGAATTTTATTTAATCCTGATGATACAAAAAAAATTGATGAACTTCTGCAATATACGGACTTAGTTTTATTAGATATTAAACATATAGATAATGAAGAACATGTTAAACTGACAAAGCATTCCAATAAAAATATTTTGGCTTTTGCACAATATCTTTCACAAAAAGGTAAAATTATGTGGATTCGTCATGTTGTTGTTCCGAATTTAAATGATAAAAAAGAATTTTTAATTAAGCTTGGTGAGTTTATTGGTACGCTCAAAACGGTAAAAGCGCTGGATGTTTTACCGTATCATAATATGGCTGTACCAAAATATGAAAATCTGGGAATTGATTACCCGTTAAAAGGGACTCCGGCATTAAGCAAAGAGGAAGCAATTTCTGCCAGAAATATTATACTTGAAGGAATAAAAAAAGTTAGACAGTGCTAAACTTGTATATTTTCTTCCAGTTTGTTTTCAAAACCTGTGTATTCGCAAATTTGTCTTGCCCACTCACGAACGATTTCATCTTCAGGAAGAGTGTATGATATAGGTTTCCCGATTTTTATAGTCATATTTTTTTCAAAAAGTTTTTTTGCATATCCGTCAAATCCGCAAACAGCAACCGGTAAAATGTCAGCTTTGAATTTCTTTGCAAACAGTACAAATCCTTTGTGAATGTCGGAAATTACAGGTTCTTTAATAATTCTGCCCTGCGGAAAAATTCCGAGAGACCATGGTGTATTAAAAATTGCTTTTACTGTTTTAAAAGTTGCGAGTTCAGGTTTTTCTCTATTAACGGCAAAAGCTCCGAGGGTGTGTACAAGAAATTTTAGCAACTTGTTCTTGTCTGTAAAGAGTTCCTGTTTTGCCATGTACGCGACTTTTTTCCCTGTCGCAAGAGAAATCATTGGCGGATCAAGATACGACACGTGGTTTCCAGCCAATATCAATCTGCTGGTTTTGGGAACATTTTCTTTCCCTTCAATTTTAATATTGTACATGAATTTAGAAACATTAAAAACGACAAAAGTTACAAATGTTTTGTAAAAAAATGTTCTCCAAAAGCCGTAATCTTTTTCAGTTCGTCTGTTGTAATTTTTTTCTGCCATTAGTTTTTCCTATAATATTAAACACTTTCAGGTATATATTTGTACCCTGTTAAATTTTCAATTGATTTACCCCAAGCATTAACCATTTCGTCAATATTATTGGAATAAGGTATAACCTCTCCAATATTCACAACAATTTTCCCTGTGAAAGGAATTATTTTAGTTTCTTCTGTTCCGGTTATGCCGACAGGAAGAATTCCGCATTTTGTACTTTTAGCTATTGCAGCAAAACCTTTTGCAACATTTTTAATTTCTCCGTCAAGTTGTCTCGTTCCCTGCGGAAAAATTCCCAGTACCCAGCCGGTACTTTTTATTGTTTTTACTGTTTTTAGCGTTGATACGCTTACTTTTTCTCTATCGACAGCGAAAGCTCCTAACCAGTTTAGCCACCAGCGTAAAAATAGATTATCAAAAAGTTCTTTTTTTGCCATATAAGCAACGCCTCTGTTCATAATTCCGCAGACAAGCGGTGGGTCAAGCGTTGAAAGGTGGTTTGCTGCGATAATATATTCGTTATTCTTCGGAATGTTTTCTTTGCCTCTGACTTCAAGTCTATATACGAGCTTGAATCTAATCATGTAAAATATATGAGTTACAAGAAAAAGAAAAATTCTTCTCCAGATATTATAGAAACTTGCCTTTCTGAGATCATGATTATGTTCTTCTGACATTAAAATGCTCCTCTTAATTATTTTGGTTATTGAAAAACCGGTTATAAATTTCTACAACTTCCAGCTATTAAGATATTCTTTTTGAGCTTCTGTCAAAGAATCAATTTCTATACCCATTGTTTTTAGCTTAAGTTCGGCAATACTAATATCAACGCTTTCCGGTAATGTATAAAGCTTATGTTCAAGTTTGCCTTGATTTTTAACGATATATTCCATGCCTAAAGCCTGATTAGCAAAACTCATATCCATTACAGAAGCCGGATGCCCCTCAGCTGCGCCAAGGTTTACCAATCTGCCTTCCGCAAGCACATAAACTGATTTTCCGTTATTAAGCTTATATTCATCTAAAAATGGACGAATTCTCTTTATGTCAGTTGTAAATTCTTTTAATCCGCTGACATTAACTTCCCAGTCAAAGTGACCTGCGTTTGCAACCATTGCGCCGTCTTTCATAGAAAGAAGATGTTGAACATCAATTACGTGCTTGTCACCTGTAACAGTTAAGAAAATATCACCTTCCAATGCTGCTTTTGCAATCGGCATTACCCTATAACCTTCCATTGCAGCTTCCAGAGCTTTAAGTGGGTCCACTTCGCAAACAATAACGTTAGCCCCCAGAGCTTTTGCCCTCAAAGCACAACCTTTGCCGCACCAGCCGTAACCTGAAATTACAACGGTTTTACCTGCGATAAGAATGTTTGCGGCTCTCATTATTCCGTCCATAGCGCTTTGACCTGTACCATAACGGTTGTCATAAAGATGCTTTGTTAAACTTGTATTAACACCGACAGCAGGGAAACGAAGCATGCCTTCTTTTTCCATTGCTTGAAGTCTTATTATACCGGTGGTTGTTTCTTCCGTAGAGCCGATAACGTTATCTGCTATTTCCGGATGCTCAATGTGAAGTGTTGAAACTAAGTCACATCCGTCTTCTATAATTAAATTCGGATGGTGATTAATAGCTTCTCTTATGTGAGATTTATATTGTTCTACGCTTTCTCCTGCAACGGCAAAAACAGGTAAGTTGTAGTATTTAACTAATGCTGCTGCAACGTCATCTTGAGTTGATAAAGGGTTTGATGCAACAAGGACTGCATCAGCTCCGCCTGCCTGCATTGTTATACAAAGAGCAGCAGTTTCTTTTGTAACGTGTGAGCAAGCTGCGAGTCTTAGTCCTTTAAAAGGTTTTTCAATTTCAAATCTTTTTTTAATTTTACTCAGAACCGGCATGTCTTTAAAAGCCCATTCAATATTGTTTTTACCTTGTTCTGCAAGTGAAATATCTTTGATATCACATTTTATTTGTGTTATTGTCATAGTCAAACCTTTCTACTTTTCTAATTTTGCAACATTTAATACGATAATTGTATCACTAACACTAATTATTGCCCATCTTAACGGTGAAATGTTTAGTTTTGTTAATTCTTTTTCAATATGTTCTGTTGTAAGATTTCCGTTATTTGGGATTCTTATTAGTTCAGAGATTGCTTTCATAAACATACATTACCACAAAAGAAATATTAAAAATACGGTTTTGCTTAATATTATTAAGCAAAACCGTATAATTATATTTTAAAAGTTTTTTTAAGCTGTTGCAGAAAATTTATTTTCTTCTGTTTGATTTTTGGGAACAATTTGTTGAACTTCTGATTTAGCATTCTTTACGGCATCGGTAACGCTCCAGATTCTGTTACCCAGATTGAGTACTACACCGGTTATACCAATTGCTGGTTTTGCAAGGGCAAAACTTGCTAATATTTCAGTTACAACTTCTCCTAAGAAGAATCCTATACCTTTTCCCCACTGACCGTTAATTGCTTGTCCTAGACCGGGGATAAAAAATGATGCTGTACCGACGCCCCATTTTTTGCCGGTTGAACCTTCTGTTTCATAGGTAAGGACTTGATAGTCCTGAGAATTTTTCGTTGTCTGTTGATTTTCATTAGCGCGAAAATTTACGTTTTGAAAATTGACAGGATTGATTGCTGCTATTGATGTCATACAAACCTCACTATTTTTTACTACACATATATATATAAAGTTTTTTTGTTGTAGTAAAATTGCCTGATTATAGAAATAATATTAAGAAATTGTTACAAAACTATTCAACCGTAACGGATTTTGCGAGGTTTCTCGGCTGGTCTACATCTTTGCCCAAAAATTCCGCAATATAATATGCCAGCAGTTGTAAAGGAACAATCGCAAGAGCGGGTGACAAAATTTCAGAAATTTCAGGAATCCTTATTATGTTTTCAAACAATTCTTCCAGTTTTTCGTCTTCAGAATCTGTGAGTGCAATCATTCTTGCATTTCTTGCTTTTGCTTCTTCTGCATTTGATAAAATTTTGTCGTAGACTTTACCTTTCATCAAAACTGCCAAAACCGGCATTGAATCATCAAGCATGGCAATTGGTCCATGTTTAAGCTCACCTGCTGAATATCCGGTAGCGTTAATGTAGCTGATTTCTTTTAGCTTTAATGCGCCTTCTAATGCTGTCGGGAAGTTAATACCTCTTGCTACAAATATAAAATCTTTGAAGCTTGAGAATTTTCTCGCGCATTTTTGGATTTCATCTTTATTTGTAAGTATTTTTTCAATTTTTTGAGGAAGAATAACAAGTTCATGTTTCAAATCTGTTAATTCTTCTTTTGGCATAGAATTCTTAACTTCTGCCATATAAATTGCAAGCAGATAGAATGAGATTACTTGTGCCATATAAGATTTTGTTGCGGCAACAGAAACTTCAATTCCGGCATTAACAGGAACTAAACTATCTGCTTCGCGTGCCATTGTTGAATCCGGTCTGTTAGTTACTATTAAAATATGTGAGCCTTTTTTCTTTGCCTGTCTAACAGCCGTAATTGTATCAGCGGTTTCTCCTGATTGCGAAACACCTATTACAAGAGTATTTTCATCCGTAATGGTTTTTCTGTAAATATATTCGCTTGATGGTTCAACATCGACCGGAACTCCGCAAAAATCTTCTATAATATATTTACCAATCATTGCGGCATGCAAAGATGTTCCGCATGCAACAATTTGTATTCTGCTCAAATCTTTCAGTTTTTCTCTGTCCAGAGTGACTTCCTTCAAAATTACCGGCTCATCACTGGTGCTGAGTTTTCCTGTAAGTACGTTTCTTACGATATCCGGCTGCTCATGGATTTCTTTAAGCATAAAGTGCTTATAACCCATTTTGCTGAGTGCAACCGGCTCCCAAGGAAGGTTTTCGATTTTTAATGCAACAGGATTATTGTCGCTGTCAATAACTTTAACACTGTCTGCAGTCATGGTTACAATTTGGTTATCATCAAGGTACATTGCTTTTTTTGTATATTGAATCAGTGCCGGAATATCAGAACCAACGAAGTTCTCTCCTTCTCCAAAACCTATAACTAGCGGTGCATTTCTTCTTGTCGCAACTATTGTGCCTTCAACATCCTGATGAATAACTGCAATTGCATATGCTCCTTCAATTTCTTTTGTCGCAAGTCTTACGGCTTCTGTTAAATCTTTTGTTTGTGCAAACTTTGACGCAACAAGGTGCGCTATGGTTTCGGTGTCGGTTTGTGAACGGAATGTACAACCCTGAGCTTCCAGTTTCACCTTTAATTCTTTAAAGTTTTCTATAATGCCGTTATGTACAACCGCTAAGCGGCCGCAATTGCATGTGTGCGGGTGTGCGTTTTCAATAGAAGGTACTCCGTGTGTTGCCCAGCGTATGTGTCCGATGCCGATTTTTGATTTTGAAATTTCAGCATAATTATTTTGGACAATGTTTTTTAGGTTTTGCAGTTTACCTTGCGCCTTAAATAATTGAACTTTTCCGTCAATATTCAGCGCAATGCCGGAAGAATCATATCCTCTGTATTCAAGGTTTGTTAATCCTTCAAGCAAAATATCCGCTGCTGTGTTACTTCCTATATATCCGACAATTCCGCACATAAATACCTCTCTTAATATCCTACTCGGATATTTTACCATAAACGATAATTTATTTTAGTAAAATTTTTATTAAGAATTTATTGGTTATTATTTTCTGAAATACTGTATGATTTTACGTATACCGGCAATGCCTGCGGCTGCAAGAACAAGCCCGATACAAATCTTAAAATAAGTCTTAAAACTGAATTCATGGTTTGCTTTCTCCTTCTTTTGACCTTCATATATATCGCCATTTATTTGTTGAATTTTTTTTGTTGCTTCTTTGTCCGAATACAGTGTTTTTTCAGAAATATTTATTTGTGTATTATTAGCCTGTATTATAGGACGCTTGACCTTCATGTTATCACTATAATGAGCGTCAAGGTTCGTTCCGCTGTCAGGAGGCGGATAAGATATATTAACAGAGCCGTTATTATATATTTGACTGTTTGAAATTCCTGTTGTCATCAGAATAGTTCTCCGTATCGTAACAATTTATGCAGCCGCGTTCGCGGTAAATACATCATGCCGGTTTGCGGCGGAATATCCGGCATGTTGTCCCTAATGCATTTTTCCATATATTCATTCGCCTCCGGACTTGTAAACCTGAATCCAAGCTTGTAGAAAAATAGTGCCGGAGAAGATTCCCTTACCATAGGGGCTGAAAATGTCACAATTCTCCCGTCTGCTTTTTTATCAAACATAGCTTTTTCCGCCAGTGCTTTTATTGCATTAGTTCCCATACCGCACCTTTGCTTGGGCGATTGAATATAATCTATAATATAACAATTTTTTAAATATTTTAATTCTCGCTTTATAGGCGGGGCAAGAATTTTTGGTGAAGCAAAAAAGTTTTCGCCACAGGAATCATTATTTTTTCGCGGAACCTGAATAAGCTCCTCCACTATATCAACATAGTCATCGTCAATTTCTCCGGGGATTATTATATTATCTCCACGCTTTATTTTTTTGACGCGAATAGTTGCTTTTTCTTTTAGCTGAGGTGTCTTGAACCCTAGTATAGCCGGCATTGACATACTCGAAAATGACGGCGTGGCTTTAGATACCGTCATCTGCGGACGCAAGTCCATAGACGCAATATTATTAATCATAACCTACCTAACCTATATTTATCTAACCTTATATATATAAAGTATTTTTTTATAAAAAAATTGCCTTTATTTTTTTATTTTTTTAATAATTATTTTCTGAAAACTAATAATATAGGTACATTTATCCTTTTGTAAAGATTTGTAACAAAAAAAACACTTTGTGAAATTCAATCTTTTTTAAATACTTTATATATATGTAAGATAACTAAAGAGGTATAAAAAGATGTCAAACACAGCAGCACAATTAGGAAATTTGTTAGGCGTAAGAGCTGACATTAACTTTTACACCCAACAGTCTATCTACTGGAACGGATTATACGAAGCTAACCAAGAAAAACTTGAAAAACAAATTAATTACGAACAAAAATGGGAATCAGCTTATGATTCAGCAATTGACAATACAAGAGAGTTAAATTGCGGCGGAGTTAGGGTTTGTGAAGGTAACCAAAATCAACAAGTCGCAGATGCTTATGCTCACGCTAAAGTTAGTCGTTATGATGAAGCTCTTTCCGAAGAACTTGCAGAATTAGATATTGAATATGACACAATGAAAACTATGTACGATACATTATTAGAAGAACTAAGAGCTCAGGAATCTGCAGACAAGCAGGCAGTTTCTACAGCAGCTCAAGACACAGGTCTTCTCCAATCATAGAGGTAAATAATCGTAGAAAACAATTTTTAGTTATATACTTTAGAAGCATTAAACATCAAAGAAGCAATGGTCATAGGACCAACTCCTCCCGGAACCGGCGAAATAAACCCGCAAGAGGGAGAAACATAATCAAAATCAACGTCACCGGTCAGTTTGCCGTTAGAATCTCTATGGATTCCGACGTCAATTACAACAGAATTTTTATACCCCATCTTACATCTTACAATCTTTTTACCCACCGCGGATATCAAAATATCGGCGGTTTTTATTTTGTCTTCAATCTCTTTTGTATATGAATGGCAAATTGTTACCGTAGCATTACGTTTAAGCAGCATTTGCGCCATGGGTTTGCCTACAATGTTTGAGCGTCCGAGAATAACCGCATCTTTCCCTTCAATTTTTATTCCGTATTCGTCAAGAAGCATTATGATACCTTGTGGTGTTGCCGGATAGAAATATGGTTCCAATCCTGTTGCCAGACGTCCGACATTTTCAGGGGAAAAACCGTCTACATCTTTTTTAGGCGAAATTGCAGTTATGATTTTATTTTTGTCAATCTGTTCCGGCAGAGGAAGCTGCACAAGAATCCCTGTGACATCATCATTGTTGTTAAGTTCTTGAATTTTATCAAGCAAATCATTTTCATTTGTATCGGAAGGAAGTTCAATTACGGTAGATTTTATTCCGACTTTTTCCGCTGCTTTTTTTTTGTTATTAACATAAATTTTGCTGGCGCTGTCATCTCCGACAAGAATAACAACCAGATGCGGAATCCTGTCCAGTTTCGATACTTTTTCTTTTACATTATTCAGTATTTTTAGCGAAAGAGCTTTGCCGTCTAATAAAACCATTAGCTGTTCTCCTGTGGAAGATTTAATCTGAAATAAAATTGTTTTACAGCATCTTTTATTATGTTAGAATTCCAATCTGTTTTATCTGAATTAATGGAATTGTCATACAGAATTGAACCCAAAATATCCAAATCAGCATCTTTCAAACTGGAATAAATTTCATCCATATTTTGATTTGCGACTTTGTTAATAACAACTCCCATTTGTCCGCCGGCAGCATATTTGTAAGAAAATTCCGCTATACGTTTGGTGAGTTTTACAGATTCAGGCTGCGGATTTGTTACAATTAGTGTCAAATCAATGTTTGTATCTACAAGCTGGTTCAAATATTTTAAATCAAATTCACAGTCAAAAATTACAAAATCATATCTTTCTATTAATTTTTGGCATGCATCGTTAATCTGAGAAGTAATAGGGCATCTGCAGTCTTTTGCACCAACAAACCATGAAACAATAATATCAACATTATCATTTAATGGTACAATAATATCTTCCATCGCCCATTCGACATATTCATGCTTGGACATTCCTTCGGGAATACCGGTTTTGTATTCATGCTTACCGCTTCTTATACCATAAATCGTGTTTCTTATATCAAGTCCGTATGAATGTCCGAGTTCTCCCGTTAAATCATTATCAAATAACAAAATGGACTTTTCCGGAAAATTTTCCTGTAAGATATTAGCCAAAGCTTTTGTTATTGATGTTTTACCGCTCCCGCTTTTTCCTGTAATTGCAATTTTTATCGTCAAAATAGTATCCTTTTTTTGTATTATATCATAAAAAGCTCTCAATCTGATATCTTGCCATGAACCTATTGTCAATGTTACAATATTAATGGTGGAGAGATGGAATTAGGTAAGTTATCTAAAATTTTAAGTAACAATGATATTGTCCTTGCTATAGGCTTGGTCATTATTGTCGTAATGATGGTTATTCCGATACCCTCCCCAATGCTGGATTTACTGCTTACTATAAACATCTCTCTTGCTGTTGTAATCCTGCTGGTTTGCTTATATACACAAGAACCTCTTGATTATTCATCTTTTCCCACAGTTCTTCTTATTGCAACGTTGTTCCGATTAGGCTTAAATGTCAGCTCCACCAGATTGATTTTACTTCAGGGACAGGCAGGGAATGTTATCAGTTCATTCGGAGAGTTTGTAGTCGGAGGTAATTACGTTGTCGGTGCCGTTATATTTTGTATTTTGGTGTTAATTAACTTTATGGTTATTACCGGTGGTGCCACCCGTGTCGCTGAAGTTTCCGCACGTTTTACATTGGATAAAATGCCGGGTAAACAATTGAGTATTGACGCGGATTTGAACTCAGGACTTATTAATGAAGATCAAGCAAAAGAAAGACGTAAAAAACTGGAAAGAGAAACGGATTTCTACGGAACCATGGATGGTGCTTCCAAGTTTGTTAAGGGTGATGCTACAGCAGGTATCGTTATTACAATCATCAATATTGTGGGCGGTTTGATTATTGGTGTAATTCAGCTTCATATGGATGTTCAGTCTGCTCTGGGTACTTATACTATATTAACAGTCGGTGACGGTCTTGTTTCACAAATTCCGGCACTTTTGATATCTACTGCAACAGGTTTGATTGTATCCCGTGCATCAGGTAAAGATGAATCATTATCTCAGGATATTAAAAATGAAATGTTTTCCGACCCGAGAGTTTTAGGTGTTGTTTCAGGACTTTTGGGCTTGATGGGTATTGTGCCCGGCATGCCGACTATACCGTTTTTAACAATCGCATTTGTCGCAGGAGCTATGGCATTTAGAAAGTCTAAAGAAAAAGCCGAAAATGCACAAACTGTTGAAGCACAGAAAGTTCAGCAGGAACAGCAGGAAAAATTAGGCAAAAAAGAAAAAAGAGCAAAAGCCACAAGAGAAAGTGTTATGGAACTTCTTAATGTTGATACAATTGAAATTGAAGTAGGGTATAGGCTGGTTCAGCTTTTGAATGTGGAAATGGGCGGAGACTTACTTGAACGTATCGCGCAAATCAGACGTCAGACAGCATTAGATTTAGGCATAGTTCTCCCTTCTATCAGAGTAAGGGATAATTTACAACTTTCACCTAATTCATATCAAATTAAGCTGAAAGGTATCGGACTTGAATCCGGCGAAGTTTATCCTGAAAGATATCTGGCTATGTCTGCCGGTGATCCTGTAGGAAATTTGACAATAAACGGTATTCACGCTATTGAACCTGCATTTGGTCTTCCTGCATTATGGATTGAAGCAAAAGATAAAGATTTGGCTGAAATGTCAGGCTATACAGTTGTTTCTGCTTCTGCCGTAATTTCTACTCACATTACAGAAGTTATCAAAAAATGTGCTTCTGAAATTCTTTCGAGATTTGATGTTCAGCAGCTTATTGATAATCTTAAAAAAGAAGTTTCTGAGGATTATGTAAACGATATTATGAAGGATGTCACAATTAGTGATGTACAGCTTGTTATGCAGAATCTTTTGAAAGAAGGCGTTGCTGTGCGTGACTTGAAGACAATTCTTGAAACGTTAAGTGTTCACGCAAAAACAAACAAAAATCCGATTGCTCTTACGGAATTTGTTCGTCAAGCATTATCGAGATCTATATGTAAACAAAATCTTGCAGATACAGGAGAACTTTTTGTGATTACGCTTTCACCGGATGTGGAAAATACAATCGCAAGAGGTGTAAGTCCTGATGGTCAGAGTGTAACGTTAGATCCGTCATTTACAAAAAATATGTTTGATCAAATGAATATAGAATTAGAAAAAGCAATAACAACAACCGGAAATCAGCCTGTTATTCTTTGTACTTCGTCACTTCGTCCGTTTGTAAGAATGCTGGTTGAAAGAAAATTTCCTCAAATCGCAATTTTGTCTTATCATGAACTTAATCCGAATGTTAAAGTCAAATTTGTCGGAATGGTTAAAGTACAATAGAAAGGATATATATGAGAGAACTTATTAAAAATGAACAACTTGTAACAATTGTTCCGCAGGATTTCAAAAATACAAATAAAGGAAAAGTTACTCAGGTATCAGCGGACGGATTTAAAATGGAATTAAAATATAAACCGCAGGGGCTGATAGTTAATCATATATGTGATTTTTATTCATTTACCGACAACGGTTATTTATATTTTGAATCTTATATTCAGGGACTTGAAAATAACGTAATTTCTATTGCGAATCCTGTAAAGCACAGATTCTTGCAAAGACGTAAATTTACACGTATTAAATTTATTGAAGATATGGAACTTATTAATGGTGATGATGTCCATAAAATAAGAACGCTTGATATTTCAGCAGGCGGTATGAAAGTTCAGACAAAAGATAATATAGATATAGAAAAAGATTATAATGTAACAATTCCTCTTTCTGATGAACAGGAAATTAAATGTAAATATCAGCTTATTCGTGTCGAAAAAGGTGATAACGGGCTTTATACAATTTCAGGCAGATTTGTAAGTCTTAGTAATATAGATAAGATGACTCTTGTTCAATTCTGTATGAAAAAAGATATGGAAACTTCTACTAAAAAAGGTTAGGGAGTAATATTGTGGGGCATACGGAAAATTTTAGAACGTTCTTTGTTGTTGTCACGGTTCTTGTTATCGGCAGTATAAGTATTATAAGAATTGGTACAATGGATTTGCATGCTTTATTTACAACTGCACTTATTTTGATTCCGGCAGTAATTGTAATGGGCTTCCTTGGACAAAAAATGGGTGAAATAATAGATAACCCAAAGAATCAAGCCGATGCAGATTATAAATTGGCGGTTTTAAATGCTCTTAAAAAAATGGACAAATCTATTTCTTTACAGGAACTTAACGAAAAACTTACAAAACAAGTTGCTGAGCCGGATTTACCTGATGCTCAAGATGATGTTGATGAGTAATAAATTAAAAGCACGTAAAAATTACGTGCTTTCAGTTATATAGTATTGCCTGATTGGAGTTTATTAATTTGCGTAACAGATTAAATTATTTTTTAATTTGTTAATTGCTCTTAATTCAGTTTGTCTTATGCATTCTTTTGTTACGCCAAACATTTTACCTATGTCTTCCAGTGTAGTTTTTGCAAAATTTTCTAAACCAAATCTCATTTTTATTACGGTTTGTTCACGTTCTTTTAGTGTAGAAACAACGCTTGCAATTTCTTTTTTTAGTTCTTCAAACTCAATATTCTCTTCAACGCTTGTTTGATTGTCTTCCAAAATGTCTGCTACTGAAAGCTCGCTTCCGTTGTTTGCGTCAAAGCTGCCTTCAATGGATACTGTGGATGAGTATGCGCCTAAATATGTGTCAATTTTTTCAGGTTCAATGTTCATTTTTTGTGCAACATCTTTTGTGCTTACTTGACAGTTATATGCTCTTTCCATTTCTGCTTTTACTTTTGAGAATTTTGATAAAGTTTCTTGAATGTATACAGGTATTTTCATGCAATATGATTGTTCTGAGATTGCCTTAAACATAGCTTGTTTTATCCACCATGTTGCATATGTAGAGAATCTGTATCCTAATTCAGGATTAAATTTTTCCGCAGCAATCATAAGACCTAAGTTGCCTTCCTGAATTAAATCAACCATAGGAAGTTTTGAAACATGTATTGCTTTTCTTGCAACTGTTAGAACAAGCTTTAAGTTTGACTGAACTAAAATCTTTTTAGCTTCTTTGTCGCCATTTTTTGCTTTAATAGCAATTTCTTTTTCTTCGTCTGCTGATAAGCTTTCAAAACTGTTTGCTTTTCTAAAATAGCATCCTAATTCATTAGAAGATGCAAAATTTACGAATCCTTCTCTTGCCGGATTTGTTGCTTTTTTCATTTTAATCATTGAATCTTTCATACTGTTAAACTCCTTGGGGGTAAATTGTGGGGGTAAATGTGGGGGTAATTGTGGGGGTAAAAATTTTGTTTTGATAAATTAATTAATTAATTTTATAAGGAGTGACGAACACATAACAAACATTCCTTATATACTCATGATATATCATGTGTATATAAAACTCAATAGTTTTGTTAAGAAATATTACAAAAATGCCCATTTTTTAATGATTTTGTTACAAAACTTAATAAAATGTTATAAATTATAAGAATATTTATTATATATACTTCAATATATTAAGAAATGTAACAATTTATATAAAAACCCTAAAGTTTTGCCTCAAAAGTGCCGATAACCATGTAGAAGAAACCGAAACGAGTTTTATCCCC
>CADAKY010000014.1 GCA_902788575.1 uncultured bacterium | reverse complement strand
TCTGAGTTTTGCCGCTTCAAGAGTAATTTTTAATGTCTCTTTTAAAGCTGATTGCCCGATATAGCTGTCAAAATCCTTAGGGCGAATTGAATTCTCGAATGTGTTATCGTACTCAATCGTCTCCGGCTTTGTTATAGGGTTTTTTTTCCCCGCTTTTATACTCCCGTCATCTGAAATAATTGCCATAATCGTATTGTAGCACAAAAGGAGGAATAAATAAAAATTTTAACATACACGATTCGTGTTGAACCCTTTTACACAATCTCTTATGTTATTGATTGTTGTTTCAAGCACGTAGTTTATTGAATCAGATGTATTATAAGCGATATGAGGAGTGATTATAACGTTTGGCATCTCTAAAAGTTTGGACGTTATTTTTGAATTTTCTTTGGTGCTCATTGTTTCGTTACCCAAATCTTTATTCTTTAAATAATCTGATTCTAGTATATCAAGTCCGGCACCGGAAACAACATTTGTTTGCAAACCCTCTAATAATGCTTCCAAGTCAATCAATTCAACACTTGATGTATTTATTATGTAAACACCTTTTTTCATTTTTTGGAATTCTTCTTGTCCTAAGATTCTGTATGTTTCTGTTGTAAAAGGCATATGAAGCGCTATTATATCCGATTCGGACAAAAGTGTTTCAAACGGTACAATTGCGCATGGGATATCCTCAAACGAAGGCGTTTCTTTATACGAGGATATAAAAACCTTCATTCCGAAAAAATCTGCTATTTGGGCAACTTTTTTGCCGACTTTTCCGCACCCGATAATGCCAATTTTCAAATTGTTGAGAAGTTTACCTTCATACTTTTGAGGATTCACAGTGTTATTTCTGATATCCATAAGCGCAGGACGAATTTTTCTGGTTAAATTTATGATTAAACCTAAAACGTACTGCGCAACAGCTTCTTCTCCGTATTGCTCTACGTTCATAACAGCAATGTGATTTCTTTTGCAATACTCCAAATCAATATGACTGAACCCGAACGAACGAGTGGCGATACTTCTGAGATTTTTAAAGCGTTTTAGTACACCCTCCGATAAAATTGATGTTCTGTAAACGCTTACTATATCCGTTTCTGTAAGTTCTTCATCAGAAAGTTTTGTTTTGTTATTTAAAGGCTCGGCAAAAAACTTTATATCTATATCAGAAAAGCTGTTTTTTTCAAAAAATTCTTTCTCAGATTCCCTAAAATCAAACATTAATACTTTCATCAAAATCTCCTTTTGACAAAAGTATTGCTCAAGTTATTAAAAGAATCTATCGGATAAATGTTTTAACCCAAAAGAGCCATTGTGCCCCATTCACCTTCATTAAGTGCATATCCTAAAGCATCATTACAGTCAGAAATTATTTTATTACCTGCCCATATCCAATTGAACTTGTTAGTTGTAGCGTCAGCAGAAAACTGTTCTGCTTGTTGTTTATCATTATTGTCACGAATCTCAGCAATTGTATCAGCTTTATTTTTACCTAAAATTCTTCTTAGTGCGGTTCTTGCGCCATTCCATAATTCTAAGAATATATTACGTTTTTTCTTAGTTGCTTTGATTTCGTCCATCTTTTGTATATATAAATCATGATAGCCGTCAGCTCTTTTTTGATTATCTTTTTTTATTTCTTCTCTTTTATTCTCGGCTTCAATATTGCCAATCTCAGCCATTGTTGTCCAAATCGGCTTAGATAAATCTACTTCATAAGTTTTATCACCGATTTTAATTGTAGTTTTTCCGTTATTTTGCTCAACATTATACCCCATTCTTCTTAGCTGTTGAAGAACAGACTGATTTTCTGAATTTTGCCAAGGGGTTGTTAAGTAATCATTAGGCATAGGAAAACTCCATAATTATCCTCTTATATTTATATAAAGTATTTATCTTAAAAAAAATTGACTAATTTTTGCTGAATTGTTAATTTTTGTAACAAATTATTTACCGTTACCGAATCTTTAATATCCCACCTTCTCCAAGGGGGAAGACAAAAACCGTGTGAGTGTGAACGAATTACGGATTCAAATAGAGGCTGGACAGGTGAACAAGTAAGCAGGTGAACAAGTGAATTATATAATTAATTTACCCCTCACCCGAATTTCTAAGTTTCAAGCTTACGCTTTCAACTTGTAATTCTGCCCTATCTTGACCAACTCGCGTTGAACGGAATTTCCGAGTTTTGCTTCTAACTCTCGCGTGTTCTTGCAAAAACTTTCAAGCGTCCGCTCGTCGATCGCTCTCCCTTGGCGAGGGTTTCCACATCTTTCTCCGTGGGATATAACTTCCTATCCAGCCGAAGAGGGAAATAGCGGTGTTCTTGAAATTAAAATATTTTAATCAGAATCCAAAAGATATTCTCTTACAAGATTAACCGGAGTTGCAAATCCGATTCCGATATTCGATATATTATTATCCGGATTATAAATAGCCTGATTGATTCCGATAACTTCCCCGTTTGAATTTAAAAGCGGACCGCCGGAAGACCCCGGATTAATAGCAGCATCAGTCTGAATTCTGTTTTTTGCGTAATCTATTCTTGAAATAATCCCCTGTGTAAACGTACCGTTAAATCCAAACGGGTTTCCCAGAGCAAAAACCCTTTCGCCTACCTTAATTTTAGAAGAATCGCCAAGTTTTACTGTTTTAAGTTCAAACGGAACTTTTATCTTTAATAGTGCAACATCTTTATTTTTCTCTGTACGTTTTAAAATTTCAGCCTTATAATCCTGACCGTTACTAATTGTTACAATAATATCTTTACCCTCATCCAAAACGTGTGAACTGGTTAAAATAATTCCGTCCTTATCAATAATACAGCCTGTTCCGCAAGAGACACCGTCAGATGCCTGTGAATCAATTGCAACGATTGCAGGATTAATCTGTTCATAAATAATTACAGGACTTTTTTCCTTTATATTAAGTCCAAACACAGGAACAGAGCAAAAATACAAAATTAATATCAATATTTTTTTCATAATCAAAATATAATTCTATAAAAGATTTATTACATTCATCCGAATGAATTACAAATCGTCTATATATTGCAAGCATTATAATTTTAATGTATAATAGACCGCAGAACAGTTATAATTCAGTCACAATCGACAAGAAGGAGAAAATTATGTCAAGAATTGAAAGTTTTAAAAGAGCTTTAGAAGAAAAAAGAGCAGTAAAAATTATTGCAGGTATTGATAATTTTAATGCTGAAAGCGTAAAAAAAGTTGTTACAGCTGCATCTAATTCAGGCGCAAGCGCTGTTGATATTTGCGCTAACCCTGATATCGTTGCTATGGTTAGAACAATGACAGATTTGCCGATTTTTGTTTCTTCAATCGAACCGGAAGAATTGGCTCACGCTGTAGCATTAGGCGCTGACGCAATCGAACTCGGCAACTTTGATGCTCTTTACAAAAAAGGAATTTCTTTTGATGCCGCTCACGTTTTAACATTGGCAAAAAGAACAAGAGAACTTTGCCCTGAAACATTCTTCTCTGTAACAATTCCAGGTGAATTAGAAATTTCCGAACAAATTTCACTTGCTCATGAATTAGAATCAATCGGTGTAGATTTAATTCAGACAGAAGGCCATTTCTCTAACGAAGCACCTTCAAACGGTGTAAGAGGTTTGGTAGAAAGAGCTGAACTTACAATTTCTAACACAATTGAGCTTTCAAGAAACATAGAACTTCCTATTATGACAGCTACAGGCATCAATCCTACAACCGCAGCTCTTGCTTTTGCAGCAGGTGCAAGCGCTATCGGATGCGGTTCCTGCGTAAACAAACTTGATTCTGAAATCTCTATGATTGCTGTTTCAAGAAGTTTGGTTGAAATTGCAGAACGCAATGCTCACAAAGTTGTTGAACTTGTATAAAAATTAAATTCATAAAAAAATCCTGCCTTAATAAAGGCGGGATTTTTTTTGTATTTACTAAAATGTTTATGAAGAATTGTAACAAAAAACTCGCTTTATGAAATTCAAAAAAAATTTAAAACTTTATATATATAAGAAGACATTAACAAAGTTAGAAAAAAAGAGAGAGAAAGAGAACTGAAAATCCCTTCCCCCAAGAAGGGATTTTTCGCCAAAGATTATTTAGTTAAATAATCAACAAGTCCTTCAAGCGCAAGCGTATAACTTCGTTCCTTGAAACCTACAACCTGAGCAATAGCAACACCGGATATTAATGAAGTATGACGAAATTCTTCACGTGCATGAATATTTGTCATATGTATTTCTACAGTCGGAATCCCGACAGAAGATATTGCATCACGAATTACTACACTGGTATGCGTATAACCGCCGGCATTTATCATAAGTCCGTCATATTTGCCTTTTAAAGACTGAATTTTTTCAACAATTTCACCTTCATGATTGCTTTGCCAAACATCAACTTCAACATTAAGTTTTTTACCTAATTCAATTACAGAGGATTCAATATCTTGAAGAGTTGTAGTTCCGTATTTTTCAGGTTCCCGAGTTCCAAGCATATTTAAATTAGCCCCATTTATTAATAAAATTTTCATATTACCCCCTATTTAAATCAAAAAGACAAAATCTCTTGTATTTACCCCCGCCTTTATTATACAATAAAATAAGAATGAGAGGAATATTATGATTAACAAACGCTGGTATGATTCAGACCCGATTTTAAAAGAAGCACTTGAATTATTAAGACTTTCACCTGATGAAACAAAAAATGAAGCTGCAGGATTTATGTTAAATCTGCAGGAGCAGGTTGCAGGTGAAGTAATAGAACACGTTTATGACATTATTAATACATATCAAGGTAAAGGAAACCGCTGGTATGATAACGATCCTATGATGCTTAAAGCTGTTGAATTATTGAGAAACGCTCCGCCTAAAGTGCAAAGAGTAGCTGCATTGAAGCTCCTTCTTGCTCTGGAACAAAAAAGTTTTGAAGGAGTAGAAATTTAGTGAAGGACGTCCAAAGCCAAACTGATTCCAGAGGTATTGATATACAGAAAGTTGGCATAAAGGGATTTGAATTTCCTTTAACAATTCAGCGAAAAAATGCCAATGATATTGTAATTTATTCCACTGCAACAGTTGGAGTATCTTTGCCTGCGCATTACAAAGGCACTCACATGTCACGATTTGTTGAAGTATTAAATGCCTGGCGGAAAAAGAAAGCTTTAAGCAACGATATAAAAAGATGCCTGGTTACAATTGTCAAGCGATTACAAGCAAAAAGCGGATATTTAAAATTTGATTTTAAATTCTTTATTGATAAGGCATCTCCTGTAACCGGAATTACTGCGCCTATGTGCTATGACTGTTCATTTGAAGCTGTTTTGGATAATTTTGGAGAAGAAGACGAAGAATACAAATTTTGTCTTGGGGCAAAGGTTCCTGTGACAACTCTTTGTCCGTGTTCAAAAGCAATTTCAGAATGCGGCGCGCATAACCAGAGAGCTATAGTTAATGTTAAGATTACATACCCCGAAGACGAGCATATATGGCTTGAAGATTTGATACACGATATTGAAACTTGTGCTTCATCTCAACTTTACCCGCTCTTAAAGCGTGAAGATGAAAAGTATGTAACAGAACACGCTTATAATAATCCAAAATTTGTTGAAGATGTTCTGAGAGATGTAGTTTTAATGCTCAGAAAGAATGATATTATTGATTCCTTTGAGGTAGAATGTGAATCTATGGAAAGTATCCATAATCATTCAGCTTGGGCTTATCAGTCTGAATGATTAACTTTAATTTAAAATCCGAATATAAGGTTTAAATAGTAATTGTTTTTGTTGTCCGGAATATTATGTTTGTATTCAATTTCCGCACTTATTTTATTATATGAAATACCTGCAAATCCACCAACAGCATCTTTTCCGTTAGTGTTTGAGTATGAAGCTGATACATAAGGTTTCACATTGTTTTTCATAGGATAGCTGGCTTCAATATTCCCTCTGTATTGTCTATAGCCGTCTGTTTTAAATCTGCCGCGGAATCCAGCATTAAAATTGGCAATTCCTATTTTTCCGATATCTTGTCCCAGTTTTATTTCGAATAAAGGTTTTTCGTTCTCTTTAATATAACTACCTACACCGAAAGAAGCAGATGTTCCTGTTGGAAATTTTGCATTTGCACCTAACAGCAACAAATTATCTGATGAATTTATTGAATTATAACTATACAATTTAGCAAATGGATTAAATTCCGTTCCCGGCATAATATCTTCCTCCTGTTCCTTATTTATATAAAGTATTATCCCTATGCTATCCCGCATAGGGATTGACTCTCACACACCAAAGTCGGACGCGGGAAAATCTCAAAATTCTGTCAAATTTTGGATTTTTCCGCGTCCTCATTAGAAAAGAAATCAATTAATATTTAAAAATTTATGCATTTGCGGAATTAAACGAACATTTGAATAAAGTTTCAAAAACTTATCCAGAATATTCATCATAAACTCTGATGTACAACAAAATTCATTCCCGTTCATTCTGGGCTGTAATATTAATTCAATGTTATATTTTTTAACTAATTTTGCTGTTTTAATTATTTCGTATTCAGTAATATTAGAGTCGAATACAACTTTTGCAAAAAGAATTTTATTTTTGCCAGTATTAAAAAACTTGTCATGAACTTCCCACATAGGTTCAACAGCAGCACAGCTCGGTAATTTTATATCGGCAGAAATAAAATCAACATAGTCAATAATACTTTCTAATTCAGGAATGTTTGTCGCATTTGTTTCCAGATAAACCGGCAGCGGGCATATTGGCAGAAATTCTTTAAGAAAATCAATATTCAAAAGAGGTTCTCCGCCTGTAAGCGCAACAGAATGACAATCAGAATTTTGTCTGCATATATCCTCCAGTTCCTCTGCTGAATATTTTTTTCCGTTTTCAAAATTTGTGTCACAATATGCACATTGCAAATTACATGTGCAGAATCTTACAAATAACTGCTTATATCCTACATAAGGACCTTCTCCCTGTACAGATGTAAAAATCTCTTTTATTTCTGTCTGCATTTTATAACTACCAAATTCCTTTCATAAATTTCCTCCAGAGGAAGCTGATATTCTATGATATCAATTACGTCACAATTTTTAAGAACATTTTTTGCAGAATCAATTTCTAATAAAGCTTTTTTAGATTTGTATGCAATAAAATATCCGTTTTTATTTAAAAGCGGGAGCGCTATTTTAGAAAGCTTTTCAAGATTAGCAACCGCACGGCTCACCACTATGTCATATTTTTTGTTTAAATTTTCCGCTCTGTCACAAATTAATTCAAGATTTTTGAGCCCAAGTTTTTCTTTTATACAGTTTACTGAATTGATTTTTTTATTTATACTATCTATTCCTGTAATTTTGAAGCTTTTTAATTCCACCGCCAACGGGACAGAAGGGAATCCGCCTCCGCATCCTATATCCAGAATTGTACCCCCATTAATGTTGTATTTGTTCAGAAAAAGTTTTAGCGCTAAAGAATCATAAATGTGTTTTTCGTATAAAAATTTTTCATCATTTTTTGAAATAAGATTATGCTTTGAATTTTCTTCTAAAAAAATGTCCTTATACGCGGAGAAATCTGAGGTTATTTCAAAACTATTTTGCATACTTATTTTCAATCTCCGTATAATCAAATTCATTCATTCTTAATTTCATATCTGTAATTCGCTTTTCTATTTTTGAAATCTCAATATTTTGCATCGTTTCAGCAAGATTTTTGGCTTTAAAATATTCACGTAAAGCATCTTTTTCACAGGACGGAATGTTATAATAATAATCTCCCAGAGCTATAGTAGACTCAAGAATATAGCTATTTTCATTGATAAATTCAGCACTTTGCTGAGCCTCTTTTAAATAATTTAATGCTTCCAAGCTTCTTTCTGTATTATAAATTTTAGCGAGCTTCATTGAGTTATAGTATATTCCGTCAAAATTATTTTGAGATTTTTCAATATCATAAGCCTTTTTAAAGCAATATTCTGCATCAGATAAATTATTATTCTCAAAATAACAAGAACCTAAATTTGAATATGCAGATGCTGCATAAAGATTTTCTCCGCCTAAAGAGATACATTTGTTATAATATTCAAAAGCTTTGTTCAAATCACCTTTTTCATCATTTGCTAGTGCATATTTAAAATATAATTCTGCTAAAGTTTTTTGATCAGTATTCTCATCCAAAGATTCAAGCGCTTTCTGATAATATGAATATGCTTCTTCCGAATTATTTAAATCAGAATAAATGTTGCCTAAAAGAGTGCAAGAATCAACCATTAATGACTGCGGTGTATCAACAGAATAAATAACTTTTTTAATTGTCTCAATAGCACGCTCGTGCTTATACATTGCATAATACAGTCCTGTTAATTCATAATACAGGTAGTTTAAATTAATTAATTCATTATTACATGTAAAATATTTTTCTACTAATTCATAATAGTGCTGTGATTTTGAGTACTCACCGATTTTTTCATACAAAGACGCTACTCTGTGCCTTATTTCATTTAACATTCTTGAAGAAAGAGTTTCATTTTCAATAATTTGCAGATATTTTTCAATTGAATCAGTATATTTATCTTTTTCTGCAAGATTCTCAGCTTCTTTAATTTTGCTCTCCAAGCTCTCATCAACAGGTTGATATTCTGTTTGTTTTTGAATTTTAGGCTCTTCAATTTTATCAGGTTTGTTGTTCGTAATATTTTCAATATAATCATTATGATACTTAATTTCAGCTCTCATAGCCTGCCGTGATATCAAAATAGAACGATTTTGCAGTTGTTCTTTTAATTCTTTTTCATAAATACTTATAATATATTTGTGAAGTTTAATATCAACCTTTTCCGGAATAGAAATATCTATATTCTGTAAGAAATAATCCTGTACATATAAAGTTTCATTTGATTCAAAAACCATTAGATTTGTTTTAAGATAAGAAACCGAAAACTCGTCATACAAGTCCCAAACAGCAAGTGCATTAAGTGTAAGTCCGTGTCTGACCGAACGTAAAAACCAGAAAAAATTCCGAATAGATTGAGGTATCAGATTTATGTATGTTGCCCCTAAATAAGTATCAAAATTCATTCCTGACAACTTAATTTTTTCAATAAATTCACTGACACTTAGCTCCATTGCTGTCATTATTTTTAAGGAAAGGGCTGTATAATAATAGTATCCGCGTGTAAATTTATAAAATTCATCCAAAAATTTATCATTAATTTCAATATTATTTAGGTTTAAAAATTCTTTAAAAATATCTTTGCTAAAAGCCTTTATAAAAAGTTTTCTGTCATATTTGATATTCTCACCTAATATATCCTGAGTCATTGCTTTAGTTGAAATTATTATTTTGACATTCTCATTACTAAGACTGTTAGAAAAAATCTCTTTCACAAGCTTTTGGTTTTCTTCCAAAATATCATCAAAAGAATGTAAAATTATTAAAAAAGGTTTTTTTATGGATGAAATATACTGCTGGAATTTAACGGCAAGTGTCAATATTTTAACATTTGTATTAACAGCCTTTGATAAGTTGTTTTTTTCTATAATATCAATAAAAGAAAGCAGTATATCATCACAAACTGTCGATTGCTTGCAATAGTATTCAAGTTTTATAACATTACTGCCGGCGAACTGAGAAATATAATTCAAAACCTGTCTTTTACCGGTTCCCAAAAATCCATGAACATACAAAAATTTTTCATCCGAGTCTAAAAAATCCAGTCCTTTCTTAATATCAGAAGAATTGTTTTTAATTATCAACGGATGAATTTTGTCAGATTCCGGCAAAATTTCTATATCTTTATCTGTCGAATTACCCAAAAACTTGTATTCCATACATACGATTTTAAATGATATGAAGACATTTTGCAAATATTTTGATATACTGAAAAGGGGAGGATAAAATATGTTAATTAAAATATTCGAATTGTTAATAACAGTAATCATTGCATACATAATCGGATCGATTCCGACAGGATATATAGTTGTCAAACAAAAAACTGGTGAAGACATAAGAACAATAGGTTCCGGTTCTACCGGTGCTACAAATGTAAAAAGAGTGCTCGGTAAAAATTGGTTTTTTATAGTTCTTTTGCTGGATGCCTTTAAAGGTGCACTGCCGGTATTACTTGCCAAATTTTTTGTATCTGCCGGTGCCTCTGTCGGATTAGCACCTGTACTTGCTTCAATTGCAGTTATTCTGGGACACAGCAAATCTGTATTTCTGCAATTTAAAGGCGGAAAGTCTGTAGCCTCAGGTGTCGGCACAATAATTGCTTTAAATTGGGCTGCCGGACTAACAATAGCTCTTGTATGGGCACTTATCACATATTCTACAAAATATGTATCTGTAGGCTCTATAATTGCACTTGCAGCATCACCATTTATAATGCATTACTATAACGCTCCGTTTGCTTACATTTGCTATTGTATTCTCGGTGCAATTTATATTGTTTATTTGCACAGAGAAAATATAAAAAGACTTATTGCAGGTAATGAAAATAAAGTCAGATAATGCTTAGTCAGACATAAAAACTTCTTTGAAAAGAGTAAAAAAATCTTTTTTAACAAACGGGATTATTTTAATATTTTTATTTTTGAATGTTTTATAATAAAAATCTTCTATAATGTTCATATAAAACTTTGTAGCTATGATAATATATTCCGGATTTAAATCTGTAATTTCATGCAAGGCGTAAGTTTTGTACCCGAGAAATTCTTCATCAGGTTCATGGTTTACAAAACGATTATCTGAAACTCCAATTATATTTAATCCTGATAAATCATAGTTTTCATATATTGTCTTAAAAAACTGTCCGACTCCGTACACTACTATTCTTTTACCATGCAGTTTTTTTTGCAATTTTGCCAATCTTTTAGAAAAATTATATTTTTCCAGATATTCCAAATTTGTTATTTCGTTTTCGGTTTTTTGCATAATTTAACCTAATATCTTCTTGTTATCCATAATAAATGATATCCGAATTGTGTTTTTACAGGTCCGGTTACTTCACCAATATTTCCTGTAAAAGCAGCTTTTTCAAACGGTTTAACCATTTGACCATGTCCGAAACAACCAAGTCTTCCGCCGTTTCTTGATGACGGACATTCAGAATATATTGTTGCCAATTGTTCAAAATCATCAAATGTTTTAATTTCCGATTTCAATTTTAATGCCTGTTCTTCAGTAGGTACTAATATATGATTTACACAAGCCTGTACGGGTTTGTCAAAACTACTGCCGTTAAATGCATACACCGGTATAACAACAATTAAAAATAAAATTATTAATATGCTTTTTTTCATTTTTGTTCCTCTTTTAATATTTCGATTTTAGCCTTTTTCCATAAATCGTTAAATTCCTCATACGAGTAGTCTTCAAATGGTTTTGTTTTAATTTCTTCCATTTTTCGAAATCTTTTTGTAAACTTTTTATTCGCCCTTAAAAGAGCCTGTTCTGCGTCAATTTTATACCATCGGGCAAGATTAACCGTAGCAAAAAATATATCACCCATTTCGTCTTCCATTTGCTCTCTGTCATTTATTGCCACAGCTTCTTCAAACTCATTATACTCTGATTTTATACAATTTTTCAAACTTTCAACAGAGTCCCATTCAAACCCAACTTTCACAACTTTTTTACTTATTTTTTGTGCTGACATTAAAGCTGATTGTGATTTTGAAATCCCGTCTAATATTGATTTTCGGTATATTTTTTCTTCCTTTTTTAATTTATCCCAATTTGTTACAACATCGTCTGCAGAATTCACTTTCGCAGCGCCAAAGACGTGCGGATGCCTGTGAATAAGTTTTGTACTTAATTCTTTTGCAACATCCTCAATGTCGAATTCTCCGTTATCTTTTGCAATTTGTGCATGCAAAACAACCTGCAATAGAACATCTCCAAGTTCTTCTCTAAGATTCAAAATATCTCCGTCATCAATAGCATCTACCGCCTCATACGCTTCTTCAAGCATATTAGGACGAAGAGTTTTATGTGTTTGCTCTCTATCCCAAGGACAACCATTCTCACTCCTGAGTACAGCTATAATATCAACCAGTTTTTCTAATTCAGGATATTTCATAAGCTTATTATACTATAAAACGGCTGAATAGCATATTATAATTTAATCTTTACAAAATATGTTAAGTTTTGTAACATTTTTTTTAAGCTTTGAAATTGAATAAAATTTAAATACTTTATATATATGTAAGATTTAAAAAGATGGTGAAAAAAGATGGCAATCGCAAATTTACACGAAACTTTATTAAGCTATAAGTTAAGAAGAAACGCTATTAACCTTGAAATTAATCAACTTTCTTCTCAAAAAACTCTTGCAACTTATTCTCAGGCTGACAGAAATGCTATCAAAGCTAAAGAAGAACAAGATGTAAGAAATCGCTATAAAGCAATATATGATGAAGATGAAAATTTACAGCTTCAATATAAAGATTACACACAAATTCCTGATTTCGAAGAAGAAATTGATAAAATAACTGCAAAATATCAAGATGAAATGGCTGAATTAACAGCTTGGGAAACAGCATTAGATGCCCAAATAACAACTGATAGCGCTGAACTTGAAGAAATCAATGCATATATGGAATCAATAAAATCAATGCTTTCAAGCAACATCCAAGAAGATTTTAATTACGGATTGAACGGTTAATAATTAATTAACCTAATAATTCCCCCCAAAAAAGAATTTACACAATAATTTATTTTACCCCCTAAATTTACCCCAATAAAGTTTTCCCCTTCTCAAAGGGGCTTTTTTTTTATTGAAATACAACAATACCAATAAGAGCAAATATTATAAGTGCAGTGTTATAATGTAAAAAAGTAGGAATACAGGTATCAAAGATATGATTATGTTGTCCGTCTGCATTAAGTCCCGATGTAGGACCTAGGGTTGTATCAGATGCCGGAGAACCTGCATCACCAAGTGCTGCGGCAGCAGCAAGAAGAACAGCAATCTGAGCGGGATTAAAGCCTGTTTTTAAGCAGACGGGTATAAATAATACAGCAATAATCGGTATTGTTCCGAAAGATGTACCAATTCCTACTGTTACAAAAAGTCCCAGAATAAGTAGTATCAATGATGTTAATAATATATTATGCGGCAAAAGAGGTAAAACAGAATTTACCAAGCCTTCAATTGCACCTGTTTTTGTAAGAACATCGGCAAAACCTGCTGCTACAAGCATTACAAAAGCAACATACCCCATAAGATAAATACCTTCATTCATCATATTATCCATTTTATTTTTGGGTATAACTTTTAAAGAAAACATAATGCCAAGCCCGACAAGAGCTCCGAGCGGAAGAGATTTGGTCACAAGCTGTACAACAAAAGTAGCAAGGGCTGCCATTATTATTAACCAGTGTTCTTTTTTTAAGTTTGTATCTTGCGCGGAAAGTTCATTTAGTAATATTTTATTTTCGTATTCTCTTGGTTTTCTGTATGTGATAAAGACTGCAGTCAAAAGAGCAACGAACATTCCAAGTCCTAAAATAGCCGTAAATTTCCAAATGTCGCCCCGTGAAATATTGACTCCGTTTTGAACCATGTTATCAGCAATTAAATTTTGAAAAATAAGCCCAAATCCTACCGGAATTGTTATATAAGGCATTTTAAGTCCAAATGCTAAAGTGCAGGCAACAGCACGCCTGTCAATTTTTAATTTATTCATAACGTTTAAAAGCGGTGGAATCAGAATAGGAATAAATGCAATATGAATAGGAATTATATTCTGCGAAGCCATTGCTATTATGCAAATTATACTAAGCAGCATATTTTTTTTACCTGATACAGTTTCTGTGATTTTTGCCGAAATAATATCCGTAAAACCTGTATGTGCCATGGTTGCAGCGAATGCGCCAAGAAGAATATAACTAAGTGCAGTTTCGGAATTTCCGCCCATTCCGGATATAAATGTGTCCATTATTGATTTTATATCCATTCCTGATAATAAACCGGCAATAAGCGTTGAAATTATTATTGCCAAAAGAACGTTAATTCTTTTAAGGCAAAGAAAGCATAATACTAATACAGAAATCAGAGCAGGATTTGTAAATAATGACATATCCACTATTTAACTTCTTCTTCCTGCAGAAAATTAATTATTTCTAAAGAAACTTCTTTTTGTATTTCAACAGGAAGAAGTTTTAAATACTCAAACGCCTCTGCAATTTTTTGGTCTGTATCGTACCAACGTCTCAATACGTAGGTAAATGCATCAGTAAGAATATTTTCAGATAAATCAATCCCATTTTCTTTAGATTTATTAACAATTAAATCCGCACATTTATATTGTGTCATAATGTTAGCATTTCGCATCAAGCTAACAGCTAAACTGACTGTGGGATCGATATCATACCAACGTTTGTACATCTTTCTACCTTTATTCTTACTTTTAATCTTATATTTTTTTTATTTGTTTGTCAATTTATCAGTAATAAAGCTTATTTTTTCAGCGTCATTCGTTTTAATTAATATAGTCTTCTCTTTTGAAGTATCCCCTTTTAAAATCTCAATATTCGTTTTCGGAATTTTAAAAAGTTTTGACAAATATTCAACGAGTGCTTTATTTGCTTTGTTTTCAATAGGTTGAGCCGTTACTTTGACTTTTATAAATTCATCTTCAATTATTAAGTCATTTTTTGATGAATTCGGAACTATCTTCAGCTTTATTATTAAACCGTTATCAACTTTTTTTATCATGCTTTTTGGAACACCATAACGTATTCGTGCTTAAATATATAAAATCCGCCTGCTAATGCTCTGTATCTCCAAAGATTTGCAGTTTTACCTTTTGCTCTTTCATTACCCTGAATATCTTTTACGATAATTCCTTTTAGTTTGAAACCTAAATTCATCATTTTTGCCATACACATAAAGCCAAGAGGCTGTACTTCAGAATTTTTGTAGCTGTCTCCGATAATCAAGCAAGCAAAACGTCTTTTTTCCAAAAGGTCATATCCGTTCTTTGCAACTTTCTCAAACAAGTTGTAAAATTCTTCTGTAGTTGCACAATTGGATAAATCTTCTTTTTTATCAGAAAACTTAATAATATCATCATAAGGCGGATGAAGCATTAATAACTGTGCTTCTTTTCTTCCCATAACATCCAAACGTGCTTTTATTTTTTCTTTTGCTGCTTCACTTGCAGAATCCGCACAAATAATATTAACATCAGTTACCAATTGCTTAGGTGAAAACTTTTGAGAAACCGATTCAGCCAATTCATCTTTCAGTTCTACACCGATACATCTTCTTTCCATATTTACAGCTTCGATGCCGGATGTGCCTGAACCAAAGAATAAATCAAGAACAATATCACCTTTTTTTGTATATCTTTCATAAATCTGCTGAGCGATTTGAGGAATATAATTCCCGTGATATTCGTTAGAATGTCCGCCTTCTTTAAGTCTTGCAGGAAATTCCCACAAAGTATCGGTTTTTACATGATCATATTCTTTCCACTTTTTCAGGTTAATATCACTGTATGCAGTTGTTTTAATCTCTCTGTCATCAACGACTTTGAGGTTATTTTTTTTCTTTTGTTCCTTTAACTTTAAATTCGATTTCGCCATATCTCTCCCCATTTATAATACATATAGTTTAAGATATTTTTTCGGATTTGAAATCAAACATTTAGATGATTCTAAAAGACCTGAAAGAAAAATTCTTTCAGGTCATAATACTGATTATCTGTTTTGCATTTCGTGCTGAAGTCTGTCACAAGCATCACAAGGTTGTGATTGCGGAATTGATTTTTGACAAGGATCGCAAGGTTTTTGCTTAATGCAAGGACTGCAAGGTGCTGCAGCACCAGTAGGACATGGATCTTTTACGGGACATCCGCAATTTTGTTTAGGTGTTTCACACTTGTTGCATCTGCCGTTACCGAACCAATTCATCGGATTAAGGCTTGACCAAGTAAATGCAGCACTTGCAGCTTGGTTGCCTGCAACAGCAATTACCCCTAAAACAGCTAATACTGATAATGTTTTTTTCATTTCTTACTCCTTTTGTTATTAATAACGAATACGTATTTTTAAATACACTGTTATTGTAAGAAATGGAAAATTTTTATAAATTGCCCTACTCAGCTATATTTTAATTTCTGTTTTTATCAATTAGTTTATCCTTGTTTCCCCAAGCAAAAGATGAACGAATTTCGGAACCGATTTTTTCAATCTGATGATTTTGAGATTCTTTTCTGAGTTGTTTAAACTTATTCCCGCCTGTTGTCATATCTGACATAAATTCTTTAGCATAGCTTCCATCTTGGATTTCTTTTAAGATAGCTTTCATTTTTGTTTTTACTGACGAATCAATAATCCTGCTTCCTCGGGTATAATCACCGTATTCTGCGTTATTGGAAACAGAATAGTGCATATCTTCAATTCCGCCTTGATAAATCAAATCTACAATTAGCTTCAATTCGTGACAAACTTCAAAATATGCCATATAAGGTGAATAACCTGCTTCTACTAAAGTTTCAAAAGCGTTTTTAATTAAGAAATCACACCCTCCGCACAAAACTGCCTGCTCACCGAATAAATCGGTTTCTGTTTCTTCACGGAATGTTGTTTCAATAATTCCTGTTCTTCCTGAACCGATAGCTGCTGCATAAGATAGCGCAAGCTGCAAACCTTCACCTTGAGGTTCAGTTTTTGAGGTGGGATTGAAAACTGCAACAAGTGACGGTACCCCCTGTCCTTTTACGAATTCACTTCTTACTGTATGACCGGGAGCCTTGGGTGCTACCATAATTACGTTTACTCCTTCAGGAGGGGTAATAAATCCGTAATGAATATTGAACCCGTGTGAGAACATTAAATACTGTCCTTCTCTTAAATTCGGTTTAATTTCTTTTTTATAAACTTCAGCCTGAACTTCATCCGGAATAAGAATCTGAACAATATCAGCATATTTAACTGCTTCAGATATCGTCATAACTTTTAGTCCGTAATCTTTTGCTTTTTGCCATGAGCTTCCGCCCTTTCTCAAACCTAAAACAATATCACACCCCGAATCTCTGAGATTAAGACTCTGCCCGTACCCTTGAGAACCGAAACCGATTATTGCAATTTTTTTAGACTTAATTAAATCAAGGTCAATATCTTTATCCATATAAATTTTAAGTTCACCCATAATTATCTCCTTATATAAATAATTCTAGCGCAAATATAAATGATAGAATATAGTAATTTAATCATTTATTGTTAATTTTAAAGAGCAGAAAATGATATCAATCATTCTCTGCTCTTCGCAATTTTTATTATTGTTTATACTGTCTAATTTCCCCATGCTTTAACGGTTATGGTTTGGAATCCTAAAATATTTTCTCTGTGAACATCATACCCTGCAAGAGTCCTGATTCCGCCATTTTTCATAGCCGTTTTTACAGAACAATCTCCGACTGTTACAATGTACCAAATGTTTTTGCATGTAGAGCTTCCTTGTTTATTAGCGGCAACATTTGTGTATCCTCCTCCGGGGGTTGTAGCACCGTTATAAATAAAACCACCCAAAAATTCTGCTTTTGCTGCCATTGTTGTAAAAATTAACAAAGCCAATGCTAAAACTACTTTTTTCATACTTCCTCCTATATTATTCGGCATCACTATTGCCGTCATCATCAATTAGTGAAGTTTGTTCTCCGGCAGTCATATCTTCAATCGAGCATCCGCCGGAAGAAGTTGAATCATTATCCTCATCGTCAGTATTTACAATTTTGTTAACAGAAACTACAGTATCATTATCAACAAGGTTTTGAGCTCTGACTCCCGTTGCAGGTCTGCCCTGACAAGAGATGTCGCCTGCTTTGATACGTGTAACAATACCGTTTGCAGTTACAAGCATAATTTCATCTTTTTCTTCAACTATAGTAAGTGCTACAAGTCTTGAAGCATTAGACTTAAATTTTGTAGCAATCAAGCCTATACCGCCTCTGTTTTGTGAACGGAATTCAGAAAGTTTTGTACGTTTACCGAATCCGTCTGAAGTAACAACAAGAAGGTCTGCATCATAATTTCTCGGTACAATATCACAACCGATAATGGTATCAGCAGAACGTAATTTCATTGATGTTACACCCCTTGCACTTCTTCCGAGCGGTCTAAGGTCTTCTATAGGGAATCTTATTGCCATACCGCAGGATGTACCGATTATGATTTCATCATTCGGATTAGCAAGTTTTACCCAATTTAATCTGTCGTTTTCTTCAAGTGAAATTGCAATAATACCGCTTCTTCTTATATTTGCGAAATTATCAAGCTCAATTCTCTTTATGTATCCTTTTTGTGTAAGCATAATCAGGTTCAAATCATGAGAGAAGTTACTTACCGGAACAACCGCAGTAATTTGTTCACCCTGTTCAATCGGAAGAACATTTACAATCGGAAGTCCTTTGGACTGTCTTCCGCCTTCAGGGAAATCGTAGACATTCAGACTGTATACAATACCCTTAGAAGAGAAGAATAATACTTTATCATGCATCATTGCTGTGAAGAAATGCTGAATATCATCATCTTCTTTAGTTTTGATACCTGCTTTACCTCTTGTAGCACGGTTTTGACGTTCAAATGTATCGAGTGAAATTCTCTTTAAATACCCTTGGTGTGTTATGAATACAGCCATCTGAGTATTTGGAGTAAGGTCTTCGATTGTAACTTCACCTTGTTCAGGAACGATTTGAGTACGTCTGTCATCGCCGTATTTTTCTTTATCTTCAAGAAGTTCGCCTTTTATGATATCAAGAACTTTTTGTCTGTCCGCAAGAATTTCTTCGTATTCTGCAATCTTTTTAAGAAGTTCATCGTATTCATTCTTGATTTTGTCTTGTTCCAATCCGGTTAAACGTCTTAATTGCATTTCCAAAATTGCATTTGCCTGATCAACATCAAGTCCGAATCTGCTCATTAAGCCTACCCTTGCATCATCAGTCGTTTTTGATTTCTTGATAAGTTCAATTACTTCGTCTAATGAACCCAAAGCAATTAATAAACCTGCTAAAATATGAGCGCGGATTTTAGCTTTCTTTAAGTAGTAAATAGTTCTTCTTGTAACAATTTCTACCCTGTGTTCAACGAATTCATTAAGAACTTCATATAAGTTCAACAACCTCGGCTGTTTACCGCATAATGTTACCATATTGTATCCGAATGTCGTTGAAAGTTGAGTAAACTTAAACAAATTATTCTTAACAACTTCCGGCTTCGCATCACGCTTAAGTTCTATTACAATTCTCATACCTTCTCTGTCAGATTCATCACGAAGGTCAGAGATACCGTTAATTTTTTGTTCTTTTACCAAGTCCGCAATTTTTTGAATAAGCATTGATTTATTAACCTGATAAGGAATTTCCGTAACAATAATTGCGGTTCTGGATTGTCTTCCGTTACCACCGGGAATTTCTTCGATAGTAGCGACAGCAGACATCTTAATTGAGCCTCTGCCGGTTTCATACGCTTGTTTAATATCATTCAATCCTACAATTGTAGCCGCAGTCGGAAAATCAGGACCTTTAATGTATTCCATAAGCTCCGAAACAGTTATTTGCGGATTATCAATAAGTGCAATTGTACCATCAACGACTTCTCTCAAGTTATGAGGAGGTACGTTTGTTGCCATACCTACTGCAATACCGGAAGAACCGTTTAATAGTAACATCGGAAGTCTTACCGGAAGAACAGAGGGTTCTTCTAATGAACCGTCAAAGTTTGGTTCAAAATCAACTGTTTCACAGTCAATATCTGCAAGCATAGATGTAGTAATTTTGTGCATACGGGCTTCTGTATAACGCATTGCAGCCGCTCCGTCACCATCAATAGAACCGAAGTTTCCGTGTCCGTCTACTACTAAATATCTTGTGTTAAAGTCCTGAGCCAAACGAACAAGAGCTTCGTATACAGAACTGTCACCGTGCGGGTGATATTTACCGAGAACTTCACCGACGATACGGGCGCATTTCTTAAACGGTTTATCAGGAGTCATGCCAAGTTCGTTCATCGCATATAAAATACGTCTGTGAACAGGTTTTAATCCGTCTCTAACGTCCGGCAGCGCACGACCTACGATTACTGACATTGCGTAATCTATGTAGCACTTTTTCATTTCGTCTCTTATATTAACCGGAACTATTTTCCCGTCCGAAAACATGTTTTGCTGACTCAAAATCTTTCTCCTCTATCCCTCTGTCTGTTTACCACTCTATTTACCCCTCGGGTTAACCCTCTGGCGGTTTATCACTATGGCACCCCTTGTCTTTTAAAGAGGTCATGATTAAATTATATAACCCTTCTTACCCCATTGTATCATAAAAACAAAATTTCTGTAAAGTTTATCAAATTTAAATTATATGAACCGGCATAGCAACAGTACCTTTATCGAGACGTTTTTGGAGTTCACCTGACGGTTCATAATAAGGAGATACTGTCATTATTCTTGCAGCAATATCCGGATAATGATATATAAACTTTAATTCACTTTCCGTTAAAGGTTTTTGAGTGTGTACGTTTGCGTAACGTGCAAGTTCCAAAATATTTCTTGCTTCGTTTTCATCCTTAAACTCGATTTCCAGCTTATTATAAACGTTACGGAATCCTTTAATACCGCCGTACTCACCGGTTGTAATCATTCTTCCTGTTTCAATTATTTCCGGTTCACCTCTGCCAAGTTCTTCAAAATCATATAATTCGTAATTTCTTCTGTCTTTGAGGGCACCGTCTGCGTGAATACCTGATTCGTGAGCGAATGCATTATCTCCGACAGCAGGCTGGTTAATAGGAATTGGCAGACCAAATGCATACGCAGTATATTTTGCAAGCTTCCATGATTTTGAAAGGTCTATATTTTCATCCACTAAATTTTTACCCTTAAAGCCTGCCGATTTTAAACATGCAAGCAAGCATGAAACCAAATCAGCATTCCCTGCACGTTCTCCCATTCCGTTGATTGCAGTATTAATATATGCATCCTGTCCTGCTTCTACCGCAGCCAAAGCTCCCTGAACAGAGCAGGCAACCGCCATACCCAAATCATTATGAAAATGCATTTCTATTGGCATTTGAGTTTCTTTTGCAATAGTATAAATTCTGTGATAAGTAGTATGAGGGTCTTCGTATCCCAAAGTATCACAATATCTGAAACGATATGCACCACACCTTTTAGCTTCCTTTGCAAGCTTTATAAGAAAGTCCAAATCACTTCTTGATGCGTCTTCTGCGTTCACGCCGATAATTTTTGCACCTTTATCGACTGCGCATTCAACGGCTTCACATGTCATTTTCAAAATATCATCTTTAGTTTTTTTACCCAAATACTTGCCGTTAATCATCTGGTCTGAAGTAGACTGTGATAAGTTACAATTCTCTAACAGAGGGCAATTTGTGAAAGATTGCTCCACATCAGATGATATTGCTCTCATCCAGCCGGAAAGTTTTGTTCTTGATATGACACCTCTCCGTACAAGTTCCAAATTTGCATTCAGATAGTTTAACTCGTGCATTGTAGTCGGAAACCCGAATTCCGATTGAGTTATTCCCATATCATCCAGCATCAAGTTTATTATAGTCTTTTGGAGTTTGGCTAAACCAAGCCTTGAAGTTTGTACTCCGTCCCTGTTTGTAACATCAACAAAATATATTTTTGGCATTTTATCATTCCTATTTAATCTTATTAATCATTTTGAAAGTATCTTTAGTAAGTGAGTCTGCTTTGTATACGCTGTCAAGCTTATTAAAATATTCCGGATTCAGATATCCTGGATTTATGCCTTTGTGGATATGTGTTATAAATGGCATAGCAACGATTGCGGCAACAGCTGCCATCATCCCGAAAAGTTTTAATTCCGGATGGGGTGCTGGAGGCATAGTTGTTTTTTCGACATCTTCAATCTTGAATGTATCTAGTTCATTATACGTTCCGACTCTTGAAAATACACCTTTAGGTGTAAAACCTTTGCCTAATTTCTCTTTATCATTAAGAGTTCTGTATGCATCCAAATTGACTGAAAAATCATTAAAATCAGGTTTTATTACAAAATCAATACCCATTCTTTCATAATTTTCTTCAAAAGTTCTGGATTTTTGATCGGAAAAATCAATTTGATTAAAAAGTCTTACGATTCTTTCTGCTATTTTATTTTGAGCATTTGTCATTGTATTTCTGTTATAATATATAGCCTTAAAGTTAGGCGAATTGTTTATCGGTGTAATCATATAACCTCCATTTAACGACAAATACATTTTATATCATCTAAAGTATTTTTGCAAACTTGCTGCCAACATTATATCGCTCACAATAACGTTTCAACTCTTTTATCACAACATTTGATAATGCAAACACAGCAATTAAATTCGGAACAGCCAAAAATAACGTTACAGCATCCGATAGATTAATTATACTCTGAAAATTCATTGCAGAACCGGCAATTATACAAATACAGTAAATAGCTTGAAAAATACGTGTTTTTTTAACCGAATCACCAAACAAATATTCCCACGCTTTCAGCCCGTAGTATGAACCGCAAAGCATTGTTGATAATACAAAGCAGCTTGCCATTACTGTTAAAATCACAGGGAAAAACGGACAAATTGTTCCGAATGCTTTTGAAGTCAATTCAATACCGGCGATTCCGTCTACTGTTAAATACGCACCGGATACAACGATTACAAAAGCTGTTGCAACTCCTACAATAACTGTATCCACAAAAGGCTGAAGCATTGAAATAAAAGCCTGAACAACAGGTTTATTTGTATTTACGGCTGAAAATGCAATAGGCGCAGTTCCCAAGCCGGATTCATTTGCAAACATTGCACGTCTGAACCCCCATAACAAGCAGGCAAAAGCACCTCCCGTCATTGCTCGAGGAGAAAAAGCCTCTTTTATAATCAAAGCAACTGTCTCCGGAACGTGATGTATATTTAACAAACAAACCAAAAAGGCGCTTGTTACGTATAATGAGCACATTAGCGGTGTAACTTTCGAGGTAAATTTACCGATAGCTTTTATTCCGCCAATAATTGTAAACCACGTTATCACAGCAACAATAGTACCAAGTATCCATCCGTTGTCCGCAAGAAAACTTGTATCTCCTCCTGTCACTTCGGTAAACTGAGCAGTCATAGCATTAATTTGAAATAAATTCCATCCTCCAATCATTGCAAAGATTGCACAAACCGCATAAATTTTAGCAAGAATTTTGCCTGCTCTTTCATTATACTTATTACCCCTAAATGCAACAGGTATATAGTACATAGGTCCGCCGGAAACTGTTCCGTCCGGATTCGTCTGACGAAATTTTACACCAAGAAGAACTTCGGAAAATTTTAGTGCCATAGAAAACAGCCCTGCAATTATCATCCAAAATATTACTCCCGGACCGCCAATTGAAACAGCAGCGGCAGAGCCTGCAACATTTCCAATTCCCGCAGAAGCTGATATTGTTGCGCTCAAAGCTTGAAAAGAAGAAAGTTCACCCTTCTTCTTTCTTTGATATCCGTTTAAATTTTCATGTTCAAATTTTTCGGTTATGAGTTTAATAGCGTGTTTAAATCCCCAAAACCCGATAAATCCGGTTCTTATTGTAAAATAAATTGCAGCGGAAATAAGGAGTGCAACAAGAAATTCTATCTTCACTCCACCAATAGTCACTGATGAAAATATTATCCCCGAGACTCTGTCTGCAATCGGAGACAACAAGCTATCTATTACGGCATCCAAACTCATATTGCAATTTTATGATAAACAGAATATTTTGTAAATTCTGTTTGTCAAAAAAGCAATAATAAGAGAACCACCTGTTCACTTGTCCAGCCCCTATCCGAAAATCTAATTTTCGTCTTACGTCTCAAATTGATTTTCTACCTTCCCCCTCGGAGAAGGGTGTGGAAAACCTCGCCCCTTGAGGGAGAGGTCACAGTTGCAGGCGACAGAGGAGCCGTACAAATGCGGGTGAGGGGTGAAATCTTTTATTACCCCACCCCGAAATCAAAGATTTCGACCCTCCCTCAAGGGGAGGGTAGGTCTGTTGTTTGAAATCGGAGATTTTGCCTAACCTCTCCGATACTTAATCGTTTTCTCGGCAGAGTCTCAAGGGGAGGGTTTGTTGTTAAAATCAAAAATTTTGACGAACCTCTCTTTCAATCTTTTTTCTCAGCAAAGTCTCTGAATAAAGGGATATAATAATATACATACTAAAACACCGGCAGAATTGCCGGTGCTGTCAATTATTTTGGTTGATATTTGTATTCTTATTATTAGCCTAAACCGAAGGTAGGTGCTGAATCTTTGATACCTTCGCTCAAAGCCTGCTTGATAGAATCGAGTCTTGCTCTTGCATCTGCCAGTTGAGTTTCTGCGGAAGTTGATTCCATATCCCATTCTGTTTCTTGTTCTTGGAGTGGTAACAATGCTTCGTCTTGTTCTGCTTCCAATTGAGCTTTTTCATATTCTAACCAGATTGAGATGTTATTTTCATAATTTGATATTGCATTAGTGCAATATGACTGATTCATCTGATATACACCAGAAGCTTGATTCATCAATTTATTTGCTTCTGTCATTTTTGCTTCTATATCTGGATCAGTTACTTCTGTATACTTACCATCAGTAGGTTGTTCTGATGAATCAACCCAAATCTGTTTGCCGTCTTGTGTAATCTTCTTATACTTATTTGTATACTCCATCATTTCATTCATATCAGAGAAGTTTTCTAATTTAACCTGACCTGACTGAATGCCCTGAGCAAGAGTCTGCATAACACCCATATTATTAAGACCACCGTTGAGGTATGCCATTGGGTTCATATTCATCATACCGGAGGATAATCCAAAGAAATTCTTGAATTGCAAACTAGCGTAGTTTTGCATACGCTTAGCTTGTGCATCAAGATTCGCTTCACGTTTAGAATACATTTTCTGTATTCTTTCAATTTGCTTCGTAACCCTCTCTTTGCGACTAGACGCCTGAGCTTGCTTCAAGGTTAATTTATTAACCTTGCGCTGAAGCCTTAATTTTTCGTGTAATAACATTAGGAATGCCATTTTTTGTGCCTAGTCTCCATGTTTTTTATACTCTTATATATATAAAGTATTTAAAACATCATGAATTTCACATGTTTAACAAAATTGTTACAAAACTTTACAATTAAATTTAAATGGCATTATTATAAAATCATTTCTGAATTAACAAATACTTACTGCCCTCTTGAACTACAGTATATTTTAATGTTTTTATATCGTCTAAATGTTTCTTTCTTACTATTAACAAATGTCCGTTATTTAATTCTCTTGTTAAGTCAGAAATTGTATAGTTGTATCCGAATATAACAGGCTGTTCACTATAATATATCAATGAATATTTTTGAAAAAATCTGTATGTTACCATTGTTTTATTTTTTTCTTTTGCATACTGAGCAAACTGTATTAAATCATTCTGACCAAATTTATAATCTGTCTGAAAAATTTTACCGGTGCAAAATGCACTTAAAAATGCAATAAATAAAACATAAGTAAAGAATACAAGTATATATTTCTTTTTAGCAGCACTGATTACAGATAATATTCCGAAAGACAATATCAATACTATAGCAATAGGTTTAACCTCCGATATTATACAATCAATCTCAGCAGGTAAAAACAAATGTGTAAATAATGCTGTAATGCCTGATATTATAAACAGACAGCCTAAAATGTATACAGTTTTATCAATTATTCTGCTATATTCTCCTCTTTCTATATAATTAAACCAAATATAACCTCCCAAACAAGCCAAAGAAGGATAAATAGGAAGAATATATGTAATTAATTTTGTTCCCGAAGAGGAGAAAAACAACAGTGTAAATACTGAAATTATACCGTTGCACATCATAAATTTTTGAGCGTTTCCGACTTCTCTAAACCTAAAATCACGTTTAATTATTTTTCTTATAAGAACCGGCAATGTTGAAACAACCCAAGGGAAAAATCCCCACAACAAGGTTAAGAAATAGAAATAGAAAGGTTGTTTTCTGTCAATAACATCCGAGCCTAAAAATCTGGCAACATGATGTTTTATTATATACTCATTATAAAAAAGAGGGTCATATGTTTTAAGCATTATAATATGCCAAGGCAATACTACCAGCAAAAACAGTATTAAACCTATACAAAAATATTGAGGTTTAAAAATTTCTTTAAACTTTTTGAAATAAATTGATATGAAAAACATTGAACCAAACGGAACAACAAATCCCGGGATGCCTTTTGCCATAACTGCAAGTCCCGAAAATATATAAAACATCCACCAAAAATATTTTTTATTTTGTTCTTTACAGAAATAGACCATAATTCCGGAGCATAAAGAGAACCAAATGCAAGCTGATACCAAAATATCCAAAATCGCAAATTTTGCAAGAATAACAAACTCCAGAGAGGTTGCCAATATTAATGAAGCTACAACACCAAACCCTCTCGAAACAATTTTTCGTCCCAAAAAGTATGTAACAAAACACATCAACGTTCCGTACAAAGCAACAGGAAATCTTGCCGAAAATTCGCATATTTTCCCAAACAAAGCAAAAGAAAGACATTCTCCCCAAAAATAAAGCGGCGGTTTTTCAAAAAAGTATTCTCCGTTCAAATACAAAGTTAAAAAATCTTTGGAATGAAACATATCTTTTGACATTAAGACATATCTTGATTCATCTACATCCATTAATGCATAATCGCCAATTCCATGGAAAAAAATAACATAAAATAAAACACATAAACCAAATATTGTAAACAGCTCAGGATGAGCCAAAATAAAAATTTTAATTTTTTGCATACTCCGCCCTTCTTAATCCATTTGTTACAATAACACGAAAAAATAAAATGTTCTATATATGATTGACTCTTTACATTTGTCCTTGTTTATACTAAACTAAATCAGTTAAACAGACAGTATATGAGGAGAAAGATATGCAAAGAGTTTTGTTATGTATAATGGACGGATGGGGAATTTCTACCGGCAAAGAAGAATATGACGCAACAAAATTGTCGCACCCCGTTAATGTTCCGAAATTAATCAAAGAAGAACCTTCAACCAGAATTCACGCTGACGGTGAATACGTTGGACTTCCTGCAGGACAAATGGGAAACAGTGAAGTAGGCCACTTAAATCTTGGTGCAGGGAGAATCGTTTATCAGGATTTATCTAAGATTAATAACGCAATCAAAGACGGTTCTTTCTTCAAAAATGAAAAATTCCTTGAAGCAATTAACCACGCAAAGAAAAATGATTCATCTCTGCATATATACGGACTTGTTTCAACAGGCGGTGTTCACTCATCATTAGACCACCTTCTTGCATTAATTAAACTTGCTTCTGACAAAGGACTTTCTAAAGTATATATTCACGCGTTCCTTGACGGTAGAGATACACCGCCAAGCAGTGCCTGCGAATATTTGCAAACGGTTGAAGACGAACTTAAAAAATACAATCTTCCTCAAATAGCATCCGTTGTCGGTCGTTATTACATAATGGACAGAGATAACCGCTGGGAAAGAGTTGAAAAAGGTTACAATTGCTTATTATTCGGAGAAGGAAATAAAGCTTCTTCTGCGGTTGAAGGTGTTAAGGCTTCTTACGCAGAAGGTGTTACGGATGAATTTGTGCTTCCGATTGTTGTAGGCGGAGAAGAATCAAGAATACACGATAACGATGCAATAATATTCTTCAACTACCGACCGGATAGAGCAAGAGAAATCACCAAAGCAATTAACTTTAAAGATTTTGACGGATTTGAAAGAAAGAAAGTTCTTTCAAACATCTACTACTGCACAATGACAAGCTACGATGCAAGCTTTGATTTTCCGGTTGCGTTCCCGAAATTTAAACCCGTAAACATTTTGGGTGATGTGTTAGAAGCAAACGGTATTAACCAGTTCAGAACCGCTGAAACAGAAAAATACGCTCACGTTACATTCTTCTTCAACGGAGGAATTGACGAACCGCAGCCTCACGAAACACGCAAGCTTGTTGCTTCACCAAAAGTTCCGACTTATGATATGCAGCCTGAGATGAGCGCACCGGAGGTTTGTGAAAACGTACTTTCAGCAATCGAAAACAAAGATTACGGATTTATCTTAGTAAACTTTGCAAACCCTGATATGGTAGGACATACAGGAGTACTTGAAGCGGCAGAAAAAGCTTGTAAAACAGTTGATGAATGTGTCGGGAAAATTGCCGAAAAATGCCGCGAATACGGTGTAACAATGCTTCTTACGGCAGACCACGGAAACGCAGAAGTTATGTTCAACGATGAAACAGGTAAACCGCATACGGCGCACACAACAAATGAAGTTCCGTTCGTTGTAATCAACGCACCTTATGATATCGAATTGAGAAACGATGGCGCTTTGTGTGACATAGCACCGACCGTTCTTCAAATTATGGGTATAACTCAACCGGAAGAAATGACAGGTAAGAGTATGCTTAAGGTTATTTCAAAGGTAGGATAAATAAGGAAAGGTATTAGTTGGGCAGGTATGCCCAACCTACAGACTATTTACAAACATGCTTACTCTATAAATTTTATAAAACAAAATAAACAGAGGGAAAATGGAACAAGAAACAAAAGCATTAGACATAGATTTATCACTAAAGAAAAACAACGTTGATGAATTTTTCTATAATTTGAGTGAAAATCCAAACGGATTTAAGAACAAAGATTTCAGATACACTTTGAGTCTTATCTATCAGCTTGTGGAAGATGAATTTGAAGGAATATTTCTTTCTCCTAATTCTCCCGTCAGAAATACAGATTTCTTTTTGATAAACGATGGCACAAAAGATAATCCGAAGCTAAGCTTTTTTGTTACACCTACAAATAACTTTCAGTTTTACCTGAAATCAAAAGGCTCAATGTTCAGATTTTCATCCAAAGAGGTTAATGGCGAAATCGGATATATTATGCCTCTCGATTTGGTGCTTGATTATTTTGGCGGATTCGGTGAAATAGTAGATTTTTCTTCACTTACGCAAACTTTTGCATATTTTAACAAGCTTACTCATTTCGTAATGAAGCTTATTGAAAAACTCTATTTTGTCCCTACAGTTCATAGACGTAACACATCTGCAGGAGGAATGTTCAGAATCGTATATGAACCGATTGTTTCAAATAAAGAATCCGCAAAAATAATTAATGAATTAGAGAACAACCTTCCCGAGAATCTGTTTATAAAAGGTGAAAAACCAAAAGATTTTGTAGACAAATTTGTAAGAGAATATCTGAATTACTTAATATACAAATTCCTAGGAATAAAAGCGTACAGGTTTAAAGATATAAAATCCGGACACTATATGGTTAAAGATTTGGAGCAAAAATCTCTTCTTAAAGGCAAAGACCTTGCAGAAAATTTTGCACAATGGTTTGACGAATTATATCTGGGCAAATACGATTTAATTCCGTTCTTTAAAGTTAATAAGGTTACGGATGACGAATTTGAACTAAAAATTCATATCAAAAACCGTAAGACAAACGAAACAATTATGCTTGATGATTTGTACCGCGAGGATACAATCTGGGAACTGGATACGCAGGACATTGCCAAAATCGTTGAAAAACAGCTTAATTATGCCTTGAGATATATGCCGGAACTTGAAGACTTGTTTGAGGACGAGGACAAGCTTTCTCTGACATTAAACCTAAATGAAGTTTATAAAATAATTGCGCAGACTGCTTATTACCTGCAAAAAGCGCAAATTGACGTTATTCTGCCGGATGAACTCACAAACATAATTGTTCCGAGAGCCTCTATTAATGCGCACGTCAAAGCTTCACGTTCTGATGATTTAATGAATATATTTAATACAGTTTCATCAAGCGCTATTTCTCTGGATGACATTTTGGAATTCTCTTATGAAGTCACATTGGGTGACGAAAAAATGTCAATTGAAGAGTTTGAAAAACTTGTAGGTGAAAGTAACGGACTGATTCAGCATAACGGGAAATATATCCTTATAGATAAAGGTGAGGGTGAAAAACTCATTGAACAAATCAGAAATGCAAACCACAAGAAAATGACACGGCTTGAACTTATTCACGCATCAATGTCAGGACAGCTGCAAAATTACGAATTCAATTATGATGAAGCATACGCAAATGTAATAAAAGATTTTGCAAAACCGGTAGAAGTTACTCAGCCGGAAGGTTTGACCGGAGATTTAAGACCTTATCAAAAAACAGGATTAAAATGGCTTTGGACAAACGTTTCCAAAGGCTTTGGGTGCTGTATGGCTGACGATATGGGGTTAGGTAAAACCATTCAGGTAATTGCACTTATTTTAAAACTAAAAGAAGAAAATAAACTTAAAAACCCCGTTCTGGTTATTTGTCCGACAACTCTTATGGGTAACTGGGTTAAAGAGCTTCAGATGTTTGCACCATCTCTTAAAACATCAACATATCACGGTATTGACAGAAAGCTTGATATGAAAGCTGATGTCATTATGACAACGTATGCAATTATGAGAATTGACGTTGAAGAGATGAAGAAAAACAGCTGGGGAATGATTGTTGTTGATGAAGCACAAAACATCAAAAACCCTGATACCGCACAAACTGTTGCAATAAAGACATTGAAATCCGATATAAAAATAGCTATGACAGGTACACCTGTTGAAAACAGACTAACAGAATTGTGGAGTATATTTGACTTTATAAACAAAGGTTATTTAGGAACACTAAAAGAATTCCAAAAGAGTTATGCAGTACCTATTGAAAGATTTAAAGAACATACAAGGGCATCAAAGCTTAAATTATCTGTTTCACCGTTTGTCTTAAGAAGACTGAAAACAGACAAAAATGTTATTTCAGATTTGCCGGATAAAATGGTTATAAATGATTACTGCTATCTTGCAAAATCACAAGCAATTCTATACGAAAAAACGCTTAATGAAATGATGGATAAAATTTCCGGCTTTACAGGCGTAAACAGAAGAGGAAATATTTTTAAGCTTATTACAGCACTGAAACAAATTTGTAACCACCCTTATCAATTCCTAAAAGGCGGTGAAACGGCAACAGAACTTTCAGGAAAAGCTGAAAAATGTGTTTCTCTGGTTCAGAGCATTTTGGAAAATGATGAAAAAATGCTGATATTTACTCAGTACAAGGAAATGGGTGATTTGCTGGTAAAAATTCTCACAGAAGAATGTAACTCAGAACCTTCATTTTTCCACGGTTCATTAACTGTTCCGCAGAGAGAACATTTGATAGATGAATTCCAAAATGATATAAACAGAAAAATCATGATACTTTCACTAAAAGCCGGCGGTACAGGTTTGAACCTTACTTCCGCAACAAATGTTATTCACTATGATTTATGGTGGAATCCGGCAGTTGAAGATCAGGCAACTGACCGTACGTATCGTATCGGACAAGATAAAAACGTAATGGTACACCGATTAATTACGCTCGGTACTTTTGAAGAAAAAATTGATGAAATGTTAAAATCAAAAAAAGAGCTTGCAGACCTTGCAGTTTATGAAGGTGAAAAAATCATTACAGAACTTAGCGACCAAGAAATATACGATATATTCTCGCTTTCAGCCGGATAATTTAAGACTCGGCAGGGTATACTAAAACATATATCGACTTTTATTACGCTTTAATACGCTGTCAATTTTTTCATTAATTTGCGAAATATCAAATTTTCTGGACAAAGTAACATATTGATATGTTCTTTTCCCGTAGTATTCACGTATAAAATTTATAATAGTTTTTACTGCACTTATACCTTCATTTGCAGCTTCATCAATTGATACAGAATATGGGAAACTTACACCGTCAGAACTTATTGCATTAATTTTTAGCTGATTAGACGGAGTACCAATCTTATTCATTTCAATAGATTTGACTCCAAAATCATCGTGCAGTAATTCAATTGCATTATAAAATGAGTATCTCATACTCAGAGGTAATTTTTCTGTTTTTGCCGCTTCAACAGCTTTATCAAAAGTTTGTGTTCGTATAAGTTTGCCTTTATAAGATATTGGAGTGATTTTGTTGATATTCATACTTAATCCCTTTCCAAATATCTATTTTATGACAAATATAAAAATATTCACTAAAATTATTTATATTTCTTTACAAAATAGGTTGATTTCATCCTGAACAGTCGATTTATAATTTATTCTGCCTGATGTGACGGGCTGATTATATTCTGATGAATTTATACCGTTTTGTTCAACAATTATAGATGGAGGAAGAATCGTCCATTTATATAGAGCAGAAGACATCCGCCTGAAAAACTTATCAAGCCAATTTCTCTTTTCTTCCGCGGGAACACTATTATTTTTTTCGTATAAAAATTCTGAATTTAGCATTTCATAATAGCTTTCACCGTAATTTTCAACCCGCCAGATAATTTCATCCAGAAATTCATACGGCATAAGAGCATCTTCCGCACACAAAGGCTTTCCCGTTTTTGGATCTATAGCAAGTTCCGCTCCGGGGCGTTTATTTATAACAGAAACAGGAATCACATCTTTTTGTTCTCTGTTTTTATTCAGCCATCTTGCGAGCGCAAACAGTTTTGTTTTTGTAATATCGGCAATAGGTGCAAACCCTCCGGACATATCGCCGTTAATGGTTGCATAACCCATATATGCTTCGGATTTATCGGAGGTCGCTATCGGAATACAGGAAGCAAATTCATTACTGACACCATAAAGGTACATTGCCCTCAAACGAGCCTGAATATTATCACGGGTATAAGAGACTTCATACCTTCCGCCAAAACTGTTTTCAAGCTTTTTAAATAAATCACCGAAACACTCCGATGTAACATCTACCATTTGTTTAATCGGAGCTTCTTTAAACGTAATTCCGAGATTTTCTGCAAGTTGTTTAGCATCAGACTTACTCTCACGGCTGGTAATTTCAGATGGCATTGAGATACCGCAGACGTTTTCTTTACCTAATGCATCTGCGAGCAATACAGCACAAACTGTAGAATCCAGCCCGCCTGATAAACCCAAAACAGCTCTTTTAAGCCCGCATTTTGCAAAATAATCTTTTATCCCCTGTTTTACTGTCAAATACGTGCGTTCTAAATCGTATTCATAGTCAAGCGAAAATTTCTCTGAATTTTTTCTGTTTACCGGAAGTCTGTGAAGTATACCTTTTTTTTCAGTATCAATAACACAGAACTGCTCTTCAAAAGCTTTTGCTCTGTATATTAATTCTCCATTGTTATCAAATACAGCACTTGAGCCTATGTATGAAATATTATCCGTTGCTCCGACAGAATTAACATAAATAACAGGCAGGCTATTTTCTTTTGCCGCGCATGATAATTTGTCGTGCGTATCCAATATATTTGCACCTTTAGATTCAGTCAGTGCAAAGTTTATAACAATTTTTGAACCTGTAATTTTATCATCTGTTATACAAAAATCCTTTGCCTCAGTATATATTTCTTTAAGCTCTTTATCGCGTATAACAGCTATATTATTATTTATATAGCCTAAAATTACTGTTATTCCTTCTGAAATTTCAGCAATCCCGTTTAACCATTTTTTGCATTCATTTTCAACCTGCGGATGTCTTTTGATAATATCCTCTATAAAATGACCGCCCAAGGAATTTGACGGGAAAATAATCGTTTTTATTCCAAGAGAAATTGCCAGCTTTATATATCTGCATATTTTTTCAGCATTATACTGAAAATCTCCTGAAATCGGATTAATTTGCCCTATCGCAATGATATTTTTGGGGGCATTGAAATTTCTTATATCCAAACTCTTATTAAAATAATCATCAAAATCAACAATATTGCTCATTACTAACCTTTAATTTTATTTTCTAACAAAACATCCGCAACTTCCCGAAAAGCTCCGCATCCGCTGTGAGCTTCGGTAATTTGTATATTTGGGATTTCTTTAATCTTTTTAACAGCATCCGGAACTGTTATACGGTATTTTGCAAACATTAAAGAATCATAATCATTTACGTCATCACCGATATACAAAAATTCTTCTTCCGAAAGATTATATTTTTCAATAATGTTTTTAATAACATCAATTTTTATACGAATCTGCTGATGTACTTCTTCTATATTAAAAGTCTTCTTTACAAGCTCAATTGCAGAATTTTTCTCACCCGAAATAATTGCAATTTTAAACCCGTTTTTTGTGAGCATCGAAACGCCCATAACATCTTTAAAATTGAGTTTTCTGGACATTTCACCTTTTGCATCAATGTATATGCAATTGTCTGTCATAATTCCGTCAAAATCAGTTATGACGTATTTTATAGTATCAGGTAAATGTAATACCACTTTTATTATCCTTTCACTCTTCTCAATTTATCAATGATTGGTTTTTCACTGTCATAAACTCTTTTAATTCCATCACCCATAAGCTCCGGAGTTTGCCTAATATCACGCACCATGTGGTACAAGCCTGCCATTTCAAGACTTGCTGCCTGATCAGACCCCCAGTTTGTCCGGTCTACAGTTATATGTCTTTCAACAGAATTTGCACCCACTGCAACTGCTAATATAGAAGGAGTTAGCCCCCTTTCATGACCTGAATAACCTACCGGACAAGAAAATTCATTTTTAAGAGTATTAATAACCTTCAAATTCGCTTCATTTGCATCAGTAGGGTAAGTTGATGTGCAATGATAAATTACAAGATTATCTTCTCCCAATATAGAAACAGCATGCCTGATTTCTTCCATTGTGCTCATTCCCGTAGACAACAGAATAGGTTTTCCTTTAGACTTTGTATATTTTAATAAATTATCATCAGTAAGTGTAGCTGATGCTATTTTATAGCAGGGCGGGTTAAATTGGTCTATGAAATCAACTGAACCTTCATCCCAGCACGATGCAAACCACATAATACCTTTTTCTTTACAATATTTGTCAATTTCCTGATATTGTTCTTTATCAAATTCCAAACCGCGCTTAAGATCTCCGTTAGTGTTTCCGAAAACGCTTTTTCTCTCTTTTGCCAGTTCTTCTTTTGTATAAACAACATCTACCGTACGTTTTTGAAATTTAACCGCATCACATCCTGTAGTAACCGCAATGTCAATCATTTGTTTTGCAAGTTCTACTGAACCGTTATGATTTATACCAATTTCTGCGATAATAAAACACGGATATCCGTCTCCAATTATCTTATTTCCTACTCTTACTGCTTTTGACACTACACACACCTCTGATTAAAGATATTTTTTATACAAAACATATTCATCAGGATCTACTTTATGCTCAGTTTCCGGCTCTTCATTAATTATCGGCTCTTCCTGCTGAAATAATTTATCAATAATCCCGTCAGAACCTTCTTCATATATATCCGAAATCACGGTTTCATCGTCAGTTTCCTGTTCAACTTTATCTTCATTATTTTTCGAGCCGGTAAAAGTCTTTGTAAAACCGATATTAGGAAATTCAATTTTCGGAATTTCGATTTTAGGAATTCGAATATTCGTAATTTCAATTTTTGAATACTCACCTGTTTCAATTTCTTGCACAGCAGAAGAACCCAAATCCTTCAGCAGCTGAATTGAAGAGGATGAAGCGCCTAAGAGCATTCTTTTTCCGTCCAATTCTACTACATGCAGAGTCTTATTTCCGCCTAACGGAGTTGTTGAAACAACAGACACTTTTGAAGAAGAGGTTTCCCCCATTTGTTTTTTAAAAGTATTCATACCCATTTTATTAAGTTTTGTGTATATTATACCTGTTGCATAAATCAATAAAATTACAAAAATAAGAGAAAATACAACAGACAATATATTCGGGTCCTGACCTATTGTATGAGATACTACAGCAGTATCAGATGCCGTATTAGCTACAGATGCAGCCTGAGCTGTCGCCAAGGGTTCCGGTAAATCGGGCAATATTTCAAACTTGTCCGCAGCATAAACTGCTGATGCATAAAAACATCCGAAAGCTCCTATAATAAAATCAAAAATCTTTTTCATTTAAACTTACCCTAATTTCTGGTATAATTGTACCATAAAAATATTTATATGGGAAATAGTATAATATAATATTTACAATTAGTGAAATTTTCAGGGAGCAGGTATATTGATAATTGAATTTTTAAATGAAAAATTTCTGGAAAACGGAGCTTTGTACATAAATGTACTGAACATTTTTGTACTTATAATGCTGATAATTCTTTTTATCACCGCACGACAAACAGGTAAAAAATGGTCAAAAGTCAATGATTATCTGGGGTTGATTACAAAAACAATTAATTCCGTAAGATATGGCGACCTTACCAAAAAAGTCGAACACGTTGAACTCCCGAATTCAGAACCGCTGGCTGACAGTTTAAACAGAATGATTGAAACTCTTTATGACAGAGAAAAAATGATTGATGAATATCAAAATGAACTTAATCGCCAGAACAGAATGCTGGAAGCTGTTATCAATTCGCTTTCTGACGGACTTTTAATAATTGACAGCAATCACAAAATTTTAAGAGTGACACCAAAAGTAAGCGAATGGTTTAATATTGACGGAAAACAGATAATGGGACATTTTACCGCCGATTATATTACAATTCCGAATAACGAATCAATCGAGAATCTTAATGATACAGATGTTGTTATAAATAACGACAAAGCCTCAAATTTTACAGCGAGCAGCATGGAATTGAAATTAGAAGATAAGAAAAAAAGATTTATTATTATTCTTAAAAACGTAACAGACCAGAGAGAACTTGAAAATCTTAAAGAGGATTTTGTTGCAACTCTTACACATGACCTGAAAGTTCCAATAATCGCTGAAACTAACATGCTGGAACTGTTTTTAAATGAGACATTCGGTAAAGTGTCCGAAAAGCAGGAAATTGCACTAAAAAACATGCAGGCTTCAAATCGCGAGCTTTTGGATTTAGTTCAGATTGTACTTGATACATACAAGTACAAAGGAACAAATATCAGGCTATACAGAGAAAATATTCTTCTCAAAGGATTTATCAATGAAATAATTGATGAAATGCGCCCGATTGCAGATAAAACGCATAATAACCTTAATTTTCTGCTCGAACGCGATATCAGAGTATTTGCAGATAAAATACAATTAAAACGTGTTATTAAAAATCTCATTTCAAATGCTATTTCATACGGCGAAGCGAATTCTCCCATAGAAATAAGAATCGGCGAGATACCGAAATATATTATAATTAAAGTAAAAGATTACGGCGCGGGAATTTCGGAAGCGGATATAGGCAAAATATTCAACAAATATTATTCAGCGGCAAAAAAATTCCGCAAAATAGGCACAGGACTCGGTTTATATTTGGCTCTTCAAATAATGAAAGCGCACGAAGGTGATTTGACGGTTGAAAGCAAAGAAGGCGAATATACGGAATTTTGCATTAAACTTCCTGCGACTTCAGATTCTACGTTATATTATGGTGAATAAATGATTTTATATGATACAAAATACTTACAGTTAAAAAGCACTAAATCAAAATCCGGTAATGACTGGGTTTATGCGCATCGTCCGAATGTTACTGATGTTGTAGTAATTTTACCGGTAATTAATAAAGAATATATATTATTTTTAATAGAAGAAAGACCGCCAATTCAGGCAGAATTCGGTAAAGTCTATACGGTAGGACTTCCGGCAGGATTAGTCGGAGATGTCAGAGAAGGTGAAACGATTGAAGATGCAATAAGAACAGAACTTTTAGAAGAAGCAGGGCTAAATGCTGACGAAATAAAAATTAAAAACCGCCATGTTGCAAGCTCTGCAGGATGCGTATCGGAAACATACCTTATTGCGACAGCTAAAATCAATGAATACAAAATTTCTGCAGAACCTGTAGATGACGGCGGAGTTATCGTTGATAGAAAACTTATTAAAATAACAGATATAGATAACTGGCTGAAAGAATGTGAGAATAAGGGCATGTTTCTGACTGCCCAAATGCTTTCAGCATTATATTATCTGAAAGAGGAGATATAAATATGATTACAAGAGGAATAAGAGGTGCTATTACAGTTGATGAAAACACTCCCGAAGCAATAGGAAGCGCGACTATAAAACTAATTAAAGAAATTATGAGCCGAAATAATATCGAGATTGATTCAATTTCACACGCAATTTTCACTCTGACCAGTGATTTAAATGCGGATTTCCCTGCAAAATATGCAAGAATTAACCTAAGATGGAAAGATGTTCCCATGATGTGCTTTCACGAACTTGATGTTCCGAACAGCTTAAAAAAATGTTTGAGAGTGCTGATTGTTGTGAACTGCAGCGAAACTTTTGAACCGGAATTTGTATATTTAGAAGGAGCAGCAGGACTTAGAAAATGAAAATTCTTGTTACAGATGATATGAAAGGCTGGAGAGATTTTAATTCTACAGTAATGTATGAACTTTTTGGCGAAAATATAATTGTAGATACCGCAGAATCAGCGCTTGAAGGATACAATAAGGTTTTAGAAAACAACAATGAACCTTATGACATAATCCTGACTGACCTGCAAATGGAAGAAGATTATGCGCCAAAACTTGCGGGAGAATGGCTGGTTGAACAAATTAAAACTCTTTCAAATTACTATAAGACAAAAATTGTTATGATATCTGCTTCCTATAATATCCGGCATATCGCGGATAATCTCGGAGTCGAATGCATTCCAAAATCAGCCGCAAGAGTATCATTAGAAGCTTATAAACAAGTTTTATTATAAAAAAAAAGTTTGTCACTAAACTGTGGCAAACATTAAATAAACACGAGGATATTAAGAGAGAGTATAAAAAAAATCTTTCTTGCGTGCATCGGAATAAATCTTCCTTTTGCTCTTTTCGTTTGTTCCCTTTTCTTAACTTTGTCTTACATATATATAAAGTATTTTTGTTCAAAAAAATTGCCTTTTTGTAACAAAAAACTTTAAATTTGTTACAAACCTTAAAATTGTTTATCTTTGTATTGTAAAGATTTGTAAAAAAACTTGACAAACATGTTTACATTTATTACATACTGATGCAATATTATATTTGTAAGAAGTATATATGGGTTAAATCAGGAAACGGAAATCCTGCCCCATAAAATCCAATCACAAAACAAGGAAGTATCAAATAAGGGTACACAGTCGTTATTGATACAAAAGGCTTTTTCACAAAATAAGCCTGAATTCAGCATGTAAAAAAGAGAGAGACATAGAGCCATTCAAGGACGAGTGGCAAATTTGAAGTACGTATCGCAAGAGAGAAAGGAGATCTATCTATGACACTCACAATCAACACAAACGTTGCATCTATTATTGCAGAACGCAACTTGAACAATGCAACAACAGGTCTTAATCGTTCTTTGGAAAGACTATCAACAGGTTACAAAATTAATCACGCATCTGACAACGCAGCAGGCTACTCTATCGCTGATATGTGGACAACACAAATCGGCTCATTAGACATTGCTGCTGCAAACGCTTCTACAGGTGCAGATTTATTACAAACAGCAGAACAAACTTATGGCTTATTGACTGACCACCTTCAACGTATCAGAGATTTGACGGTACAAGCAGCTAACGGAACTTACGGTTCTACATCATTAAAAGCGATTCAGTCTGAAGTTGAAGCAAGATTAAGAGAAATCAGCAGAATCGCAGCGAACTCAGAATTTAACGGTATTAAATTAATGGCATACGACCATGACGGTGATGGAACAGGAATGACTTCTGCAGGTTTAAATTTACAGGTAGGTTTATATGCAAACAATGACAGTGTAATAAACCTTTCTTCAAATTTATTTAAAGATGCAAGCGTCAGCGGTTTATTTAAAGGTGATGATGACTTTAAAAATGCTGTTAAAGAAGCAAGCGGAGCTACCACTGCTCCTCAATACAACTCTGATGCAGGTTACAAAGCTATTGCAGCAGCTTGCGCAGGTTTGAAAGTTAGCGGAAATACGTTTGTCATAGGCACAAACTCTAAACAAATGATAGGTTTTATTGATAATGCAATTGAAGAAATATCAAACAGAGTTACTCAAATCGGTGCCGCACAAAACAGAGTAACGTCAGCACTGTCAGGAATTGATGTTCAGTCACAAAACCTGGTTTCATCATTATCAACATTGCGTGATACTGATGTAGCGGATGAATCATCTAAATATGTTCAGCAGCAAATCTTGCAACAAGCTTCAGCAACACTTTTGGCTACTGCAAACCAAACTCCAAGTATAGCACTGAACTTAATATAACGGACATAAATCATGAATAACTGTAAAATATCATGCAGGTTTGTTGATTAGGGGTGAAGAAAGGCGTCAATTAAAAAGGCGCCTTTTTTATATCCAAAATGGTACTGTAATTGCAAATTTTGTCGTGATAAAATAATATTTATGAACGAAACATTATTAAAACCGCAGATTGAGCTGATTGAAGAATTAATTTATAATTCTTTGAATAATGATAATCAAATATTATCAGAAATTTTAGATTTTCTGAAAGCTCCTTCCAAAAGAATTCGTTCAAAAATTGCACTTCTGTACATACTGGCGCAAAATAAAGAAGTCACAAAAGATATCATGTCGCTGCTTGCGGCAGGTGAACTAATTCATAATGCTTCATTGTTCCATGATGATGTGATAGATAATTCTTCCGTAAGAAGAGGAAATACAACACTGGCTAAGAAATATTCGGATAAAGTTTCTTTAATTGCAGGTGATTTAATTATATCAAAAGCAATAAAGTTAATTCATGAGTTAGCGGATTCAAGAATTACCGAAAACTTTCTGAATTGCACAGAAATTATGTGTAATGCTGAAATAAATCAATATCTATCAAAAGGAACGATTTTGAATATAAATAAATATCTTGAAATTTGCAGAGGCAAAACCGCATCTCTTTTTGAGGCAATATTGAAATCAGCGGCAATATTAACCGGTTCTGATGATTCTGAAGCCGGACATTTTGCACAGAATTTCGGAATAATTTTTCAGATAAGAAATGATTTGGAGCCAAATTCCGCAAAACAGGATAAATTTAACAATTTACATACTATAAATGATATTTTGAGTGTTGAAAAAACGACTTCTTTAATAGATAATTATAAAGAAGAGATGAGGAGTATTATTAAAGACTTTCCTCAAAATGTATACAAAGAAGAGTTAGAGGATATAGTTGAAAATCTATGATTAATAAAGATAAACTTAAGGCAAATATCAAAGAAACTGTTGATACTATTTTATTTGTTGTGGTTGCCGTTATTTTGATAAGGTTTTTTATTGCGGAACTAAGGTGGATACCTTCCGGTTCAATGAAGCCTACACTCTTAGAGGGTGACAGAATAGTTGTCGAAAAACTTACAAAATACCCGAACATATTAAAAGACCACGCTTTTGAAAACACCCCAAAGCGCGGTGATATAATGATTTTTTACCCGCCGTTTGTTAAGCTTTCAACAAGCCCGATTGCAGTTTTCAAGCGCTTAACCGGATTTTTCTGCAATGATGTTGCATATATAAAAAGAGTTATCGGACTTCCGGGAGAAAAGCTTGAAATAAAACAAAGCTCTAACGGTGCATACAAGGTTTATATAAATGACAAACCTCTTAATGAAGAATACATAATGAGCGAATACGATTTTCACAAGTGTAAATCGGATATGCACTGCGGTCCGTTGATAATTCCGGAAAACAACTATTTTATGATGGGTGACAATCGAGGTAACTCTTTAGACAGCCGTTTTTGGGGAACACTGCCTAAAGAAAGATTTATAGGACGCGCTGTTTTTGTTTTCTGGCCGTTAAACAGAATACAAATTTTAAATAAATAGTCATAAGTTTATTACATAATGTACTGATGTAATTTCGTTTAATCAGTTTATTATAGTAATATCAAAAGGAGGATATTATGATTGATTTATACATGCTTGAAACTTGTCCTTACTGCAAAAAAGTTATAAAATTTTTTGACGAAAATAATGTACAATACAATAAAGTTGATATTGCGGAAAAAATGAATGAAGACGCTTTAATACAACTCGGCGGGAAACGTCAGGTGCCCTTTATTGTTGATAAAGAACGTAATATTCAAATGTATGAATCGTCTGATATTATTGAATACGCAAAAACTATTCTGTAAAAGTTTGGTGTAAAAAATACACTCTTGCGCTAAAAATTTTTCGTGCTATTATTTTAAAATAATAAACGGATATGTAGCAATGAAAATAGATAGCATAAAAAATTCTAATATTAATTACAAGGGGTATTTACATAAGTCTGTATACGGATATGTAAATACAGCTGCTTCAAACGCAAAAAGAGAACTGCACTCAATCAGTTCAAAGGTTCCAAAAAAGCAGCTTGATACCGCATTAAAGTACATGGATACCATAAAAAAAATAACAATATCAAATCTTGAAGAATTTGTAAAAAAATGTCATCCAAAGAGTTATCTGGTTATGGAAGAAAGAAACGGCTCTTTGTTAACATTAAATTTTAACAACAAATCGGTAAAACTGAATTTTGGTATTCCGGCAACATCTTTGTTAAAATTAGATAATAAATTTAGCGATTCTGAAATTATTAACCCCACAAGAATAAGTAATCACAGAGGATATTACAACGATAATGATTTAAAACAGCTTGAAAGATTCAGCGAAGAATTGATTCAGATAAACCCTAATTCGGCAGACAAGGCAATTCTCAGAGGATTCAAAGTTCAGGCAGAAGAAGAAAGACATTCTGTTTTCGGCAAATTGATAGAAAAAAAGAATGCTAAAAAAATTAAAGCTTTTTCTGACGAAATTTCAAAATAATTGTTTCAAATATCTTTTTGATGTATCATAAGACCTATGAGAAAGCATGTTATTGCATATTTGCATACACATTGGGACAGAGAGTGGTATCGAGAGTTTGAAATATTCAGAATGCGCTTGTTGAGAGTATTTGATAATGTTTTAGACCTTCTCTCTCGCAACATAATTCCGTCTTTTTATTTTGACGGTCAAGTGAGCGCACTGGAAGATTATCTTGAAATGCGTCCCGAAAAAAAAGATTTGGTACAGGCTCTTATTCGTCACAAACGGCTTTTTATCGGACCGTTTTATTGCCTTGTTGATGAATTTTTGACAGATAAAACATGTTTTTCAAAAAATCTGGAATTAGGTTTAAAGATTGCACAAAAATACGGATGTGAAGATTTTATAGGATATTTGCCGGATACATTCGGTCACAGCCAAAATGTACCGGATATTCTCAGAGATTTTGGGATTGATAAATGTATAGTATGGCGCGGATGCGGAGACTTTCCTGCAGAATTCAAATGGTGCGGAATGGATACGGTTAATCTTGTCCGCGGATACTTTAACGATATATTCTCAATGAATACAACAATTGAGAAAAAAGCATTTGCTTTAAAAAGCAATCTGGATAAAATATCCGAAAAATCTCCTCAATACATTCTGCTTCCGATTGGAGCAGACCATCTCGGCGTAGAAAAGGACATTGCCGAACAAATTGAGGAAATGAATTCTTTATTAAAAGATGATTATTATTTTACATTATCATCTCCTTTTGATTATTTTAAAAACGTAGAAGGAACCTTTGATAAGTTTCATTGGGATGACGAATTAAGAGATAATTCAAAAACATTTACTCTGCAGGGATGTTATTCATCAAGATTAGACTTAAAACGGGAAAATGTGGAATGTACATATCTGCTTGACCTTGTTTCAAGGTTTGTTAAAGAAGAAAGAGTTACGGAATATGACAATTTGATTGAATACGCGTATAAAATGCTTTTAAGGAATCAGGCGCACGACAGCATTTGCGGATGTTCTACGGATGATACACATAAAGAGAATTTAATCCGTTACAAAAAGATTAAACAGATAGCTAACGGAATTATTGACGAATTAAAATTCAAAAACAATTTTAACGAAAAACGTATCCTTAACCTGTCTGACAAGCCATATACAGGCATTGTAGAATTTGAATCGGCTGAAAAGCTTGACGGATACGACAGAATTTCGGTAAGAAAAGGGTTTGACAAATATCTTCTTGCTGACACCCAAAGAATTCCTGTTACGGAAGATTATACGAACATATATACATATATAGCAGAAGCGGAAAACATAAAGCCTGATGAATATGATGTAATAATGCCTTCACTTTCACAAACAGACTTACAAGCGAATGATACTTCTCTTGAAAATTCTAATATAAAATTGACAGTGATTGATAATGAACTGTTTGTTAATGGAGTGCCGTTTAATATAATTGATTTTATTGATGAAGGCGATAGCTATAACAACGCTCCTAATCCGAATGACAATGGCAAAATTTTTAAAGTTTTACGTTCCAAACTCATTCTGAAAACTGATTTGAGAGCTGCTTTGAAAATTGATTTTGAGGGTGACTGGGATGTTATAAGTTTGATTGCTGAACTGAACAAAAATTCAACATTTATAAAATTCAGATTTGAATGGAATAATTCGCGTAAAAATCACATTCTGAATGCATCTTTTAGGCTGAACGATAATATTACGGAAGTTTTTTCCGAGGATATGAATACATTAATAAAACGAAATTTTGACCCGAATTATAATATTCGCGAGAATCTTCCGAAGGAACGCGGGCAAGAAGTCCGAACAAATACTGCACCAATGCAGAGAGGGCTTTTGATTGATGAAAAAACCAATAATATAGGAGTCATAACCAAAGGGCTGACACAATATGAAGTATTTAAAGATACTCTTTATATACCGATACTTCGTTCAACGGGAAAGATATCCAATCCTGCAAACCCTGCAAGAACAACTCCTGCCGGTCCTCCTTTGGAAGTTAATGATTTGCAGATGCTTGGTGCATGTTCTGCCGAATTTTATGTATTTTTCGGCAACGAAAATGCTTTTTATGATACATTAAACCAAGTGTATAACTATGTTATTGTATAAGGTTGCTATTATTACGTTCATTTAATTTTGTATTTATTATACCCATTCTTTTCTGCATTTCTACAGAATCTTTACCCTTAGAAGGAAGATACCACATTGCATACATTTGCTTCGGAGAAATAGGCTCATTTTCTCCAATTTTTGAATAATATTGTTTGCAATCTTTTACGTATGCAATCATATAATCAATTTGTTCAATTCTTGATAAATTTACAAAATCTTTTATTTTTTTTAATGGCTTTAACTTTATATCCCCTATATCTAATAAGTTATTAGACAGTTTTTTATTTACATCGTTTAAACCTACTTGTGAAAATTGAAATATACCGTAATATAATTTATCATCAGAAATGGCGCGGGTACTAAATTTTGACTCATATGCAAAAGCACCGCACATTTCATCTACAATTTTGTCTTCAATAGTAGGATATTTCTCTGACGGTTGAAAAGTTTCTTTTGTTGTTCCATCATTAGTTTTTTTTATATTAAGCATTTCTACTGCTTGATACAATTTTTCAATAAACGCAGAAAAATTTTCTCTGTCATTAACTTTAAAAGTATTTCCCCAAGAATTAGACAGTTTTTTTACTATTTCTTCATGTTGAATTTTTTTCTTTTTAATTTCTTCCTTTTCTAATGCAATATATTCATCAACTTTTTTTAGTGCGGCTTGATTTTTTAGTTTTGCATTTTGAAGTTTAAAATAATCTTTCGGCGGAGGTGCCCAAGGTATTTTATAATTTACTGCATCTTTTTTTGCTTCATAAACTTTATCACCTGTATATAGATTGCCGTCAACATCATACGTCTTTCCGTTAAATGTAAATATACTTTTATTTTTATCTATTGTATTTTTTGCATCAAAAAACAAGCTTATTTCTATACCTTCAAGAGTATTTCCGCCATTAATATTAGCTTTTTCAGCAATAGCACGATAAATACCTGTAAAATCACTTATATTTATTCCCAAAATCTTTTTTGATGAAAAATCTTTAGGCATAATAATACATCCTTTATACTTACTCTATAATTAACGGCACAAATTTTAAAAACTTTAGACAAAAAAGAGATTTCTTTACAAATATTTACAATATGCATTTTATATTTTGCATTTTGTGTAACAAGCAAAATACATCAAAATATCTTCTTTGTTGTATTGATTTTTGTTTCATTCAAGACTGCATTTTCTTTTTATATTTTTTTCTTTGTTGCCTTCATTTTCTTCTTCTCTTTATTTCGGAGGTAAAGAGAAGAAGAAAACGAAGCAAAAGAAGAAGAGAAAGCACCGGATTGAACGGTTTACCACTATGCCCTTGCGGGCATTTTGATTGAATTGATGTTTTCGGCAAAGCCGAATCTATTTGTTCGGACATTAAATGCAGTAGCTGACAGAGTGCAAGCTATGCTTGCAACATCCATTCAAACCCACGTCCGTAACCCACGTCCGTAAGGACGTAGAAAACAATTGCGTGTTCTCTTTTTCTTTTGGTACTTTTCTTTTTCTCTGCCTCGCAAACAGAGAAAAAGAAAAGTACAACATGATTAGACAAAATAGGAAAATAATAACTTGCAAGTAAGCAAAAAACAGAAAAACACTAATTTCAAGCCACGCTTGAGCTTTATACAACAAAGAAGATATTTTGTTGTATTCTGCTGAGCTGTTACAATTTTATATTTAATTATTAAGAAATTGAAAGTGCTTTGTTAATTTCATCCTTAATTTCAGCAAATACACTGTCCCAATCGCCAAAAGACTTTTGTCTGAATAACCGAACATTAGTATACCAATCACATTTTGATAAATCGGTATGCCATCTCCAATTCACATCATACGGCAATATTACCCAGCAGGGAACACCCATTGCACCCGCAAGGTGCGCCAGAGAAGTATCATTGCAGATTACTAAATCAATATTGCTGATAACTGCCGCTGTTTGGGCAAAATCAATTAAATCTTTTCCTATATCGGTTATGTTAGAAAGACAGAAAGCTTTTTCAGAACCCTCGAAGGTCTGAAGCGAATAAAACTCAGTATTTTTTATATCCGTAAGTTCATTAAACTTTTCTGCCGGAATTACTCTGTCCGTTTCTGTATAAGTATTTCCCTGCCACTTTATACCGATTTTTATTTTATCATTGTTAAAATACTTTGACTTGTATTCATCTTTTAATCCGTTTTCCGCGTAAAGATACCCGCCCGAAAACGCAAAAACATCGTCATTCTTAAGCCCTAATGTATATGGAAGACTCAAAAGCGGAATATGTACATCAAAATCGATATTTGATTCCGGCACAAATGTATCAATAATTTCGTCAATTCCAAGCTGTTTATTGGATGCAAAAAGCGGTGAAAGCGGTTTTTGGCAAATTAATATAAGCTTTTTACACAACTTTCTAACAATCGGCAAATAACGGCTGAACATTATTACATCCCCGAACCCTGCTTCATAATATACCAAAAGAGTCTTATTCTTGATGTTTTCACCCCTCCAGAGGTTATCTTCTCTGAGTTTATTCGGATAAGACTTGTTTTGGGCAGCAATCGCCGCAGTCCTTGCAATTCTGTTTTCAAAGTATTTCAGCCCGTGCTTATAATCTTTTGTCCGCATCAAAGCTGTACCTAAAAAGTACTCAATCTCAGGGTCGTGGGGTTTTATTTTATTGCAAATTTTAAACGCCGATACAGCATTTTTAGTCTCAGCTTCAATGCCGTATAGGTGAGCAAGATTGAACCACCCCTGATACGACGAAGGATTGATTTTTAATGCTTTTTCATAATATTTTATTGCTTTTTTGTTCTCTTTTAGATTTTTAAAAGCAAGTGCCAAATTAAAAAGCAAAGAAAAATCGTCCGAAAACAATTCCTTCACGGTTGATTCATATTCAGTAATTTTTTTATAATCACTGTTTCTTATATATGCCTGAAAAAGTGTTTCAAAAAAATATCCTTCTTTGGAAATAGAAATTGCTTTTTGTGCATAATCAATTGCAGATTCAACTTCACCTTTTTGAAGCTTTAAAACACCTATCAAATTGTAAACTTCTGCATTATTTTTATCCAAGTCCAAAGCTTCAAAGTAAGCATTTTCCGCTTCTTCCAAATCCCCCTGCTGATGCAGTGAAAAACCTATATTTATAACCTCACTGATGCTTGGCATAATTCCTCTTAGATATTAAAACTTTTTCTTGAGCCCTCTTCGTGATACAAACCGCCGCCGCAAATTGTTTCTACGACTTTAAGCACAAATTCTCTCGGCGCATCAGAGCTGTTAAGGAAAAATTCTCTGTTAGCCAAGTGTCTTATTTTAAATATTGAGTTTTGTGACCTGTCAGCCGGAACGTATAATGACGCAACTTCTTTGTCTAAAAGCACTGCCATCATATCATTACGGGATTTTATGCCTTCCATAAGCTCATTATAATTACCGTTAATAGCCATTATACGACCGGAAAACATAGGATTTGCACCTTCACGATACAGAGCCTGCGGTTCATAATTACATCTTGTTGTAAGGCTTATTGTATGCCACAAAATGTTTATCACAACAACAGTTTTTTCCTTATCGTGTTCTACATATATATTCTCTGTAGTAATTCCTCTTGATGCAAATGACTGTTTGAGAGAATCAGCAATAGCTTTAAGGTTATCAATCATCTCCGCAAAAATTTCTGTAGTATTCAATGTTGCGTGCTGATAATCCAGAAACTGTTTATACATATGTGTGGACACAAGACCGATTCTTTCCTGAATCAATGTTGATTTTCTGAAAGATGTTTCTGTATTATTAAAATTTTCGTAACCCTGACTCAATATAAAGCCTCCTATATATAATTGTACACTCAAAACTATATCAAAGTAAATAATCTTTATTAAGTTTTGTAAAAATTATTTAATATTAAGATTTAAACAACTTATCAACTTAATCAATCAGCCTTTCCTCACACCAAATTCCCCCAACCGGACTGTCAATTTCGGCAATGTTTTAAGGTTTCAAAACAAGCATAATTTAGGGGTAAATAAAAGGGGTAAATACAAATAATAAAATAATAAATTTACTTAACCTCACAAAAGGCTGAGTAAACGTTGTATAAATCCACTTTACCTAAAGGAGGTCAAAATGACAATTAGAAAACTTACTGTGGCAGCTGCAATTGCCGTTGGTATAGCAACGTGTTCGTTTAATACTACAGCAATGGCAGCTTGTCCTTGTGACGAGCGCCCTATCGTTAAACAAAGCGCTTGTCCGTGTGATGATTTGCCTGTAGTGACAGGTGAAGCTTGCCCTTGCGAAACTCCGATGCCGGAGCCTGCGTGCGGATGTAACGAAACACCGCAATGTGAACCAAATCCGGTTCCGTCTTGCGCGTTGTGTCCTACTGCAAAAAATGTTCTGAGAGATGACATGAGACAGGTTTACTCTTATCCGAGCGCTATTTACGGATACAACAACTATATCGGTACGGAACGTGATTCTATCTACAGAGCAGAAGGTTTCTCTATAGACAGAAACAACCTGAATGGTCTTACCGCATCAACCATGGGTACAACAATTGCAAGAGACGGCGCTGTAACAGGTGCTGCTTCAAACATTCCTTGCTTAAATGATTTGACAAATCACTACGGTGCGCCGATTATCAGAGACGAAGCAAGAATGGACGGTAACGGCTGTCCTATTCAAATGGGTACTGCAAACTCTATTCAGGCAGTAAAAAAGACACTGGTCCCTTTTGATTTGTCACCGTTTAGCGAACTTCAAAGTATGACAGGTGCTGCAGCAGGCATGATGCAGATGTTCCCTGACGTACCTAACAGCCACTGGGCAGCATGTGAAATTGACAAACTTGCAACAAATGACGTTGTAGTGGGTTATCCGGACAGAATGTACAAACCTTACAGAAACATTTCACGTGCGGAATTTGCTACAATGCTGGTTAAGGGGTTCAATAAAGACGTATATTCCGCTCAGAGAGAAAAATTGTTTACAGACGTACCGACTAATCACTGGGCTAATTCAGCAATCACAGTTGCTGTACACAATGACTTGCTGAAAGGATATCCGAACGGAACATTCCTTCCTAACAACAACGTAACAAGAGTTGAAGCATTATGTGCTATGTCAAAAGCTCTTCAGTGCGGTGAAATGTCTAAATGTGACGCGCAAGCAGTTTTGGCAAAATACACAGACGGCGCACAAGTTCCTGAATGGGCGCAAATTCCTATAGCGAAAGCTTTAGACAAAGGTGCATTATCAAATTCACCTAATCCGAACAGAATCAACCCGTTCGGCGAAGCTACAAGAGCTGACATCGCTGCAATGCTTCAAAACATACGTGTTGCGGCAGGACTTGACACAAACCCTGTAACAGCAAATAATGACTGTCCGATTTGTCCTGTTGATAAAAAAGCATTCATTGAAGAAGAACAAATTGTTAAAATTCCGACTCTTAAACTTAAGTTTAAAGATCAGGTTTCGGCAAAATCTTCTCACGTAGGTCAAAGATTTGCGGCAAAAACATTGGAAGACGTAACAATCAACGGTCAATTATACCCTGTAGGTTCAAACGTACACGGTAAAGTTGTTGAAGTTGTAAGACCTTCAGGATGTCAAAAAGGTGCTTTAAAACTTGCTTTCACGGAAATTGAAAACTGCGGTCATAAGGCAACACTTCCACAGCAGATTTTAACAGCTGACATAAGCAAATCTAATACACCAAACATAATTTCAAGAATCGTAACAGCACCATTCACTTGGTCAGGTCAAATGCTTGGTATCGTAGGAAGAACAACAGGCGGTATGCTTTCAAGCCTCGGTAACAGCTTAGAAGACGTTGCATCAGGTACAGGTATTGCACTTGGTGAAGCATTCCAGGGTCAGTTTATGGCATCTGCAAGAAGCGTTGGAGATGTTATATATGATACAGTCAAAGCTCCTGTTGATTTCACAAGAACAGCCGTATCAGGTACAATCGGCTTGGCACAAGCTACAGGCGACGAGCTTGGATACCTTGTTGATGCAAAAGGCTCACGTATCTCTGCAATCAACCCGAGAGAACACGTAACAATTGCATTTGGCTGCAACGGTAAGTAGTCATTACGAAAACAAACAAAAAAGGAGACTGATTTCAGTCTCTTTTTTTTATGTTATAATATGATTGGCATAACAGGAGAAAAAGATGACAACACTAAGAAATGAACGGGTACGAAAAGAACTTATGCGCGATATCTCTGATATTTTGAGAAAAGAAATCAGAGGTTTGGAAGGGGTTGTCTCTGTTGTAGATGTCGAGGTTTCGCACGACAATTCTTATGCTAAAGTCATCTATAGCGTTCTGGGTTCACCGGAACAGGTAGAAAAAGATAAAGAAATTATTGAAAAAAACACGGGAAGAGTTCGCTATGAAGTCGGGAAACGCATTCGCCTGAGAGTTACACCGGAAATCAAATTTATATTCTCAGACGGACTTGAACAAGGCTCACGGGTTCTTGATTTGATTGAAAAAATCTCAAAAGGCGAGATTAAATAATGTTCGGATTCCTTAATGTATACAAACCCAAAGGCAAAACTTCTCACGATGTTATTGCCGTTTTAAGACGTGTTACAAAAATCAAGCAAATCGGACACACCGGAACTCTTGACCCTTTTGCCGAAGGAGTTTTGCCGATTTGTATAGGTAAAGCCGCAAGACTCATTGAATATTTGGATGATGATAAAGCTTACGCAGGAACGGTTCAGCTGGGTAATTCAACTACAACTTATGATACCGAAGGCGAAGCGGTAAATTTTTCCGACAAAAAAGCTACATTAAGTGAAACAGAATCGGCGCTGGATATGTTCAGAGGAGAAATTGAACAGCTTCCGCCCATATATTCCGCTATAAAAGTGAACGGCAAAAAATTGTACGAATACGCAAGAAAAGGCGAGTCGGTTGAAATCAAACCTAGAAAAGTATGCATAAATGAGCTTAAAATACTCGGTTTTGACGAAGAAAAACAACAGGTTGAACTTTTTATTTCGTGTTCAAAAGGGACTTATATCCGCTCGATTGCTAATGACCTCGGGGAAAAACTCGGTACATACGGGCATCTGATTAAGTTAATCCGACTAAAAGCCGGAAAATTTAGGGTTGAAAACTCTGTTAAATTAGAAGAGCTAAATTCTGCCGAAAAAGTTAGTGAAAACTTGATTTACCCTCTTGAATACCTCGATTATCCGCAATATGAACTGAATTCAGACGAGTATGAAAAGATTTCACACGGAAACAGTATTCCGATTTCTAAAAATAACGGAATAATTCTATTAACTCAAAACGGTGAACTTATCGCTGTTGCAGACATTTTGAACGGGATTGCAAAATGTAAGAAAGTTTTTATATAAATACATACCCACCCTCCACTTGAGACTCTGCCGAAAAACGATTAAGTATCGGAGAGGTCAGGCGAAATCTTCGATTTCAAACAACAGACCTACCCTCCCAAAACGATTAAGTATCGGAGAGGTCAGGCGAAATCTTCGATTTCAAACAACAGACCTACCCTCCCCTTGAGACTCTGCCGAGAAAACGATTAAGTATCGTTTTTGAGAGGTCAGTCGAAATCTTCGATTTCGGGGTGGGGTTAAATAGATGAACAGGTGAACAAGTGAATTATATAATTAATTTACCCCTCACCCGCATTTGTACGGCTCCTCTGTCGCCTACAACTGCGACCTCTCCCTCAAGGGGCGAGGTATTCCACACCCTCATCCGAGAGAGAAGGTAAAAAATCAATTTGAACCTTAAAACTAGATTCTCGAATAGGGTCGGACAAATTTCGGTGGGAATGAATATTTAATTATCACAGAATTCAATATTTATTGCTTTTCCCACCCTACCGGCTCACGTGTTCTTGCAAAAACTCTCCAGCCTCCGCTCGTCGGTCGCTGTCTTGACCGACTCGCGTTGAACGGCATTTCCGAGTTTTGCTTCAAACACTCTCGTGTTCTTGCAAAAGCTCTCCAGCCTCCGCTCGTCGGTCGCCCCCCATTTATGCAGGGGAACCCGCAGGAAGATTTAAATTGACATACGCAGAAAAAGTATTAAACAAATAACATGAAAAAAATAGTTGCTATATTCTTAATATTTTGTTCCGCACTAAACGTACAAGCTGCGGTCATTGACGGCGGGATTGAATACAGACAGGAATTCTCTTATCCGACAGAAGAATACATAGCAAATCATTACATTGATAAAAATTCAGAAGAAAACCTTCGTCTGTTAAAAGGGGGTATAACAAAATTACAAGACCGCGAAATTGGCGAATTCTCTGACGGAACTTACGGAATTATGTTTTATGACGACCCTGAATACTCATGGTACTATTCCCGAAACGGAAGACTTATAAATTTCACCCAAAAATCCTCTCTTGAATTTCCGATGAAAATTACAAAATACAAACCGGACGGAACTGTAGTTAATACAGGAATTAAAATCTCAAAAGAAGAAAGTTACCTGTATAACAACAAAGGCATACTTGTTGCGCACTGGAAAGGAAATTTTTGCTACGACAACAGCAATAATATAATAATGGTCAGAAAATCCGTAAAATAAAAGGACTGACAAATCAGTCCTTTCATATCTTACATCTGTATTAGTTCTCTGACATCTTTTCTCTTAACTTTTCTTGTTGTTGTCTTCGGAAGTTCATCCTTTGAAATAATAATATTTGTCGGACGTTTGTACTGCGCAAGTCTTTCTGACAAAGACTTGACGTCTAATCTTATCATTCTTTCAATGTCTTCTTCCGTATAGCTGTTATAAAGTTCGGATTTCGGTACTATTACTGCCGTAACCTCTTCTGTGCCGTCTTTTGCACCAAAAGTTCTTGATGTTCCCAAAACGCAAACTTCAGAAACATAATTGCTTTTTTCCAATACTGCTTCTACTTCTTCGGGGAATACTTTTTTACCGCCGTTTAAAACTATCATATTTTTGATTCTTCCTGTAATATGCAAATGACCGTCTTTATCAATATTTGCAATATCGCCTGTGTGAAGCCACCCTTCAGAATCAATAACTTCCGCTGTCATTTCAGGCTGATTATGGTATCCCTTCATTACGGACGGGCCTCTCAACCAGAGTTCTCCGGTTGAAGGTTCTATACGAGCTTCAAAGTTTCTCAACGGACGACCAACTGATGCCATATCCCAGCGCTTATCAGTATTAACGCATACTACAGGGCTGGTTTCCGATAATCCGTATCCCTGATAAACTTTTATACCTATTCTTTCAAAGAATTTTCCAACTTCCAAATCCAAAGGCGCACCGCCTGCAATACATCCCACAAACTTTCCGCCAAAGTTGCTGTGAATCTTCTTAAACAAAAGCTTTTTAATGCCGTAGCTCGGAATGTATTTTGCAATGTGATACATTGCCTTGAATAATATCTGCGTGCTCTTTGGTGCAGACTTGAGTTCTTTTTCAATACCGGCTTTCAATAGTTTTAAAAATGCCGGAACAACAATCATAAACTCAATTCCTTTTTCCTTCATAATATCAGTGATATCTTTAGGTTTAAGGCTTGTTGTATAGTATACCGTATGACCAAAATTCAAAAATACAGAGAATCCTACCGTCATTTCAAACAAGTGGTTCATAGGAAGAATGGAAAGCATTGTCATCTTTCTTCCGTTCGGCAGAATTTCGTTAATCGGGTCTGTCAGGCATTCAAGCTGAGCGTTTACATTTTTGAACGAAATTTCAACACCCTTCGGTGCGCCTGTTGTACCTGATGTGTAAATAATCATTGCCGTTGATTTTGAACTTCTTTGTCTCCATTTCGCATTGTATTGTTCAGGCAGTGAATAAATATCTATAACGTCTGAGTTTTCGCAATGTTCATCAATCAATATTAAATGTTTTATGGAAGGGACTTCCTTCTGAAGTTCAATCGCAGTATCCAGATAATGCTGAGATACAAACATGACTGTCGGAAGGCAGTCAGATAAAATTGACGCCAATTCATACTTGGATAGTTTGATATCCAAAGGTACGATTACACCTCCTGATAGAGTTGAAGCAAAAACGCATGCTCCGTATTCAGGCTTGGATTCGGAAAGAATTGCAATAGTTTCGCCTTTTTTAAACTCCAAATCCTCGATAACGTATCTTGCAATTTTTCTGGATAACAACCCGAGACCTTTGTATGTAAATTCCTTCCATCCGTATTTACCCTTGATTCCAAGAGCAATATGGTTTTCATAATCTGCTGTCTTATTTTCTATATGCGACAGGATTCCGCTGTTTCTTAATTCCCCATGAGTCATAGTTTAAACTCCTTAATGATTAACACACCATAAATCTGTACAATGATTATAATATCTATATCTGAAAAAATCAATATTTTTATCAAACAAGAGCTTTTACAGCTATCAAAATTAAAAGCATTCCTGCAATAACCTCCAGTATTTTAGCCGGAAAATGCCTTAATTTCACCCCTGCATAAAATCCCAAACTTGCGTTTACAAATGTTACAAACATTATTAAAATTGCAGGATAAAGTATTCCGTTTCCTGACAAAAGAAGTGAAATTCCGGCGGAAAAAGCGTCTATACTTGTTGCAATCCCTATCAAAATAAGTGATTTTAAATCAATAAACAATTTCTTCTTCTTATTTTTCTTAAATGAATCAAAAATAAATTTTACACCGAGATACAAAAATATTGAAAAAATAATAATCTTTGCATAAGGCTGAATATATGTTTTAACAAAACCTGTAAGAAAATATGCAATAGCCGGCATCAACCCCTGAAAAATTCCGGTAAATGAGCTTAGCAAAAGCGAATTACGCAACCGCTTATGGTTGTAGTTCAGCCCGTAAGAAAAAGATACAACACTTGCATCAATCGACAATGCAAATGCCAAAAGAATAATTGTTCCTAAAGGCATAATAGTCCTCCGAATATTATTTTAGCACATAATGGCAAAATGAAGGAATGTAATATTTTGATAATATTTTTTTAGCCGTAGCCGTAGGTTGGGTGAAACCCAACTTCTTTTGTTTTTTTTTGTAAAAGTAGGTTAGGGTTTCTACCCCAATAATAACCAATATGACTATAATTCAGCCTTTGGCAAAAATAAAAAGTCAATAAAATCAACCCTTGCCAGCTCTTTTTCAACTTTTTTTCAAAAATTTTAAAAAACTAACATGCAGATTAACAAAGTGGGA
>CADAKY010000013.1 GCA_902788575.1 uncultured bacterium | reverse complement strand
GGTTAAAACCCGTCCTATTTACTCTATTTTTAACCCAAACTGTACCATATGAATCGGTATATCTAGTTATTGTTGGGTTAAAAACCCAACCTACAGGCTAATATTATACAATAAGTTTTTGTCGGGTTAAAACCCGACCTATAAGCTCCTTGATTAATGCCGAGGTACATTCTAAATCATGAGCTTAAAATCCAGTATCTTCTATAACATAATTGTACGGATAGTTATCATACTGCTCAAATTGTTCTTCTCTTAATCTTGCTCCTTTTTCTAATTTATTTTCCCAGTAAGGTGAATATTCTCTTAGATTTGAGATTTCATTTAAATTTTTTGGATAATTTTCAATAGCATTTTCATAGCCTTCGGCTTCAATTCTCTTTGTTTCCGGGCATTCACCCAGCAATTTTAATGCGCGCTCTTCATAAGAAGTAGAATTTATTTTTCCGTTTTGACCTGCAAGTGCGTGTTGATATGCATGTTCTACTTCATGAGCAGCTGTTGACGGCACTATAGAATATTGTTTTTCATAACATACTTTCCCATTATTTGGCAAAAAACAGGCAGCACTACTACCCTCATTCGGTTCAACTGAAGATTTAATATTTAGCGGCGCTAAACCTCTGTCTTTTGCAAACCATCTGGTTAAATACTTAGCCTTAACTTTCGGACGCTAATATAAATACTGAGAAAAAGGATTATTGATAATTTCATTAATTGTATTTTTATCCCCATCACAAGATTGGATTTTTACATCTTTTGCTGTTTTTTGTAAAAATAAATCAGCAGATGTTGTATTTCGGTTGAATGCTCCATCCCTAATTACCAAATCATTGGTTTTTATGTTTATTTGAGTTGGAAACTCAGGGTTATTTCCATATTTTCTGGTTATTCCGGTAAATAAAATCGTGCGGTCTGCCTCTTCGCATTCTTTTGATACATTGAATCGTGTAGATTTTTTAAATATATGTTGTAATTCTTCACTTAAAACATGAGTAAATATATTATTTTGCGGTAACATTGGCAAATCACTATCTTTTGTTAAATCAAATCTAAAACCTGACTCACCGCCCGATACTATTTGACATTGAGGGACTGCTTTATCTCTTGATACAGCGACTCGTTTAATTTTTCTATATTTTGTAGAAATATTAAATATAGAATCAATATATTCCTCAATAAATTTCCAAGGTCCGTATTCTGTATAAATATCAGGTTTTCCTGTTTCTCTTGAGACTCTTCCTATTATATTACTGTCTTTATCAAAGAAGCTTACAATTTCGTGTGAATAATTCGGATTTTCAGTACTGCCTAATCGAACATGCGAAAATGTTTTTGCACCTCTTGGAGTATATTCAATCATTGGATATACATGATTTTTAAGATCACTTTTAATAACTTTTGATAGCAATATTTTTGTTGCACAAACAGCATTAACCATGCTCTAAGCTCCCTGTTTAACATTTTTGTGTATCAATACCAATAAAATTCCCTTGACATATATAAAAAGTATTTGAGTTTACAGAAATTGCCTAAATGTAACTTGTTTCAGAATAATTGTTACAATTGATTTATTCAATCATATCTTCATTGTGCAAGTATAAATGCAGAAATTCAACAATATTATCATTTACCCCGCAAACCTTGTACTATCACTTGTTCTATAAAAAAAGTTTATAGGTCGGGTTTTAACCCGACAAAAACTTATAGTATAATATTAGAATGAATTATAAACGCTTTTTTATACCAAATTCGATGGTATTTATAACGATTGTTACATATAATCGAAAAGAGTTCCTTTCAGATTATATTGATTTAATAAAATCTTCTTTAAAATATACAAAGACCAAAATTTCTTTTAAAATTGAGGCTATTGTAATTTTAAAAGACCATATTCATTTTATCTTACAACCTGAAAACATTAATGATTATCCAAATATAATTAAATATTTTAAAACATATTTTTCTCGTAATATTAACATTGATAATTCAGATTTGACCGAAGGCAAAAAGCATAAAAAAGACCGAAAGATTGGGAATATTCATCATTTAAAAAATATGTGAATAACAAATTTTATGATATAAATTGGTGCAATTTTGATGATAAATACAAAATTTCAGAATTAGATTTGGAATGATTAATAAAGTTATTGACGGGTTAAAACCCGTCCTATAATTAAAAATTCTCAATATAAGTGTTCTTTCTTCGCAGACCGAGTGTCCTTTCAAATCCATTTTTAGTTTTATAAAAAAAAGAGGACGAATCGTCCTCTTTCTCTCTTAATATCAATTATCAACTATTCGTCAATAATCATATCATTTCCGCCTGCTGTGAGTTCAGGAGCACCGAACATTCCTTCAATCTCTTCCAAGATTGCAGACGGTTTTCTTGCTTGATTTCTCTGAGCAGCTCTCTTTTGAGCTTCTCTGTCTCGTTCTTCACTGGCAAATGACAAGTGATGGAAACCTGTTCCTGCCGGTATCAATCTACCGATAATAACGTTTTCTTTCAAACCTCTCAGTAAATCTTTCTTTCCTTCAACTGCCGCTTCTGTCAAGATTCTTGTAGTTTCCTGGAATGAAGCTGCTGAAATGAAGCTTTCTGTATTCAATGAAGCTTTTGTTATACCTAATAACATATATTCACAAGTAGCTTCCTGACCGCCATGTTCAGCAACAGCTTTATTTTCATTCTCAAAGGTTTGAACTTCTACAAGTTCTCCCGGAAGCAAGTTCGTGTCACCTGAATCAACAACTCTAACTTTCTTTGTCATTTGACGAACAATGATTTCAACGTGTTTATCAGCAATTTCTACGCCTTGTGAACGATATACACGTTGTACTTCATCTACCAAGTATTGTTGTGCTTCTTCCGGACCGCAAAGTCTGATAATATCGTGCGGGTTAAGAGGTCCGCTTGTTAAAGGCTGACCTTTCTTAATTTTTTGCTTGTTCTGAACAACGATACTTGCATCTATTGCGAATTTGATTTCAGTTCTTGAACCTTCTTCTGATTCCAGATAAAGTCTCGGAACATCGTCTTCAATTTCAATAATCGCTGTACCGTCATATTCAGCTAAGATAGCACAGTCTTTCGGCTTTCTTGCTTCAAGAAGCTCTTCTACTCTCGGAAGACCTTGAACGATATCGCCTGTCTTTTCTCTTTCGAATACAAGTGATGCTAACATATCACCGTGTTGAACAAGAGCACCTTCATCAACCTGTAACATTGTACCTGGGCTGATTAAGTATGGACGACCGTTTCTTATAGTTACGGATTTTGCGCCGACTTCTACAATTTCACCGGAAACTGTTGCAACTTCACCTGAAGAAGCAATTTCTGAATCAACTTTAATGAATTGTCCCTTCTTAACAGATGGTTTATTCTTAGTTGAAATAACTGTTTCATAGTTTGCGGAATTCAAAAGAAGTCTTCTTGATTCTGCTACATCACCCTTAATTGATGCTGTACCGTCACTTAATGCCAACACATCAGTTTTTGCAACCGGAGTTTTAGCATCAATTACTTCACCATTTGATACAAGAAGTTCTGTCTGAAGAGAACTGTTCAGCTTAGAATTACCTTCCAATTCACGACGGACAATCAATGTCTCAAGTACAACAATCTTCAATTCACCCTTTTCATCAAGTTCTACAAGACCTTTCAAGTGTGACAAGTATCCTTGCATTTGAAGAACCAATGAAGTTCTTGTAAGAGTTGCACCGTCTAAGTTTCTGACTCTTGCACCATCTTTGTATTGTAGTTGTGTAACAGGAACAATATTTATAAGTTCATCTGTAGAATTGAACTTGATAGAAACATCTTTTGGTTCAATAAACATCGGCTGAACAGGTCTTACAAGAATTTGAATAGGCTTGTCTTCCAATGATTCTTCTTCTAGAGAAGTTGTATCAATTTCTTCATCCAAATCATCAATGTCAAGATCATCAAAATCCATTTCCATAATTGTTACAATAGAAGTTTCTTTTGCCTTAATGCCTTTTGCAATTGCAGTACCTGCTTCTACAACAGCACCTTCTTCAACCTTTAATTCTGACATTGATGCAAGTGTATGCACTTCACCCGGACGAACAGTTACTTCATGAATAACTCCGTTGAATTCCTTAAATTCAACAATACCGTCTATGTGGCAGTATACATCTTTAACAACTTCAGTACCGGCTGTTACAAATGTTCCGTTATCAACCATTCTTAACGTTGCATCTTTATTTACCTGATGAACTTCTTCCGGAATGAATACGATATTACCCGGTTTTGTAACAATTTGGTTGTCATCAACTTCAATATCTATATATTTGATTTCACCTGATGAAGCTACTGAACATTCATCATCAACAAGTTCAGCAATAATCATACCGTTTTCAACTGTTGTATCAACAGGAGCTTTAACGATATATTTTTCATCAGATTTTTTAACTGTCCATAACTGTTCTTTCTTGGTTTGTTCAAATTTAGCATTTGAAGGTGCAAGAGATGCTATAACAATTGTAATTTCCTTACCGGAAACAATTTTGTTAATTTTATTCTTGCCTGATTTTATTTCTTCAACAACTAAATCTTCACCCCAGCGAACTTCACCGCCATGTTCAGATATAATCAACGTTTCAGCAAGTCTGTCTCCTGCTTTAACTTTTTGTTCGTCTTCAACAAGAACTTTTGAACCGCCGGGTAAGTTATAAACATCACCGCCAATTACCCAAACAATACCGTTTTTGTTTGCAGTTCTTGAAATGTTGCCTTGTCTGTCTTTCTTTTCGTCAGCAACAAAGTCTTCAAATCTTACCATACCGGAAATGTCTGCGTTAATATCTTTTGTAGCTTTTTCTGTCAAACGACCGCTGTCATTTGAAGAAGGCTTAAATTCAGCAAGTTTAAAGTTCTTTTCAACTTCCATACCGTCTTCAAAGAACACTGTTGCACCTGCCGGAATATGATATGAAACAGACTTTTTGCCTGATTTGATTTCGATATCAGCTTCATAAATAGAAACTTTAACAACATCACCGTGACGGGTTCTGAGTTCTCTTGTTTTAAGCTTAGAAACAACTGTTCCGGCTTCGTTTGTATGAATTTCTTTTGTAGCTTCTTTAACGCCAACCGCACCACCGGTGTGGAATGTTCTCATTGTAAGCTGTGTACCGGGTTCACCGATTGACTGAGCTGCAATAATACCGATTGCTTCACCAACATCAACAAGTTTTTGAGAAGTCAGTGCCCAACCGTAACATTTTTGGCAAACACCGTATTCAAGTCCGCAAGTCAAACCTGAACGAACTTTTAACTCTGTAAGATTCAAGTGAGAAATCTTCTTGATATCTTTTCTGTCCATTGTTGTATTTTTTGCAACAAGAAGAGTTTTTCCGTCTTCATCATAAATGTCCTGAGCGACTGTTCTCCCAAGCAATCTGTCAAGAAGCGGAACAATAACAGCGTCACCGTCTGTAATCGGCTTCATGTTGATATATTTTTCACCGCCGCAATCTTCTGCACGAATAATAACGTCTTGCGCAACGTCAACAAGTCTTCTTGTTAAGTATCCGGAGTCAGCTGTCTTAAGCGCTGTATCTACCAGACCTTTTCTTGCACCGTATGATGAAATGATGTATTCGGTAACAGACAAGCCTTCTTTAAAGTTAGATGTAATCGGCAAGTCGATAATTTGACCTTGTGCATCTGCCATCAAACCTCTCATACCAACCAGCTGAGAAACCTGTGATAAATTACCTCTCGCACCTGAGAATGCCATCATATATACCGGATTTAATTTATCAAAGTTTTCAACAACCTGCTCTGTTAATTTAGCTGTTGTTTCTGACCAGGTATCAATAACCTTTGTATATCTTTCAACCTCGGTGATTTCACCTTTTAAATATCTGTGTGTTGATTTTTCAATCTCTTTTTCTGCTTCCTTTAACAAGTCTTTTTTTGTTTCAGGAACTGAAAGATCAGAAATTGAAATAGTAACACCTGACTTTGTTGCCATTTTGTAGCCCAAATTCTTAAGTGTATCAGCAAGTTCTGCCGTTTTAGCTCCGCCGTATTCCAAATAGATTTGAGCAAGCAACTTATTCAAACCCTTTTTATCCATCTGTTTATTGATGAATTCAGGAGTATGAGTTTTATGTGTGTAAGTATTTTCCATTTTATTTCCTCAATTTCTCTATATTTATGCTAATGCTTTTCTGACGGCTTCATTAAATAAGATTCTGCCGACAGTTGTTTCTATTCTCTTACCTTTTTCATCACGAACTACAATCTTATCATGGTAAGTGATTACCTTTGCTTCTAATGCGGCAATGGCATCAGCGAAGCTGTAGAAGTAGCCTTTAACCTCTTGGTTCGGATCTTTTAGAATTGTTAAATAATACAATCCCAAAACCATATCTTGAGAGTGTGTGATGATTGGTTTTCCGTTAGCCGGAGCCAATATATTATTTGTAGCTAACATAAGCATTCTCGCTTCTGTTTGAGCCTCGATTGAAAGAGGTACGTGAACAGCCATTTGGTCACCGTCGAAGTCAGCGTTAAATGCTGTACATACCAACGGGTGAAGCTGAATTGCTCTACCTTCAACTAACTTAGGTTCAAATGCTTGAATACCTAATCTGTGAAGGGTCGGAGCACGGTTAAGCATTACCGGATGACCGTCAATAATTTCTTCCAATATATCCCAAACTTTAGCGTCAGAACGTTCAATCATTTTCTTAGCAGATTTAATGTTTTGAACATATCCGCGTTCAATAAGTTTGTTTACTACAAACGGCTTGAATAATTCAATTGCCATTTCTTTAGGCAAACCGCATTGATTAAGTTTTAATGTCGGGCCTACAACGATAACTGAACGACCTGAGTAGTCTACACGTTTACCTAACAAGTTTTGACGGAAACGACCTTGTTTACCTTCAATAATGTTAGAAAGTGATTTTAGCGCTCTGTTATTCGGGCCTACAACTGTTCTTCCGCGTCTGCCGTTATCAATCAACGCATCTACAGCTTCCTGAAGCATTCTCTTTTCGTTTCTTACGATAATTTCAGGAGCGCCCATTTCAAGAAGTCTTTGTAAACGGTTGTTTCTGTTGATTACACGTCTGTATAAATCGTTTAAATCAGATGTTGCAAAACGTCCGCCATCTAATTGAACCATCGGTCTCAAATCCGGAGGTGTTACAGGAAGTACGTCCATAATCATCCAAGTAGGTTCAGTTTCAGAAGAAATTAATGAATCAAGAAGTCTTAATCTCTTAATTAACTTACCTTTCTTTTGAACGGATGTTACACCGTTTGCAAGTTCTGTTCTGATTTCTTCAGCCAATTCCTTAGTGTTGATTTCGCCCAAAAGTTCTTTAATAGCTTCTGCACCGATACCAACCTTAAGTTGTGACTCTTCATTTTCCATAATGAAGTCTTCATATTCTTCTTCACTCAATAATTGGAATTTCTTGAACGGAGAATCCGCAGGATCTATTACAACATAGTTATTAAAGTAAATAACCTGTTCCAAATCCTTCAAAGTCATATCAAGAAGTAAGCCCAAATATGAAGGAATACCTTTTAAGAACCAGATATGAGATACAGGAGCAGCAAGCTTGATGTGTCCCATTCTGTGACGTCTTACTTTACTATCTGTAACTTCTACACCGCAGCGTTCGCAGATAATACCTTTGTGACGTACTCTTTTATACTTTCCACAATAGCATTCCCAGTCCTTTGTAGGTCCAAAAATTCTTTCGCAGAATAAACCGTCTCTTTCCGGTTTTAAAGTTCTATAGTTAATAGTTTCAGGTTTTGTAACCTCGCCGTAAGACCACTTCAGAATTCTTTCAGGTGAAGCGATGCTTATGCGTATATAATCAAAATAATCAATACTTGTAGACAATTTCCTATCTCCTTATATTTCGCCTAACGTTGTGGAAGTTTCAAAGAAGTTTATATTCAGAAGCTCTGAATCGATATCGGAAAGAGTTCTCTTAGGAGCAGCCTTTCTTAAATCGTCCATATCTGACATCAAATCTACTTCCGTTCCGTTTTTCTTAGCAACTGTAATATCCAAACCGATACTTTGCAATTCTCTTACAAGTACCTTGAATGATTCCGGAATACCAGGACGTGGGATATTGTCTCCCTTAACAATTGCTTCGTATGCTCTGTTACGTCCGTTAACATCATCTGATTTGATTGTTAACATTTCTTGAAGAGTGTAAGCTGCGCCGTATGCTTCAAGCGCCCAAACTTCCATTTCTCCGAATCTTTGTCCGCCGAACTGAGCCTTACCGCCGAGAGGCTGTTGTGTAACAAGTGAGTAAGGACCTGTTGAACGAGCGTGAATCTTATCATCTACCAAGTGAACCAGCTTCAAGATGTAAGAAAGACCTACTGCAATCGGCTCATCAAACGGTTCACCGGTTCTTCCGTCAATCAGGTAAACCTTACCGTCTTCTCTTACCCAATCACATCCTGATTCTTTAATACCTCTCAAAAGTTCAGCCTTAGTTGCGATTTCTGATTGGTTGTCACCATATCTTTCATCGAAAGAAGGTGCTTCGTAGTGATCTTTTGTCAAGTATGCAGCCAAACCTAACAAACATTCATAAGTTTGACCTACGTTCATACGAGAAGGTACACCCAGCGGGTTAAGAACTATATCAACAGGAGTTCCGTCAGGTAAGAACGGCATATCTTCTTTAGGAAGAATTCTTGATACAATACCTTTATTACCGTGACGTCCTGAAAGTTTGTCACCTACTGATACCTTACGTTTTTGAGCGATATATACTCTGATAACAGTATTTGCTCCCGGTGGTAATTCATCGCCTTTTTCTCTGTCAAATACCTTAACATCGACTACACGTCCGCCTTCACCGTGAGGAACTCTTAATGAGTTGTCTTTTACGTCTCTTGCTTTTTCAGCAAAGATTGCACGTAAAAGCTTTTCTTCCGGCGGATGTTCAGATTCACCCTTCGGTGTAACTTTACCAACCAAGATATCATCAGCATAAACTCTTGCACCGATACGAACAATTCCTCTTTCATCCAAATGTCTCAAAGCTTCTTCTGAAACATTCGGAATTTCACGGGTAATTTCTTCCGGTCCGAGTTTTGTCTGACGTGCATCTATTTCTAATTTTTCAATGTGAACTGATGTGAAGATGTCATCGTGTACGCATCTTTCTGAAAGCAGGATAGCATCTTCGAAGTTGTATCCTTCCCAAGGCATATATGCTACCAAAATGTTTTTACCGATTGAAAGTTCTCCGCAGCTTGTTGATGCACCGTCAGCGATTACATCACCCGCTTTAACCTTGTCTCCTTCGTGAACAATCGGTTTTTGGTTAATACATGTATCTTGGTTTGAACGAACATATTTCATTAATGTATGTAAGTGCTTTTTACCTTGTTTATCAACGATAACAATTTCTTCACCTACAACTCTTTCAACTGTACCGTCTACCTTAGCGCAAACAACCATTCCGGAGTCTTTTGCCACACGACGTTCCATACCCGTACCTACTACCGGTCTTTCTGTAATTAAAAGAGGTACTGATTGACGTTGCATGTTTGAACCCATCAATGCACGGTTTGCGTCATCGTGTTCAATAAACGGAATCATTGATGTCGCAACAGAAATAATCTGAATCGGGCAAACACCAACATAGTCTACTGTTGATGAATCAGCCATAATGAATTCCGATTTGTAACGTACAGGAACTTGTTTTTGTTTGAATGTGTTATCTTTGTTTAACTGAACGTCAGCAGGAGCGCAACGGAAATTTTCGTCTTCGTCTGCTGTCATATAAACAACTTCGTCTGTTACTTTGCCGTCTTTTACAACAAAGAACGGAGATTCAACAAAACCATAATCATTAACTCTTGCGTGAGTTGCTAATGAACCTATCAAACCTGCGTTCGGACCTTCAGGTGTTTCTACCGGACAAATACGACCGTAGTGAGAAGGGTGAATATCACGAACAGCAAAACCTGCTCTTTCTCTTTGTAAACCGCCCGGTCCTAATGCTGAAACACGTCTTTTGTGAGTTAATTCAGCCAACGGGTTAATCTGGTCCATGAACTGTGATAATTGTGAAGAACCGAAGAATTCCTTCAATGAAGCAACTAACGGTTTTGTATTTAACAAGTTCAACGGAGTAAGAGTTTCAGAATCCTGAAGAGTCATTCTTTCTTTAACGATTCTTTCTATTCTTGAAAGACCTACTCTGAATTGGTTTTGAAGAAGTTCGCCAACAGAGCGGATTCTTCTGTTTCCCAAGTGGTCGATATCATCCAATGTACCTTCATCGTATGTTAAATTAATCAAATATTCGATTGAAGCTACGATATCTTGAACAGTGAGTGTTCTTTGGTTCTTAGGAATATTCAAGTTTAATTTTTTGTTTAATTTATAACGACCTACACGACCGATATCATACTTCTTTTCATCAAAGAATCTTGATTCAAGAATTTGACGTCCGCCTTGAGCAGATGCCGGATCGCCTGGTCTCAATTTCTTATATAAATCAATTAAAGCATCATCTGTAGTTTCAGTAGTATCTTTATCCAAAGTCTTTTTCAAGAATTCAAAGTGAGTAAATAAAGATTCCATTTCTGAAACAGTGATACCCATTGCTTTCAATAATGTTGTTGCAAGAATTTTTCTTGTCTTATCAATCTTAACGTAAATTACGTCATTTGAGTCTGTTTCAATCTTTAACCAAGCACCTCTGTTAGGAATCATGGTTGCGTTATAAAGTCTCTTACCGGTCGGAGAAATTTCTCTCTTGAAGTAAACACCAGGTGAACGAACGATTTGAGATACGATAACACGTTCCGCACCGTTTACAATGAACGTACCTTTGTCTGTCATTGTAGGAATGTCACCGATATAAACTTCCTGTTCTTTAATTTCACCGCTGTCACGGTTTACAAGTCTAACCATTACACGAAGCTGTTTTGCATAAGTTGTGTCATGGATTCTTGCTTCTTCTACTGTGTATTTTGCGTTGTCAAACGTGTAGTTCGGTAAGAAGTGAAGCTCTAATCTGCCTGTGTAATCCTTAACAGGAGAAAAAGCCAATAACTCTTCTTTAAGCCCTTCTTTTAAAAACCATTCAAATGATTTTTTTTGCACGTCAATAAGATCCGGTAAATCGTCCAAACGAGTATTCGGAATACCCATTGGCGTTACTCTTTTTGCATATTCTGTCGACATTAATTCACCTCATTTGTCTTTGTGTGATGTACGTATAATTTTTTATATAAATAGGGTAGTCAAACGTAACTATGACTGCGACATACCGTGTGCTATTATTAAATTTTCACCTTATGGGCATAATTATCCCGCATAAAATGCCCATGTTATACAATCATACCCCGTCAAAAACTTCCGTCAACTAATAAGGGTATGTTTTACAATTTTTCAAGTGGTAAATTTACAAAAATTTACAATTAAATATTTTTTGCACTAAGCACATCAGAATATATTTTTTGTTGTGTATTGTTTTTGTTACCTTACAAACTTTTTTAATTTTGTATTTGTGTTTTCTTGGCACTTTCATTTTTCTTTCTCTCTTTGTTTCGGAGGCAAAGAGAAAAAGAAAAACGAAACAAAAAGAAAGAGAGAAAACACCGGACTGAACGGATAACCATATCAGCCTTACGGCTGAAGGATTGAATGGCTGTTGCAGGCATAGCCTGCTCCCTTTGTGCATTACCGCATTCAATTCTTAAACAAAGAGATTCGGCTCTGCCGAAAACATCAATTCAGTCAAAATGCCCGCAAGGGCATAGTGGTTAACCGTTCAATCCGGTGTTTCCTCTTTCTTTTGGTACTTTTATTTCTCCTTACCTCCGAAATAAGGAGAAAGAAAAGTACAACAAGATTAAAAAAAGAAAAAATATAAACAACAGACAAAAAGAAAATGTCTTATAAATTTAAACAAAAACAATACACAACAAAAAATATATTCTGATGCATCCTGTACTAAAATTTTAAGTTATTATATTTAGATTTAATGATATTTTTTATATAAAAGCTGTAAGTCACTTTTTGTTAAATATTGCATGTCATCCAAATCATAAGGATACATAATACTGCCTTTGCTTGCGGAATGTCCTAAACCGATTGAATGCCCTGCTTCATGAAGCATAACACCATAAATATGATTTTTTGAACGGGTTACCATTTGTCTTGTATATTTTCCGCCTTTTAATTTGCGCACATATTCTTTTGTTCCTATTGTCACATAGGATTTATAATATTGCCCTGCTCTTGTTGCCATTTCCGTACATCCGACAGCATGATTAGTGTCACCGCAATCAGATACAAAATCAACAAATTCAACCTCAATGTTTGCATTAGAAGGACTATTTACAAACTTAAACCTCACAAGCTGCTTAGATTGGTTTTGCCATGCCATGAAAGCCTGTTTCATAAGTATACTCATATTCCCGTACTCAGGAACATAAACATATATCGGCTGTCCAACCCATCTCGGACGTTCTGCTGAAATGCAGCAAGCAATAGTTATTATTAAAATTGAAACTACTAATATCTTTTTCACTATGATAATTATAACATATTATTCAAAGCGTTTGAAGACTTCATCAATATTTTTCAAATATTCTTCCCTGCAAAAACAATCATTAATTTCTTCTTCGGACAATGTCACATCAGGGTCTTCTTCAAGCTCTTTTCTGAAATTTCCTCCGTCAAGAGCTGACAGAGCATGTTTTTGAACTATTCTATATGCGTCTTCTCTTGTATACCCTTTTTCAATAAGCTTTAACAAGACTTTTTGTGAAAAAACAATACCGCCGTACAAATTTGCATTTTTGAGCATGTTATCTTCATGTATAACAAGATTATTAATAACATTTGTAAATCTGTGCAGCATAAAATCAACTAATATAAAAGAATCCGGAAAAATTATTCTTTCTGCCGAACTGTGTGATATATCTCTTTCATGCCACAAATTTATATTCTCAAAAGCAGTTATCATATTTGAACGAACAACCCTTGCCAACCCGCATAAATTCTCACATAAAACAGGATTCTTTTTGTGAGGCATGGCAGAAGAACCTTTTTGATTTTTTCCGAAGCCTTCCTCAACTTCTCTGACTTCAGTTTTTTGCAGATGTCTGATTTCGGTTGCAAATTGTTCAATTAAAGATGCTATTCCCGCAAGTGATGCCATAAATTTAGCATGTCTGTCTCTGGAAATAATTTGTGTAGAGATTTTAGCAGGCTTCAAACCAAGTTCTTTACAGGTTAATTTTTCTATTTCAGGTGGCACATTGCTATATGTTCCGACAGGACCTGATATTTGTCCGACAGAAATTTCATCTAGTGCATACAGAAAACTTTTTTTTGCACGTTCAACGGCATCAAGCCAATTTAATAACTTAAAACCAAATGTTGTAATTTCTGCATGTACACCGTGTGAACGCCCGATACAAATAGTATCTTTATATTCAAAAGCTTTTTCTTTTAATACTTTAATCAATTCTTCCAAATCATTATTAATAATTTTTGCAGAATCTTTTATCTGCAAAGCAAAAGCAGTATCAATTACATCAGAACTTGTAAGTCCCATGTGAATGTATTTGGCATTCTCTGCACCTACGGATTCATTTACATTTGTGAGAAAAGCAATTACATCATGCTTTACCTCTTGTTCAATCTCATCAATTCTTTCAACTGAAAAAGAGGCTTTTTTCTTTATTTCATCTAAATTTTGTTTTGGAATTTTCCCGAGTTTAGCATAAGCGTCACAAACAGCAAGTTCAACCTTCAAGTAATAGCTAAACTTTTCTTCCAATTCCCAAATGTTTTTTATTTCTTCTCTTGAATATCTGTCAATCATAAAATTATTATATAAAAAAAAGGACGAGATGTCTCGTCCTTTTTTGCTTAATATTTCTAAATTAATTTATTCTCTGAAACATATATCCGATTCCGCGTGCTGTCAAAATCAATTCCGGATTGTTCGGGTCTGTTTCTAACTTTGAACGTAATCTTGAAATATGAACATCAACAACCCTTGTATCAATTCTATGATCAGCAGGGTATGACCAAACATGCTGCAAGATTTCGTTTCTTGAATATGCTTGACCTGAATTATTTACAAGAAGTTCAAGAAGACTGAATTCCATACCTGTTAAACGAATTCTTTCATTCTTTCTGTATACTTGTCTTCTTGCTGTATCAATCTTTATAGCACCTGTTGTAATAACATTTTTGTTATTTTTACCACCTGTAGCACCGGAACCTGCTGCAGAAGAGGATGTAGGTATAATAACATCCTTATTAATAGTTCTTCTTAAAACAGCTTTTACACGAGCTTCAAGTTCCTTCGGGCTGAATGGTTTGATTACATAATCATCTGCACCGAGCTCTAAACCTGTAATTCTTTCTGATACATCACCTAAAGCGGTAAGTATAATAATCGGAACATCAGATGTTCTTCTTATCTCTCTTGTTACACCATAACCGTCCATTTTTGGCATCATTACATCTAACACTACCAAATCAGGATTTGTTTTATTGAAAACTTCTACAGCTTCTTCTCCGTCTTCTGCCGTTACAACGTCATAACCAACCATCTTGAGACGAGTTTCCAATATTCTTCTTATACTAGCTTCATCATCAGCTACCAAAATCTTTTGACGAGTATCGGCTTCCGTCTCTAATATTTCTTCATTTTCTTCTGCCATGCTATCACCCTTAAAATTTATTTAGTTTACAAAAATTTTAATTTCTTAATATTTATACATATATCTTAATAGAAGTTAAAGAAATTTGCAAGCATATTTTTTTTAATAAAAAAGCCGGAAATTTTCCGGCTTTTTTATAAATGTTTGATTCAGAACTAACCTCTGATACCCAAATCCTTGATAAGTTTTCTGTAACCTTCGAGGTTCTTTTCTTTCAAGAATGAAAGCATTCTTTTTCTTTTACCAACCATCATTAAAAGACCGCGTTTTGTAGCAAAGTCTTTTTTGTTAGCTTTCATGTGTTCGGTAAGTTCAGAAATTTTCTTTGTAAGCATAGCAATTTGTACTTCTGCAGAACCAGTATCTTTTGCATTAGCACCAAATTTTTCTATGATTTCCTGTTTGTTCTTTAAGTTCATAATCTTGTCCTTTTTATTATGCAAACCGCAAAAAAAGGATATCGACATTCCTTATTTCGGCTGCTTGTGTGAGTGTCATATTGGCGTAAGCACTCTACAGAGTTGATTCTAATATAGAAAAAAACAAAAATCAATAGTTTATATATTAGTTTATAAATACACTTTATACAGAATGATAAGAGCCGATTACATAAAACATTTTTGAGAAAGGTTTTATTTCTTCAAAAGCTTTAATAACCTTTTCATCAGTTATATGTCCTGCAAAATCAATATAAAAAACGTATTCTCCAAGTTCTTTTTTTGAAGGACGTGAATCTATATAGGACATATTAAGTCCGTATTTATCCAAAATCATAAGAACTCTACTCAAAGCTCCGGCTTTATTTTCGGTTGAAAAAGTTATACTTGTTTTATCATTTCCGGTGTTCGGAGAAAGAAACTTACCTAGCAAAATAAACCTTGTCTGGTTATTCTCTTCATCATTAATATCCTCCTCTATAACAGGAACATTATACATTTTTGCACACTCGACACTGCCTATTGCCGCAATATTTTTATCTTTTTCCGATAAAGATTTTATCGCTGCAGAAGTTGAAAGAGTAGCTTCTTCTATCAAAGAATCGGAAAAATTAGCATGAAGATAATGTTTACACTGAGCCAAAGCCTGAGGATGAGAGCGCACAACTTTAATTTGCGATTTTTTATCCGAATACCCCAATAGCGCGTGCTTAACATTCAGTGTAGTTTCGGCAAGAATCTTTATCCCTTCTTTTTTTAATGAAGAAAGGTTATCAAGCGTTTCTCTGACTATACCTTCTATAGAATTTTCTATAGGAATTACAGCCGCTATATCTTCTGAATTTTCATCCTTTAAAGCTTTTATAACACCCGTAATTGATTTAATATTTGTGCTGACACAATCAAGTTCAAATGCTGATATAAATTTATCTTTTGCAAAATCGCTATATGAACCTCTCGGCCCTAAAAATAACAGTTTTTTTATTTTTGTTTTATCTAAAATTTCATCTCTCATAATTTTTTTACCATCTATCGTCCGAAAAATCTCTTCTCAATATATTATTTATTCTCTGCGTAGCTTTTTGAATATCTCCGGTTTTATAATAAAGTCTTGCAAGCATCAACTCACGTGTTGAACTCGGGTCAATATTATATGCCTTTATCGCATAAGTGAGCGCAGTTCCGTATCTTTTATTTATAGCATACAAAGAAGAAATACCTTCATAACTTGATGCAACAAGTTTTTTGTCAGTTGTTTCTGCAGGAACTTTTTGATATTCATCCAATGCCTTCAAATACTGTTTTGAAGTTCTCAAATCATTAGCATTTTTTAATATTCTTTCGGCTTTTTCTTCCGGAGTCATCTCTGTTTTTGTATCTTCTTTAGTCTTAATATCCGGCAAAGCACCTTCCGGAGTATCTATTTCAATTAACTCTAAATCTGTATCTATATTTTTTTCATCTTTAATTTTTACATTTTTGTTTTGTTCGGCATCATTAGATTTTGCACTTTCTTCTTTAACAACTTCTTCCTGTTTTTGAGCAGGACGATTTATATTCTCTCCCTGCTGAATCATTGAAGCGGATTCATTATCATTATTTTGAGGCAAATATGATAATGCATTAACAACAACAATTACAAACAAAACACATATAACAATTAATATTATAAAAAATCTTTTTGAATTAAATTCTGTATTTTTTTCCATCTTAATATACTCCGCTTTTTTCCTTATTTAATTCTACACCAAAAGCAAACATTGCAAAATCATATTTAACCGGATCATCAGGACAAAAGTTTTTTAAATGTGTCATAAGCTCCTGTACTGCCTTGTAGTCATTGCTTTTTCGCTCTAATAAACCCATCGAACGTGACAGCCTTGCGACATGTACATCAAGCGGAATCAACAAGTCTTTTGGCTTCATAAAAGTCCAAATTCCTCTATCAACATCAGATTTTCTGACCATCCATCGTAAAAACATGTTCATTCTTTTCATTGCGCCACCTTTTTTCGGGTCCGGTATCATGTGATAGAATCCATGTCCGGCATGCTTAGGCGCTCTTGCATAAAAATAATCAACAACACCGGCTAAAAATTTATCATAATCCACTCCGCGGTCTTCTTTAAAATTGTACGCAAACAACTCCTCCAGCCCTTTTGATTCTGTGTAAAGCGTATGCAAAATTTCAAAAACAGGAATAATATCAAAGTCTTTGGAAAAGCGGTATTCTAAACCTTTAAGATTGTTAAAATCTCCGTTTTTAATATAATTTGTTAAATCCATGCCGGTTCTTTTAAATAAATCTTCAAGTTTTTGGATAAACATTTTTCTGTTCCCGTAAGCAAAAAGCGAAGAAATAAATCCTGCAAGTTCAATATCTTCTTTATTGTCAAATACATGAATAAACTGCACAGGATCATCTTTGATAAAATCCGTTGTTTCGTATTTTTCGGCAAGTATATTTAACTCTTCTTTTGTTATCATTTATTCCTTAATTCCTTAAAAAATTTATCCAATATTATACTACACTCTTCTTCCATAATTCCGCCATAAATTTTCATTTTCGAATTAGCAATGCGGGGTAAATTAATGACAGATTCGATTGCGCCGTATTGAGAGTTATAAGCTCCAAAATATAGTGTTTTTATACCGGACTGAATAATTGCCCAAGCACACATGGGACAAGGTTCAAGTGTAACATACATTTCACACTCACTAAGTCTTGAAGTTCCAAGTTTTTTCTGAGCTTCTTTGATTGCCAGAATTTCCGCATGCGCTGTTACATCATTATTTTCCACTCTCATATTATGAGCGGAAGCTATAATTTCTCCGTTTTTTTTAATCACACACCCGACGGGAATATCGTCTAAACACTCTTTTGCTTTTTGGATTGCATTTTGCATTTTTATAAAGCCCTGTATTTACCCTTATATTTATACCCCTACATTTACCCCTACATTTACCCCTCGCCCCAGAACTCATCGTCATAATAAGCGAGTTCAAGGTGACCAAGGATAACGGTATCGCCATTTTTAAGTCCGTATTTTTTTAGTTCTTCAAAAACGCCCATACCTTTAAGAATATTCTGCAATCTTATAACTTGTTCTGTGTTTCTGGAATCCGTAACTGAAGCAAGACGGTTAATTTTTCCGCCTGTGATAACAAAAGCATCTTTTGCTATTTTATTGACTTCAAAAGAGCTGTCATCGTTATCAAAAGCGCCCTCGTCTTCTTCAACCTGAACCTCAAATACAGGTTTCGGAATCTCATCAACTTTCTTTTCGATAAAGTATAAAAGTTCATCTACACCCTGACGTGTTACAGCAGAAACTGTAAAAACATCTTTGGAAATTTTTGCAAACTCTTTTTTATATTTTTCAATATCTTCCGGTAAAACAGAATCAATTTTATTCAAAACTGTTATCTGATAAAGATTTCCCAAATGTTCGGAGTGTTTTTTGAGTTCATTATTAATAATTTTATAATTCACAACCGGATTTTCGGCTGTCAAATCTACAATATGAACCAGAAAACGGCATCTTTCAACGTGCCTTAAAAATTCGTGTCCAAGCCCAACACCTTCGGATGCGCCTTCTATAAGCCCCGGAATATCCGCTATAACGTAAGAACCGCCGTCTGATTTTTTGACAACTCCCAAATTCGGTACAAGAGTTGTAAACGGATAATCGGCAATTTTTGGTTTTGCGGAACTTACGGCAGAAATGAATGTTGATTTTCCTGCATTCGGCATTCCTAATAAACCAATATCTGCAATAAGTTTTAATTCTAACTCCAAAACTCTTTCTATCCCAGGCTCTCCCGGTTCGCAGAATTGAGGGGCTTTTCTTTGTGCTGTAGCAAATCTTGCGTTTCCTCGTCCGCCGCGTCCGCCTTTTGCAACAAGAATTGTCTGTTCGTTTTCCGTAAAATCAGCAATAATTTTTCCGGTTTTTGTATCCCTAACCATTGTTCCTAATGGAACTCTTATATATAAATCCTTGGCGCAAGCGCCGTGCATACTTTTTATCCCGCCATTTTCACCACGGTCAGCTTTATATACGGATTTAATTTTAAAGTCCAAAAGTGTGGACATATTTTCATCCGCAACAAAATAAATATCTCCGCCTCTGCCGCCGTCACCGCCTGCAGGGCCGCCTTTATCAACATATTTTTCTCTGCGCCAAGCTACCATGCCGTTTCCGCCATGACCGGATATTATTCTGATTTTTGCTTTATCTAAAAACTTTACCATTTTTATTCGTTTGCCTTATTTGTAATATAATACTAATATGAACAAGATTAAAAATACATTATTTTCGGATAAACCCGTTACAATTGATAATAATTCACTTATTATGGCAATTGAATCCAGCTGTGATGAAACAGCCTGCGCCATAGTTAAGGGCGGAAGAGAAGTTATATCAAATGTTGTAGCTTCTCAAATAAAGATTCACGAAGAATTCGGAGGAGTTATCCCCGAAATCGCGGCAAGAGAACACCTTGAAGCAATCAATGTTGTTATTGATGAAGCTTTTAAACAAGCCGGCGTAGGGGTAAATGACAGGGATAAAATTTCAGCTTTTGCAGGGACCGTAGGTCCGGGGCTTGTAGGATGTCTTCTTGTAGGACTTAATGCGGCTAAAACATTAGCTTTAACCTATGATAAACCTTTTATCGGGATAAATCACCTGAATGCACATTTGGCTGCGAACTTTATTGATACGGATTTGGAACCTCCGTTTATTGCGCTTCTTGTAAGCGGAGGTCATACTCAAATTATAAAAGTTGATTCATATAAAGATATGACAATAATCGGCGAAACTATTGATGACGCAGTAGGTGAAGCATATGATAAAGTCGCTCGTCTAATCGGACTTCCGTACCCCGGAGGACCTAAATTGGATAAGCTCGCACAAGAAGGGAATCCGTTTGCATTCAAGCTTCCGGAAGCAAAAGTCGGGGAATTCGACTTCAGTTTTTCGGGGCTTAAAACAGCCGCTCTCAGATTAGTAAAAAGTTTTGACGGAAAAGAGCTTCCTTTAAATGACATTTGTGCAAGTTTTCAGGAATGTGTATCATCTACTTTGTATAAGAAAGTTAAACACGCACTCGAAACTACCGGATACAAACAGATTGTTCTCGCAGGCGGTGTTGCAGCGAATTCTGAAATCCGCAAAAAAATATTTTCACTATCAGATTTAGGATACAAAGTCTATGCACCACAGATGAAATACTGTACCGATAATGCTTCAATGGTAGCATCTGCAGCATTCTTCTTTGATAATACATTTGACGATATTGATGTAGAAGTGTTTTCTCGAGTAAAATAATAAGTTGCTTTGTACAGAAGTTTTGAAGCGAAGGTAAATGCAAAAAGTAAGTAAACCCCTGTATTTATTGAATTTTATGTGAACTTTATGAGTCCTATATAAAAAATTCTATGTTCTTTTTTTTTCTCAACCCAAACTTTCTCCCGTAATTATTATTTATATAAATGCGGAAGTTTTTTTAAGTCATAAAAAATCTTTGCATTCTTAACAAAATCCTCGGGAGATGATGTTACGTAAAACTCTTCTTTCCCTCCGTCGGAATTATTTAATAAATTTCTTTTTTCCAAATCATTTTTGATAAAATCAACAAAAATTTCGGCAGGGTCAATAAATAAATTTTGCGGAGCGTATTTTATAAATTCATTCATCAAATACGGATAATGAGTACACCCCAAAATTATTTTATCGGGATTAAACGAAAGCATTTCTTTTATTTCAAATTTTATATTTTTTCTTGCTTCTTCTATATTATCTCCTACACCTTCAACAATTCCGACCCAATTTTTGCTTGCCATTTCTTTAACTTCAATTAGCGGATTGTTACGGGTGAGTTCTTCTTTGTATTTCCCTGATTTTACAGTTGCTTCTGTCGCGAATACTCCTACTTTTTTAACTCCGGAATTTGCAATAACATTCGCACAGGATTGAATAATCGGATAAATCGGGAATTGATAAAGGTTTTTGATTGTGTCATAGGCTTGCGCGGAAGATGTATTGCAGGCAATTACAACAGCTTTAACTTGTTTTTCTTTAAAAAAGTTCAGAATATTTTTTGCATACCCTATTAACTCCTCTTTTGTTTTATTTCCGTAAGGAAGGTGAAGAGTATCTCCAAAATAAATTATGTTTTCCTGCGGTAAAATTTTACGAAAACGAGCCAAAACAGAGAGCCCGCCAACTCCAGAATCAAAAAAACCTATTGAATTTATATTTTGTGTTTTATCTTTATTGTACATTTGCTTCATCCCGAAACCAAAGATTTCTACCCTCCATCAAAGGAAGAGTTATTTCTTTTTCAAATATTCCATTATACCTTCCGCAATAGCTTTTGCTGTAGCCTGTTTGCGTTTATCTGTAACCAATTCTGCCCGCTCATCCGCATTTGATAAAAATCCCGTTTCTACAAGTACGGCAGGAACATCTGTATGATTTATCACATAGAACTTAGATTTTAGTATACCTCTGTCTTTTGAGTCAATCTCCTTAACTAAATGTTTTTGAATAATTTCTGCTAATTTAATACTGTTTTCATGATAATAATGCGTTTCAAGCCCGCTCGGTTCTGTTGCAACAGCAGAATTAACGTGAATACTTACAAATATTTCCGGATTTTCCGCCTCAGTATAATCACATCTTTCCTGCAGACCTAAATATATATCATCCGTTCTTGTAAGAGCAACCTTATATCCTTTAGACTTAAGAATTGAAGCAACTCTCTGCGACATATCAAGTGTAATATCTTTTTCGTTAATACCCTCTCTTATTGCACCATAATCACTTCCGCCGTGACCTGGGTCAATTACAACTTTATTTTTTATCGGAGGTTTTTTGGGAGCATCAGTTTTTTCAACCGGTTGAGTCTGCTGAGTTGCGGATTTTGTATACAATATTTTTATAGCTTTTCCGTCAATACTTTGAGAAATCTGAATTACATCATCTTTTGATACCTTCAATGTAGATTTCACACCTATTTGAGGGAGCAAAGAAAGTGTCATATTCTTGTATGCGGTATTATTAAACGTTTTTATAAGCTCCGGCTCATTATAACTTTTTACATTAAACAGATACATATTTAATGATTTATCATCTCTTAAAATCGAATGAACAACCGGAGCCGTGAATTGTAAAATCAATTCTGCTGTTTTTGAATTGATTTTCTTCACATACGCCTGTTGAATATTAGAACTTACGGCAGAAAGTGTCGTGTGATTTAATTTATCCGCATTAATCAAAAGCATTGACTGAGCATCCGAAGAATATACGGGAATATATTTTTCCGGAGTTTCAGTTGTTACAACTATCCTCGCTTTATTAAATTCAAACTGACCTATTTTTGCCCTGTCTTTACAGGAAGCATCCGGACACATTAACAATTCTTTATTGCGTATTTTTTTATCTACATAAGTATTTGGTAAATCTATAACAACACGATTTGGGTAATCCAATGTAAACATTTTAGCTGTAGTCATTTGCCCAAGACCACTTACAAGCAATCCGCCATTTTTAATATAATATCCGTTTATAAAATATTTAGTACGTAATTTCAAATCAGAAGATATATCAACCGAGACTATTGAATCATAGGTTTTTCCGTCTGAATTATTAAGAGTAGATGCCGAAAAAGCCTTGTTAATTTCTTCCAATGCCGCAGCACTTCCTTCCTGCTTAACCTCAGGCAGCGCAACTTTTTTAATCACCTGAGAATTTGCCACAATTCCGTTATAAGTATGCGGTTCCGGAGCTTCGTCATATATTTTATTAAAATATTCATTTGACAGTTTATTAGCACCTGCCTGTACAAGAACATTACCATTCAAATTCACAAGCTTAATTTTTGAAGTATCAAAATTTTCATCATAAGTTATCACTGCCCTTACAACATTCGGATTCGTAGAAAACTGCGCCAGTCTGACTTCTTTAATATTACTTTTATCAAATACTATCTGCTGTTTTGGACCAATGAGAATTGAATCATTTATGTCAAAATATATTCTGTTTGGATTTTCCAGTTTAACAAATTTTTGCGGGAAATTCTCCTGTACAGCACCATCTACATTCAAATAAATTATAGAGCCGGAATCATCGTACACAAGCGATAACACCTTTGACGAATCTGCCATAACAGGTGAAATAAATATAATTAATAAAGTTATTATATAAAATACTATATTGCGTACAAAGCTCAAGGCTCCCGCCTCCCGAATCAAATTATACTTCAAAATCGGGAGAAATGCAAAATACGTATTTTAATCAAGTATCGTAATTCCGGTTCCTGATGACATACCGTAATTTCCTGTCCTTATCGTGCGTCCTCCAAACGGGCTTGAACTTTCTACAAACGTGCTTCTTCCAAATGTCGGCGTATAATAATTACCGCTTGTATTTATCTGCGGCGTGAAACCTGTCATTTGTCCCGAAAAATAATCACCTATGTTTCTCCATACAGAACTGTTTGTATGCGCCTTAGGTCTGGATAGAATCGCGTTTCTTACATTGTCGTATCTTGTATCAAAATCACCCTGCTGAATAGCACCAAATGCTTGCATTTCTAGTCTTTGCAATCTGTCTAAATTATTTTCTCTTGCGTAACTTCTGTTGAGAGCGTATTTTTCTAACGCGCTCAGTTCCGTAAAATTTGGATTATAATAACTCCTCGGATAAACTCCTCTTCTTTGGTTGTAATATTGTCTGTATAAATAAGGATTATTATAATTATAATAAGGGGTTTGAGTAACCACTGTTCTTGATGCAAAGACAGATTGTACTGACACTAATAAAATAAAAAAGCTCAAAAATATACGACGCATAAAAAATCCTCCTAATGTAACCTAATACAGAATAAAGAGTTTTTCATTATACGGTCAGGTTATTTTTCAAACAAAAAACGGATGCACAGCACCCGTTTTTGTTAATTAATTCTGTCAAACTTACTTAGCCAATTTCTTAATTGCAAGAACTAATCTTGATTTTTTTCTTGCAGCGGTATTTTTATGTAAAATACCTTTTGAAACAGCCTTATCACAAAGTTGATATACTTTTGAAATTGAAGCATTTAAAGCATCTTTGTCTTCACCTTCTGCCAAAGCTAAAGCTGCCTTGATTGCAGTTTTAATTGATGTTTTGAATGCTACATTTCTTTGTCTGTTAGCTTCTGCTATCAAAACTCTTTTCTTTGCTGATTTAATGTTTGCCATTTGTATTTCTTCCTTTCGATTATCGGGCTTTTCAAAGATTAATGACTTCTTTGATTTTACCCATTCACTTGAGGATTGTGAGTGTAAGACTATTATAATAACAACAAAACCCATTGTAAAGGGGGGGGTAAATAGAAAGGATTAATAGAAAGGATTAATAGAAAGGGCAAATAAAAATACATAAGTCAATACAAAACTTAATCTGTTATAATCACATCTACCCTAATATCATGATTTTCAGGAAAAACAGAGTCCAGTAAAAAACAATTTGGTACACAACAGAGTTTGAATCCGTTAAAATGTTTAAGAAATCTGTCGTAAAAACCTCCGCCGTACCCGAGCCTGTAACCATTTTTGTCACATGCAAGCGCCGGAATTATTGCAATATCTATAATATTTTTATCGCAAGACTCACTCAAAGGTTCGCAGGTTTTAAAGCAAGAAAGACAAGTTTCATCACCATCTTTATACGGGCAGCACAAAAGGTTATTCCCGTCAATTTTGGGAAGATAAAAATTTTTTTCTTTGTCTTTTAATAATTCCAACAGGCTGATTTCATTTTCCAGCGGATAATAAATCAAAACATTTTTTGCATCTTGATACTCTTTTAATTTCAAAATTTTTTGTACAATTTCTTCACTAATCTTATTTATATCAAGGCTTTCACGTTCTTTTTTTATTTTTTTTCGGAGTTCTGCTTTTGTCATACGATAGCCCCATGTGAAGCATCTGAAACTGTTTTTGCATATTTGCCCAAAAATCCTTTTGTTTTAATTTCAAAAGATTTTAGATTTCTTCTTCTTTCTTCTAATGTTTTTTCATCAACCATCAAATCAAGAGTTCTTTTATTAATATCAATTCTTATTTTATCGCCGTCTTCTATCAGTGCAATATTACCTCCGTTTGCCGCCTCCGGACAAATATGCCCTACACAGATTCCCCTTGTTCCGCCAGAAAATCTGCCGTCTGTAATTAAAGCAGCTTTTGTTCCAAGCCCTTTCCCGACGAGAAGTGATGTAGGCGCAAGCATTTCTCGCATTCCGGGACCGCCTTTCGGTCCTTCATACCTGATAACAATTACATCACCTGCTTTGATTTCATCATTTTCCAAAGCTCTCATTGCATCTTCTTCCGAATCAAAAGTCTTTGCATTTCCTTCAAATTCATAACAACTTTCATCAACGGCAGAAATCTTTATTACGGAACCCTCCGGAGCAATATTTCCTCTCAAAATTCCAAGTCCCGGTTTTGTCGTAAACGGCTCAGAGTACGGATGAATTACAGCAGGATCAGAATAAGCATTTTTTGTATTTTCACTTGCTTTATTAAGCGAAACGCCACTCAAATCCTTAAATTCAGGAATACTTTTCAGCATTTCTTTTATAACGGCAGAAACACCGCCCGCTTTATGAAATTCTGTCATAGTAATATCCGAAGAAGGTTCAAGCTTAACAAACTGATGAATTTTTGCAGATAATTCGTCAAAATCTTTTAACGTTACAGACCCGTCAATTGCGTTTGAAATCGCTAAAATATGTAAAAACGAATTTGTAGAGCCTCCCATTGCTAAATCTGCAATAATTGCATTTCTTAAAGAATCCCTGTTTATAATGTTCCTCGGGCATTTGTTTTGTCTTACAAGCTCTACAACCTGCATTCCGCTTTCAAAAGCGATTCTGCGTTTCTCCGAAGATACTGCAGCAGCTGTTGCACAATGCGGAAGGCTCATTCCCATTACTTCCGTAAGACAAGCCATTGTATTTGCGGTATAAAGTCCCTGACAAGCACCTGCAGACGGGCAAGAAGCTTCTTCCAATTCCAAAAGTCTTTCTTCTGTAATTTCACCGTTTCTGTATTTACCTATCGCTTCAAATGCGCCTTTAATCATTGTAAGCTTTTCACACTTGCTTTCACCGTCAAGCATAGGACCTGCCGTAACAATAATTGTCGGAATATTTATTCTTGCAGCTGCAATAAGCATTCCCGGAGTAATTTTGTCGCAATTAGACAGCAATACCAGACCGTCAAGCTGATGAGCTTCTGCAACAGTTTCCACGCAATCCGCAATCAAATCTCTTGAAGGAAGTGAATATCTCATGCCGGAATGACCCATAGCGATTCCGTCACAAACGGCAGGAACTCCGAATATAAAAGCCTGTCCGCCTCCGGAGTGAATACCTTTTTCAATTTGTCTTTCTAAATCCCTTAATCCTATATGCCCCGGAACCAAATCGGAAAAAGAACTTGCGATTCCGATAAAAGGAGAGCCCATATTCTTCTTAGGTACACCCGTTGCCATAAGAAGACTTCTGTGCGGTGTTTTTGATATTCCTTTTTTGATATTATCACTTCTCATAATATTCTCCTTAAAATAAAAACCCTTAGTGTTATTTTAACACAAAGGGTGAATAGGTTAATTAATAAGGTATTATGATTTAATTTTATTATGCACTTAATGCTTTCATAAGAATATTATTTGTTTGCGCATCAGTTTTGCCTTCCTGCGCTTTTTGAGCTGCAAACTGAAGTAATTGTGCCTGTCCTTGCGGTGATTTTGCAAGTTTTTCGGCTTCAACTTTATCCGCTACATCCTGCCCGAGAATCCAATTTCCAAGTTTGTGACCTGCCCACATACCGATTGAACCTACAACAAACCCGATTACGGCACCCGCAACAGTTCCCGCTCCGGGGCATATAGCTGAACCAATCACAGCACCGGCTTTTGCACCAAGCCAAGTACCTGCAGCACGGCCCAAACACCATCCGGTTACACCCAGAGCAGATTTTCCGAGAGATTGACCTGTTTGTTTTACACCTGTTTCAGTATCTTTACCAAATGCCGTAAATATTTTTCCTGCATTACCTAATGCTTCAATTGCCATGAATCCGACAAAATCTTTTTTGAATGTGCTTTTTACCAGAGAACCGAAACCACCCTGACTTATATTAATAAGATTTGCTGTATTTTTAGCAATTTCTCCTGATTCCGTTTTTTGGGCAATTCTTTCTGCGACTGTTCTTTTTTTGCTTATTAAACCGGCAAGTTTGCCGTCCATACCCCTTGCGGCATCTAATTCTACCGTTGCTTTTGCAACTTCATCCACTTTTCCGCCGGCTAAGGCGTTCTTTAAATTATCAATATACGGTTGAATATCAGCTTTAGGAATCGGTTTTCTTAACCACCCTGATGTGAACCATTTACTTTCGGTATCTCGTGTAGCTTGCTGTAAAACTCTCCAAGCTTCCTGAGACAATACAGGGTTCTTTTTCATAAATTCTTTCGGAACATTTTTAAATATTTCCTCTGCTGCCTTAAAACCTTTATTGGCATTCAAAGGATGCACAAGAGATTGCGCATGTTCCCAAGCCATCCAGCTTAAGCCTCCGCCAGCCGCACCTAAAAAACCTTCTTCCAATACATTATTTTTTGCATAATAATCAGCCAGCTTATCAATATCTTCCTGTGTTATTCCCTGTTGGAAAGATGTGGATTGTGCAGACGTTCCCTGCGATGATAAGCCCTGCGTTGAAAGAGCGGATGAATTTCCGTTCATTATAGAAGAGGAATTATTATTTGTATAATAGTTAGGATAAACAGAACCAAATGCAGGATATCCGTATCCATAAGGGGTCGAATTATATGCTCCTTGTGAACAGTACCCATTTGAATAACTCGGACAGTTTGCCCTTGAGCCGGATGTTCCGCCATACAGCATATATTCCATATTCGCAAGTGTATTTATTGATGGAATGCCCATTTTTACCTAACCTTTAACTAACCTTATATATATAAAGTTTTTTTGTAACAAAAAATTGACTAATTGTTAAGAAATGTAACAATAAATTTTAAACGTGAAATTGAATACTTTTTAAATACTTTATATATATAACAGATGTAAAAAATATGAGGTAAGAGCTATGTCACACGGATTCCCAATACGTTGTCACACACCATTTAAACACAATTTAAACTTCCACAAAGACTATGGCTGTGGATGCAGCGGTGGCGGCATTTGTAATAGTATATGGGGCGGCGGCTCAAGAACAAATATCACGTTTAATTACAATGACGGCGGTTTCTGGGGCGGCTTTAAATACGCACTGGGCGGTTTCTTCGGAAGCATGCTGGGTGGTATATTTGGTGGTTTCATGGGTAATATGTTCGGCGGATTCGGCAATATGTTTGGCGGATTCGGAATGGGCGGATTTATGCCTATCGGGAACGGCGGCTGGGGCGGCTGGGGCGGAGGCTGGAACAGCAATAATAACGCTTCACGCACAAATTCAGGAAACAATAATTCATCATCAAGTAATAATTGCGAAGACAAAGATCAGGCTAAAATTACAGCATTGGATAAAGCATTAAATGCTTTAGACAAAACACCGGATGCTGATAAAGCGAAGGATTTGTTTAATGAAATATCCAAACTTATCAAAACACCTTTAGACGACGACCATAAAGATGAAAATATTAAAAACTACCAAGAAAAACTCAAGCGTTTACAAAATAGTTATGATTTTAATTACGATAAGAACGGTAACGCAACAAGTGCTACTCAAAAAAATCAAAGTAATGGTAACGGAGCAAGTACCGGTGCAGGCGCAAGCGTTGGTACCGGAGCAGCAGCACCTGTTGCAGGTTCCGGCAGTGTAACAAACGGTGCTGGAAGAGCAGGCGGTGATTCTGACAATAACCCTTCTGAAATAAAGACAAAAAGTGATTTAGAGAAAGCTTTAGCTACAAAAGCGGATGCTGATAAAAACATTGATTTTATAAAAACAATCCCAGATGATGTAAAAGAACAGTACTACAAGTCCGGATACACAAATTATGACGGCAAAGATGAAATAAGCAACGTAAAAGATGCACACGATGAAAGCAATAAAGGAATAAATGATACTGTTAATATAGACGGTAAAAAAGCAACAATTACTAAAGCTTCCAATGGCAATCATCCGGCAACTATAGTAATACACGACAAAAAAGACATCACATACACATACGTAGATAAAGCCGGCAGTGAATACATTTACGAAAGTAACCAAAAACATCAGCTATATGTCCTGCAAAAAGATTCAAGCGGGGAGTTCCACTTAATGCAGTACGCATATATGAAAGGAAACGGAATCAAAGACTGGTCTCCTAATCAATAATTAAAAAGCGAGTTAAATACTCGCTTTTTTATTTTATAAAAACAAACCTGTTATCGTAAGGATTTGACTCCTCCGGTATGTTAAGAAGAAATTCACCAAGATTATAGTTTGGGTTTGAAACGAATCCAAATTTTTTCTTTTTTAATATTTCGCGCTGAGTGAGAATTTTTGTTACGTTATCTTCTGATTCCATACCTGACTTCCTTAATCATAGGCAGTTTAGCATTAAAAAAAACAATATTCAAGTTTTTGAAAAATCAATTTTGTCCGTCACTCAGCATAAATGTAACAGGACCGTCATTAATTAATTCAACATCCATCATTGCGCCAAAAGAGCCTGTAACGGCAGAAATGCCGTACCCTTTTACCTTTTTAATAAATTCCTCATAAAGCATATTTGCAATATCTGGCGGAGCTGATTTGTCAAAACTCGGGCGGGTACCTTTTTTGCAGTCTCCGCAAAGAGTAAACTGAGAAACTATAAGAATTTCGCCTTTTATATCAATCAAAGACAAATTCATTTTATCATTTTCATCCGGAAAAATTCTTAAATTTACAACTTTTTTTGCTAGTTTTTCTACTTGTTCTTCACTATCCCCCTTCTCAATTCCTACAAGAGCAAGAATTCCTTTGTTAATAGAAGAAAAGAGTTTCCCGTCAATTGTAACAGAAGCTTTTTTTACACGCTGGATAAGAACTTTCATTACAAAACCTCCAAAACATTATCAATTACAGAAGAAATTTCTGAGATTTTCACTTCCGTCTCATCACAAAAATGATTTATATTATTTATCATATTTGATACAGTTTGAACGTTTATATCCTTGAACATTTTCATCTGATAATCCATTTCAATACGCTCGGCGATAGTTATATAATCAAATATTTTGCATTTATCAACATAATCTGTACTCAGCGCAGTATATCCGGTTGATACCTTTTTCAGTCCTTTAAGTATTTCTACCGTTACATTTTTATATCGTTTAATATCATTATTAAGTGACTTACAGGTCTTTTTAATTTCTTCCGTAATCATCAACGCAGGTTGAATTTCGCCTTTCAGTTTAAATAAATTATCTTTTATAAGGTTAATATTGTATTTGAAGTCCACATTTGTATCGACAGCCTGTATTTGGGATGAATCAAGCAACGCTTCTTCCAAAGATAAATTCTCAAACCCGTCAATTTGTGCGCCGACAAGAGAAGTATTAATATAAGTTCTGTCCGGAAAATTTTGAGTAAATTCGGTAAGCGGTTTAATAAAAGCTGCATAAACAGATTCTGTCGGAATCATATCCCCGCGTATACCTTTAACAAAATACAGCGATTTGTTTAAGTTCTCCAATCTTTCTATCGCAACACCTTTTTGAAGTTCCGGATCGGTTTCGTTTCCGAGTGATTTTACAAAGTTATCAAAATCCTTAGCTGCAATCTCCCATTTGTTTAATTCTTTATTAAACCGGCATTCCAAATCCCTGTACGCGGAATCTTTGCTGTAACACTGACCCTCTATATACGCAAGGTCCTGTCCGACAAGAACAATTTTAGAACACCCCAAAATTCTCGCCGTATTCAAAGCTGTATAAGAGACCGTTCCTTTTGAAAAATATTCTTCGTTTGTAATTCCAGCAATGTCACACCAAAGTGAGTTTACAGGCATATTTGAAGAAATATGAGAAAATACTTTTTTAAATTCTCTGTTTTTTATATTAGGATGCGAAAAAAGCTCCGTTACAAAATTGACCCTGCTTAAATCAAGCCCTTCAATCTGTTTTGAGCAGTCATTAGATTCAATTATGCATAAAAAATCCGGCATAATTTCATTACTTATCAGAGTTCTTACGGCAGTTCCAACTGTTATTAATACAACATTATTTCTGTATTTTTTAATCGTTTCTATATTTCTGTCCAAAGTGGGGCCGGCTGATACAACAACGGCGGTTTTTCCTTTAAATTTGTCTTTCAATTCCGTCAGTGGAATTTCTTTTATTATATTGGGTATATTTTCAATAATCCTTTTTGTAAGAGGATAAAATTTTTCTTTTGTATACTTTAAATCTAAACCAAATGAACCGACCTGTCTTTGAAGTTCCGTAACCATTTCATTGAATTTTTCAATATCAAGTTCCTGATATGTTGAAGTTGATAACAACAGCGGAGTATTTTTAGTATTTGATTTTTGATAAATATATTCTTCCGCTTCACTTAAAGAGTCCGTAATGTTTACATTTGGTTTTAAAATATCATTCGAAAAATCCACAAGAGAAAATGCCATTTTTAAGATATTTAAATCCGGCTCATATAAAATTACCGTTCCTTGTGAATTCGCTGAAACTACCTGAAACAAATACCCAAGCCCTATGCCATAAACAAAATGAATCGCTACAGGCTCATTTTTTGCCATAGAAAAAATTTCTTTGGCTTCTCCCAATGGGTTCAAAGGATTGTGTAAATATTTACCTTTGTATAAAAAATTATATGTTCCGTTTTGTTGTATTAGCTGCGGAACATCAGTCGGAACATAGCCTAAAATTTTTTTTGCCAGTTCCGTATTTTTTAGTGTTAAAGCTTGTAAGTTTTTCTCTAATATATTCACGGGTTTACCTCTTTTAACTTCTTTTAACCTATTTTCCCCATTATTTTACCCATTATTTTACCCATTATTTACCCCCTTTATTTACCCCCCTGCCTCTTAATTGACCGCAGGCAGCATCTATGTCAGCACCGCGCTCCAAACGAACCGTTACTTTTTTGCCGGAATGTTCAAGAAGATACTTAAACTTCATTATGTCATTATTGGAAGGCTTCTTGTAATCATTTTCAATAACAGAGTTATACGGAATAAGATTTATATTGCACTTTAAGTCTTTAAGGAAATATGCAAGTTCTTTTGCAACATTAGGAGTATCATTAAACCCATGAATCAAAATATATTCAACTGTTATTCTTCTTCCCGTTTGTTCAACATAATTCATCAAAGACTGTTTTACTTTATCAATCGGATATTTATTTTCAATCGGCATCAATTCCCGCCTCAATTCATGATTCGGTGCATGAAGTGATATTGCAAGCGTTGATTGCAAATCCAATCCGGCAAGCCTTTCTATTCCCGGAATAATTCCGCTTGTAGAAATAGTTATTCGTCTTGCACCAATTTGAAAATCGTTGTTAAAAATATCCAACGCTTTTAATACATTATCAAGATTCAAAAGAGGTTCACCCTGTCCCATAAATACAATATTTGTAACCTTTAAACCGGTATCTCTTTGTATTGTCAAAACTTGCTCAATAATTTCTTTATAGGTAAGATTCCGCTTAAAACCGCCCTTACCGGTTGCACAAAAAGAACAATTTACCGCACACCCGACCTGAGAACTCACACAGGCTGTTAAATTAGCCCTGTTATCAAATCTCATAAGAACAGTCTCGACACATTCACCATCAGGATATTCTACAAGATACTTTATTGTTCCGTCTTTACTTACCTGTTTAACCTTGATTTTTGTATCCGTAATAGTTGAGATTGCTTTTAATTGTTCTCGAAAATCTTTTGAAAGATTTGTCATTTCATCAATAGAAGAAACAGATTTTGAGTAAATCCAGTTATGAATTTGCTTTGCTCTAAATTTTGTTGCCTTTAATTCTGCCATAAGAGCTTCCAGCTCTTCCAAAGTCATTCCCGCAAGTATCATTATCCCAGTTTTTCCTTATAAAAATTGATAATGTCTGTTTTAGCTTTCAAAAGCATAGCATCATGTGAGACCGCATTTTTCCAAGCATTAAATGAACATTCTGTCGGAAGTAGTTTAAGCGGATTATGCGGAAATTCTTTGCAAATATTCGGACGATTTTCGTATATTGTGCATAAATTATCTTTGACCTTCGGACAATAATAATAGTAAACTCTTTCGTCTTCAACAAGCAGATTTAGCATTTCAAAATATTCAGGGTTAATCTTTTTTGCATCTTCTTCATTTTCAAACGGAACAAAAACAGATATAAAATCAGCAGAATATTTGTCACCTCTAAGAGCTCTTTGCTTCAGCTGTTCATAAGAATACTCGCTTACTGCAAGTTTACAGCACTCACCGCAGCAGTTGCAGGCATAATCATTTTTTCTGTCCATAATTGATTTGTATGCAGCTTTTAATTTTTGTCTGTAGTCTCCTGCAAGATACGTGAGAGCCTGCATTTGCCAGTCACGATATTTACATCCTGCAGGATACGGCGCAAAAACATCTTTTTTCTCAATTTTACAATCTTTAACCACGCAATCTGCGCAAGGATTTTCCGGCTTAAAAGTATCCAGTTCTTTTCTTATACTTTCAGCGGCTTCTATAAAAATTTCTTCATAATTATTTTTAATGTCATTATATTGTTCATTGAGCGTTTTAGATTGTTCTTCGGCTAATGCTTCATCTAACAAATCAGAAGCATTACCTGCGTTTGAAAAAAAATTATTTCCTTTATCCCCGCTTGAAAAAAAATTACTCATACATAGGATGATATCATAAATTCCCCATAAGGGCAATTAAAACAGGGGTAAATGAGTAAATAATTTAACCATAAGTTTAGAAAGGAGTTGATATGACAGAAAAATTACAATTGTACAGATGCGAAATCTGCGGCAATATAGTACAAGTTTTGTCAGAAGGGGCTGATGCTCTCGTTTGCTGCGGAGAAGAAATGAAGCTTCTTGATATTCAGCACGATTCAACAGAGCTGGGTGAAAAACACAATCCAAAACTTGAAGAAAAAGACGGCAGAAAATATGTTCATGTAAAAACTCACCCGATGACCAAAGAACACTATATAGAATTTATACAGGTTCAATCAAAAGATAAAAAAGAATCTTGTACCAAATTCTTTAATCCTGATGAAATTCCGGAAGTTGATATTACAAACTTCTCCGGCGATATGACCGCTGTTGAATACTGTAACATCCATCATCTCTGGGGAATGAATGAAGAAAGGACAATTTATGATTAGTGAAAAAATAAACGAAATAATAAATGAACAGATTAATAAAGAATTCTATTCAGGATATCTTTATCTTTCTATGTCAGCAAGACTGAAATCAATAGGACTTTTCGGATTTGCAAGCTGGCTGAAGAATCAGGCAAAAGAAGAAGTTGAACACGGGCTTAAACTGTTAGACTATCTTCTGGACAGAAATAGTTTTGTAACACTAAAACAAATAAAAATGCCGGAATTTGAATTTAACGGCGTAATCTCTGTTTTCAACGAAATTTATGAACACGAAAAGTGCATAACTTCATCAGTAATGGAAATTGCTAAACTTGCAGAAGATGAATGCGACCGAACAACTTTATCTTTTATCGATTGGTTTATAAATGAGCAAATAGAAGAAGAACAACAAGTTAAGAACATAATAAAACGACTTGAACTGTTCGGAGAAGACAAAGCATCACTGCTGTTGATGGACAAAGAGCTTGCAGTATAAAATTCTACACTCCCAGAGATGGTGCAATACTTATAAATGTTCTTACCAAATCAGCATCCCATTGAGTACCCGCACCTTCTTCCAATATTGAAAGAGCCTTTTCCATATCCATTCCGCGTCTGTACGGTCTGTCGCTTATCAAAGCATGGTAAGTATCCGCTATTGCCACAACTTTTGCGGCTAGCGGAATACTGCCATTTGAAAGACCTTCCGGATATCCTTTACCGTCAATTCTTTCATGGTGGTATTTTACAATAGGTATCAAATCTCTAAGTGACGGATTTGGCATCAAAACTTTTTCCGCACCGATTGAAGGATGCTGTTTCATTACTTTCCATTCTTCATCAGAAAGCGGGCCCTCTTTCTTTAATACAGTTTCCGGAATACCGATTTTTCCGACATCATGAAGCAAAGCACCCAGTTTTATGCGCTCTACTTCTGTTTCCGGCAAATTGATTGCTCTTGCAAGAGCTTCCGAGAATCTGGAAACTGAAGTCGAATGGTCTTTTGTATAAGGGTCTTTTGCATCAATTGCGCCTGCTAATGATGATGCTATTTCAAAAATCTTATTCTCTGATATTGTATCGTGCTCCGAATTGAATTTTTCAAGAAGTTCTTCTTCAAAATTTATTCCAAGCTGTGCGTGACGCTTACTCAAAACTTCTGCATAAGATTGCAAAGCAACATCATCCCAGAAGTTGAAGTCAGCAGAACTGATAATTGCGGACATACCGTCTTTATAACCTTTTGCCTTTGAAATATACATAGCCTGCTCGGCAAGTACAAGAAGTTTTTCTTTGTCTCCTGCACTTTCCGGATAAGTTGAAATTCCAACGGATACTTTTACGGGTCCCACATCATCTATAAAGAAGCAGGACAAAGAATACGTTAAATATTCAGCAACATATTTTGCCTGAGAAATTGATGTATTCGGAAGTATTATTGCAAGCTCGTCTCCGCCATATCTTGCAGCAATATCACCTTCTCTTAAATTACGTTTTACATTATCGGCAACAAGTTTAATAACTTCATCCCCTTTTGCATGCCCGAGTTCTCTGTTAATTTTTGTTATATTGCAAATATCAAGCATTATGACAGATAGCTGCTGTTTTTTAACATCTGCCCTTAAAATCTCATTTTGCAATATTTCCTGAAAACCTCTGTGGTTATACAATAATGTTAAATTATCCGTATTTACATACTCTTCTGCTTTTTCCATTAACTCGCAATTATGAGAAACCAAACCTGCATAATTAGCAATAAGAGTATATAATTCAATATTTTGGCGTGCATTTTTATCTTGAAAAATCATCACACCTATACACTTATTAACAGAAATCATAGGAACAATTGCAACTGATTGATTTTTGAAATACGCCATTTTTAAAAAGTTTACATCATTCTTAAAAATAACTTTTCTTTCAATAAACGACTGTACAATAGGATTATCGGTATCTTTTAGAAAAGTTTTTGATGAATATATGTTCCCCAGTTTTTCTTTAAGTTTTATATTTATACAATTAGACTTTTCTTTAAAAATACCTACTGCCATAAATTCTGCATCAATGTATTTGTTGATTATTTTATATACAGCAGAATAGAAATCTCCCTGCTCAGATATAAATGCAAGCTTTATTATTTCATCAACCATAGATTTATAATCTAAGGTAACACTTTTTTCAGACACAAGAGTTTTATGGGTCTGCCCGTAACTGGCTGCCGCAGTCGGTTTCTGTGTCAATGAATTCACTTTTGAAACGAGTTTTGATGTTTCAAAAGGCACTGTCACAGGGGATTTTTCAGATATTTTGTTTATGTTGTTGGTTATATCTTTTTCTTTATTCACACGTCCACCTTTTACATGTAATATAAAACATCTGAATCGAAAAAATTGATTGATTGTAAAAAAATCTTTACAATTTTTTTTATTCCCTTACTACTTATATTAACATTCTTTTTTAGTTTTTCCAGCCTGAATAAGTGTTTTTTTTACAAATGTTTATATTATTTTTTTAAAATAGTTATCATTTTCCCGCCATAACTCTTTTGTTTCAAGAGTTCCAGCTCTTTTGCTTCAAAAGGCTCAGCATGCTCTGCAACTATTATTTCACCGTTTACATTTGATATAATTTTTTCATACATTCCGCTTTCATACGGAGGGTCTATATAAACTACATCATATTTTTTTTCATTTTTCAAAATCAATTTTGTACTGTCACCGATTCTTAAATCAGGCTCAAGTCCTAACATACAATAATTTTTTTTTATTATACAAGCTGATTTTTTATTAAGTTCAAAAACTCTTACTTCTTTAAACCCTCTTGATAAAGCTTCCAGCCCCATTATGCCCGAACCGCCAAATACATCAAGAAAGGTTTTATCAGAAAAATCACCCAGGATTGAATAAAGCATATTAAATACACCCATACGTACTTTTGATAACGTCGGGCGAGTAATTTTTTCATCAGGAGAAATGATTTTTCTGCCCTTATATATTCCTGCAGTTATAATCATTATACAAAATCCAGCTTTTCTATTTTAACATTAAAAACACTTTCTATATCAATACCGTTAAGAATTGAGGATATCAAATCCTGCGGAGAAGGTTCCTCTCCGAGATTTTCTACAAGCCCCAATACATTTGTGTCAGAATATTCTTCAATTAAACGGGGAATAGATACTAAAAGCTGTTTGTTACAATCTTTTGGAATATTATTTATAACAACACCTCTAAGTTCTATATCATTTTCTTTCATATAATTAATTGACAGCAATGTATCATTTATCGCATTCTCATCCGGAGATGTTATTAACAAAACAGGAACTTTTAATCGTTTTACAACATCACTATTGTGCAAACTTGGTGCTATTGGGCTAAAAATTCCGTTATCACTGTCTATAATCGTACAATCTGAAGTAATTTTTTTAAAATCACTCTGTATTAATTCAATTTCTATCGGTTCGTTTTCAGTTTCAGCAGCAACTAAAGGCTCTGCATCAGATTTATAAAGATAGGTAAACTTTGTTCCTATATATGGATCAATGGTTTTTACATAAGTTAAATCCGGAGACTGCATAAACCCATTACGTTCAATACCGGAGGTTTGAATCGGTTTATAAACAGTCGTATTATAACCAAGACTCTGCATAGTTGCAGCCATGCCGGCTGATATAAAAGTTTTTCCGCATTTTCTGCGAGTTGAAGCTACATACAAATTTAACATACACACATATTATCATAAGAGCAAATATTATCAACCTGATACTTTACTCTATAATATTTTATATCTGTCACCTTCATCCTGCTCAATATATCCTTCCAATTCCATCATAGTTAGCAGATTAAGAAGTTCATTTGTTTCTATTCCGGTTTGAGCCTGAATTTCATCAAAACCTTTTGGTTCAACAGATACCAAATCACAAATTTGCGAATATTTTTCAGGAATTGCTTTTTGTTCTTTTTCAGGACATTTTATTTCCCAGTTTAGCGCATTTAGAATATCCTCGCCTGATGTAACCATCGTTGCACCATTTTTAAGTAATTTATACACACCTTCTGTATTTTTATTGTTTATTGAGCCCGGAATACACATAAGTTCTCTGCCCTGCTCCAATGTCAGATTGGCAGAAATTAGCGCACCGCTCTTTATTGCAGCTTCCCCGACAACTGTTCCGTAGGAAAGTCCTGTTACAATCCTGTTTCTCTGCGGAAATCTGAATTTTACAGGTTCAAAAGTCGGATAATATTCTGTAACAACAGCTCCAAAACCGTGCTCCAGCTTTTCATACAAATCCCTGTTAGAAGCAGGATACTTAAAATCAAACCCGCTTGCAATTACGCCTATTGTCTTTAGGTTATTATCAATTGCACTTCTGTGTGAAACAGAATCAATACCTTCTGCAAGACCGGAAACAATACAGATATCAGTATTCCCGAGCTCTGTAATAATACTTCTTACACTATCTCTGCCGTTTTGACTGGCTTTTCTTGAGCCTACAAACGCAACTGTTTTTTCAAGATTACAACCAAGCAAATCACCTTTATAATATAAAACCATCGGTGGATTGTGAATTTGACTGAGCATATAAGGATAACGGCTGTCATCAAATGTCAAAACATTTATTCCACGATTCTCTATTTCTTCAAATACTTTATCCGGATTTGTTTTGTCACGTTTAACCAAAAATTCATCGGCTTTATTTATACTCAAGCCCTCAATTTGTTCCAAATCCCGTTCTGAAGCATTATATGCGCGTTCAATATCGCCAAAATAATTATACAATCTTTGTACAAATGTAGAATCCAATTCCTCTATTGAAGAAAAAGCTGCCCAGTATTTTGTATTCATTACATTCCTTATATTTTAGTTTTAATTCTTTCCGTTAATTTTTTTATACTATCTTTTTCTTCTTCCGGAATATCAAAATCAATGTAGTTTTCAAAATATTCAATTGCATCTTCATAATCTTCTCTTGCAAGGAAAAGTATTCCGGCTTTTTTATATGCAAGAGTAAATTTATCATTTACCGCAATTGCTTTTAAATAATTTGAAATTGCTTTATCTATCTGATTATTTGCTTCATAAGCCTGAGCAAGCGCGTAATATAAAAGTTCATTATTTTGGTTTTGTTCATAAGCAATAACATTTTCAAAATTATCTATCGCGCTTTCATAATCTCCAAGTTCAAAGTATACATGACCTAAATCATAGTAAGCATCATAGTTTTCAGGTTCTCCGTCCAAAACCCTTTCCAGCTCAACAATAGCATCATCCCACCTTTGATCTTCAATATAAACTCTTGCCAAAAGGTGTGCAATTGTTAAATTATTTTCTAATTCGTAACTTCCTCTCTGAAGAGTTCCGACAGCAGATGCTAAATCTCCGGCTTTATAATATAAATCAGATAAATTTATATAAGCTTGCGCCATCTCAGGGTCAAGTTCAATTGCTCTTACATAACATTTTTCAGCATGCTCAAAATCGCCCTCGTAAGCATAAGCTACACCCATATTATTGTATACATCCGCATTATCCGGTTCGGTTTCCAATACAGAGCTAAATGCATCAATTGCTTCTTTATATTTTTTTTCCTTAAAAAGGCTCATAGCCTTATCAATCTTTTCTGACATTATAAATCACCGTTTTCTTTTGTATCTACATTATGAATAATTGTTCTGACATTTCCTTCGGCAGTAAAGTCTTTAGGATCCATTGTTATTCTTATCTTATCAGCAATAATGTCTTTTTCCTGTTGTATAATTTTTGACCTGCCTACAAAATACACTTCATTAAGTTTTTGTGTTTTATTATCAGGTATTACGGTAACCTTAGGTCCCTGTGCAAAATAATCTTCGTACCAAATTTTTACATGACCGCTGCCGATATAAGAATTTTGACGCTTGCTATAATGCTGATAGTCGGAATGAATAGTTAATTTTTTACCGTCATCTGTTATTGCAACAGTTTTAGTGTTTCCTGTAACACTCATCTCTTCCGTTATAGGATTATAAACAAAATGATTCCCTTCTGATTCATTTTGAGCCTGCTTAACTCTTGCATTTCCGATTAAATCAATCTTTTTTACTCCGCCCTTTTCATCAGCTATAATTACAGCTTTATCAGAAAAAGTATCAATATCTTTATATTTCATTGCGACGGAACCTGTTGCAACCATTACACTGCTGCTTGTATCATATTCCTGAGCGTCAGCATTTATAACAATAATAGGGGTATTCCCTTCTGTTATAACAGACTGTGTTTCACCTTCCGCCCTTACGATTTTATTAATAAGAGAAACTTTAAGAATATTAGCTTTAACTTCTCTTTTTTTGTTTGCATTTACTTCATAAGCATAAGGTTTATTATAAAAAGTAGCAAGATCCAGTTTGCTGTTACGTCTTACTGTGACATCCGCTTTTTCGCTTTCTACAGTAAGATTATCCAGCTTAACCGTTACACCGCCATCCAGTTTAATCTTTTTTTCAGCATCGGAAAAAACTTGTGTTTTTGATTCAATAATCAAATCTGAACCAATTACAGTGATTCCGGCAACCGATACTAACAATAACAATATTAACAATATTTTTTTCATTCTGTTTTGCCCCTATTTATTTTTTCTGTTCTTTAGTTCTTTGCCATACCTGAGTTTTTGTTTTACCAAGTATTTTAAAACTTTTATAATTCGGTCCGATAATGCATTTTTCCGCCGTAGATAACATTTCATCATTCTTTTTGATTTTTATATTACCCTCTGCTACTGTATCTTTATCGGAACCGGACCAAACCAGCTTATCTGCATTAAGAGAAACTCCGCTGTCCAAAACTATATATGTGTGTTCATACAAAGTTATCACACCTATATTTTCATCATAAGTTCCTTTTGATGACTGAAAACTCATGGAAACATTGCCTTCCTTATTGTAAAAATTTCCTATTACACTGTTTAAAGTTGCAATACTGTGGTCATTACTGTAGTTTCCGTTTTCGCCATATATTTCAAAATATTTTTTTCCGTTTTTAGTTTCTGTTATGATAATACCTTTTGCGTCAACTTTCTGTTCATCCTCTTTACCTTTAATCTGGGATCGATTAAAATTTGTTGTAATGATACCGGCAGAAATAAAAGCCCAAAGCATAACAAAAATAACACACAACACCGCTATTAAATACCCCTTGCGTTTGCTGCTTAATGCTTTAAATCGTTCGTAAAACTTCCTAAGACTCTTCATAGGAACATTTTATCACATAATCATAAATATAGTAAATTAAATTATACTTCTTTTTAATCTTTCAGAACGATTTTCACTCAAAAGATTTTTCAGTTTCATAATAGCCTGAGCATGCAGCTGGGAAATTCTTGACTCTGATACATTTATTGCATCACCTATTTCTTTTAATGTCATATTCTCATGATAATAAAGAACCATTATTGTTCTTTCTCTCTCCGGCAGTCTTCTCAAAGCATCCTCCAGCTCTTTTTTAACATCTTTTTCTTCTAATTTTTCATGCGGGGCAAGTGAATTTGAATCCTGTATTGTATCAATAATTTCAATATCACCGTCAGTTGAGCCTTTCTTGTCATAAATTGATGTCACTGTTGTATCATCAGACAAAATTTGTTCAACTTTTTCTTTTTCTATGCCCAAATAATTAGCTATTTCTGTATTCGTTGCACTTCTTCCGTATTGACGTCTCAATTCATCCTGTGCTTCTTTTACATCCTTAATTTTTCTTCTTACACTTCTTGGCAAAAAGTCTTGAGAACGAATTTTATCAATAATATTTCCACGAATTCTTACCAGTGCGTATGTTTCGAATCTTGCACCCATTCTCGGAGAAAATTTTTCTACAGCATCAATAAGCCCTTCTACACCATAACTTGAAATATCTTCATAAGAAAAAGTCGGAGGAAGAGCAACTTTAACACGGCCTACGACATACTTTGTCAGGTAAATATATTGTATTATTAATTCATCTCTCAAATGTTTGTTTTCATGGTCATCAAAATAACGCCCCCACAATTCTGCGAGTTCTTCATTATCTAAACGTTTAATTTTACTGTATGATGAGAAATCCTCTTGTTCCATCCCACTCAGTCCTGAACCATGTTACATCTCATTTTAACTTTTTTTCAAAAAATCTCTATCATACATTTATATGATTTCATTCAATTCCGTTTAAAGATAAAAAAAAGGGCTGAGAAAATTAATTTCTTAATGCCCTGAAATTTGTAAGTAAGATGTAAGATTATAAGAGAGTTGTGTATCTCTTTTGTAAGAAGAATCCTCCTAAAATCAGGCAGCTTCTTCCGATGATACGTATTTTGCCGATTTTGCAACTACGCCGTAACATACCATGGTAAGTCGATTTTGGATTGCAAGCATCGTTCTGTAATTATTAGCAGACGTATTCATTGCATCCAGCATATCGTCCGCTGAAACTTTTGAAGTTAATGCTCCTTCATCATGGTTATCAACTTTTTCTTCCGCATACTTTTCTACAAGCAGCTTGTCAATAAAATCTCGCGCTCCGACAGCCATTGGTTGCTCTCCTTTATTAAATACTAATATTTTACTTGTGTAAGATGTTTTTATATCTCTTGTATATATAAAGTATTTAACAAAAGAAAAGAGGACGCGGAAAAATCCAAAATTTGACAGAATTTTGAGATTTTCCCGCGTCCGACTTTGGTGTGTGAGAGTCAATCCCTATGCGGGATAGCATAGGGATTGATTCGAAACCGTTCCTCTGAGTTTGCGCGAAAAACGTGAGTTTTTCCGCAAACTCATAAATGTGAAATAATATTATCTGTAAACTCTGTACAGGTTGAGTTTCCGCCCAAGTCAGCGGTTTTAATTCCTGCTTCTAAAGTTTTGAATAAAGCGTTTTTAATATTTTCAGCAGCTTCTGTTTCACCTATATATTTAAGCATTTCTATCGCAGACATTAACATAGCTGTAGGGTTAGCCTTATTTTGTCCTGCAATATCAGGAGCGGAACCATGTACAGGTTCAAACACTGCATAATCGGTACCGATATTTGCACCCTGCGCAATCCCGAGTCCTCCGATTAATCCTGCACAAAGATCTGAAACTATATCTCCGTATAAGTTCGGCAAAAGCAAGACGTCAAACTGATTTGGGTTTTGTACAAGCTGCATGCAGCAGTTATCAACAAGTATTTCTTTAAACTGAATTTGCGGATATTTTGCCGCGATTTTTCTTGCACTTTCCAAGAATAATCCGTCAGAAAGCTTGCAGATGTTAGCTTTTGTAACAACGTGAACAAGTTTTCTGTTATTTTTTACCGCATAATCAAACGCAAATTGAGCAATTCTTTCTGATGCGCTTCTTGTAATTCTTTTTATACTTTCCGCCGTATCTTCATCAATCTGACGTTCAATTCCGGCATACAAATCTTCAGTATTTTCTCTTACAACTACAATATCAACATTGTCGTATCTTGTTTTTACATTGGGCAAATTATAGCAAGGACGAAGATTTGAATACAAATCCAAATCTTTTCTAAGCTGCACGTTCACAGAACGAAAACCTTTACCAATCGGAGTCGTTACGGGTGACTTCAAAGCAACTTTATTTCTTTTAACAGAATCAATAACTCTTTGAGGCAGAGGAACACCTTCTTTTTCAATCACATCCGCACCTGCTGTCTGAACATCCCAGTCTATTTGAACACCTGCTGCCGCAATAATTTTTACTACAGCATCTGTAATTTCAGGACCTATTCCGTCACCTTTTATAAGAGTTATTGTTTTCATATTTTCACCTATACGCTAACGTGTTGTTTTTCACTTATATACGCTTCTATAGCTTTTGAGATCTGATCAGGACAGCTTGTCGGACGGCTTCCGCAAGGAATTCCCGATATTTTTGAAGCAACTTCATGGATATTCATTCCTTTAACAAGCGAACCTATACCCTTCAAATTTCCGCTGCAACCTCCGACAGCTTCAAGCTCTATGATAACGTCATCTTTAATTTTCATTAAAAATAATTTTGAACACACGCCCTGAGGTACATATCTAACCTCATCAATTCCATTAACTTCCTCAATTTCGATATTACTCATATACACTCCTTTATTTTTATGGGGCAAATCCCTGACAACAAAAGTATACCACATCACATTTTAAAATTTCAAATTTTTATCATAACGACATTTTCTATATGGTATGTGTGAGGAAACATATCGAATGGTTGAATTGAACCGATTTTAGCACCGTTTTCCTTTAGATATTTCAAATCTCTGGCTAAAGTAGCAGGATTGCAGGATACGTATACAATTGCTTTTTTTGAGAATTTGAGCGCAAAATCTAATGATTCTTTTGTACATCCTTTTCTTGGCGGGTCAAGAACCGTAATATCAAAGGTTTTGTTTTCTTTTGCCAGTTGTTCAAAGAATTTTGTTGTGTCCATACAGTACGGTTCAACATTCGTTATATTATTTTCTGCAATTATTTTTTTTGCAAGCTCGACAGACTCATTTACCTCTTCTACAGTAACAACTTTTAATGCAATATCAGAAAGGCAAATTCCAAAGGTCGAAATTCCTGCATAAGCATCTAAAATTGAGGGTTTTTCATAATTTTCTGTAATATATTTTTTTACGTATTCAAAAATATTTTCCGCCGTATATGGGTTTATTTGAAAAAAGGTCTTTGCGCCGATTTTGAATACTTTATCACAAAGTTTTTCTTCAACAAATTCTTCACCGAATAATATTTGAGTCTTTTCCCCCAAAATAAGATTTGTCCGTTTTGTATTAAAATTCACCCCAACTCCGGCAATGTTATTTAATTCTGTGTAAATTTTATATGCAAGTTCTGATACGGATTCTGGTATATTATCAGAATTAAGAACCAAAATGACAAGGCTTTTATCAGTATAAGCAGATGTCCTTATTAAAACATGTCTTAGAATTCCTTTATGTTCGTTTTCTCTGTATCCGCTTATACCTGAAGCATTGTTTCTTATAAAATCAATTATTTCATCACATCTTGACGGTTGAATAGGACAATACTTTATATTAACAAGTTCATGTGAATCAGCTTTATAATATCCTGCAATAATTCTTTTAGAATCTTTGGTTTCGCTAATCGGATACTGAATTTTATGCCTGTATTTTTTGATTTTGGGGCTTGAAATAACATCCTTTACTTCAATTTCATCGCCAAAAATTGACCTCATTGTATCCTGTACAATCTCTTTTTTAAACTCTAGCTGTTTATCGTAACCAATAAATTGAAGCTGACAAGCCCCGCAAACCTTCTGCATTTTACAAAAAGGTTCAACTCTATGTGGAGAAGGCTCAATAATTTCAACTATACGCGCCGTTGCGAAATTTTTATTTTTCTTAGTAACTCTTATTTTTACCCTGTCTTTGGGACAGGAATTTTCCACAAATATCACAAATCCGTTATGCTTTGCTATGCCAAAACCCAAATTTGACAATTTTTCAATGGTAACTTCTAATTCTTGCGGTATATTTATTTTGTGCATGGTTTAATCACTTGAATATTACGGGTTTCAGAAATTTCTTGTCTTGCATCGCGGATAATTTCTTTGTATTCTTCCGATAAACTCAAACCATTGCAGAGTCTGTCAATGAAACCGTTATTAACTTTAACCGCTTTTTCCAAAGCTCCGACATGCTCCAGCACATCCTTAATATCTGCCAAATCGTATCCGAAAGATTGTTTTGACTGATATACCATCATTTCTCCCGTTTCGGCAACGAGAGGCTCTCCGCCCAAATCAAAATGAAGCTTGAATACGGATTTTAAATCCTGAAGTTCAGCCTGCATAGTGGCGATGCTCTGTTGGATTCTTAAATATCTGTCAAACAAATAATCAACATTCATAAGTTGTTTTCTTTGCCAATCAAGTCTTTGAAGATAAAGTTTTTTAAGTTTCGGATAAGCAAGCGCAAGTCCCATCGTATCAGCCATTGCTCTATGATGATTATGTAATTCCACATTAAATCTGTGAGTTAAAGCTTCAAGCCCGTGGGATTCCAAATCCGGTGCAATTTCTTTAAACATCATTTGAGAATCTATTCTCGGGTTTTCAAGTTTTGAGCCCATAACTCTGAGTTTAGCTTCATTTAAGAATGAATAATCAAAAATTACATTGTGCGCGACAATCGGATAATCTCCGATGAATTCAAGAATTTTTGGAAGAACTTCTGCTTCTGTCGGCGCATCTGCCACCATTTCCGGAGTAATTCCGTGAATCGCAATTGAAGATTTTCTTATGTGCTGTTCCGGATTAATCAAGGTTTGAAACTCATCTTTAATTTTCCCGTTTTCAAGCCTTACTGCAGCAAATTCAACCATTCTCTCTCTTGTATAATCAAGACCCGTTGTCTCTGTATCTAAAACTATTTCGATTTCTTTTTTTCTCGGCATAATAATTTATTTGTCTCCCCATACAGCATAATAGCATAAAAATTAATAATATGGTAATATTAACAAAAAGGAGGATATATGGTTCAAGAAATAACTATTTCAAACTTTGATTCAGAAGTATTAAACAGTGATAAATTAACAATTGTTGATTTTTTTGCCGACTGGTGCGGTCCTTGCAGAAAACTCGGTCCTATAATGGAAGAAGTGGAAAATGACCTTTCCGACAGAGCAAAATTTGCAAAAATTAATACCGATAACAACATCGAGGCAGCAAAAAAATATCAGGTCAGCGGACTTCCTACGTTATTGGTCTTTAAAAACGGAGAAGTTGTTGAACGGATGGTCGGTTTAATGCCGAAAAGCTCAATAATTACAAACATAGAAAAACATCTATAATAAATTGGGCGGGCTCTCCCGCCTTTTTTAAAACAAAAACTTGATTTCTGATTTTGTCTGTGTTACGTTAGATATTGCCGAATGAATTTGCGGGCTGCTAGCTCAGGTGGTTAGAGCACTCTGCCGAAGGAAAAGCCGAACCGTTGAGGGTTTTCCTGAGAGGCCTGATAAGGGTCAGCCCATTGACAAAAAGTTTTGACAATTTAAAATAATGTAAGGTATGGGCTGCTAGCTCAGGTGGTTAGAGCGCACCCCTGATAAGGGTGAGGTCGGTGGTTCGAGTCCACTGCGGCCCAGATAAAGAAGACTCCGTTAATGGGGTCTTTTTTATTGCTGTGGACTCTCACGCATTGTCTCAAGACAATGGGTTCTCTCCTCCATTGGCTCTTTTCTAACTTTCTGTTGCTATTAAAATATCACGGAAAACGTGATGAACACACGGACGATATAATAAGGCTTGTAAATTTAGGTGTACCCAAAACATTGGTTGCTAAGCAATACGGCTGTTCTGTGGGTAATCTGTATATCTTTTTGAATAGGTCAGAACAGTGTGCATAATCATTACTGTATATTCTGCTCTTTCAGCAACTGTTTAGCTTGCTCTGGTCTTTCTAATATGTACCTATCTATGTTCTTCTTATTATGACTGTCAATTACACCATCTGGGTTTTCCATTGTTACATTCTCTAGGTCGTCAGAGATTTTGGCACAATCCATTACCATAACATGAGCAGTATTTTCATTGATGTCAATGTATCCGTCATTGTTCAAGTCTAATACATTAAAGAACTTCGTTAGCATTTCACGCATAGCAGGGATAACATCTTTAGGAATAAATTGCTCTTTTGATACTTTACCATTATCCGATAATGCCTTTATACTTTCATCTGCATAAATCTTAGCGTCTTTGATGTACTCATCTTTAGTCGCCTGTTTCAACATAGAATATCTTATATTCTCAAACTCAATCTCGTCAAGATTGTTACTGTTACTTGCTTTGACTTGCTTATCATGTTGCATAACATTATAAGCTGCATTTCTTGCATAGCCTTCTCTTGTTGATGAATTATATATACCTGTTTCACCTGTAATGTTCATATCGTTGCTCTAAGCCATATGTCTGAATACATTTACTAATGATTTTATCCACTTAGGACACTTATAAGAATTTGTTTCTTGACCTAAATTTCTTAACCAATCTAGGGTTTCTAGTGTCTTTTTTGGATTAACATTTATTTTTTGAGTAAAAATTTCTCTAATTGGGTCTAAATCCTGATTAAAAGATACATGTGTATATTGTACTCTTTTTCTAGGATATTGTTTACCAGCTGCAATAGCATTTTTCCTTGCTTTTTCCTCAGTATGAATGTATTCAGGTGAATTTCTTAAACTAGAATTCTGTGCTATTATTGGCATATTATACCTACTTTCTGTGCATAAGCACACTATTAAATCACTTCTACATACTTATATAAAAACATATACTCATGAAAAATTGCCTAAATTATTAAGAAATGTTAAGACAAGTCTACACATAATCTTACTTCAACCAATCTCAAAACAGGTTTAAACCCTTCTGTGTCAACAACTTTGCCTATATACATAACAAGAAAATTAAATCTAAGGTCAACAGCAGGAGCTACAACAAGAGTTTTTATATCGACTGGTATAAACTTATGCATGAATTATCTCAACCCACCTTAAAAGTCAACGTAGTTCAAGGCTTCGCTACACTTATAGAGGAGTAAGTAATACATAATGAATGTATCTTTATTCACTTACGCATCTCAGAGTCCGAGCCTCACTCGCATACGCTCACTCGTCTCAGACTCACTTGCACCAGCAACAAACTTCCACCCCTCACGCTTCGCTTGCTTCTATCAGTTTCACTTCAACCTTTCACAAACTCAGAAAAAATTTTTTCTCAGGACTTAACAGCAGTCTATTACTAAACCGACAGGAATTTTTATCAACAATTATTTTTATTTCTTCTCAAACACATACAATAGATATAAGGGGACACAGTATATATCGAATATATACTACTTACCATAATATTAACTCTTACCTATTCACTGCTAAGAATGTCCATGAGATACGGTTTCAAAGACAGTATTTCATATCTACATTTTGTTAGAGTTTCGTACACTTCCTCCCAGATAAAGAAGACTCCGTTAATGGGGTCTTTTTTATTGCTGTGGACTCTCACGCATTGTCTCAAGACAATGGGTTCTCTCCTCCTTTAGCTCTTTTGTGGTTTTCTATTTTTATATATATAAAAGGCGGACAAAAGTCCGCCCTGACCGCCAGTCTCACGGGCAGACATATGTTCCCGTAAACCGAATTGTTCGGTGGACCTTTACGCGGTACATTTAATAATTACAGTATTAATATAATTTATTTTTTCTATTAAAACATTAGACAAAACGGGCATTTTTCAAAATGAAAAATGCCCGCTTTGAATTAATTCTTTTTATTAATTATTCTTCGTCACCTGCTGTTTTACCATATTTTCTGATAGTAGCATTTAACATGTTTTCCTGATGTTTATCTCTGTAGATTTGACAAAGAAGTTTATACGCATGTTTATTATACGGATTCTGCTTCAAGATTGTATCCAATTGTTCTATTGCAGAGGTTGAACGTTTTGTATAATAATCAATCAATGGCGGTAAAATATCTGTCAAATCATTTGTATCGGTTGCCATTGCTATTTCTGCAGCACTTTTTGCATTTGAATATTCTTCTGCATCAAGGTACATAACTGCTATTTCATAATATACTTCTGATTTACTTCTTCTGTCACTTTTCATTTGAGCAACAGCTTGATATTCTTTTAATGCTTTTTCATACTCAGCACGTCTTCTGTATTGTTCAGCAAGTGCCAAGTGAGTTGAAATATCATTTGCTACAACTCCGTCAAGATTCTTTGTATCATTTGTTACTGGAACATTCAGTGTAGACAAGATTTCAGAAGTTGTAAACAAATTTGCTTTTTCTGAATTTGTCAGAGGTTCATTTGTAATATCAGGAATTGTAGCGTATACGAGCGCCAAAGTTTTCAAATCACGAGTTGTGATTTCATAGTTGAATTTTGTACCGATTGGGTACATTACATCATAAATACTCGTGCTTTTTCCTGTCAAACCTAATGAATGACCGATTTCTTGCAGAGCAGATGAGAACAACTGTTTTGAATCCAAGCTGTGATTATTTTCATCTTTTCTGTTGAATATAATTGTTGAATCAGTTATCTTGTTACCGCTGATTGAAAAAGAATGAACGCCGATTGATTTTCTGTTATCAGTATTCTTAAAGTAGCATTTCATATCAGCTTCGGAAGGTGTTTCTACAAATTCAAATTTTACAAGACCTTCTGATGCTCTCTGCCAAGCCTGATATGCGCTCATTACGATTTCTCTGTAATATTCCGGAACATCAGCAGAATCTTGAATATAAACCTTTAGCGGGAATGTTGCAGTGTTCCATCTTATTATTTTTCCGTTTGCAACAACACTTCTGTAATAGCTGTCAATAACTGCAGCTTTAATGGTTTTTTCACTCATTGATTTATCATAACCGAGTGTTATTGCGTAAGAATTTTTTAACGTAAATTCCGGAGATGCAGTTTTAATATCTGTATTAAAGTTTATAACAGCCGCTGCTGCAACAAGGAATGTACAAATAACAATCTTTTTCATTTTTTCGAAACCTCTTTTTCTATATTTACCTTTTTATTATATTCTAAATTACAGTGAAATCAAACAGTTGCTTTCACAAAATTATAGTTATTAAAAGAAGACATCAGAGAATATTTTTTCAGAGCAGAATACATTTTTACTGCAGAAGAGTTTGAAAAACCCTGCTCTTTTAATTTTTCTACAAAACTTTTTGCGCTGTTTAACGAAGTATTTTCTGTTCCGAGAATTTTGCTCAATGTCTGCTGAAACGGATCAGACGAATTATTACCGTACAGCGCACTCATTGTATTGTTGTATGTTGTCATAGTTGTATACTCTTTTAGAGTAATCCCGTATTCGCCGTTTCTTAACTTTGATAAAGTATCCTTATCAAGTACGGAAGGCAATTTCTGCATTTTTTCCTGCAGTTTTTTAATACGGTCGGAAACATTTTCATTAAGCTGAGAGTTATTCAGCGTAAGCCTGTTCTTCAAAATATTTTGTAATGTTGTATTTTCTGACATATTCCTAATCCTTCAAATCAATTATACAATGTTCAAAATTATTTTACAAATATATAAACGCGAAAATAAAAAATTTTGTTTTATACATTAAGTTTTGTAACAATATTTAAGTTTGCGAAAAAACTCACGTTTTTCGCGCAAACTCAGAAGAACGGTTTCGAGTAAATGCATGATGTAATATGGTTTTAATTTTGACGTCACAACCAAATTACAAGCAGTAAGAAAATAAAGGAATTATGAACTCAGTAAATGGAATAAAGCAAGCAACGGGAATGCAAAATATCCGCCTGTTTATGATTTTACGAAAGCTAAACAGGATTATATTGACCCGACAAGCGCATATTGTATGGAAGTAGCCGCAGTTTTGCCAAATTTTTGCACTGAATTTTTGACATGGTATGATTCTGGTGGAGGGGTTATGCCAAGATTACCGGAGTATTTAAAAAGACCTATTATTGATACGGAAAAAACAAAAACTGTCAGAAGAATTTTAAAAGACAAATGTCTTAATACGGTCTGTGAAGGTGCCCGATGCCCAAACAAAGCTGAATGCTATGCAAAAAACACCGCGACATTTCTTATTATGGGAAATGTTTGCACCAGAAACTGCAGGTACTGCAACATTTCTCCGGATAAACCGGAAATGCTTGACGGTAATGAACCTTACCACATAGCTCAGGCAGTTAAAGAATTGGAACTTAAATTTGCAGTCATAACATCCGTTACCAGAGATGATTTACCGGACGGAGGCGCAGAACATTTTAAAAAATGCATAGAAGAAATCAGAAAAGTTTCTGACGCAAAAATCGAAATTCTTACTCCGGATTTCAAAGGAGATACGAATGCTCTTAACACAATAATATCCTCCAAGCCGGACGTATTCAACCATAACATAGAAACTGTCAGAAAAATATTCAAAACCGCACGTCCTCAGGGAAATTATGAATGTTCTCTTGATGTTTTAAAATATATCAAAGACAATTCCGATATAATTACAAAATCCGGATTGATGGTGGGATTGGGTGAGAACAATTCCGATATTGAAGAAACATTATGCGATTTAAAAGACTCAGGTGTCAATATTTTGACAATCGGTCAATATATTCAGCCTTCAAAACAGCATCTGGAAGTCGCAAAATTTTATACTCCACAGGATTTTGAAGAATTAAAATCACTTGCAAAAAAAATCGGATTCAAAAATTTCCAAATAGGACCGCTTGTTAGAAGTTCTTATCAGGCGATGAATGTATGGGAAAACTCAAAAATTTATTAAATGAAACATTAAGAAAAAATAAACTTTACCTTATTTTCTGATTTGATAACCTATAATTATCATATATAATGTTTTTAGAGGGGAATTATTATGGAAAATCCATTTAAAAAAGGTCTTAAAGACGAAAAACTTGAAATTGAAAATACAGAAGAAAAAACTGAAGAAAAAACTGAAGAAGAAACCGTAAATCAGGAAACAGAAGCGGACACCAAGTCTGATTCAGAAGAAACATCCGAAGAAAAAAACCCGCTTGAAGAGAAATATAACCAATTAAATAATCAGTATCTAAGACTTGCTGCAGATTTTGACAACTTTAGAAAACGTACCGAACAAGAACGTGAAGCACTTTTAAAATACGGAGCAGAAAATACTTTAAAGAAAATGCTTGAAGTGCTTGATAACTTTGAACGCGGTCTAAAGGCTATCGAAAGTGTTGATGATTGCGAAAAAGTTAAAGAATGTTACAATCTTGCATACAAAAACTTCTCGGAAGTCCTTACAAAAGCAGGATTAGAAACAATCAAAGCCGAAGGTGAAATGTTTGACCCGAATTTCCATGAGGCTGTTATGCAAACACCGACCGGCGAAAAAGAAGAAAATACAATTATAGCCGAACTTCAGAAAGGATACAAGTTGGGAGACAAAGTTTTAAGACCGGCATTAGTTAATGTCGCAACTTCCGAAGGATAGAATAGCAATGAGTGATTATTATGAAATATTAGGCATTGATAAGAATGCAACAAAAGATGAGATAAAAAGTGCTTTCCGTAAAATGGCACGTAAATGGCACCCTGACGTAAACAAAGCTCCGGAAGCTGAAGCAAAGTTCAAAGAACTGGGTAAAGCGTATGAAACTCTTATGGATGACGAAAAGCGTGCCACCTATGACAGATACGGAGAAGACGGGCTCAGAGATGCCGGATTCAGCACACAAGGACCTTTTGCCGGAGGTTTCGGCGACCTTGAAGAGGTCTTTAATTCATTTTTTGGCGGTGGTTTTGGATTCGGCGGAGGCTCAAGAAAACAAGACCCTAATGCACCGCAAAGAGGTGACGATTTAAGGCTTGATATAACTCTTGATTTTGAAGAGGCTGTATTTGGTCTGACTAAAGAAATAAAAATTGACCATCTTGAGCAGTGTCCGACATGTAAAGGAACAGGAGCAAAAGAAGGTGCAAAACCGGAAACCTGTAAAACATGCGGGGGACAAGGAAGAATTCAGCAGACAACAAGAACCGTTCTCGGTCATTTCACCCAGATTGTCACTTGCCCGCACTGTCACGGAAAAGGTTCGGTAATTTCCGACCCTTGCCCTAATTGCCATGGACAGGGCAGAAAAGACACTGAAAAGAAAATTGAACTAAAAATTCCGGCGGGAGTCGATACCGGTTCTAAAATGAGACTTTCTCATGAAGGTGATGCGGGTATAAACGGAGGTGTTGCAGGAGACTTATATATTGTTATACACGTAAACCCATCACCTTATTACCAGAGAGACGGTATAAATGTTTACACAAAATTAGAAATTTCACCTGCTCAGGCTGTACTCGGTGATATAGTAAAAGTAAAAACTTTGGACGGTGAAAGAGATGTTTCAATTCCTGCCGGAATACAAAACGGTGAAAGCGTAAAAATAAGAAATGCAGGAATTCCAAATATTTCCAAGCCTTCAATGCGTGGTGATCACATAGTTATTGTTGCTGTTAAAACACCTACTCACATTTCTAATGAAGAAAAGGCATTATACAGAAAATTATACGAAATACAAAACGGGCGTAAAGGTATATTTAAATAAAAAATTAATTAAGTAGCAAATTTTTTTTTTACGAGGTTTGTTTTTATTGGAGGACATAAATGAATCCTGTTTCTTTTAAAGGAATAACAAACGTAGGCGCATGCGCAATGACAAGACAGACTAACGCAAAAAATGTTCACGTCAATAATTGTCTGATTGCGCAATTAAGTGATGATTTTAACGGCAAAGATTTAACAGAATTTGAATCTGTTGTAAAAGATTGCAATCCCGACAACTGGTACAGAAGTTTTCCGGAAGATCACAGATTAATCCATATTATGACAGAATACACTGCTGATATCTCCAAAGAAATTGATGACCCGATTCCTAAGCTGTACGTAAATTATCATGAAGTTCCCGTAAAAAATGAAACTCTTCCAATGTTTTCTTTTATTGCAAAACTTACACGCAAAATTTTTAACATGGAAAATTTTCAGCGTGCAAATGATTTCAAATACGGAATTATAGGAAGGCTTTGTTTACTTCCGAATTGTGATTTAGCATTAATTGCAAAAAATCTGAATTATAAATTCAAAACCTTTATTGATACAATGCCTTTTAGTGATGATGCGTCCAAAAGATTCGCAAAAGAAATTAACAAAAACATAAACAGACAAATGAAAGATTTTCTTAAATAACTATTTTTTTAAAGCCCCGTTTTCAATATTATAAATAGTTACGTCTTTTAAAAATTCTTCATCAAACAAAAGTGTATCCACTGAAGTAATAATTGTCTGAGTATTTTCATCAATTGATTGTAAAAGATAATTTTGTCTTGCATCATCCAACTCGGCAAGCACGTCATCCAGCAGCAAAATCGGATAGTATCCGGTTTTTTCCTTTATAATTTCAAGTTCTGAAAGCTTTAATGACAGAACCAATGTTCTCTGCTGTCCCTGAGATGCGAATTTTGTTGCATCCATCCCGTTTATTTTAAGTTCAATATCATCCCTGTGCGGCCCTACGCATGCCTGACGACGTGCTAATTCTTCACTTTTTCTTATTGTTAATTCCTTCTTTAGATATTCTGAAATTTCTTCTATTTCGTCTTTGGGGCAAGTGTAATTTAATGTAAAGTCTTCTGTATTACTGATAATTTTATGTTTTACAGAAGCTGTTTTTTCTATTTCTTTAAGGAATTTTTTGCGTAAAAAGATAATATTTGCACCCGTTATCACAAGTTGTTCGTTGTATATATCAAATAAAGATTCATCAATAACTTCCTGCTTAAGAAGGTTATTTTTCTGAATACGAATCTTGTCATACTTAGATAATCTTTCATCATAAGCGGGATAAATCTGAGAAATTGCTCTATCCAGCCAATCTCTGCGATCTTGCGGGGAACCCCTTAAGAGTAAAAGATCTTTTGTAGAAAAAAGAACCGTTTTAACAACTGATTTAAAATTCTTTGGTGTAGTTTTAACCCTGTTTACTTTACTTTCACGTTTCTTATCAGAAGTATACAAATAATCCAGCTCAATATCAGTATCATTTTTTTCAATTTCGGCTTCTATTTCAAAACCGTTTTGACCAATTTTTATTAAATCTGATATAGAAGATGTTCTCGGAGACTTTAAATCGGACAAAAAATAAATACTTTCCAATATATTGGTTTTTCCCTGTGCATTTTTGCCTATTATAAGTGTTTTATTTGTCGGAAATAAAAGCTCTAATTTTTCACAATTTCTGTAATTTTTCAGCCCTAATCTCTTTATTATCATAGCTTAAGTATATCACAAAATTTGAATCATTCTTTCGTCTAGCTGTATCGGGGTTATAAAATTTTATATATTAAATTAATTTATATCTGTAACAATTATTTTATTTGAGGTGAAAATATGAAAACAAAACAGATAATTCCGCAAAAAAGTTCAGAAAAAGTTGCATCATTTTTAACAAAAAATGCCCTTCATAAACGTGATTTTGCAGAAATGATTGGGGTAACTCTTTCTTATGTTTATAATCTTATTGACGAAACAGTTCCCTTTTCTACAAGAAGCACGACCATTGAAAGAATTGCGACAGTCATGGATATTGATCCGGAAGAATTTGAAGAATATAAAATTCCTCAGGAACCAATTTTAATTGACGAAGCAATTGAAACAATACACAATTATATAAAAGACAATAAACTTACAGTTGTTTCATTTCTAAAAAGTTTTCCTCGCAAAAAACGACTTGATATAGTTGATATGCTGCGAGGCGCACTTCCGATGCCTATTGATTATAAGGAAATGTCTTTAATCGGGAAAACTCTTAATATCCCGAAAGAGGAATTGTATTCAATTTGGGAAACAAGAATGAAGCAAGTTCTGGAGTCTGCGGGCATGAATATTTATTCTAATTCCGAACTAATTAATTCTATGTTTGATTGCGCAAAAAAATATATTTTAAAAGCATCTTAATATTTCTTAATATTCATATTAAAAGACGCAAATTAAAAATAAAAAAAGACTTTATATAAATGTAAGGTTAGATAAAGGTTGTAGAAAATTTCAAGTCCGGCAATTTAGTCGGACTTTCTTTTTGGTTTATCTTTCCGGCAAATTATCGAGAATAATTTTTCCGAGTCTTCCTTCTCTGAAATCTTTAAGAACATATATTGCAGTACGTTCTGTATCGGGAGATTCCCCGCGAAGAATCCAGTTTCTTTTTTGTGCAATAGATTCAAGCGTCAAATCATCTGTTTTATAATATTCTTTTATAAAATCTTTATGCTTACTTTCAGACAACATTTCCAGCAAAACTTTCGCAACAGGCTCCGGCGAATATGCGTTTTCGGAAACAGAACTTACGAAAGCCAGTTTTACGGCTTGCTCCTGATCATCCTGACGGGTAGGAATTATCCCGGGAGTATCCAGCAATTCCAGCTTCGGATTAATTCTGACCCACTGCTGCTGTCTTGTAACACCTGCTTTAGCACCTATCTTTGTCTTTGAAGATTTTGTTAATTTATTAATAACACTGGACTTACCCACATTCGGCATTCCGACCACCATTGCCCTTGCAGGACGTCTCAACAATCCTTTTGCCATAAGAGCCTGAATTTTTGGTTCTGCAAGTTCAACAGCAAGTTTTACAACAGAATTTAAATCCTTACTTCCTTTTGCCTCAGTAAGAATAACCTTGCACCCTGTTGTTTCTTCAATATATTTTACCCACAGTCTAAGTTCGTCAGATTCTGCCAAATCAGCTTTGTTCAACAAAAGAAGCCTTGGTTTGTCACCCAAAAGCTTCTCTATGTTTGCATAACTGCTTGATAAAGGTATTCTGCTGTCTCGTACCTCAATAATCACATCAACCAGACTTAACTTTTCTTTTAATTGACGTTCAGCTTTTGCGATATGACCCGGATACCAGTGTATGTGCAGCTTATCTTTTTTCAATTTTTTCTCTGATACGTGTAGCTTTACCTGAACGTTCTCTTAAGTAGTACAACTTAGCGCGTTTAACATCACCTTTTCTCTGAACAGTGATTTTGTCGATACGCGGAGAGTGTACCAAGAAAACTCTTTCTACGCCAACACCTTGGAATACTTTTCTTACAGTGATAGTCTTATTAATGCCTGAACCGTGTTCTGCAATAATAGTGCCTTCATAAGCCTGTAATCTTTCTTTGTTACCTTCAACAATCTTAACAGATACTCTTACTGTATCCCCTGGATTCATTTCAGGTAATTCTCTTGTCGTGTATTCAGATTCTAATTTTTCGATAATAGGATTCATTTTGCTATTCCTTATATTTTGACTACTGTACATTCTGAGTCTATCATAAATAAAACAGGGGTAAATGTAAAGTATTAATAAAAATAAATATTTAGTTTTGTAACAATTTTGAAAAATTTTATCAAAAAAAAATCTTTACATTGTTTAATAGAAACAGCCGAAACAGTGAAAGGTTAGAATATTGAATTCTGTTAGCAATACTTCTTTCAGAGGTTTTAATACATCATCTCTTATAACAAAAATGACGAAAAATGACGCAATGGCGCCAATTGTTGCGTTAGAAGCGACTGTTGTTGCCGGAAGAACCTATCAGGCATACAAACGCGGCAAATGGGATGAAGCAAGAGAAAGATTTATAGAAGAATCAATGGGTTCTATTGTATGGCTTTGCGGTGTTGCTACAATGAATAAGCTGGGTGACAAGCTTGTTGATAAAATATTGAAATCAGGCGGAAAGAGTTTTGATGTAGGTACAGATAAACTGCTGAGAACTCCGTTTGAGAACTTTATGAAAAAAGTTGCACCAAAAGGATTTTCTCCGAAACAAGTTGCACTTATAAAAGGAGCAAAAGTTTTAACCAGTATTGTTATAACAAACTTGTTTATCGGTTTTGTAGTACCAAAATTAAATCAGGCACTTACACACAAGCTTAGACATGAAAGAAAAACAGAACAGAATACATCTAATCCGACTTTCAAAGGCGGAGCTGATAAGTTTATCGGGGCATTAAATGTATTCACTAATGCAATAGAAAATACAAATACAGGTAAGCTTCTTTCAAGTGACGCAGGTATTGCCGGCGGAAGAATGTATAATGCACGTTCTAAAGAAGAAAGAAGAGAAATTGCAATTCGTGACATAGGCTCAATATACTTCTACATGTGGGCTCAGGGACACGTCAGAAATCTGCTTAACCTTGCGGAAACAGGAAAAATAACTCGTCTGAATCCTACTACAGCAGGAATTTTGAACGAGCAACTCATTAATTTCCTTGACGGAAAAGATATGGATGTTGAAAAGTTCAAACAAGGTGTTCTAGGAAAATCTGATATAGAACTTCCTAAAGATATGAAATTTGAAACAGAAGAACTCTCTGCACTGTCAAAACTGTTTAATAAGAAACCAATGGAAGTTATCAAGCTTTCTGAAGCCGAAAAATATTTTACTGATTCAGAAATTCTTTCACGATTAAAAGAGATGTCAAAACTTCAGCCTGAAAGACAAGGCGAAGCTGTTCTTACAAAACAACAGGTTATTGATGCTGTTAATAAAGCAGAAATTAATGACCCGAAACTTCTGGATAAAGTATTTACAGATTTTGTCGGAGGAAAAAATAAAAAAGAATTTGAATTTGTATCCAATAAAAAACTTTATAATCTTAAAAAAGAAATGATTGATTATGTAGAACTTATCTGCAAATCAGCAAATGGCGGAAAAATCAATAAAGAACTTCTTGAAAAAGTCAAAAAGAAAAACATTGTTTACAGCGGAATAAACTTTGTTGCAGGTTTTGTTGTTGCAGCAACATTCTTATCAACTCTGATACCGAAGCTTCAGTATTACGTAACACGAAAAGCAACAGGCGTAGACGCATTCCCCGGAACATACGACTACGAACACCACAGAGAAACAGAAGATTAATAAAATAAAAAAAAGACCGATGCAATAAGCAATCGGTCTTTTCTAAATCCATAAACAAATTACTTGCTAAGAAGTGATTTGAATGATTTACCAGCTGAGAATGTAGGAACAGTCTTAGCAGCAATCTTAATTGCTTTACCGGTTTGCGGGTTACGACCATTTCTAGCAGCTCTCTTCTTAGAAGCGAAAGTACCGAAACCAACTAAAGTAACTTTGTCACCTTTTTTAACTGATTTTTGAATTGATTCAATTGTAGCTGACAAAATTAAAGATGCATCTTTCTTAGATACTTTTGTCTTCTTTGAAATTTCAGAAATTAATTCTTCTTTGTTCATAATAAATCCCCTTTCTTATTTGGTACCCCTTCATTATACATGTTTCTGAATAAATTGCAATCCAGTAAAGATAAATTTTTCAGACATCTTAGTATAATATATTAACCTTTTAGATAAGTTTATTAAATATTACTGAAAAATGGAATAAATTTAGGCTTTTCAAGCATGCCATTAGCATGTTTTTTTAAAACTAAAACAGCCATTCTTCCACACGTTTTGAAATAGAATCAAACCCAAGCTCAACCCCAAGGTCTTTAGGTTCAATATTTTTTGAATAGTAAAGCACCGGAACCTGCTCTCTTGTATGGTCCGTACCTGCTACAGTCGGGTCGCAGCCGTGGTCTGCCGTTATAATAAGCAAATCGTCTTCTCCTATAAGCGGAAGAATTTTTTCCAAGTAATCATCTATCTCTTCAATAGCGCTACCATAGCCTTTAGCGTCATTTCTGTGCCCAAAAAGCATATCAGTATCAACAAGGTTTGTAAATATCAGTTCTTTTGTTTCATCGGTAATATTTACTCCATCATATTTTATTGAATTCAAATCAAGAGTTCCGTCAATAGCTTTTATAGTTAATTCAAGACCTTCTTTATTAGAACCTGTATGAATTGCGTGAGTTATACCGGCTTTTGAAAAAATATCTTCTATTTTTCCTATTCCGATAACTTTAGCACCTGAATCTTTAATCTTATCTAAAACAGTTTTCTTCGGCGGTGCCATTGAATAATCACGCCTGTCTTTTGATATTCTTGTCGGTTTTCCGTCAATAATTTTATAAGGACGGGCGATAACCCTTGCTACATTATAATTTCCTTCATCAAGAATTCTGCGTGCGATTCTGCACCAGTCGTATAAAGTTTCCAAAGGAATCATATCAGTATCAAGCGCAATCTGAAAAACGCTGTCTGCCGAAGTATAAACTATAGGAAATTTTGTTGCGTGATGTTCATCATTCAATTTTTCAATGATAGCTGTTCCGCTTGCGGGTATATTTGCCAAGACCCCGACGCATCCTGTTTCTTCCACAAATTTGTCAATCAATTCTTTAGGAAAACCCTCCGGAAAAGTCGCAAAAGGTTTTTCGCTGACCAATCCGGCTATTTCCCAATGACCTGTTGTTGTATCTTTTCCTTTTGATTTTTCTCTTAAGATTCCGTATTGAGCAATTGGAGTTGATGTTTTTCCGATACCTTCGTAATCATCAAGATTTCCAAGTCCCATAGCCTCCATAACCGGAACATCAAGACCGTTATTAAAATGGCAGACATTTTTCAATGTATTGCATTCCGCAACATCTCCAAAATCTGCATGATCACTCATTGCACCGCATCCCATCGAATCTATAACAACAATTATTGCTCGTTTTTTCCCCATAATTTTCTCCTCTATCTTTTTTCTGATTATATCACATTTTTATGTTAGAATAAAAACACATAACAAGGAGAAATTTATGCAAGCAAGACGTGCTGCGAGAGAACTCGCATTAATATTATTTTCACAGTTTGAAAAAGAGATTACAAAATATTCAAAAAAAGATTTTGAAGATATTATGCTTAAATCCGTAAGAATTCTTTCTAATTCAGCATCAGAAGAATTAAAACTGACTGTAGGCTCATTGATTGATTTAAAAGACAGTTTAGAAACTTATGAAGCTGAACACGAATCTAATCTTTCCCGTCCGATGGGTGCAAAAAACAAACCGGTTCAGATTCCTTTGACAGATGAAATGATTGGTAAAGTGGACAGTATGCTTGATGTTGCGGAAAAAGCGATTTTAGCTTTAGAAATTGCCGAGTTTGCAACTTTAGAGAGCCAGTCGGAAGTTAAAAATTATACTATTGATATTGCCGAACAATTCAAACTTCATCACACAGAAGTTGATAACGAAATTCAAAAATATTCTAACGGATGGGACATTTCCCGTTTGGTAAAAATGGACAAAGATATTTTAAGAATTGCTATCACTGAACTTCTCTTCTCAAAAGGAGCTCCGGTTAAAGTTATTGTTGATGAAGCGGTTGAACTTGCTAAAAAATATTCAACTGATGATTCTTCATCATTCGTAAACGGAATTTTAGCAAAAGTTATTGTAGAAAACGGATTGAAATAATTATGTTTAATTTTTTCGATAAACTCAAAAGCACAGTATCTAAAACTGCGCAAACACTCGTTGGCAGCGTTGTAAACAGTGTTGCCGATGAAGAAGAGTTCTCTGATTTTGTATTGGATGATATGGAAGACTTGCTTATTAGTGCCGATTTAGGCGTTAATTATGCGTCAGAGCTTGTCGAAAAATTAAGAGGGCAAAATAAAATTAAACCCTCACAGGTAAAAGAATTTTTGCAAAACGAATTTATAAAGACTTTGGATGAAGCGGGTAATTCTCAGCTTCAATACAAAGACGGTGAACTGAACATATATTTTATAACAGGTGTTAATGGCGCAGGTAAAACAACTCTTATCGGGAAACTTGCATATAAATTTAAGCAAGAAGGTAAAAAAGTTCTGATTGCAGCGGGTGACACATTCAGAGCCGCTGCCGAAGAACAGGCTGATATTTGGTCAAAACGTTCGGGGGCTGACATTGTAAGAAGAGATAAAGCTGATCCGGCTTCTGTTGTTTATGAAGCAATTCAGAAAGCTCGGAATGAAAATTATGACGTAATTTTAGTTGATACTGCGGGAAGACTTCAGAACAAATTTAATCTTATGGAAGAATTGTCAAAAATAAAAACCGTTATAGATAAAAATGCGCCGGAAAATTTAAGAGAATCAATTCTTGTAATAGATGCAAATACAGGTCAGAACGGTTTGGTGCAGGCAAAAGTTTTTAAAGAGTGCGTAAATCTGACTTCTGTAGCGCTCACAAAACTTGACGGTTCGGCAAAAGGAGCGATAGTTCTGGCGATTGCAAAAGATTTGGGACTTCCTGTAAAACTTGTCGGAGTAGGCGAAAAAATGGAAGACTTAAAAGATTTTGACGGAAAATCTTTTATTAATGCATTATTTGATTGAGAATTTTTTGGTGTAATTCATAGATTCGCTTTATTATTGAATTTTAACACTTTTTCCCTCTCCTGATTTGCTGAGTTTCGAGGCTTAAATAATTATTCCCTCTCAACTTAAAAATCCGACCTCTCTCGCAGGTAAAGGACGGTTTGCAGTATGGGCAAAATGGAATGACCCACCCTATTCTTCCTTGTTCCTTGAAGGAGAGGTTCCCCCCACCCTCCCCTTGAGACTCTGCCGAAAAAAACGATTGAGTATCGTTTTTTGAGAGGTTAGGCGAAATCTCCGATTTCGGGGTGGGGTAATAAGTTTACAGGTCACTTTCATTTTTCTTTCTCTCTTTGTTTCGGAGGCAAAGAGAGAAAGAAAAACGAAACAAAAAGAAAGAGAGAAAACACCGGATTGAATGGATAACCACATCAGCCTTACGGCTGAGGGATTGAATGGATGTAGCAGGTATAGCCTGCACGCTTTGTGTGTTATTGCATTTAATGTCAAAAAAAATGAGCCCCCTCAGCCAGCGGGAGAGGAGCAGTCGTGTTTGAGGGCGTAAGACTGAAAACTACGAATGCGGTGAGGGGTTGATTATTTATATTATTTTAGTCAGATTGCGCTTTATTATTGAATTTTAACACTTTTTCCCTCTCCTGATTTTCTGAGTTTCAAGGCTTAAATAATTATTCCCTCTCAAATAAACTGTCCTCTGCCGTTGGCAGAGGACAGTTTGTTTGAGAAATTCTTAATTTATATATAGTTCCCTAATTTTATTTTATGCTTATTTAAATAATTCCTTGAATCTTTCCATAGCTTCTGCAGTATTCTCTTTTGAACCGAATGAGGTTAAGCGGAAATAACCTTCACCGTTTTTGCCGAACCCTGCCCCAGGAGTACCGACAATTTGTGCATTATCTAACAAATAATCAAAAAACGCCCATGATTTCATATTATTCGGACATTTAAGCCAAATATACGGGGAATGTTTTCCGCCGACATGCCAAATACCGCATTCTTTGAGTGTTTCAGAAATAAGTTTTGCATTCTCTTTATAATAATTTATGTTTTCAGCAATCTCTTTCTGTCCTTCTTCAGTAAATACAGCTTCTGCCCCGCGCTGAACTATATAAGGAACTCCGTTAAATTTGGTTGTCTGTCTTCTGACCCACATTTTATTCAGTTTACCCAAATTCTTCGGAACAATTGTATATCCGCATCTTGTTCCGGTGAATCCTGCCGTTTTGGAAAGTGAACAAAATTCTATTGCACAGTCTTTTGCACCCTCAATTTCATAAATTGAGCGCGGGAGATTCTCGTCTGAAATAAAACACTCATAAGCCGAATCAAAAAGAATTATTGCCTTGTTAGAAAGCGCATAATCAACCCACTCTTTTAATTGTTCTTTATTATAAACAGCTCCTGTCGGATTATTCGGTGAACAAATATAAATAATGTCCGCCTTTACCGATTTATCGGGCAGAGGGAGAAATTCATTGTCACCGTTTGCATCGATAAATTGTACTTTCCTGCCTGCCATAATATTAGTATCAACATAAACCGGATACACAGGGTCAGGAACTAAAACAGAATTATCGGCTCCGAATAAATCCAAAATATTCCCCAAATCACTCTTTGCGCCATCAGAAATAAAGATTTCATCAAGTTCAAGTTCTACATTATGCTTTTTATAATATCCCTGAACTGCAGTTCTTAAGAAATCATACCCCTGTTCAGGTCCGTATCCTCTAAAAGTAGATTGAACGCCCATTTCATCAACTGCTTTATGAAGAGCTTCCGTTACCGCTTTGCAAAGCGGAAGTGTAACGTCTCCGATACCAAGCCTTATAACTTTTTTATCAGGATTGTTTTTAATATATTCATTAACCTTTTTTGCAATAGTTGAAAAAAGATAACTCTGCTCTAAATTGTCATAATTTGTGTTTATATTCATACATTCCCTCTTGCTTTTGTTTGACAAGTATGCCCAACCTACATATTTTTCTGTATTTTGCTGGGTTTCACCCAACCTACTTTTTCAAATTCCCCCTATTTTCTCTATTTAGTTTAAATTTTCACCAGAAACAGGATATCCTTAATTTACCCCCCCCCGCCTATTGGTCGGATTCTTCGTGTTTACCCTTCATAAGTTTTTCAAAATCAGACGGCTTGATATTTTGTATAAAGTCCTTAAACTCCTGTGCTTCCTCTTCATCTTTTGCAGTATCTGTAGAGACAGAACCATTCATAAGAACGTTTGCCGTAACAAAAATTGGCGCGTCACATCTCATTGCAACAGCAATTGCATCACTCGGACGAGCATCAATTTCTATTGTTTCTCCGTCTTTAGACAAAAATAAGGTTGCATAGTACGTTTCTTTTTCAACATCGTTAATTTCTATTTTATCTAAATTATATCCGACTTTTTCAATCAGGTTTGCAATTAAATCGTGTGTCATAGGGCGGGCAACAACAAGTCCTTCAATACATCTTATTATTGCACTGGCTTCTGCTGAACCTATCCAAATCGGGAGTGCTTTTCTGTTATCTAAATCATGAAGTACAACAATCGGTGAATTTGTTCTCACATCAAGTGCTATACCCATTACCTTCATTTCAATCATATTATAAACCTTTCTACCTTGCCCCTTGAGGGAGAGAGTGAGGAGTACCTCACACATTGCTAATATTATCATAAAATCAATTTCTATGCTATAATCAACCGTATGAAAATAAATGTAGTATACAATAAACTAATATCTGACTATCAAAATGCTTTGAATACAATTGAATCAACTCTTACTAATAAAAAAGTTGAATTCAAATCCTTTGAGCTTGATAATATGGAGCATTTTGGTGATATTACTCTGGTAATCGGCGGTGACGGAACTTTACTGAAAGCGGCAAGATTCTATAATGTTCCGGTTTTAGGTATAAACCTTGGCAGACTCGGGTTCTTGTCTCAAGCCGGTGTTAATGAGTATGACTGCATTATAGAAAACATTCTAAGCGGTAATTATTCAACAGAAGAACGTCTTATGCTTGAAGCTAACGGATATACAGCGCTTAACGATTTTGTAATAAAAGGGTGTTCCGCTTCACGCACATCAAAGTTTTTTCTTGAAATAAACGGAAAATTCGTATGTGACTATATCGCAGACGGTCTTATTATATCAACTCCGACAGGTTCAACGGCATACGGTTTGTCAGCCGGAGGGCCTGTATTATATCCGACTTTGGATTCAATTGTAATAGTTCCTATTTGCCCGCATACACTTAATGCAAGACCGCTTGTCATTCCATCTTCCGAAAAAATAACCGTTAAAACCGGTGACCGACCGTTATCTGTATCTGCTGACGGTTATGACACAAAAGAATGTATCAAACAGATTGATATTAAGGCTTGCGAAACAAAAGCAAAACTCGCTTTTATGAATAACAACTTTTATAACGTTCTTAGAAATAAACTCCACTGGGGAATTTCACCGGAGGGTTAAATATAAAAAAGAGACGCATTGACACGTCTCATTCTTATATTTTATTTTATTAAAAATACTATGCTACTGCTTCTTCAGCAGCTTCAACAACTTCTTCCGCTTTTTCCTGAACAGATTCTTCCGCTTTTTTAATAGCTTCTTCAGATTTAATAATCATTTCTTCCGATTTGGTCTTTATAGTATTTACTTTGCTTTTAACTTTTCCGGCAAAATCTTTACCATATTTGAATCCGCCAAAAGTATTATCCGTAACATTTTTTGCTTCTTCTGCAAGAGCAATCGCAGATTCTTTTGTTTCTGCTATTAAATCTTTTGCTTCATTAAGAGCGGCCTTCAATGTTTCGTTATTTTCTTTCAAAGTATTTACTAATTCTTCCTGAGTTTCTTTAGCAATAGTTTTACCTGCCTTGCCCCAAGCATGTCCTGCCAAAAGTCCGCCGCCAACAAGAGCAACACCTAATAAAGTTAATCCCAGCATTTTTGAAGCAGCGCTTTTCTTTTCTTCAGCCTCAGGGTCATAAACCATTGGAGTTGTTTCTTCAGACGGAATTTCTGTTTCATATTGATTCTGTTGTTGAACCGGAATTGCATAATCTGCTGCACCGATGCTTTGTATTTCTGCCATTTTAACCTACACTTTCTTTTTTTATTTTACTTTCACAACTATATAAAACACGTGAACACAAAAAATTGCCTGATTAAAGGCTAATTATTACAAAATTGTTACATTAAATCATTAATTTTCTTGTTGTTCGGTATTTTGAGTTTCATTTTGCGAATTTTCGAGCTGTTTTCTGTAAGAACAGGTTCTGTTTGAACAAACCTCAAATAATCCGTTTTTAGTCTGTTTTTTCAAAAGCAGCTCTCCGCATTCAGGACATTTATTTCCTGTCGGCTCATCCCACAATGCATACGAGCAATCAGGATAGCGATTACATCCAAAGAAAATTTTACCGTGTTTTGATTTCTTTTCTATAATGGTACCCTCACCGCACTTGGGGCAAGTTACACCGGTTGAACGTACATACCGTTTTCGGTTTCCGCATTCCTTGCATTCATAGTATTTCCCGTAAGGACCGGTTTTTATAACCATATCACCCTTACATTTTTCACATTTTTCATCTACAACAGCCGTTTCATTTTCGTCATTAATGCTGTCTAAATCTGTAAGGTTATTTATAGAAATAATTGTTTTACACTCAGGATAGCCGGAACAGCCAAGAAACTGGGTTCCGAAACGGCTTGTTTTTACAAGCATAACCTTTCCGCATTTCGGGCATTTTTTGTCGCTTTCAATCGTAACTTTTTTTGCGTCCTTCATTACGGAAGAAACAACCTCCATAAACGGAGTATAAAATTCTTTTAATACTATATTCCAAACTGCCTTTTTTTCGGCAATAAGGTCAAGTTTTTCCTCCATGCCGGCTGTAAATTTGTAATCCATAATATTTGAGAACTGGCTTACAAGCTGTTTGCAAACAGTCCTTCCCAAAAGTGTCGGAATAAGAGCCTTGTCTTTCTTTTCAACATACTTTCTGGTTTGAATTACGGTAATAATAGTAGCGTAAGTAGAAGGTCTTCCGATTCCGTGTTCTTCAAGAGCCTTGACTAAAGATGCTTCATTATATCTTGGCGGCGGCTGAGTAAAGTGCTGTTTTGGAGTAACTTCTTTGCACTTAACTTTGTCACCTTCGTTCAAATCAGGAATCTTTGCTTCCGCTTCTTGCTCATCTTCTTCAGCATCATTATAAAGCTTTAAGAAACCGTCAAACATAACTTTGCTTGTTCCGGCTTTCAGATTATAATCTCCTGCCGAAATATCAATCGTTTTGTTTGCAATAGTTGCCGGAGCCATTTGTGAAGACATAAATTTTTCCCAAATAAGCTTATACAACTTATATTGATCAGGCTGCAAATATGGTTTCAGACTCTCAGGAGTTCTTTCGGGATAAGAAGGTCTGATTGCTTCGTGCGCATCCTGAACATTTTGTTTCCCTTTTACATAAACATTTGTTTTCTCCGGATAATATTCTTTTCCGTAATTATCCAAAATAAAATCTTTTGCCATCTGATGCGCATCGTCTGATATACGGACACTGTCTGTTCTCATATAAGTAATAAGCCCGACAGGGGTTCCGTCGATTTCCATACCTTCATATAGCTTTTGCGCAACCTGCATTGTCTTTTGAACGCCAAAACCAAGTTTTGAGCTGGCGGCTCTTTGAAGAGTTGAAGTTATAAACGGTGCAGTCGGCTTGCGTTTTGTTTCTTTTTTAGTAACCTTTTCAACTTTAAATTCTGTTGATGAGTTCAGAAGAAATTCTTTAATCTTATTTGCTTCTTCTTCATTATTAATATCAAACTTTTTGCCTTTGTATTTATTAACTTCCGCCTCAAATAACTTTCCGTCTTTATCCATAATTGTATGAACAGACCAGTATTCTTTAGGAACAAAAGCTTCAATTTCTTCTTCTCTTTCGCAAATCATTCTGAGCGCAACAGATTGAACCCTGCCGGCTGAAAGGTGATAATTACCTAACTGCTTCCAAAGAACCGGCGAAAGTTTATAACCTACAAGCTTGTCTAAAATTTGCCTTGTTTGCTGTGCTTTTACTTTGTCCATATCAATTTCACGCGAATGTGCAACAGCGTATTTTACAGCCTTTGGAGTAATTTCGTTAAACTCAATTCGCTGAACTTTGTCATCTCCTACCGGCAAGAGTTCTCTGACATGCCATGCGATAGCTTCTCCTTCTCTATCAGGGTCTGATGCCAAAAGAACACGGTCAGAACGTTTTGCAAGCTCGCTTAGTTTAGTAACAACCTTCTTTTTTTCGGGAATAATAACATAAGTCGGTTTAAAGTCGTTATGCACATCAAATCCCAAAACATTGTCAGGAAGATTTCTCACATGCCCAAAACTTGCCTCTATCTGATATCCGTCACCGAGAATCTTCTTTATAGTTTTTGATTTTGCAGGAGACTCAACTATTACCAATACTTTTTCTTTTTTTGATTTTGTCTCTTTTTTTTCTGAAACAGCTGCTGTCATATCTGTTTATAAAATTCCCCCGTCCAAATTTAACAATTATATATAACCTATCACAAAAGCTTAATACAGTCTACATAAAAATGTCAAAAATAAAAAATTCACCCGTTCACCTGTTCACTTGTTCAACCCCACCCAACCTCGCCCCTTGAGGGAGAGGGCGCAGTTGTAGGCGACAGAGGAGCCGTACAAATGCGGGTGAGGGGTGAAATCTTTTATTACCCCACCCCGAAATCAGAGATTTCGCCTAACCTCTCAAAAAACGATACTCAATCGTTTTTTTCGGCAGAGTCTCAAGGGGAGAACCCTCTCCACGGGGGATGATTTACCCCCAAAAACGAGAGCCCCTCATCGGGGCTCTCGAAGTGTCTTTCGACTATAGTCTCCATTTTAGGGAGTGAAAATTTATCTTAGGTATAAACCCCACACCCTGAATTTCTAGGCTTCGCTTAGCTCAGCCTGAAATTCTATCCCTCGCCCTCAAGGGGTGAGGGAAGCGGGTTTTAGCCGTTGAATGTCTTGAATGATTTTTGAATGTTGTCGTTTACAACTTTCTTAACTGCTTCAATTTCTGTATTTACAGCGTTTCTTTCGTTATCAAGTCTTGTTAATTTAAGTTCAAGTTTCTTATCTTCTGCTTGAACAATAGATGTTTGTGCATTAATTTTTTGTTGTTCTTTGTCATATAAGTGTTTTTCGTATTCATAATTGTTATACGCATCTTCGTATGCCAAATCATCAGTTACGGTTTTTGCTTCCAATTCAACTGTTTTATATGTTTGTATGTCTCCGTTTTCATCATAAATCGGAATTGATATTTTACTAATTCTTCCGTCTGAGTTGAATTCTAGTTTACATCCTTTTTCTTCAACTGTTGATGTATAAGTTCCGTTTGATACGTAATCTTCGTATTCACACCAAGATCTGTTTTGTGAATTTTTTAAGTTTACTTGAATATCTTCTTTTGCTACAAAGTGCGGAACTTGAGAACCTTCTTCATTTGTATAGAATATAAAGAATTTTTCAGCAACTTCGTCAGCATTTTCACCCATTTCCGGATGTGCATTGAATAAAGCTTCTTTATAATCTTTCAATGTATCAGATTTCATTCTGCCTTCAGCAAATGCATCTTCTAAGGTCATCACATATGCACCTTTTACAGTCGTTGCTTCCGGATTATCTTTATCATATCTTGGATTATTTGTAGTTCTTCCTTCTGTATTTGTACTTGTTTCTTTGAAATAAGTTACGCGTGCTCTGAATTTAAGTTTACCATCACTTGTTACATCAAAGTCATCATTTGTTGCTTGTTTATAGGCACTGCCATCAAGAACAAAATAATCACTTGCTACAGCACCGGCAGGAACAGAGTTACCATACGCAGCATCTTCGTCTTCACCAATCTTTTCAGGATTTCCACCGCCATATTTATATGCTTTACCTATTTCATAATTTTTTGGTGTTTTTGTACCATCTTCTGCTTCTGTATTTTCTGCTTTACGTTTTACATAAACCACTTTATCATCTTGCGGAGCATCACTCTCGCTACGTTTATGATATTCCATATTACCGTTTTTATCTACTATATAATATTCTTCTCCGTTTTTAACATCTTTGCCGGTAACTTGGCATAACAAACTTGTATTATTATCTACAACTTCATTTACTTGTTTAAGATTTTCTTTTTTATAACCTTTTATATCCGGTATTGTTTGTGTATTAGCAACTGTTGCAAGAAAAATTTCTTTAGGAATTGTTACTACAGGAGCAGAACCTGCTGATTCAACAAAGTGACCGGGTTTACTGTATTTAATATCTACATTATATTCAGTGCCGGCAGGAACTACGTTACCTAATGTAAAGTTTGTAGCACCAAGTTTTCCTGAATATTCAACCTTTGTATAATCACTTGTTGAAGGTGGTGTTGGAACGCTCATTGTTAATAATGAATTGTACAACGCATTAACCTGATTTGACAAAGTTGTTCTTTGTTGGTTAATCTGTTGACCTTGATACTCTATGTCGTTCATTCTTTCTGTTAGAGCAATTAACCTTGCTTGTGATGCTGACATACCCATAATGTAGTTCTCCTTTTCCTTTTGTATTTAGTTCTTTGCCATGTATATCGGCATTTTTTTGAAAAACTTTAGCTTTTTTAACAAAATTGTTACAAAAATTTACAATTGTGGGCTCAAAGTCAATAATATTGGCATTTATTTATAACAGGAAGGTTGGGTGAAACTCAACAATAACTTTTTCAATTAAAATAATTTTGTTAATTTTATGCTTACTTCTTTTCTTCCTTTTATTTGCGAGGTAAAAGGAAAAAAAGAAGTAACAAGAAAAAAAAGGCTACAAAGAAAAATAAAAGTGCTAAATTTACAAAATTGCTTTATTTAAAAAAGTTTTTGTCGGGTTGAAACCCGACCTATAAACTACCCCACCCCGAAATCGAAGTGTTAGGAACCTCGCCCCTTGAGGGAGAGGGCGCAGTTGTAGGCGACAGAGGAGCCGTACAAATGCGGGTGAGGGGTGAAATCTTTTATTACCCCAC
>CADAKY010000012.1 GCA_902788575.1 uncultured bacterium | reverse complement strand
TTGATTTATCTCTCTCTTTTAAATATCTCTTACATATATATAAAGTATTTAACTTTTTAAAAATTGCCTTTTTTACTTTAAATTGTTAAGAAATGTTAAGGCAATACCTCTAATATAATTAGCCGATTTTTATATTTTCTACTTCTAATAGATAAGAAAATATGCTAGAATTCAATTAATATGGAGGATTTGTATGCAGGTTTCAAAAAGGCTTTTGGTAAAAAAAGAAATTCCGATAGATAATTCCAAGGATTTGGTACATTCGATGGATATAGCGTTAGCTGATTATTATTGCAGTAATAATAATTTTGAGCGCGGACTGGAAATTTTTCGTGAAGTCATGAAGGAAACTTTTGATGAAGCAGAACTGCATGATATTACAAATCGGTATTTAAATTATGCGCTTTCGTATTCTCAAAGACTTATGATGGATAAAAAATATGTAGAAGCCATTGAGCAATACAGAGATATGATGAAATATACAGGGTTTCCGATTAATATTTACAAAAATATCGGACTTTGTATGAAAGCTATCGGAAATGCTGATTTAGCTATTAAGTTTTTGAAAAGATTTGAAGAAATATCTCCGGATAAAGAGGATGTTTATATTTATTTAGCAGACCTTACATATACAGATATTAAAGATAATAAAAAAGCTATTGAATATTATGAAAAAGCCCTTGAAAAGAATCCGGACAATTTTTCAATATACAATATGCTTGGTCACTTGTATTCAACTTATTATCAGGATAAATTTAAAGATAAGCAGATATATTATCTCAATAAGGCATTTGAACTTGCGCCTCAAAACAGAATTGTTGTTAAGAACCTTGCGTACGTTTACGGCAAGTTTGATGAAGTACAAAAAGCGGATGAGATGTATTCAAAACTTATGTACCTGAATCCGACTCACTCAGACTTGCACGCATACGGTGCATACCTTGTACGTCACAAACGTTTTTCAGAAGGGTTTAAATTCTTACAGCACAGATTTCTTAAAGAAGATCTCGGAAATGTTGCATTTCCAGAGTTACTTAAAACCAAGAAGAAAAAGTGGAACATGAAGATGGATATAAGTGATAAGAAAATTCTTGTTCACTTTGAGCAGGGTTTTGGTGACTCAATAATGTTTGCTCGGTTTATTGATGAAATGAAAACAAGATGCAAAGAGGTTTCCCTTGTTGTACAAAACGGTTTAATCGGATTATTTAGAGACTCGAAACTCGGGATTGAAATTTATTCAGAGGCTGATATTCCGAAAATTAATTATGACCTTTGGGTTCCTATGATGGATTTACCGATTATTTGTGAAACAAAGCCGGAAACTATTCCTAATGCAAAAGGTTACTTAAAAGTTCCTAAAACTAAGATTAATGCTTATAAAAAAGAATATATTAATAATAATGACAAACTTAAAATCGGTATAGCATTTGAAGGTACGCTTGCTTCAAAAGAAACAGACAGAGACATTCCGCTTCATTATTTGTATCCGCTGATGCAGCTGCCGGATGTTGAGGTGTACAGTTTTCAGGTAGATGATCTTACAAGGCAGATGGATATGATACCTGAGGATGCTCAGCTTATACGTCTGGGAAGAACATTCAGAGATTGGGAAGATACAGCTTGCGCAATGAATTGCATGGATTTAATGGTAACAACGGATAACGGCGTTATGAACCTTGCAGGCGCTCTGGGTATAAAGACTTTCGGATTATTTAACAGAATAGTTGAATGGCGTTGGTTTAAGGTAGACGGTGATGATATCGGCTGGTACAAATCAATTAAACCGTTCCAGACCCCTACAAGCGGTGCGTGGGAAGTTCCTGTCGCTAAAGTTATGGAAGAAGTTGATAAACTAAGATGCAAAAAGATTGCGGACAAAATTAAAAAGAAAGTATAATTTATTTTCTTACGATTGATTTTGGATCCAGTATATCTCTGATTGCGTCTCCAAGAATGTTGAATGATAATACCGCAATAAAAATTAATCCTCCCGGAGCTAAGAGCCAAGGGCGATATAGGATGTTTGTGAATTCTTGTGCTTCTTTAAGCATATTTCCCCAGCTTGCGTCAGGCTGCTGGATACCGAGCCCCAAAAAGCTTAAGCCGGATTCTGCCAGTATATAAGAAGGGACACTCAGAGTTATTGCTATAATTACATAACTGGTTGTCTGCGGGAGTATATGTTTAAGTATTATTCTTAATTTAGATGCCCCCATTACTCTTTCTGCTTGTACAAAATCTTCTTCTTTGATTGAAAGCACCATTCCTCTTACGACACGCGCAAAACCTGCCCATCCAATCATTGCAAGAATTATTACAATAAGCATAAATCTTTGCGTGCTGGTCATTCCGCTCGGCAGGATTGCAGCAAGAATTATTAAAAGGTAAAAACTCGGAATCGCCATAATAGCTTCCGCAAATCTCATCATTAAAATATCAAGGAGTCCTCCCATATATCCGGAGATTCCTCCGTAAAGGAGACCTATAGGAAAAACAATAAATAAAGCTAGGAAGCCTATTGTCATAGAAATTCTTCCGCCAAATAAAAGCCTTGAGAATACGTCTCGCCCGTTAATATCAGTCCCGAGAAGATGAATTTCTCCTCCTTCTCTTACACCGAATAAGTGTCTGTGTGTCGGAATTATTCCTGCAATTTTGTATCCTTCAGCTTTTGCAAAAGGTTTAATAAAATATTTTGTACTTTTATCTTCTTTGAAAACGGTTTGCATCAAATTTTCGTCATATTCTCTTACGTAATTGTAGGTATATGGTAATGATAGTTTGCCCTTTTCATTAATGGTATAAATTTTTGACGGCGGGGCATAAGATAAATTTCGGTTTGAATATCCGCTTGAATATGGTGCAATAAAATCAGCAAAAAGTATAACTGCGTATAAAATTGCCAGAACAAGAAAAGCTGTTTTTGCAAATTTATCCTGAAATATTTTTTTAATGATTTCCATCAGCCGCTCCTGTTCTTATTCTTGGGTCAGTTATCATAAGAAGGATGTCTGCAAGCAGATTGCCTAAAATCAGCATTATTGTTCCCATCATTAATGATGCCATTACAAGGTTTATGTCTGATTTCATAACAGCTTCCAATATTAGTCGTCCGAGTCCCGGAAATTGAAAAACATACTCCGTAAGGGCGGCTCCGCTTAAAAGTCCGGCAAATTCAAACCCTAAAAGTGTTATCATCGGATTAACGGCATTTCTGAGTGCGTGTTTAAAAACGACTTTAAACTCACTTAGACCTTTTGCTCTTGCAAATTTAACGTAGTCGCTATCTAGAACCTCCAGCATATTAGCTCTCATTTGTCTTTGAAGTCCGGAAAGTGATATTGTAAAAAGAACCGTAACCGGAAGAATAAGATGTTTTGTCAGGTCCAAAAATTTTCCGCAAAGACTCATTTCGTTATAATTGTAGCTGGTTAGTCCTCCGACAGGAAACCATCCGGTTTTGACGGCAAAAATTAGTAAAAGTATTGCAAAAAAGAAAGACGGAATTGCCATTCCGATACTGGAAATAACTGTTAAAATTCTGTCCCATGCTGTTTCTTTTTTTATAGCGGCAAAAATTCCGAGCGGAATTCCGACAATCCAGGTCATAAATATTACAATCGTTGTCAAAAGCAGAGTGTTCGGAATTCTTTCTTTTAGTTTTGTTGAAACTTTTTCTCCGGCAGAAGTGTATCCCAAATCGCCTTTTACAAATGATACTGCCCATGATAGATACTGAATATAAATCGGTTTATCAAGTTTAAGCCTGTGAACTTCTTTATCAAGAGTTTCTTGAGAAATAGACGGATTAAGTCTCAATTCCGCAAGCGGGTCAATCGGTGCAAGACGAATTATGAAAAAGCTTATCATTGAAACAATTATAAGAAGCGGAATCGTTTGCAATATACGTTTAATTATAAATTTGAAAGTTGAAAACGCAGGTTTTCCTTTAATATCAGATGTTTTATTTTCCGGATTATCCATATTTTGTCACTTCTGTTTCTTTCATCAACATACCAAGAATAACATAATTTTCTTTTTTTGTCCTGACTCAATATGGCAAATTGTATTGTTAATTTATAAGATTTAAAAGAGGCTGCCCTTGCTTTTGGGGGACAACCTCTTTTTGTTATTTTTCAAAATGCGGATGGTGCGGGCAAGGATGCGGATTCAATCTGCGTTCACGTTCAAATTTTTCTCTGCCTTCTTTTTTCATATTTTTAAGAGTTTTTTTCTGATCACCGCTAAGAATAGATTCAAAATCCTTCATGTTTTGTTTTCTTATTGCTGATGCCTGTTTTTCAAGCTCCTGAAGTTCTTTATCAATTACTATAAGCTTTTCTTCCTGTGCTTCTACAGAAATTTTTGATTGTTTAACGGCACGCGCTTCCTGTCTTTTGGCTTTAATTTGTTCCATAACAGGTTTCATTTTTTCAAACCCTTGTTTTCGGAGTTCTCTTGCTTGAGTTTTTTGTTCGTCAGTAAGACCGAGTTTCTGTTCAAAAGCTGCTTCACGAGCTTGTCTTGCTTTTATCATTTCTTCTTTTGTCGGAGGATTCTTCTTTTGCGGAAGGTTTTCTGTATTATCCGCAGCATAAACGTTTCCTGCGATTAAAGTCAATGTACATAATAAAATTGCTAATTTTTTCATATTCGTTTTCCTTTACATTAAATCTTGTAACACAATTGCGAGCTCTTTTTTTGCGTTGAATATTCTTGATTTTATTGTCCCGGTGGGGCAGTTTAATTTTTTTGAAGCTTCTTCATAGGTGTAACCATAGATTTCGCACATCATGATTACTTCTTTGAATTTTGGTTTCAGACTTTCCACCGCATTAATGATGGTTTTTTGTCTGTCTGTTGTTATAAGTGCTTCTTCCGGAGAAACTTTTTTGTCACTGATTTTTCCGAGTTCAACATCATCGGATGTAGTATTTTGACTGTTTTTGAACGAGGAGGATTTCAGAAAATCTTTTGCGGCATTTTTTGCAACGGTGTTAATCCAGCTTTTCAAAGTTCCGCGTTCTTCATACTTATCAGAATTTTTCCACAGCTTGATATAGACTTCTTGTTCGATGTCTTCGTTATCTTGATGCGTAATAAGTCTGATGATATTTTTTATATTTTGTTTATTAGTTTTTACAATTTCGTCGAAATTCATTCATCCACCATAAGAAGTCCGTAGGAATCAACAGGGAATCCGTAGTCTTCTGCTGAAAGTGTTTGTCCGTATTTTAGAGTATCTGTCAAATCTTCATTTGTCAATAGAAGCCCGAAAGAAAGAGATGTGAATAGTGCAAATACAAGGACGGCACACATTGCTCTTAATTTTGTGCGTTGTTTCTTTCTTTTTGCCCAATAGTACATTTTTACTTCACTCAAAAGGTCAGAAACTTTGTCCTGTTCTTGAGCTTCTTTTGCACATTCTTCACATTCGTTGATGTGAGCTTTCAGAGTTTCTTCATTTGAAAATACAAACAAGCTTTCATATTTTGAACATTTGTTATCCATTTTTTTTGCCTTTCTGTATGTATAACGAAATTCAAAAATTTTTGTTCAAATTATGCTAAATATTTTTGCAAAGTCGCTTTGTCGAACACTTCTATAGAGTCTTTGGAGTGAATGAATATCAGGCAGGAAACAAGAGATTTAAATGATTGAAAATCTTCAAATGCAAGCTTTTGTCTCAAATCGGTCATATTATTTGCCATAAATTCCGTTAGGATAACTTTATCATTGTAGTATAGCTCTGACATGAATTCAAACGCATCACGGGTTTTAACCCCTTCCAAGTAAATCGTATCAGGAGATTGAAATTCTACGTAGCGCAAAGCTTTATCCATATTGAATCCGATATTTTCATTAAGTTCACATTGATTAACCCCTTTGAGCTCGTATTTGGCTATGGATTCAATTGTCATGATATTCTTGTTGTCTCTTGCCGCTTCCATCAGCAGAGAATATATGATGTGTGTTTTTCCGCTCAAAGGTGAACCGCACACAAGAATTATTCCCGGTTCGTTAAGTGCGTGGGATATTGTAACCCTTGCTTTATCATCAGTGATAATTTTATCAAGCTTTTGAGGCGGTTTGTAAATTTTCAGAGAAATTCTTTCACCCATTATTGTCGGAAAAGATGAAACTGATGCAATAAGCATGGCATTTTCAACTTTAAAACATAATTTCCCTAGCTGAGGAATTTCACAGACGGAAGCATCCAGATTAGAAAGAGTCTTTAATTTTGATACAAAAGCAGAATTTAATATTGCAGGAATTAAGCCTTTATCGTATATTTCACCGTTTTGTTTAAAGACTACCTTTAAACCTTCTTCTACCTGTTCAAAATTTAACTCGTGAACATCCTCAATTATTGCCTGTTTCAAAATAGCTCTTATGACATGCTGTATGTGTTCTTCTCCGGCTTCTTCGTTATGCAGTTCATCTGTCCAGTCAAAGTCTTCATCTTCTTCTGTTGTCAAGATGATGTTATCAACGGTATCCGCTACTTTGTAGTATTCGTCAATTTTCTTTAGAATACTGCTTTCCGAGGATATTACAGGTTCAATTGAACATTCCGCAACTTCAATAATTTTGTCAATTGCAAACAAATCCAGCGGGTCTGACATTGCAACAGTCAGAACATCTTCTATCTTGAATAGCGGTATAATCTTGTATCGTCTTGCATCCGGAAACGACACGAATTTGAAGCATTTTGGGTCAGGTGTATAATCTTCAAGATTCACATAAGGAATGTGGAGTTTTGATTCCAAAAACTTTAGCAGGGTATCTTCTTCAAGAATACCCGAATTTATAAGAGCTTGTCCTATATTTATGCGCTGAACATTTGCAAGCTCTTCCGCTTTTTCCAATGTTTCATAAGAAACAATTCCGTCTCGTACAAGTTCGTATTTAAGTTTTTCAAGGGTTTTATTTGTAACTGTTTCCATCTTATGCCTGTTCCTCGTTTTTACCCAAATACTCTTCAACCTTGCTTACAATTGCGTCAAGTTCAAAGGGTTTTGTGATGTATTCATTAACTCCTGTTTCTTCGCCAATCATTTTATCTTCAAGCTGAGAACGGGCTGTTACCATAATTATCGGAATATCTTTGTATTTTGAGTCATATTTTAAAAGACGGCTTATTTTGTATCCGTTAATTTTTGGCATCATAACGTCAAGAATAATCAAGTCCGGCATGATTTCTTTTGCCAGCTTGAGTCCGTCTTCTCCGTTAAAGGCGGTGTAGCAGACAAAGCCCGAAACCTCCAAAACAAATTTTAGACTTTCAACGATATCCTGTTCATCATCAACTATCAGAATCTTTTTCATGCCTGTCTCCTTCAACTTCGTATGAATACATTATATCACATTTTCCGTACAAATCTTTATTCTGTTCTGTTACAGATTCAATTTTTTTCTTCAAAAATTCGGCAGAAGGTTTATCTCCGTCCATAAGCAGAAGCGAAAGCGTTGTCATTCCGCCTTCTTTTTCTATGAGTGAATTTGCCATATATGTTTTGCTTAAAAGGTTGTTTTCTTTCATCAGATTTTCAATAACATCATTGGATGATTTAATTTTGATAACAGCAACGGTTGTACCTTCTGAACGGGCTTTTTGAACCATTTGTTTTCTTATCATCAAGAAATTTGATTTATCATTTGCTATAGGAATAACAAAATAGAATCTTGAACCTTTGTTGATTTCGCTGTCACACCAGATTGCGCCGTTGTGCGCTTCCATAAGCTGTCTTGCAATCGGCAGCCCCAATCCTGAACCACCGACTTTTCTTGATAGAGAGTTTTCTATTTGTGCAAATTTATCAAAAACGTGGTTTAAATCTTTTCTTTCAATACCGATACCGTGGTCTTCAACACAAACTTGAAGATAATTTCCCTTAAGTCTTTTTATATCATCCTCGAAACAGTTGTCGTACTGGAGTTCTCTTGCGTTTACAACTTTTGAAGTGATTTCTATTTCACCGGCATCCGGTGTAAATTTTATTGCATTAGAAACCAGGTTTGTAAGCACTTGTTCCAGTCGGTTTGAGTCGGCATAAACTTCTACATCTTCGTTTGACGGTGTGTAAATAATCTTTAGATTTTTTTCTTTCGCAACTTCTGTTAAGTTGGTTTTGACGTACTCAATAACAGGTTCAACGTGCATAAGTTCAAATTTGAAATCCATTTTACCGGCTTCGATTTTTGAGATATCCAGAAGGTCATTTATAATTCCGGAAAGTCTTATTGCGTTTCGTTTTCCCATAGAGACAAATTTTTCAATATTTTCTGTCATGTCTCCGGCTTTTCCGCTCAGAATAATATCCATGGCATTTTTGATTGCGGTTAGTGGTGTTCTGAGTTCATGTGAAACTATGGAAATAAATTCTGATTTAAGTCTTTCTAATTTTTGCAGTTTCAGGTTTGTTGCTTTTAATTCTTGTGTGAAAGATGCACTTTGCAGCGGAATTGTTACCTGCTGAACAAGAGTCTGAAATACAGTTGCGTCTTCTGTTGAGAAGGGTTTTTCCCTGTAAATTTCCGTGAATCCGAAAAATTGGTCATTCAGCATAATCGGTGCAAACAAATTATCAAATCTCAATATTGAAAAATCGTATTCCTGAATATTATGTTTAATATTTTTTTCAATTTTTAGGTTCCCGATTTTTATATCATAAGGCGGGTCGCTTAAAAGTGATTTGTAACTCAATATTGCGCGGAGCTTTAATGCTTCCAAAAGCCTGTCGGAAACTCTGTAGAGAGAATTTATAATAAGAATAGGTTCTCTTTCGGAACGGAAAAACAGCGTGCAGGAAAGTTCAAAATTCAGTGATTTTTCAACGCCTTCAACCATAATTTTTATTAGTTTATCTTTATCCAGAGAACCGGCAAGCTGAGAACTTGTGTTATAAAGAACATTTAGCTGATACAAGCTTGCAGCAAGCTCTTGGTTCGTTTTAGTCATTTTTAAAAGGGACTGCCTTGTGCGCAAACTCGATTCTACAGTCGCTTCCAAAAGTTTTTTATCAATCGGAGTTTTGATAAACAGGTTTACGTTATGGGTAATGTCTTTTGTGTGTTCTTTTTTCCCTATTATCAGAAGTAAGACAACGGGAAAGGATTTTATTTTTCTGCACAACGGTTTTAAATCCAGAGATTCTATATCACCGTCAATAAGAATGATATCAGGTTCTTCAACCTTAAGGATATCAAAAATCATTGTTTCATTTGTGCAGGTTAAAATCTCATCAGATTTAAAAACTGATTTAATAATCTTTTCCTTATCACTATCCTCACTAATCAACAAAAACTTTGTCATACTATTATCATATCAAAAAATTCAAATATAGGAAAAATGTTACAATAGTTATTCTTTTGTTAAAATTTATCGACATAAAAAACTAAGCGTGTATAATATGAATAAAGGTATGGAGTATAAAAGGAGAGAGCATTATGCCGTTTGAATTTGAACCGCAGAAGATTAAAGATGTAATATTGGTGAAGCCGAAAGTTTTTGGCGACAACAGAGGGTTTTTCTTGGAGAGCTATAAAAAATCTGATTTTGCGGCAAACGGAATTGATGTGGAATTTAATCAGGATAATCATTCAAAATCAACGGCTCATGTCCTGCGCGGTTTGCATTATCAGGCGAAACCATACGGGCAGGCAAAGCTTGTAAGATGCTCGAAAGGTAGAATTTATGATGTTGCAGTCGATATCAGACCTGAGTCGGAAACTTTCGGACAGTATGTGAAAGCGGAATTAACGGAAGAAAATAAACACATGCTTTTTATTCCGGAAGGATTTGCGCATGGTTTTGTTGTTTTGTCCGAAGAAGCCGAATTGTTGTATAAAGCAAGCGGAGAATATGCACCGCAGGCTGACAGGGGAATTCTCTGGTCGGATAAAGATATAAATATTGATTGGGAAATAGATTTTGAACCTGTTTTGAGCGAGAAAGACAAAGTTCAGCCTTTGCTTAAAGAAGTTTTTAAATAAAATATAATAAAAAACTGCATTTTGTACTGTAATTTTGTTTTTTATCCTATAAATAAAGGATTTCATAAATTTAAAATTATAGTTTAATATCTATAGAATAGTATACAATTGGAGATAGTTATGGATATTTTTGCAGTCATAGGTTGTTTTCTCGGTATAGGTTTTATTTTAACCGGTCAGGCAATGGAAGGCGGTAATATCGGACAATTATTACAGGTTACGGCTGCGTTCATCGTTTTGGGCGGTACAACAGGTGCTATTGTATTGAGTTTCCCGCCAAAAGTTCTTGCGGATGCTTTGAAAATGCTTAAAAACGTATTTATGCCTCCAAAAGTAGATTTTAATGCCTTGATTACGGAAATTGGCGGATTTGCGACAAAGGCAAGAAAAGAAGGTATCATTGCTCTTGAAAAAGAAGCAAATAATGCTTCTGATTCACTGTTAACTCTCGGGCTTGGCGCGGTTGCCGATGGTACTGACCCGACGCTTGTAAGAGAGATGATGGAGAATCAAATCAGTCAGGAAGAACAGCATGTTCATAACTGTGCAAAGGTATTTGAATCATTCGGCGGATATTCACCGACACTTGGTATTATTGGTGCCGTTATGGGTTTAATTCAGGTTATGCAGAACTTATCTGATCCTTCAAAGCTGGGTGCAGGTATTGCGGTAGCATTCGTTGCCACAATTTATGGTTTGTTTGCCGCTAACCTTGTTATGATTCCTTTGGGAACAAGAATCAAGTTTATATACCAAAATGTATTTTTATATAAGAATATGATTTTGGAAGGTGTACTGTCAATTCAGGCAGGTGAAAGCCCTGTTTTGATTGAAAGAAAACTTCGTTCATTTATTTTGGAAGAAGAGAATAAGGATAAAGCAAATGGCTAGAAAAAAACCTCCGGAAGAGCCGGAAAATCTTGAAAGATGGCTGGTTTCATACGGTGACTTTATCACCCTTCTTTTTGCTACATTTGTAGTATTATATGCTCTTGCGCAGGTTGATGTTTCGGATTTTGCAAAACTTGAAGAATCTTTGAAAAATGCATTTTCGCAAAATTCGCTGATGGAGGGTCAGCAGTCAATAATGGACGGAAGTCAGAATATTTTTGACCAGCAGCAGGCAAATTCTTTTATACCGAGTCTTATGCTTGAATACATAAGTCCTAAATATGAAGAGGCATCTTTTAATGAAATTGAAGAAAATATCAAAGAATTAAAAGAAGCCGGAGAATTGGACGGTATTTCTTCAAAAATGACAGATAAGGGTTTACTTTTAACATTTGATGATAAATACTTATTTGCTCCGGGGTCAGCGTATTTGGATGCAAGCGCAAAAAAACTTCTTGATAAAGTAGGTGTTTTGATATGTAAGAAATTTGTTTTGCATTCAATGCGTGTTGAGGGGCATACTGACAGTCAGCCAATACATAGTGCTCAATATCCTTCAAACTGGGAACTTTCGGGAGCAAGAGCATCATCTGTTGTAAGGTATATGATTTCAAGGTTTAAATTTGCGCCAAATTTGTTTTCCGCAATAGGGTTTGCCGATACCAGACCTTTGGAAACTTCTTATTCTCCGAAAGATCCTGCTAACAGAAGGGTTGAGATTTTGATTCTCAAAAACAGTTATAAAAACAGTTATGAAAATACAAATACGAGCGCTTTGACTCTTTCTAAAAAACAGCAGGAAGAGATTCAAAAACAAAGAGAAAAGATTATTTCTCAGGTAGAGCAGGATTCAATTTCTCCGGCAGCGCGAAAACTTCTTGAAGAAAACAGAATGAAAATTAAGAGTCAGAAGAGTGAAAAACTCAGTGAAAAGAACATGGATTTGTATATAAATGTTGATAAAGAGGCACAGGCAGCAAACAGCGAAGGTATGCCGCCGGTAGAGACTCGTGTTATAAAATTAAAATCCAAGAGTCCTGAAGATGAGGATTTTGGTTTATGATAACTCATGCAGTAGGGCTTTCTCTTGGGCCGTCATCTTCTATAGAAAGCGGAGTTGCAGTAAGGGAAATTGCGACAGGTAAATTGATACACGTGGATAAATTATTTTCAATGAATGATGTCCAGTTGTTTTTTGACAATTATCCGTCTGTAAAAAATTCTGCAATTTGTGTTTCTTTGCCTTGGGATAATACGATGCTTGAAGGCAAATGGCGCGTTATGTCCAAACAGTACCAGCTTATTCATAATGACGAAGGATTGTTTTTGAATCGTGAAAACTGGATGCAAAGGTTTTCGACAAGGGGCTGTGACCTTCTTTCATCTCTAAGTGAACGGGGTGCGGATGTTACAAGGTTTGAAGTTTATTTGGCACGGCAAAAGTTTAATTTGTATTCAAATTATAAGGAACGCTCATCTGCTGATTGCAAATTTCTCCAGTCAGCATTGAAGATGGAATACGGTTTTGATGAATTGCCTAATAATATGATGCCGGTTGCGCAATTAGAGGCAATTATAGGCTCAATGCTTGCAGAAGAAAAGCTAAAAAGTAATACAAAAGAGATTTTTGAATTTAAGGGACTTAGTGTAATTAATTTGGTGTAATAACGTAAAAAAGAAACAAAATTGAATTCGCAATAATTTGGTGCGTAGATTGTTTTTTTTAAGAATGGGTTCCCCACTATATAGAGGATTTTTTGTTAAAATTTGTAAAGTTTTTTTTATTTTTTCCGATTAATAAATTGACTTATTCGGAATAAACATTAAATAAACCATAGAAAGGTTTAACTAATATGGCAGGAATAGTAAATTTATTAACGAGAGTATTAACATCATCGCAGACAACATCAATCACAAGAACACGTACATCATCAAACCCCTTTGCATCAGCAACAGGCGGAAATCCGTTTGTAACATCATCACAGAATCCGTTTGTAAATTACGGACAGAATAAACCTGTCGTAGGCGGATATTTTGCCGGATATTATAATAATCAGCCGAACATTGTCGGCAGAAGATTGTTTATAGAAGTATAAAACAAAGAACTCAAAAATACATTAACCCCAAATAAAAGCTGCGTAAAAATTAAAACGCGGCTTTTGCATTTATAATATTAATTGGAAAATGATATTCTTATTACAAAAAAAAGTTTTTTTATCAGATAGGGTATTTTTTGAAGGATTGTAGAATAACAATAGTTAATAACTTTTGCATTTAAGCATTTATGTTTTTTTTCAAGTGTTTTGAGATAATACGCAGTAAGTCTTTCCGCAAACATGGCTTTTGTTCTTTCTTCTTTTGAGTTTGGGAGCTTAAATATTATGCTGAAAAGAAATTCACAGTATTTAAAAAATTCTTCTTTTGGAAGAATAAACATATTAAAATAACTATCTCCTTCTGCTCCAGTTTTAAAATAATTTTCTATATCATTATTTCCTGTAATTTTATTGCATAAATCTAATGCATTATCCAGAAAATCATTATCTGCCCAGCTTTTTGAACAATTTATCCAAGCATCATAAACAGAGATTTTCTGATTACAATGGAATCCGGTTTTGATATAATAGTATTTATTTAATAAATTTGGAATACTTTTGTATTCTATATCAAAAAATCTTTTGTAATGATTTAAACCTATATAGTCGGGATTTCCGAGTTTATCATAATTTTTCCAAGCCCAATATATTGCAGTGAGTTCATTAAGTTCTCGATTCAAATGTGAAATATTATTGTCGGTGTCATCCCCTATCATATTTTTTAAAAGCCAATTATAATCTTCTTTTGATATTTGTCCGTCCTTGGATTTTTCAAAAGCTTTTGCACGTCCGGCATGAATTGGTACTAAAATATCATTTTTAAATAATTCATCTTTTTTGTGATAAACTACCAGAATTTTTATTGATTTATCAGTGTTTTTATAATGTTTTTTGTTTTTCATTTATTACCGCCAACATTACGCCAAAAATATTCCTGGCTCGCTTCTATTTTATTTTCAAAATTAATTAAAAATTTATTAATCAATGAAAATTTTGTAAGCTTGTATAAAAATTCCAGAAGTGCAATAAAAATAAGAATTTTTCTATCTAATTTGTAATACGGGTTTATCCAATTATGAATACACGGACTGCTTTTTGTAAATTTTAAGCGTAAAACCTCAGAAGAAAAAGGAGATTTTTTGTAATACTGCTGCCATATTAGTGAATACTTTAAATTATAATATTTCCATGGTTTCAAAGTTCCTGTATAGTGATATATTGAAGGGCGCAGGAAGATTTGTTCTTGTTCTTGTTTAGTCATTCCGCATAGTGCAACAGAACTTCTATATGGAACTTCTCCCGTTTGAAAAGCATTCCATTTAGGGTGAACATGAATTATCCTGTTGTAACAGACTTTGTTTAAAATATGCTGGTCTACGGAATCATCAAAAGTTCCTATCAATGCTTGTTCTTTTTCTTCAATTTTATCTTCTCGGATTTGTTCGAGATTCAAAACTAAAACTCCTGCATTAATATATTCTGTCATGTCGGGAATTCCTATTTTTTTCGGTAATTCATAACGCATGAAATATTGATCAAGCCCAAAAACACCGGCAACATAATTATTTCCTAATTCCGTATTATAAAGTTCCGATAAATCATCAAATACAACAATATCGGTGTCTAAATATACAATTTTATCATACTGCGGAAAGAGTTCTCCAAGGCACATTTTGTATGCACAAGCGTTTGCAATATATCCGGTTTTGTTCTTTATGTTATCAAATCTGGAATCCATTTGAATTATATTAACACTGCATTTATCTTTGTACTTGTCTTCTATTAATTTTATTTTTGCAATATTCTCTTCTGTAACATCAGGAGAAAGTATTGCATATAAATCATAGAATGTACTCTCGTTCTTTGTTTCCATAAGATTTATAAACAATGTACCCAACGCAAACGCAAGCTTATTATCTGTAATAGCAGCAACAGGAATTTTCATATTTAATCCTTTCTATGTTTATTTTATTGTTATATTTTGATAATCTCAAATTTGTTATCTAAAATCCAATGTGCAACAGGTATCCCTTGAGGAACAACGACATAACCTTTTTTTGCATATTTTAAAAGCGGAATATCCGAAGGGCTGTCGCTGTATGCAACAGTATCATAATTTTTTAAATTTTCATCTTTCAGATATTCGTTTAGTAGTATTATTTTGTTTTTCCCCATACAGTCTAAGCCGTCAAATTTACCTGTAAAAATACCTTTTTCATTGCATTGGAGTTTCGTTGCAAAAACTTTTTCACATCTGAATTCTTCTGCAAAATATTTTAAATAATTTTCGTATCCGCCTGATACAATAAAGATTCTGTATCCTGCTTTTTGCAGTCGCTTTAATTCATTAATGCTGTTTTGTATTAATCTCGGACGAACTTTTTCTATATAAAACCTTTTTGCATAAAAATCAAGTTCCTGTTTTGTTGTGCCCTTGATGACAGCAGCGTAATCCATTTTGCCAAAATAGTTTTTGTTAATTTTTATTTTTATTTTAAATAAAATTTTATGAAGTTTATGTCTAAAATTGATAATAAGAGAGTTTTTTTGTTCTCTAATATAGTCTATATAAGCATTCCCTGTCTGAAAATTAACAAGCGTGTCGCAAAAATCAAACAATGCAATTTTATTCTTTTGAGAAACAAGCGCCATCTCTTCTTGTTCAAATTGTTTAAATAAATCCAGAACTTTTTCCGTTATATCCATTGTACCGATTGTAATTCTAAGACAATCGTATAAAATAGGGCTTTGAACTAAATCTCTCACAAAAACATTATTTTCTTTCAAAAATTCAAAAAATCGAGATTTTCGTCCGTAGTTTTCAAATTTTAAAAGAACAAAATTTGCATTGCTTTCGATACCTTTTACCCAATTATATTGTTTTATTTTTTCCAAAAAGTATTTTCTTGCGGAAATAACCTCTTTTACATAATTGTTCATATATTCAATATCAGTAAGTGCGGCAATTGCAGTTTCTTGTGTAAAAGTATTTATATTTTTGGGATTTCTGATACTGCTGATACTTTCTATATTATTTTTTGAGGCTATCAGGTATCCGAATCTTAAATTTGCCATCGCAAAAGCCTTGGAAAGGGTTCTTGTGACAAGTATATTTTCGTATCTTAAACAAAGTTCCTTTGCGGAAATTCCGGAAAATTCTGCATAAGCTTCATCTACAAGGAACATTGTTCCTGTATATTTTTTTATAAGGTATTCCAAATACTCGTTTGTATTTATGTATCCGCAGGGATTATTAGGACTGCATATATATACAAAAGTCGGGCTGACTTTTTTTATGGCATTTTCAAAAATTTTTTCATTAAAACTGAAATTTTCAGGTTCGACTTCCGAATAAAAAACCTTTGCCCCGTTTGCTTCCGCTGTTAATCGAAAATTATCATAAGAAGGGGCTTGTACAAGAACTCTGTCATTTTCTTTGATGTACATTTTTGCTATATATTCGTGAATTGAATCAGAACTGGAGAAATATTGAATATTTTTTTCAGGTATTTGTACATAATCGGAAATAACCTTTAAAAGCCGGTTATTATATGTTTTTGGATACAAATTAAGAAAATCGGGTTCCTTAAGAAGTTCATCAATGCGTTTCCTGACTAATGGTGACGGCGGGATTACCGCTTCATTCCAATCCAATTTTAGTATATTTTTTCTTTCTAAAGGCTCAACTTCCCATATTTTATGAGAAGATGCTTTGTATGGTTTTATGTTGGTGAGGTATTTATTAACATAAAGAGAATCTGCAAAACCTATAAAAAATTTAAATCTCATCCCAAGAAGAGTAAAAGTTTTATATATTTTGCCGTTTTTATTTTTTATACCAAAATTCTTACTAAACATAGAATTCACCTTTTCTGATTTCATCTATATTAATTAAGTTTCCCATTGCAATATCTACATCGTATGGCTTCCATTGGCTGTAACCGCAGCTTGTATGGAATGTAAGTTCACCAAATTTAATATCTCCGTTATCAAGTTTGTAAAAATCTACTCTGATATGAGGCCATCCTTTGCATAATATTGTTGCAAGCTCTTTCATCTCATCAAAATTTTCAGGCTTAGGAAGTGGCTCAGGTGATTTAATTTTATGCCATTCCACAAGTTCAATGTCCTGCATGTTCCAATTCATATCATAAAAACTACGTTCCTGAATATCTTTGTATTTATTGGATACCCAGCAATATATAGGCTCTCCGTTAAAACACATAAATTTGTAATCCAAAGCGGATTTACTTAAAGATTCAAGATATTCTTCGCAGACTATTTTTGGTTCAATATTTTTATAACACCATTCCATGCCTAAATAATAGTGATTTGATATTGGTTGCATCCATTCATCAAATTTGTTTTTTACTTTTTCCATATTAATTTTGCTGCGCTCACGAATTATAATATTTTGTCCTGAACCCCAATTAACTTTCATTGCGACACTTTCCGGAAAGTTATTGAATTCAATGTCATCAAATTTATCATAAACACCCAGCAATTTTACCAGATACTTTTCTCCGATAGTATTTTTTATATATTCTCTTACTTTATATTTATCCGCACAAAGAGTCATTTTAGGATTTTTGTAATGTACCATAAGCCATTGCATTTTTTCATTAAATGTAACAGGATTTTCAAAATCAAAATCTTTTCCTGTTTCTATATTGTATAATTTTTTCTTTGCTTGAACCATAATATCAATAGGTAAATTTTGATTTTTGAATAAAAATTCTTTCATTTCCTCACGGGAATTAATATTTTCTATAATGCTCAAATTTTTCTCCATTCTGTAAATTTTCTTATGCCTTCTTCAAAATTTGTTTTGGGTTTGTATCCCAAAAGTTTTCCTGCTTTTGATATATCACTCACTGTTTTATCAACATCACCCGCTTGAGGCGGTAAATAATTACGTTTTGCATTTTTGCCCAAAACATGTTCAATTGTTGATATCATATCACTTAATGTTACCGGTGAACCTCCGCCAAGATTTATGATTTCATAAGGTGTTTTATTGTATTTTATTGCTGCAATGATTCCGTCTACAATATCATCAATATACGTGTAATCTCTTTTTGTTGTTCCGTCGCCGTACACAGGAATTTCTTTATCTGATTCAATTAATTCAATAAATTTTCTTATCGCTAAATCCGGACGCTGGCGGGGACCATAAACAGTAAAAAATCTTAAAGCAATTGCATTTATATCAAATAATTTTGAATATGTATAAAGCATTTGTTCGCAGGCGGATTTCGTTGCCGCATAAGGTGAAATCGGTTCTGAAACTTTTAAATCTTCAGAAAATTTTTCCGCTTTGCAGTTCCCGTAAACGCTTGATGATGACGCGAACACAATCTTTTTAACGTTAAATTGCTTCATTTTTTCCAAAATGTTTGTTGTGCCTAAAATATTTGTTCTCACATATTCCGCAGGATTTTCTATAGAGGCTCTTACACCTGCTCTTGCTGCAATATGGATTACACAGTTAATGTTATTTTCTGCAAAAATTTTCTCTGTCAAAATTTCATCGCAGATATCTCCGCGGTATAATTTATAGTTCGGATTATTCAGATTGTGTTTAATGTTGTTTTCTTTTTGTTCAGGAGAATAAAAGTCATTAAAGTTATCCAAAATAATAACTTTATGTCCTTCATTCAGTAATCTGTCGGCTGTTGTAGAGCCGATGAATCCGGCGCCTCCGGTAATCATTATTTGCATAATTCCCACCTCTTTTTGTGAGCAAAAACACAGAAATTTTTATAATTTATTCTTGCGTTTTCAAATGTGTAATTTTCAAATTTTCTGTTGTGTTTCCAGAATACATAAGCCAAAGAACCCTGATCGCGTTTGCAGTATTCTGATACAAATTTCCACCACTGAGTCATCATTTCTATAATTTGCTCTTCTTTATGCTTACGGTAAATTATATTGTTTTCGCTCATTCCGTAGTTTGCAGGAAAACCGTCTTCTTTAAATATTTTATACAATTCATCAATAGTTTGAGAAGATTGAAATCCGGTATTTTTTGCCCAAAGAAGTTCTTTGTATAAATCCGTTTGTTTTGGATGAGCGGGCAAAAGAATATCTTTATCTGTATTATTTACCATCTCAAAAAACTTGGGTGTCAAAATATTTATATTTGCATCCAGATATACGCTTTCATTGTATTCTGGGAGTACAATATGCGGATTAATTTTGTGGTAACGGTTATTTAACGAATTATCTCCGCAGTCAAATGCAAGCGGGCGAATCTCCCAAATTCCGATTTTTCCTGCTTTTATATCCTCTTCATTATCAGTAAAGCATATATAATCCCAACTCGGGTCTGTATAGTAAAAAGCCTTAATTTCCTCTAACGAATCATAATCATTGGTTATGCAGGTATATATAACTTTTTTTGACTGTCGGGTTTGTTTTATTTCCCAATACTTTTTGATTGTTTCTTCTTTTGCAGGAAATTCATTTTTGAAAAATGCATTATAAAAACAATACCTTCCGACATTTAGAAAATGGCTGATCGGATTAATGTCAATCGGGCAGTCATACCTAGCGGCGTCAAAGATTCCGGAAGGGTTTTCTTTTTTCTTATATCCTTCTGTAACGTAGTGTACCAGTGCTTCATGAATATTCATTTCCGGATGGTATGTTTGTATATAGTATTTTGCATCCCAAAGTCCGGATTCTCTGACTTCTTTCATTTCCGTAAAAATCTTGCAGTCTAATTTCACTATTTTAGGTAAACTTGCAAAATTTATGCCCAGAATATTTACGTAAGTCCTTGTTTTATCCGAATTTTTGTTTATTGAAAACAGTTTTTTAGCAAAACTCAATGTTTTTGCTCCGGTATTATTTGAAAAATTTATATCCCAGTTCCCTATTCTCATTTTTATACCTCTAACGATATTTTTAAAACCATTGTCAATCTTTTTATCAGAGAAAAATAAAATGGTATTATATAATACGGAATTTTTTTTGCATAAGGTGTATGCAAGAGATTTATAAAATACGGAAGTTTCACCGGAGAAGTACATTTTTCATCCCATGGTTTATCCCCTCCTATATAATGGAGAATGCCGGCTTTCCTGGCTATTTTATTAAATCCTTCTGTATAACAAGCTTTGTATTGTCCGACTTGCGCGTTCCAAATCTTGTCTAAATATAATATGCCGGATTGAAGAACAAAATTTATTGTATCCTGATCCACCCATTTAATTAAGTCAATATTATTTTCGGTCCAATCGAATAAACATTTTTCAATATTTTCTTCCCGCCATTTTTTCAGGTTTATAAGCATTACCCCTGCATTACAGTATTTTTCAAGCCCGAGTCTTTTGGAATTTTCATTATATAAAATATCCTGAACCCCTGCAAAATAATAACCCTCAACATCTGTGTTATACAATTCAAAAAGTGATTTCTGAATAGTGATATCACAATCAAGGTAAAGAATTTTATTAACATCCTTTGGAATAACAGACGGCAAAACGAATCTGTAATACGTAGCAATTGAAATATGCGGACATGATGCTGTTAGCGGGCAGTTCTTGAAAGTATCTTTATCCAATTTAATAAAACTTATTTCAGAGTTGTATTTTGTACAAAGTTTAGTGAGTAAATTTTGGTTTTCCTGTTCTATAGAATCAGTAAGGATAAATATTTTTATTTTATCCAAAGTGTGTTTCTTTCTGAACAAAGATGTAAGTGCGCAATACAGATGCTGAATATAATTGTCGTCACAAGAAAACACTATAGGAATATAACGCTCCTTCTTCAACAAAATATTCGCTCCCTGATTCATACCCACATCGGTAACTGTAAAAAATTCTAGCATAAAAGCACTATTAAGACAATTATTTTCTCAATATCGTTAACCTTGATTTACCTGCGAAAATTGTTATAATAAGTACTGTATGGACGGATTGAATGTTGGAAAAATTTTAGCCGGATTAAGAAACCCCGAACTATACCTGAGAAAACTCAGAGAGGGTGACTCCGGTATTGATGCAAATAAAAGCTTCAATTCAACATTTACAAATCAAAAACAATTTGTTCCGTCTCCTCAATTAGCTCAGGCTTTATCAAATCAGATTCAGATGAATCAAATTGCGAGTATGGACAGATCTGTTTATATAAGAAACCTTCTCGGACTTCCTCAAACGCTTGGTGGTTTATTATTGGCTGCACAGAGCAAGAATATTCAAGCAGGCATGAATACATTAATGATTAATGATGCAATGCAGGATTTGATAACAAATCAAAAAGCGCTTGCACAAATCTTTGATGAAACAGGAAATTTAAACGCAGTTCAGAATTTGCAAGTTCAAAATGCTCAGACAGCACTTCAAAAAGATGCAATACAACTGTTCTTTGGCGGGATGATTCAGATGCCGGCTATATCAGAGATGATTTTAAAAAACAGCAAACAGGCCGTCGCTCATCTTATTACATCAATGGCAGCGGCTTCCAGAGAAGGGATTGCCGCAGATCAGATAAGAGAAACGCTTAGTATAATAAATTCCTGCATATCTTTGGCAGAATCAGGAAATTATACACAAACATTAAAAAGTGTGATGCTTCTTTATCTTCCCTGGCTGCCTTTGAATGAAGGTGTCGGATTTGATTTGGAAGTAGAAGCTCCTGACGGTGAGAACGAATCTAATGATTCAAAGCTTACTGTTCTTATTCAGACAAAAAATTTTGGGAATGTAAAAGGTGTATTTACGCTTACAACATCAAATTCAGTAGATGTTTATATAATATGTTCGGAAGATTTCCCCAAAAATACTTTGCAAAAGAGTTTGATGGAGGAAAGCAGTTCGCACGCAATGAACACAAAAATTGATATTGAAGCCGTTGAACCGAAAAACAAAGAATTAAATGAAACAAGAGAAGCAAAAGTAAACCTTTCAGCAACAAATGAAATGAATCCATATCTTTTGCTGATGGCACATGCATTTATAAGAAATACAATATTTATTGATTCAAACGGTATTGTGGAGGAATCTAAGGATTAGGAATTCTGCTTGCGAGTTTTGATGCGAGCATCAGAGCTTTTTCCGCAAAAATAATTGGGTATTTTGAAACATTGCCTTGTATTGATACAGAAATATTGTTGTATAAAAGCTTCCGTTCTACTCCTGATGCAATAATTGCGCCTGTCACAGCAATAAATTTGTCATAGAGTTTTTCTATTGATAAGTTTTTAATTATATTTTCTGACTGAACCGGTACAAGACCTAAATTTATGTATCCTCCACGTTCGAGCAGTTCGCGAATTTTCGGTGCAATAATTGTTAAATTGCCGTAATTGTTGTATGCATCTATTGAGATTATATCAACACCGGCATCAATCGGAATCTGCCAGTCGCATTTGTTAAAACTTTGAATTCCGGCAAGTGCTCCGGCAGAGCGTATTCCCTGAAATATTTTTGAATATAAATTTACAATAAGTTCTCTTGTAATTGATTCGTTCTTTTTCCTTATAACGCCAAATTCGTTCAGTTTTGGCTCTTCCAGCATAATAATAGGTGTAGTGTTTTTTGAATGTTGTTTAATTTTATTTATAATCCATAGAGATTTTATAGACAGGGTTTGTATTATAAATTTTCTGTACAACTTATCCGCAAGAGGAAATATTCCGGCACTTTTAATTAATTTTGCCATTGTAAAAGGTCCAAGAAGGTTAATTACAGTATGTTTTGGTTTTATTCTTTCAACAATCTGTAAATATTTATCCATATAAAAAGTGTTGAAATTGAATGACTCAAGAGCTTGCGCATCAGGATTTCCGTATATTTCATCCAGTTTATCAATCATAGAGATAAAAAATCCTGAAACATCATGCATAAGAATTTTGTCGTCTTCAATGGCAATTCCTTCGATATTGCCAAAAGTTCTGTGAAGAATATCAGAACTTTCCGGAATGTTAGGCAAAAAAGGCAAATAAGGCATTCTTTCAAATAGCCTAACCATCATTCTTGTTATTTGTGCTTCTTCCTGATAAGGAAGTGCTCCGACAGGAAAACATTTGCTTTCTAATTCCATAAATCTCTCTCTCTGGTATAAAAAAGTGCGCCGCTTAAATTTTCAAACTAAGCCGGCGCACTTTTTATTGTTAATTAACTTATGCTTCAGCTTCTTCAGTAAGTTCTTCTACAGATTCTTTAACAACTTCAGATGCTGTAACAACAACTTTCAATTCAGTTTTAACTTTTGAAGTTAATTTGATTAACATTGTGTATTCACCAATCTTGTTGATAGGAGCATTAAGAGAAACAGTTTTTCTATCAACTTCGATTCCTGATTTTTCTTTAAGTTCTTCGCACAATTTTTTTGTTGTAATTGTTCCGAATAATTTTCCGCTTTCACCTGCTTTTGCAGAAAGTTCAATAGAACCTAATTTTTCAATTTGTTCTGCTTTTGCAAGAGCTTCCTGATGTAATTTTTCTTGTTTAGCTTTGATTCTTGCGATATTTTGTTCTCTGTTCTTCAAAGCACCTTCAGTAGCGATTTCTGCATAATTCTTGGGTATAAGATAATTTCTTGCATAACCGTCTTTTACATTTACTAAATCACCGGCTTCGCCAATGTTTTGTACTTCTTTTTTCAATATTACTTGCATTTTTTTCTCCTTTAATCATTATTTGGCTAGTATAGTTTTATGATAATTCAAACAATATAAATTGTCGAGGGGTTAAGATATTGCATGCATAAGAAATGTAACAAAAACTTAACAAAAACAACTTTATATTTTTAAATTATTTTCAACTTCAGCAAGAATTTCATCAAGTTTTGTAGCATCTTTAACGCCGCCTTGTGCAAAGTTTGGACGTCCGCCGCCGTTTGCGCCGGTTGCGCGTGCAATTTCTCCTACTATTTTTCCTGCATTAATTCCTGATTTTACAAATCCGTCAGTCACTTTGACAATAACCATCTTCGGACTGGCAAGAACGATAATGCTTTCGCCAAGTTTTGATGCCATCATTTCGATACCGGCTTTTACTGCGTCAGAATCAATGTCTTCGATTTTGGAAATAAACAGTTTTCCGCCGTTGATTTCCTGAGCTTTGGATATAAATGATGAAAATTTACCGCGTGCGGCTTCTGCTTTTACAGAAGCCAATTCCTTTTGAAGTTCTCGGTTTTCTTCCTGCATTTTATCAACTCTTGCTTCAACTTCATCAAAGTGGAGCTTGAATTTAGAGGCTAGTTTATCAATCTCTTCAGATTTAGCGTTCAGATAATTTATAGCCGCATTGGATACAAAGACTTCAATACGTCTTGTGCCTGCTGCAATAGCCGCTTCGGAAACTATTTTGACCAATCTTAAATCCTTAAGTTCTCTTGCGTGGGTACCTGCACAAAATTCTTTTGATATGCATTCCTTATTTACCCCTTCGCCGTCTTTTACAATAGAAACAACTCTTACGCTGTCACCGTATTTTTCACCGAACAGCGCTGTTGCGCCTGTAAGTTTTGCTTCTTCTATTCCCATTACCTGAGTCTGAACGGAGTATCCTTCTCCTATCCATTTATTCATCAAGGCTTCTGTCTTTTTGATTTCGTCAGGTGTCATAGCGCGGGAGAAAGTGAAATCAAATCTCATTCTTTCATTATCAACGTAAGAACCCGCCTGCTTAACTTCATCTCCTATAATTTTAATCAATGCTGCCTGAAGCAAGTGAGCGGATGTGTGATGAACTCGAATTTCTTCTCTTTTTGGTACATCAATTTTAGCTTCTACAATATCGCCGATTGTAACTTCACCGTTAATAATTGAGCATCTGTGAACATAAAGGTCATTAACCTTGAATGTAGTCAAAACTTCCGCTTTAAAGTGATCGTTTTCTAAAATACCGCTATCACCGACCTGACCGCCGCATTCTGCATAGAATGGTGTCTTATCTAAAGCAATATCTACAAAACCATCACCTTCAATTTGTCCGAGGATTTTTGACTTAGCAGAATTTTCCGAGTATCCTACAAATTCAGTTGAGCCGATTTCTCTTTCTAAGTTTGCATATTTTATATCACCGGTTACGGAAATTTTTGCTGTTGCAGCTTTTGCACGGTCTTTTTGCTCCTGCATAGCTGTTTTATAACCGTCTTCATCAACTTTGAGCCCGTTTTCTTCGGCAATTTCTTTTGTTAATTCAAGCGGGAAACCGTAAGTATCGTATAGCTTGAATGCGCTTTCTCCGTCAATGTCTTTTTTATTATTTATAAATTCTTCAAGAAGTTTATATCCTCTATCCAGAGTTTTATTAAATCTTTCTTCTTCTTTTTGAATTACATCTTTAATTTTGTCTTTGTTTTTAATCAATTCAGGATAAGCACCGCCGTAGTTTTCGACAACTACATCAACAAGCTTGTGCAAGAACGGAAGTTCCATGCCTAAAATCTTGCCGTGACGCAAAGCACGACGCAGAATCATTCTCAGGACATAGCTTCTGCCTTCATTTCCTGGAATTACACCATCTGAGATTAAGAATGTTACACATCTTGCGTGGTCAGTGATTATTCTGAGTGAAACGTCTGTTTTTTCTGATTTTTTATACGGGACTCCGCTCATTTCAGAAACTTTATCTAATATTGGTCTTAAGAGGTCTGTTTCAAAAGTTGAACCAACTCCTTGGCAAACCATTGTGATACGTTCTAAACCCATGCCGGTATCAACATTTTTCTTTTCTAAAGGAGACTGATTCCCTTCTTCATCCTGAAATAGTTCTGTAAATACAAGGTTCCAGATTTCAACCCATCTGTCACATTCGCAGGTATCAATTCCGCAGTTTGGATGACCGCAGGAGTATTCTTCGCCTAGGTCGTAATGAATTTCCGAACAAGGTCCGCAAGATCCGGATGCCCCCGGAGGACCCCAGAAATTATCTTTTTTCCCTTTTCTTTTTATGCGCTCAGCCGGAACGCCGATACTGCGCCATATTTCATAAGCTTCGTCATCTGTTTCAAAAATTGTTATCCAGAGTCTGTTTTTATCCAGTTTAAGAACTTCTGTTACAAATTCCCACGCCCATGGAATAATTTCTTTTTTATAATAATCGCCAAAAGAAAAATTACCCAGCATTTCAAAGAATGTGTGGTGACGCGGGGTTCTTCCTACATTTTCTATATCGGAATCTTTTCCGCCCGCTCTTGCGCATTTTTGGCAGGAAGTTGCTCTTGCAGGTTCATACGGACAAGGTTGAATGTTTAAAAATATAGGTAAAAATTGTAACATACCTGCTGTTGTCAGTAATACAGTCGGGTTGTCCGGAACAAGACTGGAGCTTGGAACAACGGTATGTTCATGTTTATCTCTAAAATAATCCAAATATAATTGTCTGATTTCATTTCCTTTTAGCATAATTTTTTCCTCTTTGTGTCAATAAGACAATTATATAACAAAAAAATGTTTAAATTATTGGATTCTGTAATTTATTTTTTTTACCATTTTTTAGGGTCAAATCTAAAATCCTTAACTTGCATTTTAAGTGTTTTCAAGTAAGGTTCAAACTTTTTTAACAGCATGACTTTGTAAAGCGAAAGCTCCTGTGCTATAACAGGATTTTCACAGGCTATAACCATAACTCCGCCGGGGAGCATTGAAAACGGTTTTGAACGTTTTTGAAACTTTTGGGGCAGAATTTTGTCCCAAAAATTATACAGCGTAGTTCGTGCCACAGCTTTTTTCATCTGTGGATTATCCATCATAGAATCAATGATTGAATCTATCCCTTCAAAATCTGTATAGAGAACTTTTCCCAACTTTTCCAATCCCCAACAACCGTTTTTTGTGATAAGATGTCTTTATGAATTGTAATTTAGATGATATCATAAAATCTTCAAAAAAGATACTACTTTTATCTCACATGAATCCGGACGGTGATACATTAGGTTCTATGTGTGCTATGTACAGCATGATTCTGAACAGATTTAAGAAAAAAGCTGATATGAGTATTGTATCTAATGTTCCTTACAATTATAAATTTTTACCTAATATAGATTTGGCGCAAAGACATTTTGATAAATCTCTTGTGTATGATTTGGTTATATCTCTTGATGTCGCTTCTATTGAAAGAGTTTTGGATGCACAGATATTTTTTGATAAGGCGAAAATCTCAGTAAATATTGACCACCATAAAACAAATCCGAAATTCGGAGATTATCAGATAATCGAGCCGGATTCAAGTTCATGCGGAGAAGTTTTGTATAATTATTTTAAAGAAAATAATTGGACAATAACAGAAGATGCAGCAGTTTGTTTGTACACCGCAATAATGACAGACACCGGAAACTTTAAATTCGAAAATACATCCGCTAATGTATTCAGGGCAGTTGCGGATTTGGTGGAAGCCGGTGCAAATCCAAATTATATTTACAAAAAATGTTATGAAACAAAAACTAAAAATTTTGTTATGTTCCAAAATTATTGTGTTAATAAGGCTGAATTTAAAGAAGATAATAAAATTGCTTATACAACTGTTTATAAAAAAGATTTGGAAAAATTTTCGGCAGGGGATGATTATACTGACGGAATTGCGGAAACTTTGAGGGCAATTGATTCTACGGAAGTATCTTTTGTTGCAAAAGAAGTTGATACGAAACTGACTAAGATTTCCATGCGTTCAAAAAAGATTGATGTTGCAGAAATTTGTTCAAAATTCGCAGGCGGAGGACATACTTTTGCTGCCGGATGTACGGTAAAAGCCGGTATTTCCGATGCTGTGAATAAAATATTAAGAGAGATAAAACTTTGAGAAAAACTTTCAGAACAATAAAAAATATAATAAAATCAGTAGTTGATAATGACTTTTTCGGAATGGCATCCGAGATGGGATTTATGCTTTGTATCGGTTTTTTCCCGTTTATTTTGTTTTTAACGGCATTGTTTGGCTGGCTTGGGAAACATACTCTTTTAACCCCGTTGTTTATATTTTTACATCAGTTCATGCCGGATGATGTTATGAGCTTGTTGCAAACTGTTCTCAGAGAAGTTTTCTTCTTTTCAAAAGGTGGATTAATAGCGGCTTTGGGTTTTTGTATTACACTGATTCTTTCAACTAATACACTTGCAATTGTCGCTAAAGGGCTTAACAGAGCTTATAAAGTCGAAGAAACTCGTTCTTTTGTTTATACAAGAATTTTGGCTCTTGTGATGGTGTTCGTAAATGCGCTCATTCTCTTTTTAAATATTAACCTGATTATCTTTGGTAAAGTTATTATAAAATTTTTGGTGACATATCTTGGATTGGGTGAACATTTAGGAAATATTTTTCTTGCTCTCAGATGGCCGGTTGCGGCACTTGCTTTATTTATAATGGCATATCTGCATTATTATATTCTGCCGGATTTGGGCGGGAAAGAAAAACTCAGAAGAAGAAGTGCTTTTCCGGGGTCATTATTTTTTACAATTTCATGGCTGATAGGTTCATGGGGTTTTTCAATTTATATAAACAACCTTCATACCTACAATTTTGTATACGGAACAATCGGCGGTTTTGCGGTAATGATGGTTTGGCTGTATTATACATCAATATTGATTCTCGTGGGTGGCGAAATAAACTCTCAACTGTATGAAAAACTTGAGCGCAAAGATATAATTGACGAAAAAAGAAACAAAAATAAGAATGATTAATCGTTACAGAAAATATTTATCTATAATTGATGAAAAATTGAAGGGTATGTTTGAACGCCAAGCCCCTTTTATTAAATGTAAAGAAGGATGTGCTCATTGCTGTAAAGACGGTAAATATCCGATGTCAGAGCTGGAATTTGTAAATCTTATGTTTTACTATTATAATTTGCCGGAAGAAGCACAAATTCCAATTTATAAACAAATAAAAGAGCTTTTGACAAACCCGATGCCTAAATCTTATGTCTGCCCTTTTTTATATAATGATTCCTGTTCCGTTTATCCTGCAAGAGCATTGATATGTCGTTCCTTTGGGCTGATGTCATTTTATAAGGATGAAACTAAAAAGATCCCGTTTTGTGTTGATTTAGGGTTGAATTATGCAAATGTTTACAATGACGACCAGTCAAGAATTGTGCGCGCCGCAGAAGACGGAACTGAACCGCTTGCTTACAATATTGACAGAAGAACACTAAGAGACAGCCAAATTGAAAAAGATTTTAATATCTTCTTTGGAGAAGATAAAGCTTTGTATGATTGGCTTAAGGATGAATTTAAGGATTAGTCAGAATTGTGTGCTCGGGATTTTCGTTTGCTTGCGGGTAATCTGTTCTAAAGTGGGCTCCTCTGGATTCCTTTCTTTGTAGTGCACTTTTTGTAATCAATAATGCTGAAATCAACATGTTTCGGAGTTCGTATTCTTCATAATTTTTGCATTTTTTCTCTCTGTTGAATTCTTTTTTCAGAACTTCGATTTCTTTTTCTGCTTGCTTTAAATTTTCTTCATTTCTAAAAATTCCGACTTTTTCCCACATTATTGTACGTAATTTATCTTTTATTAAATCTGTATTAACTTCTTTAAAATCAATATCGGCAGTATATTTTTCAATTGCAGCAGTAATTTTTTTGTCATTTTGTTTTAATTCAGAACAAAATTTTAAATTTTTAGCGCATTCATAAGCACAAACGGCACATTCCAAAAGCGAGTTGCTGGCGAGCCGGTTTGCACCGTGAAAACCTGTAGAAGCAGCTTCTCCTATAGTATACAAATCATCAATAGATGTTTTTCCATCGAGATTAGTTTTAATTCCACCGATTGTATAATGCGCGGCAGGAGCAACAGGAATAGGTGTTTTTGATATATCAAAACCGTTTGCGCGGCATTTTTTTTCAATTGCCGGAAATTTAGATTTTTCTATTGCAGTTATATCAAGAAAAACATTTGATTTATTTTCTTTTTGCATTTCAGAAAAAATTGCTCTTGTTACGACATCTCTTTGAGCAAGTTCTTTTAACTCCGAATACTTTTTCATAAATTCTTCACCTTCAGAATTTATAAGCTTTGCTCCTTCGCCTCTTACAGCTTCTGAAATCAGGTATCGGGTTCTTGTCTTTGTACTCGGGATAAATGCTGTCGGATGAAATTGAATGAATTCCATATCCTGAATTTCAATGCCTGCATTATAAGCGAGCGCAATCCCGTCACCTGTTGCGCCATAAGGGTTTGTTGTATATTTGTATACTTGTCCTGCACCTCCTGAGGCAATAATTACAGCATCAGAGTATGCAGCTTGGTATTCATTGCTGATTTTGTTAAATAAAATCAGTCCTTTGCATTTTTTATCTTCCGAAATTAAAAGCTCTACAGCTAAAGTTTTGTCTAAAATTTGAATATTGGGTAAATTTTTTACTTTTTGTACAAGAGCGTTTATAATTGTCATTCCTGTAGAATCACCGTTTGAGTGTAGAATTCTTTTGACCGAATGAGCTCCGCCGAGTGCGTATTCAAATTTACCTTCGGAATTTTTATCAAAATCAACACCGTTTGAAATTAAAAAATTTATAATGTTTTCGGATTTTGCGGAAATTTTTTCTACTGTATTTTGATCACATAAACCCGAACCAGAAGAAAGTGTATCAGAAGAATGTAAAATTATGCTGTCGTTTTTATTTGAACTTATAACGGCTGCAATTCCGCCTTGTGCGTATCTTGTATTGCTTTCTCCTAACGGAGATTTTGTTACCAGAAGTATTTTTAAGTTCGGATTTTCGGCTAATTTGATTGCCGATATTAATCCTGCAATTCCGCTTCCGATGACTATTACTGAATGCTTTGAACTTTTCATTCCGGACTTTCTTATACTAATACATCATAAACAATTTCTTTTTGTTGTTTTTGTACAATGTTTTTGATTTTTTTATAAGTTTCAGCACCGGTAGTGAAGATTTTAGAAATAAATATAATTTTTTCGGAGCCGGAAACTTTAGTTATAAATTCTTCTGAAATGTCAGCATACGTGACTTCGCAATTTGAGATGCTATGTAGTGTATTTATAATATTTTGAGGCAGTTGAATAAAGGATACTACCAATACATTTTTAGGCTTATAGCCGAGAACTTCGACTTTTAATGTGTCAACATCTTTTAATCCGTCAAATAAAATATTATCAGTAAGCATAGAATATGATAATTTTTTTTCATTAACTTCCGCATAAATGAGAGCGGCTAAAGACCCGATAAAACCGAAAACACAGCCTAAAATTATATTTATAAGAAGTTTTGGAGAAGAATTTTCAAATGGTCTGAGTTGCTGCGGTTCATTTATTACAAGAACTTTTGATGAATCTGACATTTGTTCAACCATTTTTGCCCATTCAAGTTTGGATGCAAGGTTTGCAACTTTTTGACTTTCTTCGTTCACGGCAATTTGTGATTTTTCACCGGCTAGGTATTGTCCTCTGATGTTCCCGAGGGCTCTGGATGCTGATTTTGAAAAAGCACTCATCGCAGAAAGATTTCCCATGCCGGTCATTGATTGTACCGGTAAGCCGCTTGATTGGTTTAATTTTTTATTTAAATCTTCTTTTGCTTTTGTATATTCTGATTCGATAAGTTTTTTATCGGCTTTTGACTTTTCAGTGTTCAATTCTTTATGTAATTCTATGTAATTTGTAATTAAAGAAGACACAACTCCATATGCTAATTCGGGTTTGTTGGCTTTGTATTCAATGGTTATGATATTTGTATTTTTAACGTTTTCAATTTTTAACTTTTTACCTTTATTGTAAAAAGCTTTTGCGGAAAGAAATTCTCCTTCTTTTTTGTTAGGAATAATTCCGAATTTCTTTTTATATATTATATTGTTGTCTTTGATTACTTTATCCAGTACAAGTTCAGATTTGATAAGCTCTATTTCGTTATTTATAGCTTTGTCTGAACCCATGGAAACAATAGTTCCTGAAGATTCGTTTAAGACGTAAGGGTTTATTTCCGTCATGTTGGAGTTGTTGGATTTATTGATGTATAAATCAGCAGAAACTTTGTATTTTTTAGGCATTATAAAAGTAAGTAAAATAAAGAATACTAAAATAGATGCAAAAACTCTTAAAATTAATTCTTTTCTGCTCCATATTATGAAAAATATTTTTTTCAGGTTTATATTAAGCTCTTCATCCAGCTCATCTGCCGGATTGTAGTATACAACACTTTCGTGTGACATATTTTTATACTCCTTATTTCAAAATATTACTTTAATAAATATATTATACAGAAAACATAAAATAATAAAAATAGTGAAATTTATCACGAAAATATACAAAATAGTGACACTTTAGAACAGGGGTGTATTTTTTAAAAACTTTTTGCGGATGAATATTTGACAATGATTTTTGAGCGTATTACAATTCTGAATAAGGAATTTAATCACAATTTAAAAAGGAGATATTAAATATGCCGAAATTAATGGAAAAAAAAGAAGAAAAAAAGTCAACAAAGGCTTCAGGCTTGGTTGATAGCGTAGATGCTTTAAATTCTCTTTTAGAAAGAGTTAAAAAAGCACAAAGAGAATATGAACAATTCTCACAAGAACAAGTAGATAAGATTTTTAAGGCAGCAGCTACTGCTGCTGACAAAGCTCGTATTCCTCTTGCAAAAATGGCTGTAGAGGATACAGGCATGGGTGTTTTGGAAGACAAGATTATTAAAAATCACTTTGCTTCCGAATACATTTATAACAAACATAAAAACGCTAAAACGTGTGGTATTATCAGTGTAGACAAAGAAAACGGTATCAAGATAGTAGCTGAACCTCTCGGAATTCTTGCAGGTATTATTCCTACAACAAACCCGACATCAACAGCTATTTTTAAATCTTTGATAGCTTTAAAAACAAGAAACGCAATCGTATTTTCACCTCACCCGAGAGCTACAAAATCAACAATTGCGGCAGCAAAAGTTGTTTTAGATGCAGCAGTTGAAGCAGGTGCTCCAAAAGACATTATCGGATGGATTGATGTTCCTTCTATGGAACTTTCGGAAGCTTTATTGCACCATCCTGATATTGATTGCATTTTGGCAACAGGCGGCCCGGGAATGGTTAAGGCAGCGTATTCATCAGGAAAACCTGCTCTTGGCGTAGGCCCCGGTAATGTTTCTGCCGTTATTGACGAAACTGCTGACATTAAGATGGCTGTTTCTTCAATTCTTATGTCAAAGACATTCGATAATGGTATGATTTGTGCATCAGAACAATCAGTAATCGTTGTTGAGGATGTTTATGAAGAAGTTAAAAAAGAATTTTTATACAGAGGTGCATATCTTGTTAAGAAAGAAGACGAGAAGAAAATGATTGAACTTCCGTTCATTGATCCTGCAAGAGGGACTGCTCATCCGTTAATCGTAGGTCAGCCTGCTCACAAGATTGCAGAACTTGCAGGATTCAAGATTCCGGAAGATTCAAAGATTCTTCTTTGTGAAAGAGCAAAATTGGATTGGGAAGATCCGTTCTCAAGAGAAAAACTTTCTCCGATTTTGACGATGTACAAAGCCAAAAACTTTGAAGAAGCTGCAGAAATGGCTTACCAACTTGTGTACAAAGGCGGTGCCGGTCACTCATCAGCACTTTATACAGATGAAAGAAAATCTGACAGAATCAATTACTATGCAGAAAAAATGCCTTCTTGCCGTGTGTTAATCAATTCACCTTCATCACAAGGCGGTATCGGTGACTTGTTCAACTTTAAACTTGAACCGTCATTATCATTGGGTTGTGGTTCTTGGGGTGGCAATGCTGTTTCAGGAAACATTGGAGTAGAACACTTACTTAACTACAAGACTGTAGCTGAAAGGAGAGAAAATATGTTATGGTTTAAGGTTCCACCGAAAGTTTACTTCAAGAGAGGATGCTTAGACCTCGCTCTTAAAGAATTAAAGGGTAAAAAACGTGCATTTATTGTAACAGACCGTTTCTTATTTAATTCAGGTGCAGTAGATAATATTACAAGAATTTTGGATGAAATTGGAATTGACCATCAGGTATTCTTCGATGTTAAGCCGGATCCTACTCTTGCAACAATCAATCAGGCAATGGAAATTGTAAGACCTTATGAACCGGATGTGATTATTGCGTTGGGCGGCGGTTCTCCGATGGATGCAGGTAAGATTATCTGGTTATTGTATGAACAACCTGATACAAACTTTGAAGATATTTCAATGAGATTTATGGATATCAGAAAAAGAATCTGCCAAATTCCTGAATTGGGTAAAAAAGCTGAAATGGTTTGTATCCCTACTACATCAGGTACAGGCTCGGAAGTTACTCCGTTCTCTATCATTACTGATGAAAAAACTCATTACAAATACGCTTTGGCAGATTACGCATTGACACCAAACATGGCAATTGTAGATCCAAACTTTGTAGACGGTATGCCAAAAGGTTTGACTGCAGCATCAGGTATAGACGCTTTGGTTCACGCAATTGAAGCCTATGTATCTTGTATGGCTACAAACTTTACAAATTCGAATGCATTAGAAGCTTCAAAACTTGTATTCAAATATCTTGCACGTTCTTACAATGAAGGTGCTAACGATCCGATTGCAAGAGAAAAAATGCATTATGCAGCAACAATTGCAGGTATGTCATTTGCAAACGCATTCTTAGGTTTGTGCCACTCTATGGCTCACAAACTGGGTGCTATGTATTCAATTCCTCACGGTGTTGCCAATGCATTATTGATTCGTCAAATTATTAAGTTTAATGCAACGGATAAACCTACAAAACAAGCAATCTTCCCTCAATACAAGTATCCGAATGCAAAGACTAAATACGGTCAAATAGCCGACGAACTTCACTTGGGCGGAAAAACTGAAGATGAAAAGGTTGAATTGTTGATTAAGGCTGTTGATGATTTGATGACGGAAATCAACCTTCCAAAATCTATCAGAGAATTCGGAGTTAAGGAAGATGAGTTTATGGCTAACTTGGATGTATTGGTAGAAAGAGCATTTGATGACCAATGTACTGGCGCTAACCCAAGATATCCGCTGATGAGCGAAATTAAACAAATCTTCTTAAATGCATACGAAGGTATTGTATAAGAAGTGAACTTGTGAGCATGTGAACAAGTGATTAAGTATTTTTAGTAAACACTCAATCACTTAATCACATGCTTACTTAATCACTTCACAAAAAGGAGAAAAATGAGCATACCTGATAAAGTAGTAAACCGATTATCTTTATATCATTTTATTTTGGAAGATTTACGAGATGACGAACAGTATATTTCCAGCACAAAAATTGCTCAATTGTTGAATATTGATGATTCACAGGTGAGAAAAGATATTAAGTACCTTGATAATTCCGGAAAATGTCGTGTCGGATATGATGCCAAAAAACTTAAAAAGAGTATAGAAAATTGTTTGGGTTTTGAACAAAAACGTGACGCATTTATTGTAGGAGCCGGAAACCTCGGTGCTGCGCTTGCAAAGTACGACAGCTTCAAGGATTACGGATTGAATATACTTGCAATGTTTGATAACAATTCAAAGAAAATCGGTACAATCATAAACGGTAAAGAAGTTTTTGATATTACAAGGATTGCGAATTTGTCTTCACGATTGAATGTAGAAATAGCAATTCTTACTGTTCCTAAAGAATTTGCGAAAGGTACGGCACAGTATTTGGCAGGTGCCGGTATCAAGTATATTTGGAACTTTACTCCCTGTATTCTTGATGTGCCAAAAGATGTTAAAGTATGGAATGAAAACTTGATAGGAAGCTTCCTGCAGTTTACAAACAGTGATGAGAAAGAAGAAAAATGACAACAGAAATAAAAGTATGTATGGGTAGTGCCTGCTTTGCGAAAGGTAATCAGGAAAATCTGGAACGCATAAAAGAATATATAGAAGAAAAAGGCTTGGATTCGGATGTATCTATTGTGGGTGCTTTATGCGAAAATAAATGCGAAAAAGGTCCGAGAATTATTGTAAACGATGTAGAACATACAAATGTTACGGCAGAAAAGCTGGAAAAAATTTTAAATACATTATAGAAAAAGGAGATTTATGGAAAAACAATATCCTGTTTATACCTTAAAAAATGAATGCAATGATTGTTACAAATGTATCAGAGGGTGTCATATTAAGGCTATTCGTATACAAAGCGGAAGTGCATCTGTTATAAATGAAAAATGTATAGCGTGCGGACACTGTGTGACTATTTGTCCAGCAGGTGCAAAAAAGGTAAGAAATGATATTGATAAAGTAAAGGCTCTTTTATTAACGGGTAAAAAAGTATATGTATCGCTTGCGCCAAGCTGGGCAGGTGTTTATGATATTACAAAAGAAAAAATGATTGCTGTGTTGAAGAAACTTGGATTTGCCGGTGTTAGCGAAACAGCTCTGGGTGCACAAGAAGTTTCTATTCAGACTGCAAAAATGCTTAATGAAGCTGATAAAGGACTGTTTATTTCTTCCGCATGCCCTGTAATTGATGATTACATAAGATTATATAAACCGGAGTTTGCAAAATATATTACGCCGATAGCTTCTCCTGCGCTTACTCATTGCGGTTTGATGAAGGATATGCTTGGTGACGATATTAAAATTGTATTTATAGGTCCATGTATAGCTAAGAAAAATGAAGCAGACAGAAATCCTGACTTGATGTCTGTAGCTTTAACTTTTGATGAATTGAATTATTGGATAAAAGAAGAATTTATCGATGTTAAAAATATAGAAACGGATGAAAATTGCCGATTTGTTCCGGAGTCTGCTTATGAAGGCGCCCTTTATCCTATAGAAGGCGGAATGAATGAGACAATCAAGCGTGTAGGAATTGATAAGGATGATGTTACGTTTATAGGTGTAAGTTCTCTGGAATCTTTTGACAGGGCTTTGCATGGTATTAATCCGGAAAAAATTGAAAACAAAATTTTTGTTGAAGCTCTCGGATGCGCAGGCGGATGTATTAACGGTCCTTGCTTATCAAGTGAAAAATCCAGAATTCTTATTACATCTGATATTTATGCTAATACAGACTACAGAGATAATGTTCCTAAAGAACCGCGTAAAGTTGTAGAAATGGAATACAAGCCGGAACCTGTACCAACTGTAGAATATCCTATGGAGCAAGTTGTGAAAGCTTTGAAGAAAATCAGCAAACACTCGGAAGAAGACGAGCTGAACTGCTCCGGATGCGGTTATGCAAGCTGTCGTGAATTTGTAAATGCTCTTATATCAGGTGATGCGGAACCTTCGCAATGCGTATCGTATATGAGAAAAATTGCGGTAAGAAAAGCTGCTGCGATGCTTAGATGTATGCCATCAGCGGTCGTAATTGTAGATGCCAATATGGAAATAGTTGAGGCTAACGATTCTTTTGAACACATGTTTCTGAGTGAGGAAATGTATGAAGTCTTTGCTTCACGACAGGACGGACTTACCGGTGCAAGTATAGACAGAATTGTTCAATTCTCTGAATTGTTTAAGTCAGCTCTTGACACGGGAAAAGATATTCATCAGGAACATTATGCAATAGAAGATAAGGTTTATGATATCAGTATATTTACAATTGAGGATAACGAACTTGTCGGTGCAGTAATTTCTGATGTTACAAAATCTGAATTGGACAGAACAAAGATTGCACAAAAGGCAAGAGAAGTTATTACAAAGAATATTGCAACGGTTCAGGAAATCGCAAGTCTGCTTGGTGAACACATGGTGGAAACAGAATTACTATTGAATTCTATCGCAGAAGGATATGACCCCGGAGTAAGTGACGGTGTAAATCAAGGGGATAAAAAATAATGTTTATAGATATAGCTTGTTCCCAAAAGAAGAAATATAATCAAAATGCTTACGGCGACCATTTTTCATCAAACAGGTTCCCGAACATGAATCGTGTTGTTGCGGTGTTGTCTGATGGACTCGGAAGCGGTATAAAAGCAAATATTTTGGCGTGTATGACTTCTACCATGCTTCTAAAGTTTATGGAAAATAACTCTGATATAGAAAAATCCTGTGAAATTATTATGAACTCGCTTCCTGTTTGTAAAGTAAGAGGGATAAGTTATTCAACTTTTTCTGCTATAGACTGCTATGAAAACGGGAAAGCCAAAATTGTTGAAGAAGGAAACCCCGATTTTATATGGATAAGAAACGGAGAGGTTCTTAAACCGGAATTTCAAACTATTCAGTCAAAAGATTTTAAGAACAGAAAAATGAAAGTTTATAATATAAAACTTGAAAAATACGACAGAATAATTTTCTGTTCAGATGGTGCAACTCAGGTTGCGATGGGAACAAAACAGTATCCTTTAGGTTTGGAACGAAACGGACTTATTAAAATTATTTTGAATAAATTGGAGCAGAATCCGGAAATTTCATCGACTGATTTGAGTAAATATTTGGTTCATCAAATCGAGCTTATTGCGCCCAATAGAGAATTAAAGGATGATACTTCGATTCTTTCTATATATTGCAGAGATCCTAGGGAATCGCTTATATTTACCGGACCTCCGTATCATCAGGAAAAAGACGGATATTATGCAAAAGCTTTTATGGAATTTAAAGGTAAAAAAGCAATTTCCGGAGGAACGACAGCAAATATTATTTCAAGAGAATTGAATATTCCTGTAACAACAGATATTTCAATAAGTTCGGGGAAACTCCCGGGGCTTATGAAAATGGACGGAATTGATTTGGTGACAGAAGGAATTTTAACTTTGACAAAAACGTTAGAGTATCTTGAATCCGGTAAAACGGAAAATAATGCCGCTAAAACACTTATGGACTTTATGCTTGACAGTGATGTTATTCATTTTTTAGTAGGTGCGCAGATGAACAAAGCTCATTATGACCCGAATTTGCCAATTGAAATAGAAATAAGAAAAAATATCATAAAACAAATAGCAAATGTTTTAGAAGAAAAATATTTAAAAAAAGTTGAGGTACAATTTATATAAAGGAGTTTATTAGTATGGAAAAAATTTCAGTAAAAGTATGTTTAGGAACAACCTGTTTTGTAATGGGCGGAAGCAATCTTCAGGAATTGAACGATATTATTCCGAGAAAGTATGGCGATAAGGTAGAAGTCAGCGGCAGCAATTGTTTGGGACTTTGTTCAATTAATTGGGAGTATTCTAAAGCTCCTTATGTTAAAATAGATGAGGATGTGGTTACAGAAGCTACAGTCGAAAAAGTTTTAGATGCAATAGATAAAAAGTTAGGAATAAAATAGTAATGAATAACCCGGGACAAGCAATACACTTAAAAAAAGAAATTTTAGTCAGAATTATAAAAGCGTTTTTCTCAGATGATTTTGAAGAGCAAACAAGGTTAATCCCTTACGACATGCGTCCGAAAGGAATGGAAGTTCCATATAGATGCTGCGTATACAAAGAACGTGCAATTATTAAAGACAGAACAATTGCAGGCTTGGGATTTCCTATAGAAGAAGATGATGAAACGGTTTCTCTTGCAAAGTATGCAAAACGAGCATTAGAACGCGAAAAAATTGATGATAAGAATCTTACTGTATTGCAGGCTGCGTGTAAAGGCTGTGCTACAAACAGAATCTTTGTTACAGACTTGTGTCAGGGATGTATTGCAAGACCATGCTTATCTTCATGCAAATTTGGCGCTGTTTCAATCGTAAACGGTAAATCTGTTATAGATGATTCAAAATGTAAAAAATGCCAGATGTGCGTGAATGCTTGTCCTTATAAAGCTATTGTAAAAATTTCAGTACCTTGTGAAGATTCATGTCCTGTTGGCGCTATTAAGAAGGATGAAACAGGATTCGCAAGTATAGATTATGACAAGTGTATCAATTGCGGAAGATGTACTGCGGCATGCCCGTTTGGTGCAGTTCATGAAAAAAGTCAAATTATTGATATATTGAAAGCAATAAAATCTGAAAAGAAGGTTATTGCAATGATTGCGCCATCTATTGCGGGACAGTTTCCCGGAAATATTTATCAGCTTAAAACTGCGATCATAAAATCCGGTTTTGATGATGTATATGAAGTTGCTCAAGGTGCGGATATAACTGCAAATAATGAGGCAAAAGAGTTTACCGAAAGAATGGAAGGCGTAAACAAAAAAGCCAGCGAGTGGCTTGACTGGATGAATGAAGGCGGTTACGGTGAAAATGTTGAAGGTGAAAAAGTTGAAGAGAACTTGAAATCATTTATGACAACTTCTTGCTGTGCAGGTTATAATCAATTGATTAAAAAACATTTGCCGGAAATTAAGCCTTATGTTTCAGAAACAAAGACACCGCTTTATTATACGGCAGAGATTGTGAAAAAAGAATTCCCGGATGCGGTTACTGTTTTTGTAAGTCCTTGTGTTGCAAAACGTGCGGAAAGTTTTGACAATCCGAATGTGGATTATGTAATGAACTATGAAGAGCTTGGTGCATTGTTTGTTGCAAGAAAAATAGAAATTCTTGAATGCGAAGAATCAAAATATGTAAAGGAAAGCTCAAAACAGGCTCGCAATTTCGGTTTTACAGGCGGAGTAGCAGAATCGGTTAAGGCATCATTAAAAGATGACAGTGCGGTTAAACCTCTTGTAATAAACGGCTTAAATAAAGACAGTATAAGACAGCTCAAAAAGTTTGCAAAAGAAGGCAAATGTGAAGGCGGATGCAACCTGATAGAAGTTATGTGCTGTGAAGGCGGATGTATTGGCGGCAACGCTACTATTAATAACCAAAAAACAGCAAAAAAACTTATAGAGCAGCTTTCAAATAATAGTGCCGATATAGATAAAATTTCTTGATTTTTATTTTAAGTTTTGTAAAAAAGAAAATGAAATAAGGTGTTGACATTAAAAATTGATGTAATAATATAGAATTTGTCGGTGAGGAAACCGCCGGTGCAGATAAGTACCAAGGGTGCAGAAGGATGACTGACAGGTTGGTCTAAAAAGCAAGTGGTAGTAACAGACTAGTCTGAAGCACAGACCGAGGTCCCCAATATTTAAGGTACATCTCGAGGAAGTATGAAGTATTCGAGAATCAGCACGAATTAAAACCCGAAATTTTAAACTTTGATAAATAGCAAAATAAAGTTCAAAATTCAGAGAGTGACGCAAGTCGCTCACGCTTGAACCTTGACAATAGGATAGTGAAATTTAATCGACGATTAAATTAGACGAAACAAAAACTTGTTAATTCAAAAAAGAATGAACGGACAACACAACGTAGTTTGAGCTAGCCTCATGTGAGGTTAGAGGAAACATAACTTTTCTGACAATGGAGAGTTTGATCCTGGCTCAGGACGAACGCTGGCGGCGTGCTTCATACATGCAAGTCGAACGAGAAGCTCACTTCGGTGAGTGGAAAGTGGCGGACGGGTGAGTAATGTGTAGAGAATCTGCCCTAGAGTGGGGGATAGCAGTTGGAAACGACTATTAATACCCCATATGCGCGTAGCTGAGATGCTATTCGTGAAAACTCCGGTGCTCTGGGATGAGTCTGCATCTGATTAGCTAGTTGGCGGTGTAATGGACCACCAAGGCGACGATCAGTAGCTGGTTTGAGAGGATGATCAGCCACAATGGGACTGAGACACGG